>JAFAPC010000190.1 GCA_019247305.1 Pseudonocardiales bacterium
AGCGTGCTGGCCGACCCCGGATCGTGAGCATAAACAATGTAGGCCACGACCACAGCCATGACCGCAACAAGCAACAACAGCCCGGCCCATGACCAGAGGCGCCGTCGCCGAACCCCCATACTCCAAGTATCTCAAGCCGCCACTGCCGGTGACAATGTCTCCGTCACGCCAAACTACTTGTGGGGGATTGATGCACACCAGGTGTTCGACCTGGAACCCTGCTCTCACTGTCATCCCAACACACCGGTTCGGCGAGTGAGGAACTATCGTGGAACTCGCGCAGATGCGCGCAATCCGCCATCCACGCTGTTCAAAAAGTTGAAACCGGACCTTGTCGTCGAGCTCCACCCGCACAAGCAGCCGAGTTCCGTCATGTTTGAGATTTGACTGTGGTAGAGCAGAACGCGGCGCATACAAGGGGGTGAATCGGCGCGGCACGGCGGTGGATCACGTCGTTCGGGGGCTGCCGGGCTCGGTGCGCAGGGTGATCGCGTCGGTGGGGCAGATCTCGACGCACTCGCCGCAGGAGGTACAGCGCGCCGCGACGATCATGGGGCGCTGCGGGGCGGGGCGCAGGGCGTGCTGCGGGCAGGTACGCAGGCACCCCCCGCAGGCGGTGCACGCCGAGCTGATCACCAGCGGGGTGAGCGCGGCGACCGCGACGGTGACCTGCTCGCCGCGTCGCTTGGGCACGATCAGCGATCCCCCGCCGAGGTCGCGGGCCGCGAGCAGGGCGGCGGCCTCGGCGACGCTGCGGGTACCGACGTATCCGCGGACGTCGTCACTGGGATGGGGCACGTCCACCGCGTCAAGCTCGGCCGCCGGGTAGCAGTGCAGCGGCGCACCGTGCGCCCCGATCACTGAGCGCAGCCCCGGCTCGTCGCGGCGCCGGTCAATGGTGCCGAACGCGATGATCTCACTGAGGTCAGCCACGGCCGAGCGCAGCGCTGACCACACCGCCGCCGCGCGCACCCCGCGGGACGATCCGAACCCGACGACCAGCTCGGTCACCGTCGCCCCCACAGCAGCAGCACCGGGTTGGTCGCCTCCAGCCGCACCGACCCGTCGGGCAACTCCGTAAACCGCGACGCCGCCAGCTGGACCCCCTCGACCTGGTGGCCCGCTTCCCGCAGTGCGGCGCGGCAGGGCGCGAGACGCTCCAGCGCGGTCAGCGCGACCACGACGCGGGGCGAGGCCTGCGCTGCGGCGCGCACCACCTCCGGCCCTCCCCCGCCGACGAACACCGCATCAGGTTCGGGCAGCCCGCTCAGCACGGCCGGCGCCGGTCCTTCGATCACCCGGACGTCCACCCGGTGCGCCCTCGCGTTGGCCACCAACCGGGCGCACTGCGCGGGATCCCGCTCGACGGCGACCACGGCGGCCCCCAGCCGCGCGCATTCCACCCCGACCGAGCCCGACCCGGCGCCCAGATCCCACACCAACCGACCCGGCCCCGGGGCCAGCCGCGCCAAGGCCAGCGCCCGAACCTCCGACTTGGTGATCATCCCGTCGCGGTGGGAGAACTTCGCCTCCTCCAGCGCCCACCCGGCCGCGGGAGGGACCGGTTCACCACCGGCGATCCAGCCCCGAGCGGGCACCGCGTGTTCATCAGCCAGGCACAGCACCACATGCGGATCACGCAGCGGCCCACCCTCGAAGCGTCGCACCCGCTCGTTGGGCCCGCCGAGCTCCTCAGCGACCAGTACTGTGCGCCGCCAGCCGGCCAGCCCGGCGAGGATCTCCAGCGCCCCCGCCCCGGGCCCGGTTAGCACCGCGACCGCGGGATGAGCCCGGCACACGTTGAGCGCAGGACGCAGCGAGCGGCCGTGCGCCGAGACCACGGCGACGTCGTCCCAGGAGCGGCGCAGCAACGCGAACGCCCGCGCCACGCTGGAGCGCGCCGGCAACACCACGGGTCGCACGCCGCGCTGACGCAGTGCCCGCACGATCCCGAAGAACCCCGGGTCACCGCTAGCCAGCACCACCGCGGAGGAGGCATCCGGCAGCTGGTCCAGCTCTAAGGGCCCGAACACGGTAGCGCCTGCCGGCACCGGCACGGCAGCGAGCTGGTGAGGCGCGCCGAGGACAACCTGCGCACCCGCCAGTGCCTGGGCCGCGCCCGGCGGCAGCGCAGCCCCGTCCAGACCAACGACGGTGACGTTCACGGGACCCAGTCCGGCTCGGTCGCGGCCACCACCTGCTGCCCGGTGAAGTCGACCATCGCTACCCGGGCTGCCAGGGTCTGCCCCGCCTCGGCTCCCACCTCGACGCTGAACCGGCGCAGCGTGTCGGCCACCCGGGCACAGAGATCGTCCCCGCACGCTCGCAGCAACCCACCCACTTCCCAGATCTCATACGCCCGCCGGGCGGTCGGGGCGGCGCGGATCTCCGCGAGGTCCTGCGGACAGCCCCCGTGCGCGGCGGTGATCTCCGCCAGCACATCGGTGTCCACCCTGGAGCGGGTGTAGTGGGTCATCAGGATCCCGGTGGCCAGCTTGGTCAGCTTGCCGATCATACCGACGAACACCACCTCGGTCAGGCGGTGTTCCACCGCGCGGCGCACCGCCGCCCCGGTGAAGTCACCGACCTCCACAAACGCCACCAGCGGCAGCTGCGGTAGCAGCCGCATCGCCGCCCGCTCGGTGCGCCCGCCGGTAGCCAGCACCAGCGTCGAGACTCCCTGGGCGGCCATCACCGCCACCGCCTGCTCCACCGAAGCCCGCCAGGAGGCCGTCGAAAACGGGCGGACGATCCCGGTGGTGCCCAGGATGGAGATCCCGCCTTCGATGCCCAGCCGACGGTTGGTGGTCTTGCGCGCCATCCGCTCCCCGTCGGGTACGCTGATCGTCACGTCGACACCCCGCCCCCCGGATGCCTCCCGCACCGCATCAGTGATCATCTGTCGGGGTCCTGGGTTGATCGCGGGCTGCCCGACCGGCAACCCCAGCCCGGCCCGGGTGACCATTCCTACCCCCGCACCGCCGTGCAGCACGATTTCGCCGTCGCCACGCCAGGTGACAGTCACCGTCAGGTGCGCGCCGTGCGTGACGTCGGGATCATCGCCCGCGTCCTTGACCACCACGGCGGTGGCACTGTCGGCCTCGCACCGCAGCGAGTGGACGGTGAAGGTGTGCCGATCTCCTGAGGGGAACGGGATGTTCACGGTGGACAGGGGGGTGCCACTCAGCGCGGCCACCGCGGCCTTGGCCGCCGCCGCCGAGCAAGCACCGGTGCTGAACCCGGTCCGCAGCGCGTGCGGACGCAGCGTCGCGGTCCGTGGCAAATCCGGCTCGCGCAGCGGTGGGCCGCCGGTCACAGCTGCGCCCCTCTGCCGTGGCGCGGCGGCAGGACCAGCACCGTCGACAGGTAGGCCGCTGTGTCGGTGTGCGCCAGCGGGGTGATTCGCTCCTGGGGAGTGCCCAGGTGCTCGGCGCACCAGGCGCGGTCCAGCGCACCGGCGGCCGCCACCCGCGCCCGCAGCGCCGCCAACCGGTGGCCGACCTTGTAGGCGACCACTGTCCCGCCCCGGATCAGCGCCTCATCCAGGCTCGTGAGATCACGAGACAGCGGGAGCAGGGTGAGTCCTTCCGCGCCCTCGACCAAGGTGAGACTCGCGGCGCTGGCCGCGGCCTGCATCGCGGTGATGCCCGGTACGGTGCGGATCCGGACCCGGGGCAGCAGCTGGCGCACCGTGGTGGCGAGATACCCAAAGGTGGAGTACACCGACGGGTCACCGAGGGTGGCGAAGGCGGCACTGCTGCCCTGCTCGCGCAGGTGCGCCACCACCCGGGCGGCGGCGGTGTCCCAGCAGTCGTGGCGGCGCCGCTGTGACCCGGTGACGTCGTCGCCCAGCGCGAACACCAGCCGCTCCAGGCGGTCGTGCGCCAGGTGTACCCGCACGACGGCCTCGGCTCGCCCGGCCACGTCGGGGGCGATCCCCGGCACGAACACCCGCCCGGCGCAGGACAGCTCGCGCACCGCGGCGACGGTCAGTAGGTCCGGGTCGCCCGGACCTACCCCGATCCCGACCAGCTCCACGGTTACGGTCTGCCCTTCACACAGCTCGCCACGAAGCGTGCCACCGCCGCTGGATGCGCCACGGGGTGGGTGTGCAGGAACGAGGCGTGGACCCCACTCTGGATGAATCCCTCGGGCGCTGCCCCAGCCCAGGCCCAGGCGGGTTGACCCGCGCGGGGCGTGACGCTGGTGCGGTGAAACTCATGACCGCTCACCCGCTCCCCCCGGCGGTGCAGGACCGATCCGCCCAACGCCACCGCGTCGCGGTAGCCCAGCACCAGCTGCCCGGTCATCCTCGCCTCGGCGTCGAGCACCCCGCACATCGGTGCCCCGTCCACCGCGCGGCACAGGTACAGCAGTCCACCGCATTCGGCGTGCACCGGTGCCCCGCGGCGGGCCAGGGCGGCGATCTCGGCGCGCAGTGCCACGTTGGCGGAGAGCGCTTCGGCGTGGAACTCCGGGAACCCCCCGGGTAGCACCAGGCCGGCGGTGCCAGGGGGTAGTGACTCGTCGCGCAGCGGGTCGAAGACCGCGACCGTGGCCCCCGCTGCGGCGAGCAGTTCGGCGTGCTCGGGGTAGCCGAAGGTGAACGCCGATCCACCGGCCACCGCGACCACCGGCGCTCCAGGTACCCGGGGGAGCTCGGTCTCCGGTGCCCACCGCGGTCCGTCGGGCGAGGCGCTCGCCAGGGCCGCCACCGCGTCCAGATCGACCTGCGCGGCCACCGCGTCGGCCCACCGCGCCACCACGCCCGCCGCGGCGGCGTGCTCAGCGGCGGTGACCAGCCCCAGATGCCGCGAGGGCACGGCCAGCGCGTCATCCCGGCGCAGGGCACCCAGCACCGGCAGACCCACCTCAGCGCAGGCCTGCCGGCAGAGCAGCTCATGACGCGCCGAGCCGACCTGGTTGAGCACCACCCCGGCGATCTGAACCTCGGCGTCAAACGACCGGAACCCGTGCAGCAGCGCGGCGAGGCTGCGGCCCTGGCCCCGCACGTCGACCACCAGCAGCACCGGGGCTTGAAGGAGAGCCGCGACCTGCGCCGTCGAGCCATGACCTGCGGTGCCGGCGCGGCCGTCGAACAACCCCATCACGCCTTCGACGACCGCAAGCTGCGCCCCGGCCGCGCCGTGGCAGGCCAGCGCCGCGATGCGCTGCTCGCCGACCAGCACCGGATCAAGGTTGCGGCTCGGGCGACCGGTGGCCAGCGCGTGGTAGCCCGGGTCGATGTAGTCCGGACCGACCTTGAAGGCGGCCACCGTGGTGCCCCGCCGCCGCAGCGCGGCCATCAACCCCGTGGCGACGGTGGTCTTGCCAGCGCCCGAGCCGGGCGCAGCGATGAGCACCCGTGAGTGGCGATGCGAGTGGTAGGTCGCATCGCCACTCACGGGTGGTTCACCACTCAATCCCGCGCTGGCCTTTCTGGCCGGCGTCCATCGGGTGCTTGATCTTCGTCATCTCCACCACCAGGTCGGCGGCGTCGAGGAGCGCGGGTGGGGCGTTCCGGCCGGTGATCACCACGTGTTGCCGGCCGGGCCGATCAGCCAGCGTGGCCAGCACGTCGTTGGTGTCCACCCAGCCCCAGTGCAGCGGGTAGCTGAATTCGTCGAGCACGTACAGGTCGTGCACCTGGGCGGCCAACCGGCGGGCGATCTCCGCCCAGCCCGCCGCCGCGGCAGCAGCGTGGTCCTCGACGCTGCCCGGCTTGCGGGCCCAGGACCAGCCCTCGCCCATCTTGTGCCACTCGACCGGCCCGCCCTGCCCGGTCCGCTGGTGCACCTCGTGCAGCGCCCGGAACGCGGACTCCTCCCCCACCTTCCACTTCGCGGACTTGACGAACTGGAACACCCCAATCGACCAGCCCGCAGCCCACCCCCGCAACGCCAAGCCGAAGGCAGCCGTGGACTTGCCCTTCATCGCTCCGGTGTGGACGATCAGTAGCGGCCGGTGTCGCCGCTGCCGGGTGGACAGCCCGTCCTCGGGAACCCTGAGCGGTACGCCGTGCGGCATCTCGGTCTCCTCGGTGGTGACTAAAGGGCTCCCCGGGCAGCGCGAACCACCCCAACCACCGCATCGGCCGACAACTCCTCCAGCCGCACGCACCCACCGCCCATCGCCAGCGCGAGCCGACCGGATAAACCCAGCCGGACCGGCCCGGACTCGCAGTCCACCACGATCGACGCCACCCCATCGCGACGCAGCAGGTCAGCTGCGGTGAGGGCGGCGTCCATCCCGCCGTGCGTGGCGCGGCCGTCAGTGAGGACCACGAGCAAGGCCCGCCGGGTGGGATCGCGCAGCCGCTGCGCGGCCAGCACCCGCGCGCAGCGCAGCAACCCCGCAGCCAGCGGGGTACGCCCGCCGGTGCGCAAGGCGCGCAACCGGACGACGGCCGCGTCCACCGCCGACGTCGGTGGCAGCACCAGCTGCGCCGCAGTGCCCCGGAAGCTGATCAAGCCTACCTGGTCGCGGCGCTGGTAGGCGTCCCGCAGCAGGGACAGCACCGCTCCGCTCACCGCGGACATCCGGGATCGGGCCGCCATCGAGCCGGAGGCGTCGACGGCGAACAGCACCAGGTTGGATTCCCGCCCGTGGCGCACCGCCAGGCGGACATCGGCCCGGTGCAGCACCAGCCCCGGGCCACGGCGCCCGCGGCCATGCTGGTGGGGGGCGGCGGCGGTCAAGGTGCCCAGCAGGTGCAGCCCGCTGCCCTCGGAGACCGACGCCCGGATCGTGCGCCCGGCGCTGGTCCTCGCCCGCGACCGCCGGCCAGGAGCCCCGGCGCCGACACCGGGCAACACCAACAACCGGGTCCGAAACGGCGCCATCGGTGCGGACCCACGGTGCTCAGACACCGGGCGATCGGGCGCGGCGCCGTGGGCAGCGTGGTCCTCGCCGGAGCGTTCGCCGGCACCGCCGCATTGCGGCTCGCCGACACCGCCCCCTCTGGGCCCCTCAGGGGGGTCCTCCAGCGGGTAATCTGCGGTGCGCAGGGCATCATCTAGCCGCGCACTGTCCACGCCAGGCTGGTCGAACGGATCGCGGCGGCGGCGGTGCGGCAACGCCAGCACTGCGGCGACCCGGACGTCGGCCTCCTCCACGGCATCGGCTCCCCGCCAGGCCGCGTGCGCCACCGCGGTACGGGCTAGCACCAGATCGGCGCGCATCCCGTCGACCTCGAACGCGGCACACACCGCGGCGATTCGGCGCAGCTCGCCATCCGGAAGCGCCACCGCCGGCAGCGCGGCCCGGGCCAGCGTGATCCGTTCGGCGAGTGCGGCGTCCGCGGGACCCCAGGCCGCCGCGAAACCAGCTGGGTCCGCCTCGTAGCGCAGCCGGCGGCGGATCACTTCGGCCCGCGTCTCGATATCCCGGGAGGCCGCCACCTCAACGGTGAGCCCGAAGCGATCCAGCAGCTGCGGACGTAGCTCGCCCTCCTCCGGATTCATCGTCCCGACTAGCACAAACGACGCGGCATGGGAGACTGACACCCCGTCGCGCTCCACGTGCGCGCGCCCCATCGCGGCGGCGTCGAGGAGCACGTCGACGAGATGGTCGGGCAGCAGGTTGACCTCATCGACGTACAACACGCCGCGGTGCGCCGCAGCGAGCAGCCCAGGCTGGTACGCCGACACGCCCTCAGTAAGGGCACGCTGTAGGTCCAACGAGCCCACTAGGCGGTCTTCGGTGGCGCCGATCGGCAGCTCGACCAGCCGGACCGGGCGCACCAGCTGCCCTGCTACCGCAGTGTGCGGGCCGTCCGGGCACGCCGGATCCGGGGAGCGCGGGTCGCACCCGAAGCGGCATCCCACTACTGCGGGCACGGCAGGCAGCAGCGCTGAGAGCGCCCGAACCACGGTCGACTTCGCGGTGCCCTTCTCCCCGCGGACCAGCACGCCACCAATCGCCGGGTGCACGGCGGTCAGCAGCAACGCCAACCGGAGATCATCGTGCCCGACGATCGCGGAGAACGGGTACCGGGCGGCGCTCATGAGCAGCGGATCCGGGCCGAGGCAGCGCGGCGCATCGGCACGTGCGGGATGCCGTCTTCGATGAACTCCGCCCCGTCGACCTCGAAGCCGTAGGCCGTGTACAGCTCGACGCAGTGCCGCTGCGCGTCGAGCACACACGGGGCATCGCCCACCTCGGCCAGCGCCGCCTCCAGCAGCCGCCGAATCTCACCGTGGCCGCGGGCCGGCCGAGCGGCGCAGACCCGGCCGATCCGGAACTGACCGTCGGTGGGCTCCAGCAACCGGAGCGTAGCCTGCGGGTCCTCGATCGCGCTGTCCGGCGCGAGCCAGTAGTGCCGGGTTGTCCGGTCTAAGTCATGGCCGTCCAGCTCCTGATACGGACAGGCCTGCTCGACCACGAAGACCTCCACCCGCAGCCGCAGCAGGGCGTAGATCATGGCGGGTGACAGGTCAAGGGCGAGGCTTCGGTGTAACACAGTGTGGTCCACTGTTCCTGCCTACCAGAAGGTCTGACATCGTGGTACCATGACGCGGCATCGGCCCGGGCGGCTCATCCTGAGGGGGTACCTGATTGGGCTGCTCGCAGGTGCCTTACTCGCAGGTATCTTAGCGGTGAGCTCGGGCAGCGCCGTCCGGCAGACCCCCGCTGTAGCGTCGTCAGCTCCGGCCAGCTCCCCCGCCGGGCAGCTGGCGGTCACCTCTGCCGCGCCCCGTTTAGGGTCGGTGTCGGCCTGGGTACGGGGAGCCAAGCCGCTGCGACGGCGTCCGGACGGGTACGGCGAGGTGCTGTCCACCCCCCCAGCGCTGGGGAACCGGCGGCTACCCACCGTCGACCGGCTGCCTCCACCCACCTCAACCTCCTTTGTCTCGACGATCAGCCCGGTGTCCCCGCAGGTGCTGGCTCGCAGCAGCTGGCAACCGATCTGTCCAGTGAACCCCAGTCAGCTGCGCTACCTCACCCTGTCGTTCCGCGGCTTTGATGCCCGGGCCCACACCGGCGAGATGCTGGTGAACGCTGATGTCGCCCAAGCAGTGGTGAGTGTCTTCAAGCGGCTGTTCGCAGCGGGCTTTCCGATCGAGGAGATGCGGATAACGTCGAAAGCCGAGCTGGGCTTGCCGCCGACCGGGGATGGCAACAACACCGAGGGCTTCGTCTGCCACCAGATCCCTGGCCAGACCGAATGGTCGGCCCATGCCTATGGGTTGGCCATCGACCTCAACCCATTCGACAACCCCTACGTCAAGGGCAACCTGGTGGTGCCGGAGCTGGCCTCCTCCTACCTCAACCGGGACTGGGTGCGCTCCGGCATGGTGCTGGACGGCGGCCCGGCGGTGACCGCGTTCGAGTCAGTGGGGTGGACCTGGGGTGGGCGGTGGGTAGGGCCGGTGGACTTTATGCACTTCAGCGCTAATGGGCACTGACCCGTGAGTGGCGATGCGAGCTGGAGCTCGCATCGCCACTCACGGGTCAGCCCTCCAACTCCCCTTCAAGCTCCAGGTACACCGCCCGCAACGCGTCAAGATCCGCTGGGTCGGGACGGGCCCACAGGCCCCGGTCAGCGGCCTCGAGCAGCCGCTCGGTCATTCCCCGCAGCGCCCAGGGGTTGGAACGCCGCAGGAACTGTTGCACGCCGGGATCGAGGATGTAGGAGTCGGCGAGCTGGTGGTACATCCAGTCTTCGACCACTCCTGCGGTGGCGTCGAAACCGAACAGGTAGTCAACGGTGGCGGCGAGTTCGAAGGCACCCTTGTAGCCGTGCCGTTGCATGGCGGCGATCCACCGCGGGTTGATGACCCGGGAGCGGAATACCCGGCGGGTCTCCTCGGCCAGCGAGCGGGTCTTGACCGCGTGCGGCACCGCCGAGTCACCGATGTAGGCCGCCGGGTTGCGGCCGGTTAACGAGCGCACCATCGCGACCATTCCGCCGTGGTACTGGAAGTAGTCATCAGAATCGGCGATGTCGTGCTCACGGGTGTCGACGTTCTTGGCGGCCACCGTGATGCGCCGGAAGGCGTGCTCCATATCGTGGCGCGCTGCGGTCCCGTCGAGCCCTCGCCCGTAGGCGTAACCACCCCAGGTGGCGTAGACCTCGGCGAGGTCAGCGTCGGTGCGCCAGTCCCGGCTGTCGATCAGCGGCAGCAGTCCGGCGCCGTACGCGCCGGGTTTGGACCCGAAGATCCGCGTGCGGGCTCGCCGGTCGTCGCCGTGTGCGGCGAGATCAGCCCGGTAGTGCGCGGCGAGGAAATTCTGCTCCGCCGGCTCGTCCAGCATCGCGACGGCGGTGATCGCATCGTCGAGCAGCGCGACCACGTGCGGGAAGGCGTCCCGAAAGAAGCCGGAGATGCGCAGCACCACGTCGATGCGGGGCCGGCCGAGCTCAGCGAGCCCGATCACCTCCAGGCCGGTGACCCGGCGGGAGGCATCGTCCCAGATCGGGCGCACACCCAGCAGCGCCAGCACCTCAGCGATGTCATCGCCCTGGGTGCGCATAGCACTGGTACCCCAGATGGTGAGACCCACCGAGGTGGGCCAGTCACCGGTGTCGGCGCGGTGGCGTTCGAGTAGGGAGTCGGCCAGCGCGGTGCCTACGTCGAAGGCGTTGCGCGTCGGGATCGACTTCGGATCCACCGAGTAGAAGTTGCGTCCGGTCGGGAGCACCGAGACCAGACCGCGGGTGGGGGAACCGGAAGGCCCCGGCTCGACGAATCGACCATCCAGGGCGCGCAGCACGCTAGTGATCTCAGCCGAGGTGCCAGCCAGGCGGGGAAGGAGCTCCATGCACGCGAACCGCAGCACTGACACCACCGCAGCGTCCGGCCCGCCGAGGACCTCGGCGACCACGGCGGGCACCTTCGCCGGGTCCCAGCCGCTCCCCTGGGTGCCCTGCACGAGCCTGCGAGCCAGCGCCTCCAGGCGGTCGACGTCAGCGAGCGGGCCCTGCTCGTCCACGCCGACGCACTCGGCGATCGCCGCGCGCAGCCCCGGCAGCGGCTTCCCCGAGCCGAATACCTGGCGGGCGCGCAGCACCGCGAGCACATCATTGATTAGTTCCTCCCCGGTGGGGACCCGACCGAGCACATGCAGGCCGTCGCGGATCTGCACGTCCTTGATCTCGCAGAGGTAGCCGTCGAGATGCAGCACGAACTCGTCGAAATCAGCCTCCCCCGGGGGTGCGTCCGCGCCCAGATCGTGGTGCAGTTGAGCGCTCTGGATCAGCGTCCAGATCTGCCCGCGCAGCGCGGGGAGCTTGTCCGGGTCCAGCGCCGCCACGGTCGCGTACTCGTCGAGCAGCTGCTCCAGGCGGGCAAGATCACCGTAGGACTCGGCCCGGGCCATCGGCGGGATCAGGTGATCGACGATGGTGGCGTGCGCTCGGCGCTTGGCCTGAGTACCCTCGCCAGGATCGTTGACGATGAACGGGTACACCAGCGGCAGGTTCCCGAGCACCACGTCCGGGGCGTCCCGCGCGGCCAGGCCCAGCCCCTTGCCGGGTAACCACTCCAGGTTGCCGTGCTTGCCCAGGTGTATTACGGCGTGCGCGCCGAAGGTGTGCTCCAGCCACCGGTAGGCGGCCAGATACTGGTGCGAAGGGGCCAGCTCGGGGTCGTGGTAGATCGCCACCGGGTTCTCGCCGAATCCGCGCGGTGGCTGGATGAGCAGCACCACATTGCCCCACCGCAGCGAACCGACGTAGATTCCGTCGTCGGATACGTACAGCTGCCCGGGTGGCTCGCCCCAGGCCTGGACGACCGACTCTCGTAACGGGTCTGGCAGCTGCGCGAACCACTCGACGTACTGCGCGGTAGGTACCCGGATGGCCGCGCCGGCCATCTGCTCCTCGGTGAGCCACTCCATGTCGTGCCCACCGGCGGCGATCAGCTGGTGGATCAGCGCGTCGCCCTCCAGGGCCTTGACGTCCAGGTCACCGAGGTGATAGCCAGCCTGGGCGAGTGCGCGCAGCAGCACCACGGCCGAGGCTGGGGTGTCCAGCCCGACGGCGTTGCCGACGCGGGCGTGTTTGGTCGGGTAGGCCGACAGCACGATGCCCAGCCGCTTGTCCGGCGCGGGCACGTGCCGCAGCCGGGCCAGCGCCACGGCGATTCCCGCCACCCGAGCAGCCCGCTCGGGATCGGCCACATAGACCGGGATCCCCTCTGCGCCCGGCTCCTTAAAGGAGAACGGCACCGACACCAGCCGCCCGTCGAACTCCGGGATCGCCACCTGCATGGCGGCGTCCATCGGCGACAGCGCCGCGTCGCTGGCCTGCCAGCTCGCCCGGGAGCAGGTCAAACACAGGCCTTGGAGCACCGGGACGTCCAACGCGGCCAGCGCTCCGGAGTCCCAAGACTCCTCCGTGGCCCCGGCGCTGCCGCCCGCGGCGAGCACCGTGGTCACCACCGCGTCGCACCGGCCCAGCAGCGCGCGCAGCCCCTGCGCCTGGGCGCCGTCCAACCCGCGCAGCGAGCCGCAGAACACCGGCAGCGCATTCGCCCCGGCCGCGCGCAGCGCCTCAGCCAGCACGTCCACGAAACCGGTGTTCCCGGCCAGCGCGTGCGCTCGGTAGAACACGACGCCGACGGTGGGGCGGTGCGGGTCCAGCTCGCGCGCGTCGTGCACGCCATAATCCGGGGTAGCCACCGGCGGCTCGAAGCCCTCCCCGGTGAGCAGCAGCGTGTCGGACAGGAACCGAGCCAGCTGGGCCAGGTTCCCCGGCCCGCCCGCGACCAGGTACCGCAGCGCCTCCGCCGCCACCCCAGCCGGAACCGTGGAGCTCGCCATCAGCTCCGCATCCGGGACCGCCTCACCCCCCAGACACACCATCGGGACGCCGGAACGCACCACTGCCGCAAGCCCCGCCGCCCAGGCCCGCCGCCCGCCGAGCAACCGGAGCACCACCACATCCACCCCGTCCAGCAGCGTGGGCAACTCGGTGAGCTCGATCCGGGCCGGATTGGCCAGCCGGTACTCAGCACCGCAGGCCCAAGCGGCGAGCAGGTCAGTATCCGCGGTGGACAGCAGCAAGACCCGCACAACACCGAGCTTACGGAGCTACCGCCGGTCGCCGGGTGGGGGCGTGTCGTTACACCTGTGTAAGTCACGGATGGGTCAAGGTCAGCCGATGTGATGACCACTCGGCTGGGAAGGGAACCATCTGTGAGTCAGGACGCTGTTGTCGGTGATCGTGATGTGGAGGCGTCTCGTCGGTTGGCGCAGGCGTTGGATCCTGCGGTGATTGATGCGTTGTTGGCTGATGCGCAGGCGAGTGGTACGCCGATTGATGGTGTGGATGGTTTGTTGAACAAGATGACGAAGGCGGTGATTGAGCGGGCGTTAGCCGCGGAGTTGACTCATGAGTTGGGTTATGAGCGTGGTGATCCGGCAGGCGCGGGGTCAGGGAATTCTCGTAATGGTTATTCTGTGAAGACGGTCGCGACGCCGAATGGTCCGGTGACGATTAACGTGCCCCGGGATCGTAGCGGTGTTTTCGAGCCACGTATTGTGCCGAAGCACGCCCGGCGGTTGGGGCAGATTGATGAGATGATTCTGTCGTTGTATTCTCGGGGGATGACGAATCGTGATATAGAGGCGCATTTGCGTGAGGTGTATGGCGTGGATGCGTCTCGGGAGTTGATTTCGAATGTGACTGATGTGGTGGTGGATGAGGTTGAGTTGTGGCGTAACCGTCCGGTTGATGAGGTGTACCCGATTGTTTATATTGATGGGATTCGGATTAAGGTCCGGGACCAGGGTGCGGTGACGGTGAAGGTCGCGTACCTGGTGATCGGCGTGGATGTGGAGGGCCGCAAGCACGCGCTGGGGATCTGGATCGCCGAGAGTGAGGGGGCGAAGTTCTGGCTGTCGGTGTTGACCGAGCTGCGTAATCGTGGGCTGCGGGACATCCTGATCTGCTGCTGTGATGGGCTGTCCGGGTTACCGGAGGCGATCACCACGGCATTCCCGAAGACGGTAGTCCAAACATGTGTTGTGCACGTGGTCCGCAACGCGATGCTCTTCGTGTCGTATGCCGATCGCAAGAAGGTCGCGGCCGGCATGCGGGCGATCTACACCGCGCCGACACTGGGGGCCGCTGAACTCGCGTTCACTGGTTTCGAAGCTGATTTCGGTGAACGGTATCCGGGTGCGGTTGATGTGTGGCGTCGGGCGTGGAACGAGTTCATCCCCTTCCTGGACTACCCACCAGAGTTGCGGCGGATCGTGTACACCACGAACGCGATCGAGTCCATCAACTACCAACTCCGAAAGATCACCAAGACTCGGGGGCATTTTCCGTCGGACGAAGCGGCGATGAAACTACTCTACCTCGGGCTGCGGAATATCTCAAGCAAGAGAGGAGGCGAGTCCGGGACGGGAACGGCGGGCTGGACGATGGCCTTGAACACTTTGGCCATTCTCTTCCCAGGGCGGCTTCCTCTGTGATATGATAACGACATCAGTCATCCGTGGCTTACACGGAAATTCTGACAAGCTCCCAAGACCACCCGGAACCGCACCCACCTCTTGGTCAGCTCCTTCAGCCACGGCTGGCTGATCCATCCGAAGCGCACGTAGCTGCGGGCCCGTGGCCGTGCCGGATTGATGCTCAGGCCGGGAAGCCTGCTGACTCTCCACTCATCGCGGGAATATTCCACCTCCCAACCGTCGCCGACATCGAGGACCTCGATCAGATCCCGCGCGTAGATCAGGAACATGGTCGCCTCGGCCAGTCGCCGCCTACTCGGCCGGGCCCGCTCTGCGGTGGACACCCACTCGGCCCTGGATAGATCAAGCAATGAGGCGGTGCCGGTGCCCGCCACCAGACGGACCACCCGCCGCACCACCTCCACAGACAAGACGCTGGCCTGCTCGTCCCACCGAGACTGAACGGCGTACTGGAGCTCGAGCTTCACCTGCGGGCCAAGTTCGCTGAAGTCGATGAATGCCACCTCCAGATGCCCCGGCCTCCCGCGGATAGCGGGACCGGGATCAGCAAGGAACACCGCCCGATCGGGCTTGCCCTGGCTCCTCCAGCGTGCATAGTGCGGATCGCACATCCCGCCGTTCCTCTTCGGCCGGCCGCAACCCTCGGCGACGCAGGTCTTCCAGCCAAGGACCGGATCATCAGCGGCAGGAGTCAGCAGCTCAGCGCGGAACTCCGGACGAACGGCACCCATCAGCTTCTCCAGCAGGCCCGCCCTGCCATGCGTCCGCGGGACGGTAACCCCGATCACAGCCGAACCTCCCGGCCGGTGAACCAGCCCGCGGCTTCCAAACTCTGCCGGGCGTCCTCGACCGTGAGATGTAACGGTGACGTCAGATATTGGAACTGTCGGAATTCCCGGCTGGTGCGGTCGTTCGTTGGTTGAGGTCGGCGGCGTAGGTGGCCCAGTCGCTGCCGGAGAGGCGTTGCCAGGTGACGGCGACGTCGGTGTGGATGCCCAGGGTGCGGGCGAGGATCGCGGCGGGGATTTCGGTGGCGAGCTGGAACAGGGCGGTGCTGCGGGTTTGGTTGGGTTGGATCCCGAGGTGGGTCAGCCGCTGGGTCAGTCGTGCGGTGCTGATCGGCCGGCCGGGCTGGCCTCCGGGGAATAGCCAGGGAGATGGTGTGAGGGCTCCGATGGTCGCGTGGCCTTTGCGGTTGGCGAGGACGGTGCGGGCGAGGGTGGCGAGGGGTTCGGGTAGGTGGATGGGCACGCGGCCTAGGCGTAGACGAACGTCGTGGTCGTTGAGTTGGATCTGTTCGGTGGTCATCTGGCTGATCGCTGTGGGGCCTTGGGCGTAGAGCAGGACTAGCAGGCCAGCGAGCCGGTCTTCGGCTTTGAGGGTTTCGTCGTGCAGCAGTCGACGGGCGGTGTCCCAGCGGTGGTGGTCATCCAGCAGCTGGGTGGGGCCGCCCCAGCGGAGGGAGACCAGGTGGCTGGCGGTGAGCTTGTGGGTGCGTGCCCAGCGGAGGAAGGTGCCGGTTTCGAAGCGGTAGGCGCCGGAGTCGTCGGTGAGCCAGTGGTCGAGATCGGCTTGGGTGCAGGTGCCCAGGGTGAGGGTGTGCGCCTCGAGCCAGTCCAGGAACGCGTTGGCGGCGCGGGCGTGGCTGCGGATGCGGAGCGCTTGTTGGCGGGAGGTGGGTCGGCCGTTGTTGCGGCTGCGGAGGCGTCGGAGCAGGTGCCAGATGGTGTAGCGGTGCAAGGTTTTTCGTCGGTCCCGATCGTGTTGGGAGGCGAGGAAGCCGGTCAGGAACCGTTCGAGGCGAACGAGTTCCTCGTCGCGTTCGGGCAGGGCACCGACGGTGACGAGCGTTTGGCGGAGATGGGTCAGGGCCTGGCTGTCGCCCAGCTCGTCGAACGCAGCGTGGGTTAGCGGCAGGCGCCCTGCGGCGAGGTCGGCCAAGACGGGGGCGATGGCGGGCTTGGTCAGCCAGCGCATCGCGGTGATGTGGTGGGCGGTGGTGGCGATGTTCTCGTGCAGTGCTTGCAGCCCGGGTGGCAGGGCATTGGTGTCGGGACCCATGAGCTCGTCGAGGCGGCGGTTGATTAGGCAGCGTCCGCAGTGGCCCGGGTGGGGGTCGCTGCAGGTGGGGCAGCCCAGCCAGGCGGGGGGTGCGCTGCACTCGGCGCAGAGTGGCTGGGCCAGGGTGCCGGAGATGATGGGCCTGAGGTGCCCGCAGGTCGAGCAGGTGACCGAGCGGCGCTGACAGGCTGGACACCACGGTTGGCCGCTGACCCGGGAGATACCGCAGCCGGTAGTCTCCCCGCAGATCGCACAGGTCGCCACCGGCAGTGTGGGACAGCTGGGACACAGTGGCCCCTCGGGGGTTCGGTGGTCGACGGGGCGGCGGCGCCCGCAGTGGAGGCAGGTCTCCAGATTCGCCGGGTCGGTGATGAAGCAGTTGGCACACACCGGCTGACCTTGGTCGTCGCGGGTGACCGGTTCGCGGCGAGCCGCGCAGCGCACGCACTCGTCGATCCGGGAGTGCGCGATGCACGTCCGGCAGACCCGCACCCCCTCCAGCGGCTTGTCGATGCGCACGACACGCCGGCAACGAGGGCAGGTAGGTCGAATGATCCCAGCAACCCCGGCGGCGGCCAGCAGGTCGATCAGCCGCGGGATGGCGCGTAGCGGCGCGAGGTGCCCATCGCCGGTCAGCAAACCGGGCTGGGCCTCCAGCTCCCAGGCCACTCGGTGCTGGTAGGACGGTCGCGACGCGCACCGGCGCACGGCCGCGGCGACGGTGGCCCACTCGGCGTGCGGGTCGAGCTCGGCGATCACCTGGTGGATCACTGTGATCGGGTCGCGCCCGTCGTGGTCCGGACAGGTGACGCAAC
The DNA here is from genome assembly GCA_019247305.1 of Pseudonocardiales bacterium. Lineage (GTDB taxonomy): Bacteria > Actinomycetota > Actinomycetes > Mycobacteriales > Pseudonocardiaceae. The sequence continues at coordinate 17,304 of JAFAPC010000190.1, forward strand.
GTGGTCGCCCACAGCGATCTCGCGAGGAGATGGCTCTGGTATTCCCGCAACCGGCGCACGGTTCGGTGCGCCGGTTGCAGACCGAGCAGTACCAGCGCTGGCCGCGGCGCTGGAAGGTCCGCAGGTGTTTGCCGCACTCAGCACAGCACGGCGGACAGACCGTTGTGGCGCCGGCCGCGCGCAGGGCCAGTAGCAGCTCGGCGACGACCCGAGGTGCCGGGGACCGGCCGTCAGTAAGGACCTCGGGGCGTTCGGCCAGGGCCGCAGCCAGGCGCCGAGACTTGGCGCGGCCTCCCGCGACGGCGATGACAACCTCACGGATGCGCTCTGGCGCAAGCGCGTGGTCAACAGCCTCGATCAGCCCCACGATCAGCCCGATCGGATCGGACACAGCCCGCTCCAGGTGCGCACTGGCGGTGCTCATCCTCGTTCGACACCGTGAATGCGGGCCCGCGTGGGACGCAGATCACCGATACTGGTCTCGGCCCCGGCCGCCTTCTTCTTCCTGGTCACCGCGCCGCCGGCGGTGACCGGTTCGATCAGCTCGGTCATCGAGCAGTCCAGGATGTCGCACAGCGCCATCAGGATCTTCAGGCTCAGCCGCTCGGGGCGCTCGACGACCAGCCGATAGACCTGGCTGGAGGACAACCTGATACCCCGCCGGCCCAGCGGCTCGATCAGATCGGTGGTGGCGAACAGTCCCCGCTCGGCCATGACCGTACGCAGATGCCAGCGGTAGTCGAGTTTGGCGGCCATCAGCGCTCCTTATCGTCGCGGGAGACGGGGTCAAATGCGGGCGACAGCGCTTTTTGGAGCATGGAGGCTTATGCAAAACTCGGAGACGAGCTCTGTGATCATGTCGCTGACCTGCGGGGACGCCAATTTTTGATCATGTTCTCAAGGGGTTTTGCATAAGCCTCATGGTGTTCATGAAATCGTCGCTGACGTGGGTGTAAATAGCGGTGGAGCTATCACATTCATGGCCGACTTGAACCTGGAGGCTTATTCAGGACAGTGTTATTGATCTTGTGAGACTCATCCTGAGCTGCAACGATCAGTCGTCGATCAAGATCGCTGAATAAGCCTCCTGGATGAATCTGCGGTCAACCCCATTCTCGGTGAGATGCGAAACATAGGAGTGCCGAAAACTGTGCGGCGTCAAGGCTTTCGGCAGTTTCAAGGCGTCTCGATAGGCCTCGAAGCGGGCGTTGATCTCCGGCGGCTTGATCCGCCCACCGCGTTCGGTGACCCACAACGCGGGCTGGTCATCACAGCCAAACCGTGGCCGGATATTCTGCACGTAGTCCTCAACAGCCTCCACCGCCCAGGCCATCACCGAGGCGACGTTGCGCCGCCGGGGCGGCTGCCCACGCTTGGCCTTGCCGTAACGGACGTGCAGTGTCCCGTACCGGCCGAACTGCGCAGCCGCCGGGTTGCGGCCCCAATCAGCGATATCCAGCCGCGCCGCCTCGGTCCGACGAAGCCCCCACCCATAGATCACCTTGAACAGAGTCGCATCCCGGTAAGCCGTCAACGCGCCCTTCCGCTTGGCCCGCACCGCGCGGGCAACCTGGTCATCGGCATAGTCGAGGAACCGCTGCAACTCCTCCCGGGTAAACGCCCGCGCCTCCGGGTTACCCTCATAAGCATTCAGGTGCGCGATCGAGTTCCACTCGTGCACAATCGGCACCGGGTGCACACCCGGCCCGAACTCCTTCTCACATGCCGCTCCCCAGCCGTAGCGGGCGTTGTCAGTCAAAAACTCGGTGAACAACCTCAAATCGCACTGGTAAGTGCGGATCGTCGAGGACGCCAAGTGCCGCTCACCGGTCAGGGACAACGACCACTCATCCACATGCGCCGGGGTCCACCGCCACGGGTACTCGTTGGTGAACTCCACGAACGACCGAACCAGCCGCTCCCGCGCGATGATCGTGTCCTCCCGCAGCCCGCGGGCGGCCTGCTGCGCCCGCCAACCCCGCAGCATCGCCCCGAGCATCGCCTCCTCCGGGCGCAGCTGCGCCACCCCACAGACAAGCTCCAGATGCGCCGCGCCCGCCAGATCCACCCGCCGCAACCCGCCCCCCAGCCAGCTCGGAAACTGGGCGGATCATGCACCAAACGAGCTCAATTGATCAAACCGGCAGGTCAAACCACCTCAAGCCGCCGGCGGCGACCACCACTCCGAGACCCCGCTAGCCAGGCGACCTGCGGTTTCTCGCCCCTCTGGTGCAACTTCCGAGCCTTACCATAGGTATCAACCGTGGTAGTGATCGAGCAGTGACCGAGGAGCTCTTTGACGCTCTCCATCCCCGCACCCTTGCGCAACAGCCAGGTCGCGTAGGTGTGCCGGTACTGATGGGGCTCGAAGTCGATGCCCGTGCGACGGCGAAGCCGTAATACCAAGTCATAGACGGTGGCATACGTTAGCGGCCGGCCGTGTGGCGCCGCCCAGAGATTGACGAACACGTAGTCGGAGTCCAGCGAGCCGTACTCGCGGGTGAGGTAATCGGCATACAACCGCATCAACTCGGCGCTGCACGGGATCGTCCGCGACACACCGGCCTTGGCGCGGGCCCGGTTATCGTTGGACCGCGGCCGAACGGTGACGCTCCGCTGCGCGATCTCCAGATCCTCATGCCGCAGGCCCAGAGCCTCGCCGATTCTCACACCGCAGTCCAGCAGAACAGCAAACAGCAGGCGGTCCCTCAGATGCTCGCAAGCGTCCAGGATCGTCTGCGCCTGCTCAGCACTCAGCACCCTCGGCCGTGGCCGGGACGTCGTCAACTTGATCGTCCGGTGGCGCTGCGGGGTGTTCTTACTGATGTGGTGCAGAAACGGCTTATAGGACGTTGCAGACCCGCGACGCCCCGCGGGCTGCAACGTGACCAGCAACCCAGCCAAGGCGACCCCGTGCCGGGCGTGGAACTCACAGAACGAGGTCAATGCCGCGAGCTTGCGGTTCACGCTGGACGCCGAGCAATAATGCTCCACACTCGGCAGCACCGCGACCTTCCCAGCACGAGCCTCCGGCGGCAGCCGCAGCCACGCCACGAACCCAGCGACGTCCTCCAGCGTGGCCCGCCGCCAATCAAGCCCATGGCCGGCTAGGTAGGTGAACCAGTCCTTCAGATCATGGGCGTAAGCCTTGACCGTGTTCGGTGACTTCTCAATCGAAGCCAGATAGGACAAAAACCGCTCCACCGGCTCAACCGGACCGTGATCCTCCCCGAGCAAGGTCCACGACCCTTCCCCCGAGTCCCGCATGACCACCCGCTGTACACGCATCGAACCTCCCACTCCGTGATGGACAGCGAAAGGTAACCGCATCCACCACGATGATCGGGAAGGACTTCACCAGGTCATGCACGTCATGGACAGACGCTCCAGGACCCCAGATAAGCGGTGCGGGTCGGCTTGCCCACGAGCCATCTGGGCGCCCAAAGCGATGCATGCCGCACGGCGTACTGGACGGGTATTCGGACAGTTCCAATATCCGACTGTGCCGTTACCTCCGACAAAGACAAAGCAGACGCCCTCAACCTCATCACCACCGACCGCTGACCAGCAACAACCCCGCATCACCACCCTCTGTCGCACGGATCCCGCACCAGACAACATTCCCTCAAGATCGACTGATTGCCGGAATTACACGTACCTCGGATCTGCCGCGAATTGCATCGGATGCGTATTTGCGATGGCGTGAGACCCGGATGCTTGCGAGGTCAGGGCTGTGTCGTGGGCTGGGTATCGCCAGGGTTTCGGGGTCGCACCGCTCACCCCGTGCAGTGACTTTTCTCGGCGTGCCGATCGCCCCGCACACCTAGTGGGCACACGTGGCTCGGTCGCCGTCGAAACGCGCGTTGTGGGACATGTCGATGACTGAAATCCTGGCCGGTTACTATACGCCGGATGAGCGGGGCCGCCGGCCACCGGAGTCGCTGTATGGGAGCCTGAACGGGGTCGGCCGGAATACGCCAGAAAGGGGCCACAGTGACCGTTCCCGCTGGTCAGCGAGACGTGAGGTCGGCTGAGCGGGCATGGTGACCGGTGATAACGATGGGATCAGCCTCGGGGCATGCTGCGCATCGTGCCTGGTCAGGGCCAGGCAAACCTGTTGTCTTGAGACAAGGCCACTCGCACAGGAACCACTGGAACAAGCGTGGCCCCTTTCTGGCGTATTCCGGTTCTGCCGCGAATTGCGTCGGATGCGTATTGGCGATGGTGTGAGACCCGGATGCTTGCGAGGTCAGGGGTGGTGTCGTGGGCTGCGCACCGTGCTGCGGTTCGGCTTGTCGGATCATGTCGTTCTCCAGGTCAGGGGTTTGTGCTGGTCAGGGGGTTGATCGGTCCCCGGTGCGGGGCTGTTCGCGTTGAATGCGAAGATTTCGCGTCCAACGCGAACGGTGGAGGGTGGTCGGTGGGGGGTCGAGGGGACCGGTTTCCGGGGTCGGCGGGGTTGTATCTAGCTGACGGGGTGGCGTTGCTGCACCCGGAGGAGCAGGTGTTTGAGGCGATGTTGGAGGGTTGGCGTAACCAGCAGCTGGCTCGCAACCTGTCCCTGTCAACGATCAACAAGCGGGCGGTGCGGCTGCGGGCTTTCCTGGCTCACGCCGAGGCGTTCCCGTGGCAGTGGACGTCGCAGCATGCCGATGAGTGGTTCGCTGATCTGCGTGCGGTGCGGGGTTGCGGGCACTCGTCGCTGCGGTCCTACCAGGACGCGCTGCGCTCGTTTTGTTCTTATGTGACCGACCCGGCCTATGACTGGCTGACCGAGTGTGAGCGGCACTTCGGAACGTATCCGGTTCAGGTGGTGCACGAGGGCAACGCCGCGGCGCACGTGCAGGAGGGCGAGGCGCGGCCGCAGAAGCGGGCATTCACCCTGGAGGAGCTGCAGGGCTTTTTCGACTACGCCGATGAGCAAGTCATTAAGGCTCGGGATCGAGGCCGCAAGGGCTGGTTACCGGCGTTCCGCGATGCGACGCTGTTCAAGGTCGCTTACAGTTATGGGCTGCGGCGTAACGAAACGCGGATGCTCGATGTCGTTGACATTGGCCGCAATCCGCATGGTCCTGAGTTCGGCGACTACGGACTGCTGCATGTCCGGTACGGCAAGGCCAAGAAGGGCTCGCCGCCCAAACGCCGCAGCGTGGCGACCGTGTGGACCTGGACCGCAGAGATCTTGGAGGAGTGGGTCACGGAGTTCCGGCCCCTGTTGGCCGCGCCTGGCACGTCAGCGCTGTGGCCCTCGGAACGCGGAGTCCGGATTGGGTTGCAGCGGATCAATTCCCGGTTCGCTGCCTATCGGGACGCGCTCGGTCTGGATCCGGGGTTGGACTTTCATGGGCTGCGCCGCTCGTATGTCACGCATCTCATTGAGGCGGGTCGGGATCCGTTGTTTGTCCAGTTCCAGTGTGGGCACGAGCATGCGAGTACGACGTCGCTGTATACGTGTGTGTCGTCGGATTTCCGGACTCGTACGCTGCGCCGTGCCTTGGATGACACCTTGGGCGCCGCGCTCGAGCCCACCGGGAGACCATGATGACACGCCAGGTCAGCTACCAGTGGCGGTTGCGTGAGGTGATGGCCACCCACGGCATGTTCACCATCACCGAGCTGGTGCCGCTGCTGGTCGACCGCGGCATCACCCTGTCGGTCTCCCAGGTCCACCGGCTGGCCACCGGAACTCCCGAACGCCTGTCGCTGCCGGTGCTTGCCGCCTTGTGCGACATCTTCACCTGCACCCCCTCCGAGCTGATCGCTACCAAGGCCGAGAACACCGCCGTCCGCAAGACCGGCAGCGACGAGGGCGTGGTCAACCTCAACGCGCGGCGCCCGACCCGAGCGCGGCTGCGGCCCGAGGGATGAGCAGGACCCGCATCGCGGCGGCGGAGTTGTTTTGCGCGCGTTGCGGCCGTGGGGTGCGCCGGGGGGCGGCGCGCTGGCCCGAGGGCTATCTCTGCGCGACCTGCCACACCCACGCGCTGGAAACCTACGGGCGATGCGCTGGTTGCGGCGTTGACCGGCTCACCCCCGGCATCGCGCCGGACGGCGGAAGGTTGTGCACTGACTGCGCTGGCGGCCTCGGCGAGTTCTTCTGCGAACTGTGCGGTCGGGAAGCACGACGCCATCGCCGTGGGGTCTGCGGCACCTGCGTCCTGGCCGAGCGCCTGAGCATCCTGCTCGACGACGGCACCGGGCGCATCCGGCCCCAGTTGATTCCCTTCGCCGAGGGACTCTGCCGCATGAGCCGCCCGCGGAGCGGGCTGACCTGGATCGCCAACCCCCACGTCCAGCAGATGCTGCGCACCCTGGCCGACCCGCTCACGCCGATCACCCACGAGACGCTCAATAGTCTCTCGCCCTGGCGTTCGGTGGCTTACCTGCGCGATCTGCTGATGCACCACGGTGTCCTGCCCCCCGCCGACCGGCAGCTGGTGCTGTTCCAGCGATGGCTCGGCGAGATCCTGGCCGGAATCGAGCGGCCCGAGCACCGCCAGATCGTCGAGCGGTTCGCCGCCTGGCACGTTCAGCGGCGGCTGCGCCGCTTCGCCGAGCGAGGGCCACTTACCGCCAAACAGAGCCAGCAAGCCCGAGCCGAGATCCGACGGTCCATCGCGTTCCTGGCCTGGCTCGGCGACCGAGGCCGTGGACTGGGCAGCTGCGGCCAAGCCGACATCGACGCCTGGTACGCCGGCGCCTACACCGCCCGCCGCCTCACCCACGGCTTCCTGCGCTGGGCGATACGCCACCAGCTGCTGACCCCGGTGACGATCCCGCACCAGACCACGACCAACCCGGCACCCATCACCCAGAAACAGCGACTGGCCACCATCCACCGGCTGCTCACCGCCGACGACATCCCCCTGCTGACCCGCGTCGCCGCGACGCTGATGCTGCTCTACGCCCAGCCCCTGACCAGAATCCTGCGCCTGAGCATCGACGACGTCCTCCATCACGGCAACCAGGTCAGCATCCGGCTCGGCGACCCACCCTCACCGGTCCCCGAACCCTTCGCCGACCTGCTCCTACGGCACATCGACCAGCGGCTCAACCTGACCACCGCCACCAACCCCGACGCCCGGTGGCTATTTCCTGGCCGCCGCGGCGGCCAGCCTATGACCCCCGAAGCCCTCGAAACCCGCCTACGCCAGCACCAGATCCCCGGCCTGCGCGGCCGCACCGCAGCGATCCGACAACTCGTCCTGCAAGCACCAGCACCCGTCGTCGCCACCATGCTCGGCTACCACCCCGACCACACCGCCCGACTCCTCACCGAAGCCGGCGCAACCTGGAGCCGCTACGCGGCCGGTGATCACACCCCCCGGTGACACGGGCCGCAAACTGGCGACACGAATACGCGACAGTCGATTACGCGAGGTCACCAGTGCTGACCCCGTAGTTGATCTCGGTATGCTGCGGTGCGGCCCGCGCGCGGGTCAGCTCCGGTAGCGGGGGTTGGTGGTGTGCCACTCGAAGCCGCCGCCCATCCAGGCGCACACCCCGCGCAGGAACCGCTGGAGCTGCGGCGACGGTACGGGGAGCAGGCTGCGGTGGGTGGCCTGGAAATCTCGGACCAGGTTGTTGTGCAGGTCGACGGTGATCGCGACGGCTTCCTCGATGGAGCATTGCCGATCGGCGGCGATCTGCAACACCATGTTGCACACCGGCTTGTCGTCGGCGGCGTCCTTGGCCGCCGAGTGCAGGTCGTTGACTATCACCGAGGCGGTGCCGGCCTGCATCAGGGCGCGCCGGACCCGCGGCTCGTAATACAGGTTGGCGTCCAGTTCATAGCCGCCGACCGCGTCGATCAGCGTCATCGAGGTGTAGAAGGTGTCGTGCTGGCGGGCGGCGAGGTACTTCCAGGCCGGCGGGTAGTCGCCGGTGAACCGCCAGGCCGCGTAGCTGTCCCAGCTGACGAACATGGCGAAGGTCGCGTAGCAGACTCGCTGCACCTGCGCAGGGCTGGCGTGCCGGGTCAGGTGCTCGATCCCGGAGTTGAGCGACACCAATACCGGATCGGAGCGCAGCGCCTCGTCCAGCGGAACGGAGAACTCGCCGGCCGGGGCCACCGGGTCCATTGCGGCCATCGCCAGGGCCAGCCGGGGCGGCAGCTCGGTCGGGGTGGCGCCCATCGCGCTGTCGTCGGCGTACAGGTCGTCGGCGGCCCACCACGCGGCGTTGAGCTGCGCGGCGATCAGCAGGTGGTCAGGATCATCGGTATCGGGGTGGGCGAGCATCGCCAGCCGGCCGAACCCGGCCCGGCGCATCAGATCGGCCTCGTCGTCGGTGAAGCCGCAGTCCTTGGCCCAGAGCACCAGCCGGTCGTCCACCTCGGCGGCCAGCGCGTCGTCCACCCGCTCGACCGCCGGGACGTACAGCGGCGCGGCCGTGCCGTCTCCCCAGGGGCGTTCCACGTACGCGGGGCTGGGGCCGCTGGCCAGAGTGAGTTCCCGCACGAAGCGGGCCGCCGAGGTGCCCAACCCCGACGGGCCAGCCCAGGCTGCGGCGACCAGCGCGCTTTCCGGGTCCGACGCGACCGGGCAGTCGCGGTGCGGCGGCGGGTCGATCAGAGGGGTCGCCTCGGTGGTGGGAATGATGTCCGTCATCTGGACAACTCCTCAGTGGGTGGGGTCGGTGATGTGGCCGAGTAGGTTCACGGTCGCCGCACCGTGGAGGGCAGGGCGAAATGGATGGTCTCGCGGGTGGTCTCGCGTTCGACCACGGTGAGGGGTCCGAGTTCGGCTAGGGCGGCGATGACGGCCTCCACCAGCCTGGGCGGGGCCGAGGCACCGGCGGTCACCCCGACCACGTTCACCCCGTCTAACCATTCTGGGCGGATGTCGCGGGGGTCGTCGATGAGGTAGCTGGGCGTGCCGTGGCGGTGCGCGAGTTCCACCAGCCGCAGGGAATTGGAGGAGTTCGCCGAGCCGACTACGAGCACCAGATCTGACTCCCCGGCGATCGCCGTGAGCGCGTCCTGGCGGTTGGTGGTGGCGTAACAGATGTCCTCGGAGGCCGGGCCGCGTAGCGCGGGGAACCGGGCCCGCAGCGCCTGGATGATCTGGGTTGTCTCGTCCGCGGCCAGGGTGGTCTGTGTCAGATACGACACCCGGGCTGGGTCGGTGACCTCCAGCTCCGTCGCCTCGTCGGCGGTCTGTACCAGAATTGTTTGGTCCGGTGCCTCGCCCAGGGTGCCTTCGACTTCCTCGTGTCCGGCGTGGCCGATCAGGATCACGGTGTCACCACGGGCGGCGAATCGGCGGGCTTCGGCGTGCACCTTGGTCACCAACGGGCAGGTCGCGTCGATCACCTCTAGTCCTCGACCAGCGGCCTGGGCCCACACCGCCGGGGACACCCCGTGGGCGGAGAACACCACCGTGGCCCCCTCCGGAACGGCGTCCAACTCCTCGACGAACACCGCGCCGCGCGCCTGGAGCCCGGCCACCACGTGGATGTTGTGCACGATCTGTTTGCGCACGTAGATCGGACTGCCCCGCTGGTCCAGCAACCGCTCCACGACCGCGATGGCGCGCTCCACTCCGGCGCAGAACGACCGCGGTGAGGCGAGCAGGACGGTGCGGGCTCCAGCGGGGCTATTCGCGATGACCGACATGTGAGTGGCTCCTGGAGACTGGGCGGAGTTCAGTTGTCACGGTGAGTGGCCAGCCGGGCCAGCGCGCCCAGCTCTCGGGCGGCTCGCGGCGTCGGGCTTGCTGATTCCAGGTCGCGTATCGCCTGCGCCAGCAGGTCATCCACCTGGGTCTGGCTCCAGGCGCGGCCGCCCGCGATGTCGATCAGGTCCGCGGCGTGGACCAGGTCGGTATCGGATAGTGGCGCCTCACGCTGGTAGAGCTCGGCTAGTTCGGGCCCGGCCGGGGTGCCTGAGGTCAGGGCTGCCACTACCGGAAGGGACTTCTTACGGCTGCGCAGGTCCGAGTAGACAGGCTTGCCAGTCACGGCCGGGTCCCCCCAGATACCCAGAAGGTCGTCCACGTGCTGGAAAGCGAGGCCTAGGCGCGCACCGAACCCGCGTAGCTGCTCGACCTGCGCGGGGCTGCCGCCTCCGAAGGAGGCGCCCATGGCGCAGGCGCAGCTTATCAAGGCACCGGTCTTTCTCCCCACCATGCTCAGGCATTCGGCCAGCTCGACCTGGACGCGTTGCTCGAAGGCCAGGTCCGCGCTCTGGCCGTCGAGCAGGTCCTGCACTGTGGCAGTGAGCATCCGTGTCCCGTCTGTGGCGGCCGGGTGCCCGCTGGCGGCGAGCACATCCACGGCCAACGTCAGCAACGCGTTCCCGGCCAGGATCGCCGCGTTGAGACCGAACACGCTCCACGCGGTGGGGCGGTGGCGGCGGGTGAGGTCACCGTCGAGCACGTCGTCGTGCAGCAGCGAGAAGTTGTGCACCAGCTCCACCGCAGCCGCGGCTGGCACCGCGGCGGCCGGAACCCCGCCGACGGCCTGGGCGCTCAGCAGTACCAGCGTGGGGCGGATCGCTTTGCCCCCGGTGCCCTTTTCTGTGCCCTTTTGTGGGGCCGGGTACGGCTGGCCATGCTCGTTCCACCAGCCAAAGTGGTAGCCGGCGATGCGCCGCATCGACGAGGGAAGCGTGTCGACCGCCGCGCGCAGGGCCGGTTCGACAGTAGTTCGGCTCCACGCGAGCACCTCGCGCGCCGACCGGCCCTCGGTCTTCACGTCAATGGTGGTCATGATCCTGCCCGCTGCTCATATCGGCTGATTTCGACGTTCTCCAGGATGCCGAGCGCGTCGGGAACCAGGACGGCCACGGAGTAGTAGGTGCTGACCAGGTAGGAGATGATGGCCTTGTCGCTGATACCCATGAAGCGGACGTTCAGTCCGGGCTGGATTTCATCGGGGATGCCGGTCTGACGCAGGCCGATCACTCCTTCGTCTTCCACGCCAGTACGGAACGCGAGGATGGAGCTGGTGCGAGTCTGGGTGATGGGGATCTTGTCGCAGGGGAAAATGGGTACGCCGCGCCAGGACATCACCAACTGGCCGTCGATGTCGACGGTTTGCGGATAGATGCCTCGGCGGTTGCATTCCCGACCGACGGCTGCGATGGTGCGGGGATGGGCCAGGAAGAACCTCGTTTTCCTCCTTCTGGCGAGCAATTCGTCGAGGTCCTCGGGGGTGGGGGGCCCGGTGCGGGTGCTGATGCGCTGTGTGAGGTCGGCGTTGTGCAAGAGCCCGAACTCGTGGTTGTTCAGCAGCTCGTGCTCTTGGCGTTCCCGCAGTGCCTCAATGGTCAACCGCAGCTGCTGTTCGACCTGGTTCATTGGGTTGTTGTACAGATCCGCCACCCGCGTGTGCACCCGCAGCACGGTCTGCGCCACGCTGAGCTCATATTCCCGGGGTGTGGTATCATAATCAACGAAGGTCGCTGTCAAGTCCGCATGCTGCTCATGGCCCGAGGTCAGCTCGATATCGGCTTCGCCCTTTTTGTTCGTCGGCTTTTCGGCTAAAACACGGAACCGCTCGACGTGCGCCCGCAACGCCTCGGACTGGCCGAGGATTTCCTCGAACGCCTGCCGGGGAATCGCCAGCACCGTGCACGGCGTCACCGCCTTGACGCTGAAGGACCAGGTGTCTTGGGACTCCACCAGTTCTTGATCACCGAAATAGTCCCCGTCGGCCAGGATGTCCAACATCGACGGCTCGCCGTACTTCCCCGGGCCGATCTTGTTGACCTTGCCGTGGACGATCAGGAACACCTGATCGGCCGGCTGACCTTCCTGTGCGATCGTGTTGCCGGCCTCGAGCTCCCGCTGCACGAACCGGCCCGCCAACGCGCCCAGCACCTCGGCGTCATCAAAACCCCGCAGTACCGGTAACTCACACAGTTCCTCGGGAATGACCCGCACCTCGGCACCCGCTGTGGTGAACGTCACCCGCCCGTCACCCACCGGATACGTCAACCGGCGGTTTACCCGATACGTCCCGCCCGAGACCTCCACCCACGGCAACCTCCGCAGCAGCCACCGCGGCGTGATCCCCCGCATCTGCGGCACGGACTTGGTCGTCGTCGCCAACGTGCGGGCCGCGGCGGTGCTCAGGCTCAACCGTGACTGCTCGGTACCATCGACGTTCGGATCCGTCGTGGTCATCATGCACCTCACCCATCTTGATACGGTCGACGGTGTCAATCGGTCCTGGCGACGCTTCTGCTGCGAGCACCCGCGGGTGGTGCCGGTAGGAGTCAGACCCGATCGGCGGCGATGAGCAGGTAGTGGAAACTGCCCTCGCGGTACGCCGTCAGGAACGGGTCCTCGATCCCGGTGGCCACCGAGGAGCGCGCCCGCAGTTCCCAGTACGGGATGGTGTGGGCGGTCAGATCGATGACGTTGATCGGGACAAGGTTGTGGGCCGTCAGCGCCTTGAAGTAGTCGCTCCTGGGGTGGATGTTGCAGAGGTAGTGCTCGTCGATCCGACTGACCGCTTTGGATCGGCCACCCGTCACGTCGTTATAGCAGCCGGTGATGCAGACGTAGCGACCGCCGAACTCCAGCAGGCGAGAGAACTCGTCGAATAGCTGGAACAGGTCCACGTACATGGTGGTCTCGTTGGTCCAGATGCCCCGGCACGATCCCGCCTCGAAACCGGTGTCCAGCATGTTGGCGAAGTGGAACGTCACCTGATCGGCCACGCCCCGTTGCTCGGCCTGGTTGTTGGCGAACCCGACCTGGTATTCCGAGATCGTTACGCCGTCCACCTGGCAGCCGAAGCGTTGGTGGGCCATGAAGCTGGTACCGCCCCGACCGGACCCGGCATCCAACAGGCGGTCCCCGGGCGAGATGTCGACCAGGTGGTCAAGCAGGGCCTTGGCCTGCGCGGTCTCCAACCGATGCATCTCGGTGATGATCCGGTCGTCGCGGGTGTCCTCGGGGCCTTCCAACACGGACGGGTCATAGTCGCCGATCCCGTAGTGATGGTGGTAGAGCCCGTCGACATCACCGAGCCGCAGGTTGACCGGATCCTTCTCGTTGTTCCAGTACGACGCAACAGACTTCTGGTAGGCGGTGTGAAGTACGTTCGCGGTAGGGGTGGTCGTGGTCATGTTGGACCTCCTTCTGCTTGTCAGGCCGAACAGCCGGCGGGTGCCGAGGCCGGGTTCAGGGAGCGCTCACGCGTTGCTTGCGCCGTGGTACCGCTCGGTGGTGCTGTGCCATTCCCGGTTGCCGCCGAGCCAGGCCCATATGTCGGCCAGGAAACGCCGCAGCGCAAGCGAGCCCAGGTGGCTGAGGACGGTCGCTTCCTCGACGAAGGTGTGCATCAGCTCGTTATGGATCTGCACGGTACGCTCGATCGCTTGCTGTGGGGAGCACTTCTCCTCGGTGGCGATGACCTTGGGCAGGTCGAAGTCCGTGTCCGATTCCTTGGCCATCGAGTACAGGTCATTCAGAATCATGCTCGCACTGCCGGCCAAGGCAAACACACGGCGCACCCGCCGATCGGCAAACTCGACGGAGGAAAGCTCGTAGCCGGCAATCGGATCGACCAACACCATGGGCGGCAAGAAGCTGTTTTCATGCCGGTGCGTCAGATACTCCCAGACCGGCGGGGTTCGCCCTGCATTGTGCCAGTGCGCCTCATGGTTGTAGGCCATGAACATGACCGCCAGCTCGTGGCGGAGCCGGGCGACCTGCGTCGGGCTGGCGTACCGGGCAAGGTGGTCGAAAGCCGAGCGGTACGCGCCCGCGACGGGCTCCTCCGAGAGAGCCTGGTCGAGCTGGGGCGCGTAATTGACCGGGAGATCAGCCGGGTCCACTGCCGCGTGGGTAATTCCGAGGCGCGAGCCGATCACCTTCGCATCGGCACCCAGGGACTCCTCGTCGAGGAAGTGGTCGTCGGTGGCCCACTCCGCCAACGCGCACTTCGCTGCCGCCAGCAGCCGGTCAGGGTCATTTGTGGCCGGATGGGTGAGCATCATCAGGCGCCCGAAATTGGCCGCCCGCACGCGGTCCAGCTGTCCAGGGTAGATTCCGACCTGCCCGGCCCAGTCGACCAGGCGGTCGTTGACCTCCTCGCCGAGGGCTTCGTCGTCCCGGAACGCCGGAGGACAGTACAGCTCTGGACCTGACCTACCGCTGGCGGACCGCCCAGCCGGGACCCGCACAGCGGAGGTGCCCAATCCGGTGGGACCGTCGGGCATGCGGGATTTCGCGCCGCGGCCAGTGGCTGCGATTGTCTCGCCGACGGTGGTGCACCACGAAGGGATCCGGGCCGCCGACGTACCCAGCCCCGGGGGGCCGGTGACGAGCCGGTCTACCACCGACGTGGCTAGCTGGTTGTGATCTCCGGGCAGCTGATCCCCGACGGATCCAGGAAGGTTCCTCGGGGCAGCGCGTTCTGGGTTGGAAAACAGGGCGACCACCACGCCCGCCAGCTCATGGGTGGCCGCGGGCACGGACACACGAGACAGCACAGACACCGGTTCTCCTTCGTTAGTGGTTGGTGAAGCCCACCCGCCCATCGCCGACCGTGACTGAACATCTAAGCTGGAGCCCGCATGCTGCTCAGTAAGTCGATAAGAGTCGCGGAAGTACCCAGCCCGGTGGGGCCACCGAGCCGCTGCGGTAGCGTCCGTCGATCATTGAGACCGAGGGCGTAGCGCCGCCGCAATGCCGATTCGGGATACCGGCTGGTCAACATATGCCAGTCGAGAATGCCGGCCACCCAGTCTTGCAGCCCCTCGACGTAGGCGTCCAGGGCCTCGCGGGCATCGGCATCCAGGTTGAAATCGTCTGCGAGGGCGGGCAGTTCGGTGGCGATGATGTGTTGGAACTGCAACAACCGCGAGGTCATCAGGTCGTTGACGACCGAGACCGCCCGTCGGCGATCGATGTCGAGAAACTTCTGAACCACTAGTACACAGTTGTGCAGCTCGCCTTCGAACTCGATTTCCTTCTGGTAGGAGAAGATGTCGTTCGTGAAACAAGCATAGTCTTGAGCTGAGTTTTCCAGCCCCCGCATCGCCCGGGTGCGAAAGATCGCGCGCGGGATCTCCCCAGCCTTCGTGATGCGGGCCAGGCTCATCGTGAGATCTGAGCCGAACGTCTTGCGTCGCATCTCGACGTAGTCGACCGGATCGGGGATCCGGTGCTGGATGGCGTTGGCGAGCTTCCACAACCAGCTCGCCGTCATGGCCTCGACACCCTGCCGGAACTGACCCCGCTGATCGATGGTCATCGGGGACGCCGTGCGTATCCACAGATCGGCCAGGCCCGTTTCGAACGGGTTGGCCGGCGGTGGTGTGGCGTCGCAGTCCAACGGCATGAACGCCGACAGTCTGGTGTTGAATATTTTCGCGCCCACCATGTTGCGGGTAGGTCCGAAGACCGCCGGGAAGTAGTCGTCGCCGTAGGCCCCCCAGGTCAGCCAGGCCGCGGACTGATCGAGCTCAGGACCGGATGCATCCGGATGAACCCGCGCGGCGCAGGCCGCGAAATCGAACAATGCGAGATTCTCCTCATCCCAGATCCCGAGACCGGGAATTCCTGGCACTGACTCCAGCATCCCCATTTGGCGGGCCCAGTCGATGCAATGCTGACGCGACCGATCCAGGTTGACATTGACTCGCGCGGAGTACGGCATGTAGAACTCGGGCAGGGTCGTCGGCCCCACTGTTTCGTACGGCACGTGCGTGTGGCTCTTGAACCTTTGCAGACCCAAGGCGCCGGGTGACAGCTTGATCTGCGCTGCCGAGGTGCCCAAGCCGGTGGGCCCGCCAAGCAGTCGCTGCGCTATCGACGGTTCAGGAGTCGACGTCTTGTTCATGTAACGGCTCGACCGCAGGTGCCACTCATGACAGCCCGATTGCCAATCCTGCAGGCCCTTGACGTAGAGCAGGACGCTCTCGCGTTCCAGCAGGTTCAGGCCGTGCTCCTCGAACAAGGACGGTAACTCGGTGAGGGTGGTGTTTTCGAACTGGTGCAGGCGAGAGGTCAGGATGTCGTTGGTCAGGTCCGCGGCGCGCTGCGGGCTGACGTCCAGAAATCGCTCCAGCACCAGAACACAGTTGTTGATCTCGCCTTCGTCTTGGGTTTCGCGCTGGTAGGAGAAGAGGTCGTTGCGCAGATGCACCCCGTCGGCGAAGGTGTCCTTGAGGACACGCATCGGTCGAGTGTCTGCGATCCTGGCCGGGATCTCGATGAACGCGGCGTGCTCCACCAGGTCGGCCGACCAGGGGGCCCCGCCGACCTTGCGGCGCACCTCGACATACTCGATCGGGTTCGGGACCCGGCTCCCGCTGATGTTGGCCAGCTCCCACATCGATTCTTCGAGGAGGTTCTTTGTGCTCTCGAAGAACCGCAGTCTCCATTCCGGAGACCTGTACGGGACCGTACGCGCCCACAGGTCGATCAGGCCACGCTCGATCGGATTGGTCGGCTCTGGGGGGGCAGCGAGGTCTACTGGCATGAACGCGGGCAGCCGGTCGAGATACTCCTTCGCACCAGCCTGATCTTGGCTGCGCTTGTAGGTCTCCAGAAAATGATCGTCGAAATAGAATACCCAGACATACCAGTCGGTCACCAGGTCGAGCTCACGGCTCGGCGTGCCAGGATGGGTATACGCGCAGAGTAAGGCGAAGTCCATGGAATCGAACGTGGCCTCATCCCAGATGGTCGCGCCGGGCTCCTCCGGTGGTGCGTCCAGGATTCCCATGTCCCGGGCCCACGCCTTGATGTGCTCGCGCGCCGTGTCCAGGTGGGGGTTCAACCGAGCGGGATGCGGCAGGTAGAAGTCTGGCAGCTCGTAGGGCCGCATGGTCTGCCCCTCACCTTCCCGGTGCCGTCGCGCTAGTCGCCGTACCGCCCGATCTCGACGTTCTCCAGGATGCCGAGCGCATCAGGAATGAGGACCGCTACCGAGTAGTAGGCACTGACCAGGTAGGAGGTGATTCCCTTTTCGCTGATGCCCATGAAACGGACGTTCAAGCCCGGCTGGACCTCGTCGGGAATGCCGGTCTGGTGCAGGCCGACCACGCCTTGTTTCTCCATACCGGTGCGCATCAGCAGGACCGAGCTGGTGCGGGCCCCGTTGATGGGGATCTTGTTGCAGGGCAGCAGGGGAATGCCACGCCAAGCGGGCACCATGTGACCACTCAGATCGATGCTCTGCGGGTAGATGCCCCGGCGGCTACACTCCCGACCGAAGGCGGCAATGGTGCGGGGATGGGCCAGGAAAACGGTTGGTTCCTTCCACACGGTGGCCACCAGCTCGTCCATGTCATCCGGGGTGGGTGGCCCGGTGCGGGTGCTGATGCGCTGGGCGAAATCAGCGTTGTGCAGCAGCCCGAAGCCACGGTTGTTCATCATCTCGTCTTCTTGGCGTTCCCGCAGCGCCTCGATGGTCAACCGGAGCTGCTGTTCGACCTGGTTCATCGGGTTGTTGTACAGATCCGCCACCCGCGTGTGCACCCGCAGCACGGTCTGCGCCACGCTGAGCTCATACTCTCGGGGCGCGATCTCGTAATCGACATAGGTCCCCGTCAAGTCCGCATGCTGCTCATGACCTGCGATCAGCTCAATCAGGGCTTCCCCGTATGGGTTCGTCGGCTGCTGCGCCCGGGTCCGGTGCCGCGCGAGGTGCGCCTGCAGCGCCTCAGACTGGCCGACCGCCTCATCCAGCGCTTGGCGGGGTAGTGACAGTACGGTGCACGGGGTCACCGCGGTGATGGTGTAGGCCCAGGTGTCTTGGGAGTCCACCCATTCCTGATCACCGAAATAGTCCCCGTCAGCCAGCCCGTCCAACACCGCCGGCTCGCCATACTTCCCCCGACCGATCTTGTTCACCTTGCCGTGGGCGATGAGGAACACCTGATCCGCCGGCTGGCCCTCTTGCACGATGGTGTTCCCGGCTGCGAACTCCCGCTGGGTGAACCGGCCCGCTAACCCACCCAGCACCTCGGCGTCCTCGAAACCCCGCAGTACCGGCAGCTCGCCCAACTCCCCAGGAATGACCCGGACCTCAGCCCCGGTGGTAGTGAACTTCACCCGACCGTCCCCCACCGCGTAACTGAGCCGACGGTTCACCCGGAACGTCCCGCCCGAGGCCTCCACCCACGGCACCACCCGCAACAGCCACCGCGACGTGATCCCCTGCATCTGCGGCACGGACTTGGTCGTCGTCGCCAAATTACGAGCCGCCGCCGTACTCAAACTCAACTGCGGTGCCTGACCATCCACACTCGGCTCCGCCTGCACTGACTCGGTCACCGCACACACCACCAATCGCTATCCGTAGGAGAATATGGAAAACATGTGATCACAACGTTGCAAGAATCGCGCTCACCATGCGAACACACCGCATGATGATCAGTGGAAATGGTGCAACTGACTACCGGGCGGGAGCGCCAAGAATCTCATAAACCCGGAAACTCGCGTGTTTCGGACGGGCTTCCTCACGTGCGGGGTTTAGACAAAAGAACCATCCCCTCGACTTGCTTCGCTGGGTGTCTAACCACGTTCGTCCACGTGTCGTTGACTCATGAGGCTTATGCAAAACCCCTTGAAAAAATGATCAAAAATTGACGTCCTCGCAGGTCAGCGACATGATCGCAGAGCCCATCTCTGAATTTTGCATAAGCCTCCATGTATTAGACGGTTCATTCGGAGATGCTATGAAGGTATCGCGTGGTTGTAAGCATTCGGTAATCCCGTAGCTGGGAGGGGCGCCTGGCTCGTCCGACGACACGCCGCCTGGGTGGGGTGCTGGACGCAGACTGTTGGTCGTGATCTTGTGTTCGCGTGATGGGCAGCGGTGATCTCGGTGGTGCATCAGCAGGGCGCTGTGTTGGTCTGCCAGATCGGCTCACCGTCCCTGTAGATAACTACGTTGCAATCGTCTTGGACAACCAAGAGGCCCCCGGATTTCCGTCGGTATTCGACGCCCAGAGCGGGTTATCGCCCTGGTTGTAGACCACGAAATTCCCGTCCTCGTGCATGATGGCGCGGTAACCGTCGGGGTAGGCGTCCTTTGCTTGCCATGCTGGTTTACAGTCCTTGTAGAGTACCAGATTACCGTCCTCCTGTAGACGAAGGACGGCCTGACCGTTCCCAGACGTCCACGCGTAGTTTTTGTAGAGTTGGGATCCTGGTGGAAATTCAGCATTAGCCATCTTGTTGTTGATCTCCTTAGGTTTAACTAGTGTGTAAATGATGGTCGCGTCGTGCTCGATGTCGACGTAGTTTCATCCGCTCGATAAACTCACCTCCTCCCCTGCCCTCGAGCGAAGGATGCGCTGTACACGATCAATCAGTTGTGAAACATACTAATGATAGGATACTGCCGTATCTGCACCGGCACGTCACCTACAATATTCAGACCTCACCGCGTCGACAGT
This sequence comes from Pseudonocardiales bacterium, assembly GCA_019247305.1. Taxonomy (GTDB): domain Bacteria; phylum Actinomycetota; class Actinomycetes; order Mycobacteriales; family Pseudonocardiaceae. The sequence continues at coordinate 36,670 of JAFAPC010000190.1, forward strand.
GCCTTGTTGCGCTCTTACCACTGTGATCGATCAAAAATGTCCGCCCCGGCTTTAGGCTTCCAGTCAGACCTTCTTCGAGGACAACGGAGTTAGTAGACGAATCGGACAGGCTAATTCATTTCAGAACCTGAGCGGTCTCTGGATTTAGGGTTCAGGAGGGAGTCGTGCAAGTCAACTGTTGAATCTAAAATATTCCTGTTCGAGTAGTATCGTCGGCGGGGATTTCACGCGATTTGTCGGCTTTGGGCGAGTACTCCGGCAGTGTCCATTCACGGGTCCCGTTGAGCTGGACCGTCGCCTGTGAGTTGATCTTAGTGGGTGATGGCGTGTCGGGCTCGCGGTTGGGTCGTTGACCGCCGATCATCTGGGTTGTGTCCGCACCCGAGCCGCCCCAGCCCTCGTATGAGGAGCTTGCCGCGCTGGTGGTGGGGTTGGCCACGCGGGTGGAGACGTTGGAGGCGGAGAACGCCGAGCTGCGGCGTCGGCTGGGGATGAACTCGACGAATTCCTCGACGCCGCCGTCGAAGGACTCGATCGGGGCGAAGGCGGCGCGGCGGGCGGATCGCTCGTCGCGGGAACGCTCGAAAGATCGCAAGCCTGGTGGGCAGCCGGGCCGCAAGGACTCGGGGCTTTCACCGACGGTCATGCCGGACCGGACCCGAACACTGCCCCTGCCGGGTCAGTGTTCGGGCTGTGGCGGGGACCTGAGCGATGCGGCGGACGCGGGGATGAGCTGGGCGCAGGTGTGGGACATCCTGCCGATCATGCTGGAGAAGGTGCACTACCTGCTGCCGCGGCGACGCTGCAGCTGCGGGCACACGACCACCGCGGCGCCACCGTTCGGGGCGGCCGGCACCGTGACCTACGGGCCGAACGTCAATGCCGCGGCGATCCTGCTGGCTAGCGAGGGGCAATGTCCCGATCGAGCGGACCGCGATGCTGATGGCGTCCCTGCTGGGCACCCCGGTCTCGACCGGGTTCGTGGCCCGCGCCCTGGAACGCTTCGCCCAGCGCCTGGCCACCTCCGGGTTCGAGGAGGCCATGAAAACTGGGCGGCCTCGCGTTTTCCGGACAGTTGGTTAGTGGCTATATTACGCTGCGGCCTGCCGGTTCAGGTACTCGTCGTAGGCCTCTTGTGGGGTTCGGTATCCGAGTGTCGAGTGGAGACGTTGGGTGTTGTAGCGGAATTCGATGTACCGGGCGACGTCTGTGCGGGCGTGCTCGCGAGTGGGGTAGACGGTGCGGTTGACTCGTTCAACTTTGACCGCGGCATTGAAGGATTCGGCGAGAGCATTGTCGAAACACACCCCCGTGGCACCGACCGACCGCTGAATGTCGAGGAGGTCGGTAGCGGCCGCGAAGGCCGCGCTGGTGTATTGCGTACCGCGGTCGGAGTGGAATATCGCGCCCCGGGTGAGTGGATAGTTCCGGGCGGCCATTTTCAGTGCGTCGATGACCACATCGGTACGGAGATTGTCGGCCATAGCATAACCAACACAGCCTTTCGTGTGGCAGTCGATGACGGTGGCGAGATACAACCAGCCCTCCCAGGTCGGAATATACGTA
>JAFAPC010000192.1 GCA_019247305.1 Pseudonocardiales bacterium
CCGGAGGAGTTACGTGTGACTACTGATTGCCACGCACGTTGCTGCTCGGCAGGCTATGAGTTACCGAATCGGTACTGTCACCGATGAGGTGTTTCCGGCCCGGTCACCGGGCGTTACCTTTCCTAGGAGGAACTTGATGTCGGATGCGCTGAGCTTTGCTGAGATCAACGGGCAGCACGTGGAGCTGCTGCCGGCTCGTACCGTCCTGTCGGTGTTCAGCACCGGTGGTGCGGGCCGGGGTGGCAACGGCGGCGCGGGTGGCACCGGCGGCAAAGGCCGGGGTGGTGTTGGTCTTAACATCTTGAACATCAACCTGCTCGGCGACCAGGTCAACAGCGCGGGTGACGGCTTTGGCGGGGACGGCGGCGACGGCGACGGCGGTACGGGTGGAGCGTTGGGCATCTGAACCGGATGGCGCCCTCAGGCGATCATCTGGTCGTCAGCGGCACCCGTTGGTCGGGGGAGGGGTGGTCCGGTTGCAGTCGCCCCTCCCCGGCTGCTACCAGGGACATTACCGCTGACTAGGTAGTGGCCTGGTAAGAGTTAAGTATCGCTACTGATTGCCCCATCGATCTCGCCGTGGGCAAGGTATGTAACGCCGAATCGGCGCTGCCACCGATGCGGTGTTTGTCGTCCCGTGGGCCATCTGGAGACCACGGGACCACCTTTCCTAGGAGGATCTATGTCTGATGCAGTGAGCTTGGCCGAACTCGACGGGCAGCAAGTGGAGCTGCTGCCGTCCCGCACGGTGTTGTCGCTGTTCAGCGCTAGTGGCGCAGGTCGTGGTGGCAATGGTGGCCTCGGGGGCAACGGTGGCCTCGGTCGGGGGGGCGTCGGCGCTAGCCTCCTCGACATCAACTTGTTTGGCAACCAGACCAACAGCGCTGGTACCGGCTACGGCGGCGACGGTGGCGCTGTAACCGGTGGTGCTGGCGGTGCTGCCTATAGCTAATTGAGCTGATGCCACCGGTAATGAGGTGGTTGCGTGCAGGGGCGTTGGTAGGGGGTGGCCGGCTGCGGCCGCCCCTCCTGCAACGTAGCTATGTCACCTACGACTTGTTTCGGCGCGTCGGTTCTTGACGTGGTCGGGTTTCTCGGGCTTGTTGAGTCGGCGGGGAGGGCGTCATCGATACCGAACGTATGGTGGTTGACTGCGGGCCTGTCGTGGGTACAGTGCCGCGGTTGGCGGACGGCGTGGAGCTGATCGGGGAGTATCAGGGATCGGGTTTTCAAGAGCCTCACTACATTGTGCGGCGGGCTGACGGACAGGTCATCCAGTTGCCCCGGTTGCTGTACCTGCTGACCGCCTGTGTGGACGGTCAGCGGGACCAAGCGCAGGTGGCGAGTGTGCTCAGCGCCGAGTTCGGCAAGGTGGTGCAGGCTGAGCAGGTGGAATTTCTGGTGAACAAACGGTTGCGCCCGGCGGGGATCGTCGCGACCGATCCGGGTGATAAGCACATCGCCGCAGCGCCGAAGATGAAGATGAAGTCGGATCCGTTGTTGGCATTAAAGTTCCGGATAGGGGTGGTGCCGGAGCGGGTGGTGTGGCGCATCGCCGGGGTGTTCGGGCCAATGTTCTGGCCACCAGTAATCCTGGCCCTGATGACCGCGTTCGTTGGCGCAGACGTAGTGATTATCGTGCAGGGTGGTCTGCGGCAGATCGTGCCCAGCGCTCTGGCGTTGGTCTACCAGCCGGCGTTGACGCTGCTGGTCTTGGCGTTGCTTGTGACCTCAGCGGCGTTTCACGAGTGCGGGCATGTCGCCGCCTGCCGTTACGGCGGCGCTCGGCCCGGGGTGATGGGTTTTGGTCTGTATCTGGTGTGGCCGGCGCTGTACAGCACGGTCACTGATTCTTACCGGTTGGGTCGAGTCGGCCGGCTGCGTACCGATCTGGGTGGGGTTTACTTCAACGCGGTATTCATCACTGGGATGAGCCTAGCTTATCTGGGGACTAGGGCACCGTGGCTGCTAGTGGCCATTGTGGCGTTGCATATCGAGACCGCGACCCAGTTCTTGCCGATGATCCGCCTGGACGGCTACTACATCCTCAGCGATCTGATCGGGGTTCCTGATCTGTTCAGCCGCATGGGGCCGGTGTTGATGAGCATGATCCCCGGGCGAGGTACTCATCCTCGAGTGCAGGAGCTCAAGCCCTGGGTCCGTCGAACGATCACCCTGTGGGTACTCATCGTGGTGCCCTACCTGCTCTACTGGATGGTCGGATTTGTGCTCCTGATACCCCAGGTGCTGCCTGTGGTGTGGCACAGGCTGGTCTGGTTGATCCACGCAGTAGGGGCAAAGGCGGCGGCTGGTCAGGTGGCCGAGGCTGCCCTGGGTGTGGTGCAGATCGGTTTGCTGTTGCTGCCGTGGGTGGGATCTGCGCTGCTGCTGGGAATGATGGTGCGCCGGCCGGCCCGGTGGCTTCTGGCTCGCTGGACGACGCGGGCGAGCGCAAGGAGGTCGTAGTGCTGGCTTCCCCAGATCATGGCCCGGATCATGGCGTGGGGTGGTGGACCGTCCAGATCGGTCGGGCGGTGGCGATCCTGGCCGCGATGGGACTGCTTGCTGGCTGTCTGAGCACATCGGTCGGCGGAACCTCCGGCCCGGCGGGCACCGGTACCCCCGGTACCAGCACGAGCAGCGGCAATGGCTACGGCGGCAACGGTGGTGACGCCAACGGTGGTGTCGGGGGTAATGGCGGGGTCGGGGGTCCCGGCGGCGATGGCTATGGCGGCTATGGCTATGACGGTCTCTCCGACCCCGGTGCGGTAGCCGGTTCCGGTCGGCTGATCAGCAAGACGGTCGACCTCTCCGGGGTCACCTCGGTGATGGTGGGGGCAAATTTCGTGGTGCGGCTGAGGACGGGGGAGCCCGCGAGAGCCACGGTCACGATGGACGACAACCTGGCTGATCGCCTCGAGGCCACCGTCGCCGGTGACCAGCTACGCCTGGGGATCAAGCCGGGCATGAGCGTCCGCGATGCCACGCTGTCCGCCGAGGTGACGTTGGGTCAGCTCGATCGACTGGACACCAGCGGCGCCAGCCGGGTCACCCTGAGCCCCGCCTTGGCCAGCCCCGCGTTGCAACTGGCCGTGAGTGGGACCAGCGCGGTCACCGGTCCGGTCACGGTCGGACAGGTCCAGGCCACTGTCTCAGGGGCGGGCACGCTCGCGCTGTCCGGGCAGGTCCAGGATCTGCGCTTCAGCGCGACGGGCGCCAGCCAACTACCGCTAGCAGACCTCACGGTCCGTCATCTCGATGCGATCCTGTCCGGGGTCAGCCACGCTACCGTCACGGTCACCGGCACGCTTGCCGCGCAGGCTGCTGGTGCCTCAGTGCTGCACTACCGAGGCACTCCGAGCGTCACCCGCTTCCAGGTGTCGGGCATGGCGTCGGTCGCGCGGGACTCACCGTAAGTAATCGACGGCCATTGTTGCATGATCAGCAATCCACGCAGGCTCGGAAAAGTTGAAGCGTAATGTCACCACATGAGCACATGCTGTTACGAGTACGGATCCTCGATCCTCTCATTATCCACCTTCTACGACGTGTCACCCATGGTGATCTCGTCACTCCTAGCATATGCTGAACTCAAGGGGAGCCAGCCAGCTATTGGCGCGACGCGGGGGGGCGTAGCCAATGTGTCAGAGGGGGCCGGGGCGGCCGGTTGTCCGCGCATTGCGATCGACTGTGCCCTCGACCAGCGCAAAGAGCCGAGTACGTTGGTCGGGGCAGCGATGAGAACAGATCCGTGGACGCTCACGGGGCGTGACGCAGAGTTGCGGTTTATCGCTGAGCGTTTAAATGGTGGGGAATCACGGAGTGTGGTTATTGCCGGGCCGGCTGGGGTGGGCAAGACGCGGCTCGCTCGGGAAGCGCTGGCGGTGGCAAAGCGCGGTGGTCGCTTGACTCGGTGGGCGGCGGGGACCAGTGCGGCGGCCGCGATCCCGTTGGGTGCCGTGGCGCACTTGCTACCGGCGGTAGGGACGGCATCTGACCCGCTGACGTTGTTGCAGCGCGCTGGCGCCGCAATCGCCGAGCAGGGCAAGGGCCACCGGTTGGTCATCGGGATCGATGATGCGCACCTGCTGGATGAGCTGTCGGTGACGTTGCTCCATCAGCTGGCCTTGACCCGCACGGCGTGTGTGGTGTTGACCGTGCGGACCGGAGAGCCTGCTCCCGATCCAGTGGTGACGCTGTGGAAGAACGGGTTAGCCGACCGGTTGGAGCTGGGGCAGCTGCCGCGCCTCGAGATGGACCGGCTGGTGACGGGCGTGCTCGAGGGAGTGGTGAACAGCCGCACGATTGAGCGGTTGTGGCGGGCCACCCGCGGGAACGTCCTTTTCCTGCGTGAGCTGGTGGAGGGCGGGTGCGACACCGGTGCCCTGCACATGCGCGATGGCGTGTGGCGCTGGGAGGGGCGGATGGAGCCCACCCCGCGGCTTCGGGAGATCGTCCAGGCCCAGCTGGGTGGGTTGGGCGCCGACGAGAGGACTGCGCTGGAGTTACTGGCCACTGATGAGCCGCTGGGCCTGGGGCGGGTGGCCAGCCTAATCAACCCAGAGGTGGTCGCGGTACTGGAGCGCCGCGGCTTGGTGACGGTGGTGAACAGCGGTTGGCGGGCCGAGGTGTGGTTGGCCCACCCGATCTACGCCACGGTAGTGCGTGATCAACTGCCTGAGGCCAATGCCTGTCACTTGCGCCGCCGGCTAGCAAACACCCACCTGCCCTGGAAGCGCCAGGATGACCTGCTGCGTGCCGGCATGCTGCTGCTGGACAGTGACCAACCCGGTGCACACGCCGGCCTGTTGGCCGAGGCCGCAGTGCACGCCAATGCCCTGCTCGATCATGAGAACGCCGCGCGCCTGGCACAGGCGGCGATTGACGGCAGCGAGGGCCGGGATGGTATGCGGGCACACCTGGCGTTGCTGGAGGCGGTGCGCTGGCAGGGTCAGCCCGAAGAGGCCGAGCAAGTAGCAGCGGCGGCGGCACCGTTCGCCACCTCGGCGGAGGACCGGTCCCACTTGGCCGTGGTGCGGGCCCTGAATTTGTTCTTCGGCTTGGGTCAAGTGGCCAAGGCCGAGGCAATGCTGCACAAGGCAGCCGCTGACGCGGTGGACAACGAAATGCGCCAGCACACCAGCGCGGTCCACGGGGTGCTGGCGTTTTTCGCCGGACGTCCCCAGCAGGCGGCGGAGTCCGGTGCTGAGATCCTGGCCTCGGAGGCGCTCACCCCCGAGGCGGCGGTATGGGCGTCGGGCGCGACCGCGGCGGGATTGGCCGCGCGGGGCCGTACCACCGAGGCGCTGGCGGCGGTGGCGGGTGGCTGGGCAGCGCTTGCGCGGTGCACCACCGAGCCGGAAATTGCGCTGTGCCGGCAGGTCCTGGCGCATGGTGAGTTGTCGGCGCTGTTGGTGGCCGGCCGCGTGCCTGACGCGGTGGCTCGAGCCACCGAACTGCACGAATGGTGCATGACTGCGCCGAAGTGGGCTGGGGACGCCGTGGCCGCCGCCCACGTCGGGTGGTCGGCGTTGGCGGCCGGACGTCCGCGTACCGCTATCCGGTGGCTGAGTGAGGCGGTGGCTGGCCTGAGCCGGTGCGACCCGGGCGGTTTTGGACAACTGTGCATCGCGTTGCTGGCGCAAACCCATGCCCAGCTCGGCGATGCCGGGGCTGCGCGGCGGTTGCTGGATAGCAGCCAAGTGGGGCACCACTGCGCGGTGTTCGAGCCAGAGTGGTTGCTGGCCGAGGCCTGGTACGCGGCTGCTGACGACCGCACGTGCCAAGCAGTCGATCGGGCGCTGCGCGCGGCGTCGGTAGCGGCCGGTATGGGGCAACGCGCCGTGGAGGCGCAAGCCCTGCACACCGCGGTCCGGTTGGGCCAAGCCGGCCAGGTGGTCGGACGGTTGCGGCAGTTGGCCGGCCAGGTCGAGGGCCCGTTGGTGGCCGCCTACGGTGCGCACGCCCAGGCACTGGCCGCGGGCGCCGGGGGGGATCTGGACGAGGTGGCGGCCGAGTTCGAGGCGATGGGGGTCCGTCTGCTGGCCACCGATGCCGCCGCGCACGCTGCCGCAGCGCATGTGCGCGCCGGTGATCGGCGTCGAGCGGCCGCCTCCACCGCGAGAGCCGCCAGCCTCGCCCGAGCGTGCGAGGAGATCCGCACCCCGGCGCTGGAGCAGCTGGCGCCGCGCCCGCTGACCAGCCGGGAGGGCGAGGTCGCCAGCCTGGTCGTGCAGGGCATGAAGAACCAGGCCATCGCCGAGCGGCTGGTGCTCTCGGTGCGCACAGTCGAGGCCCACCTGGCCAACGCCTACGCCAAACTCGGCATCAGCAGCCGTGCCGAGCTCGCCAAGGCATTGCGCGCGGATTAACTGGAGGCGATGGCGCGGCGCCGCTGCGGCTGAAGGTTTCTCCCAGCGCGGGCTGGCTACGATTCTCCGGTGGCCCTCATGCTGCTTGCTCGGGTGATGGGGTTAGCGCTGATCGGATCGGTCTCGATGGGGATGGGGTGGCTGCTGTGGCCGCACGCTGGCGACGGTGTGGTCCACCTCGCCCGTGGCACGGTGGTGCAGTCGGTGCCCTGCGGTCCCTCCGACGCCCGGGATGTGGTGCGCGTCGAGCTGCCCGACGGTCGTGAGGTACCGGCCCGGCTGAATGGCTGCGGTCACCGGCTGGGTGAGGTGCTCGCCGTCGAGGTTCCCGACCCGCTGCCCGCGGGTGAGCTGGTAGCGCGCCTCGCCGGGACCGGGGCGCCAAGCGGGACGGAGGACGGACAGCGCCTGGGCGCCCTCGGTGTTGCCCTTGCCGGGATCGCCGGTGCGCTGCTGGCGTGGCGGCTGCGCGGCAACTGGAGTGCAGCCCACCGTAGGGTAAGCCCATGACCCGCATCCCCTCGCCTCCAGTCGCCATCCCCTCGTCTCCAGTCGTGCTGCACCGAGAGACGCTGTCCAACGGGTTGCGGGTAGTCCTGAGCCCGGACCAATCTGCTCCGGTGGTCGCCATCGGCGTGCACTACGACGTCGGGTTTCGTTCCGAGCCGCAGGGCCGCACCGGCTTCGCGCACCTTTTCGAGCACCTGATGTTCCAGGGCAGCGAGAGCCTGGAGAAGCTCGCGCACTTCCGCCACGTGCAGTCTTCGGGCGGGACGTTTAACGGCTCCACACATCCCGACTACACCAACTATTTCGAGGCAGTGCCCTCGGCGGCACTGGAGCGCGCACTGTTCATCGAGGCAGACCGGATGCGGGCGCCGCGAATTACCGCGGAAAACCTGCGCAACCAGGTCGACGTGGTCAAAGAGGAAATCCGGCTCAACGTGTTGAACCGGCCCTATGGTGGGTTCCCGTGGATCACGCTGCCGCCGGTGCTTTATGACACCTTTCCCAACGCGCACAACGGATACGGTGACTTCTCCGAGCTCGAAGCGGCCACGGTGGACGACTGCGCGGCGTTTTTCGACGTCTACTACGCACCGGGCAATGCGGTACTCACGGTGTCCGGGGATTTTCAGGTGGATGACGCTATCGAGCTGGTGCACCGGCACTTCGATGACGTCCCCGCTCGCCCGGTTCCGGCTCGGCCGTCGTTCGCCGAGCCACCACCGGATCGGGAGCGCCGGCACCGCCACCTGGATTCGCTCGCTCCGCTACCCGCGTTGGCCATCGGCTACCGGCTGCCTGATCCGACCGCCGGTTTCGAGGGTTACTTCGCCTATGAGGTGCTCTGCGCGGTGCTCTCCGACGGTGATTCCTCCCGCCTGGAGCAGCGGCTGGTCCACACCGATGCGCTGGTGACCGACATCGGGGCACACTGCGGTCTGTTTGGTGCGCCGCTGGATGCTCGGGACCCGGATACCCTTACCGTCACCGCCATGCACCCGCTTAGCGTGGACGTCAACCGGGTGCTCGAAGTGATCGACGAGGAGATCGCCCGGCTCGCCGCGGACGGACCGGACCCCGACGAGCTGGCCCGGATCACCGCCCGGTGGGCCGCGACACTGTTCCGCGAAAATGACCGGCTAGTGTCCCGGACGATGTCCATCGGCGCTTTCGAACTGTTGCACGGACGCGCCGAGCTGGTGGCTGAACTACCGGCCATGGTGGCTGCGGTGGGCGCTGAGCACGTTGCGAACGCGGCCGCCGCGCTACGGCCGGATTCCCGCGCAGTGTTGATCGTCGAACCCGGAACAGCAGGACAGGAGCCGTGATGCTGCACCGCAGCGCCGAACAGATCGGCAGGACCGAGCTGGGGCCGCGCCCGCTACCACCGCTGGGGCTGCCGCGTCCCCCCAGCCCACCGCCCGTTGCGGACACCATGGTGGACAGCGGGCTACGGGTGATCGCGGTGCGGCGGCCCGCGGTGCCGATGGTGGAGTTACGCCTGGAAATCCCCTTCGGCGGTTCGCAGCCGACCCATCCGGCCCGCGCCGAGCTGCTCGCGATGACACTGCTGCGTGGCACGCCGCGACGGGACCGCTTCGCCATCGATAAGGTGCTCGCTGGCGTCGGCGCCGATCTTTCGGCCAGGGTGGATCCCGAGTACCTGTCCGTGTCGGGTTCGACACTGGCCAGCGGGCTAGATGTGGTGCTCGATGTGCTCGGTGACGTGCTCACCTCCGCGTCGTACACCACCGCCGAAGTGGCCCGGGAACGGGACCGCCTGCTGGAGCGGCTCACGGTGACCCGCTCTCAGCCCCGAGTGATCGCCCGGGAGGCGTTGCAGCGGCGCCGCTACGGAGATCACCCGTTCGCTCGGGAATGGCCGGAAGCTGACGACGTTGCCGTCGTGACGCCAGCGGCGTTGCGTGCCTTGCATCGCCGCTCGGTGGTGCCTGGCGGTGCTGTCCTGGTGCTGGTGGGCGACATCGTGCCGGCTCGTGCGGTGGAAGCGGTGGCGTCGGCCCTGTCGGGTTGGCAGTCCGACCACCCAGCCGTCGGGCTGGCTGCGTTGCCCGAGCTGACCGGCGCTGACCTGCAGCTGGTGCACCGCGATAGTGTGCAGTCGCAGCTGCGGCTGTCCGCTCAGGCGGTGCCGCGCAACCATGAGCGCTATTCGGCGTTGCAGGTGGCGAACCTGATCTTCGGTGGGTACTTCTCGTCCCGCTGGGTAGAAAACATCCGGGAGGACAAGGGCTACACCTACAGCGCGCACTGCTACTTCGAGTTCACCCGGCACGGGGCCACGCTGATCGCCGACGCGGACACCGCCAGCGAGGTCACCGCAGCCGCCCTGCTGGAGACCCGCTACGAGTTGGGCCGGATAGCCATCATGCCTCCCGAGGACTCCGAAGTCGACAGCGCGCGGCACTACGCGATCGGGTCCCTGACCATCGCCACCTCATCGCAGCGGGGGCTGGCGAGCTACCTCGCCACGTTGGCCACCCTCGGCCTGGACCTCGACTGGCTGCTCACCCACCCCGCCCGGCTCCAAGCGGTCACCACCGGGGAGGTCGCCGAGGCTGCCGCCGAGTTCTTCGCCCCGAGCCGGTTCACCGGCGTGGTGGTGGGCGATGCCAAGCGGCTGGCCGACCCGCTCGCTGCCCTGGGCGGTGTAGAACTGCCCTGACCTCGGGGATTAGGCCTCAGGGATGGTTGCCCGCCAGCGCCCGCGTTTCAGGTGGCAGGACCCCTCTGGGGTGATCGTGACGGTGGCTCCGTAGACGGGTAGTGAGCCCTCCCGCAGCCAGCGATAGCGGATGTCATCGACGATGTCCCACAACCGGCGCGGGCCGCTCTGATGGACGGTCGGCGCGTCACCGTCCATGCCGGTGGCTCTGGACCAGGATCCATCCGGGTGCAGCATCCAGGCCGTACACTGCCCGTCGTCGCCCTGGTGGTAGTGGTGCTCGATGCCGGGCGCGATGATCCCCAGCATGGACCAGATTTCCCACGCTTGCACAATGTTCACCACGGGGTAGCGGCCGACGCTGACCTGCTCACCCTCGGCCTGCCGGATGACCGCGAACTCCTCGCGCAATCCACGGGGGTAGTCCAGGCCGCCCACTTGCCGGTGATGTCTGCGTGCCGGTCAGGGTCGGCCGAATACCACGAAGTGCCTAGCGACACCCCTGGGAGGGAGAACAACCCCCACAACTCCGGCGTGACATGCACGAGATTGGTGTACACGTCGACCTTGAGTCCCTTACCGAGCGCGTAGCGGACGAGCCTGGGCAGCTCAGGATGAAGGGTCGGCTCTCCGCCGATGAACTGAACGGTGTCCACCGAAAGCGCCTGCGCATCATCGATGACACGTTCCCAGTCATTCGCAGTCATGGTGCCGTGATCTCCTTCGGGACTACTGTCGGCGTAGCAATGTCTGCACTTCAGCTGACAGAAGCCGGTGATCTCCAATTCTAGGAACGAGGTCCAGACGGCCTGTGGCGATGGATCAATTTTCGGTTGCATGAACCAGTGTCTTGTCTCGGTCAACACGGTGGACCTCCCGCCCAGCGCTGTGGCCAACACGCACTGCTTCAATCAACCGTTTCCGACGCGCAGCCGCAAGCTGCCAACCTGTCCCGCAGCCGAGTTCTTCGCCCCCAGGAGGTCCACCGGCGTGGTAGTACTGGTTGCTCACCCACCCCGTCCGGTTCCAAGTGGTCACCACCGGGCAGGTACTCGCGCGGGCGGCTTTGGCGATCTTCCGCTCGATTTCGCCGTCGAGAGCCGCCACGGGGGAGATCAGCGTCACCCGAACCCGCGAGGGTCCGGGGCCAATGTGGCCAATGTAGTAGCCGGAAGTTCATGCGCCGTTCGTCTTGTGGCGACCTACATGGCACTCGAACGGGTGACGGTCGGTGCTTCCGGTGCGAAGGAGGTTGGTTCTCTTGTCCTCGATCTATGACGTGGTCAACCCTGACCGCTCCGTGCAGATCAACCGCGACTTGCTCGCCACGCTGGATGAGGCCAAGACATCCAGTGAGCACTGGAAGATCCTCCTGACCTCCGGCATGGGGTTTTTCACCGACGCCTACGACCTGTTCATCATCGGCGTGGTGATGTCGCTGATCGTGCAGGAGTGGCACATCGCGAGCTGGCAGAAGTCGCTGGTGTCCTCGCTGGCGCTGCTGACTTCGGCCATCGGGGCGGTGGTGTTCGGCAAAGTCGCCGACCAGCTCGGCCGGAAAAAGATCTACGGCTGGGAAGTGCTCGTCCTGGCCATCGGCGCGGTGGCCTCCGCGTTGTCCCCCAACATCTGGTGGCTGCTGGGCTTTCGAGCGGTTCTCGGGTTCGGCATTGGCGGGGACTACCCGGTCAGTGCCACCATCATGAGCGAATACGCCAATCGCGCACATCGGGGCCGGATGGTCTCGCTGGTGTTCGCCATGCAAGGCGCCGGCCTGGTGATCGGCCCGGCGGTCGCGATCGGGCTGCTGGCCACCGGCATGTCACACGACCTCGCCTGGCGGCTGATGCTGGGGCTGGGGGCAATCCCGGCGATGAGCGTGTTCTACCTGCGCCGCAAGATCAAAGAGACTCCACGGTTCCAGCTCGCGCAGATCGAAAAGGCCGAGTACGAACGGGAAGCCATCGCACACGGCCGCCCTATCGGGCTGCGAGGCGTACTGGCCGACCGGCGACTGCTGCGCTGGCTGATCGGAGCCTCATTGACCTGGTTCTTGTTCGATATCGCCTACTACGGCAACACTATCGCGAGCCCCATCATCGTGGGTCTGGTCGCTCCGCACGCGGGTTTGATCGCCACCACCACCTACACGTTGGCGATCTTCGCCGTCGCGGCCTTGCCGGCCTACCTCATCGCCGCGGCCACGATCGACTGGATCGGACGCAAAAGGCTGCAGATACTGGGCTTCGTCGTCATGGCAGCAGCATTCGCCGGACTGTGGCTCATTCCTGGTGCCACCAGCGTCGTATGGCTGTTTCTCGTCCTGTTCGGAGCCACGTACTTCTTCGCCGAGTTCGGACCCAACACCACCACTTTCGTCTACCCAGCGGAGATCTTCCCCGTGCGCGTCCGCACGACCAGCCACGGGATCGCCGCCGCGGCCGGCAAGATCGGCGCTTTCGTCGGCACGTACGCCCTGACCACCCTGCTCCCGGTGATCGGGCTAGGCCGCACCAGCGCCATCGTCGCCCTGGTCTGTCTGCTCGGGGCGCTAGCAACCCTGGCCCTGCTACCCGAACCCAAAGGCCAAAGCCTGGAAACGCTCACCGAGGCACCCCTTCCCCGCAGCGCGATCGCGCTGGGCATCGCCGAAAGCCGAGGCACCCGCCCACCCTCAGCATGAGCTAACCCGCTGTCCCGCCAGATCGAGATCTTCCGGGGGATGAGTGGCCGGCCCCCGCACCGGTGTGAGTACACGGGCCTCAGATGAAGTACAGACCGATCGCCCATCCCACACTGGTCATGATGATCACCGAGATGGTCCAGAGATAGACCTGCCGGGCGGTAACCCATATACCGGGTGCGGGTGCGGGTGCGGCCCGAGGGGAGCCGTGCAGGTCGGTGGCGTGGCGCCGCATGTGCTCAGTCAGTTCTCGTTCCCAGAGCTTCCGGTCGATGATCTTCACTGGCACACCGCCCTCGCCGCGAACCGTCAGGGACCAAGCACGCTGCGGCATCATAACCCGTTATGGCCCTGGATCCCCTCGATGGTCTTGACCAAGAACAGCGTGCCGCGGTGTGCGCGCCACGGGGGCCGGTCTGCGTGCTGGCGGGCGCGGGCACCGGCAAGACTCGCACCATCACCCGGCGGATCGCCCAGCTGGTCCGTACCGGCCATGTCGCCCCGGGCCAGGTTCTGGCGGTGACGTTCACCACTCGCGCTGCGGGCGAGATGCGTACCCGGTTGCGTGAGTTGGGGGTGGAGAGGGTTCAGGCCCGAACCTTTCATGCCGCGGCGCTGCGCCAGCTGCGCTACTTCTGGCCCCGGGTGGTGGGCGGCGAACCGTGGCCGCTGCTGGAGCATAAGCTGCGGCTGCTCGCTCAGGTCGCGCAGCAAGTCGGCACCAGCACTGGCACCGGCGCCGACGACCTTCGCGACGTCGCTGGTGAGATCGAGTGGGCCAAGGCCAGCCTGGTGAGCGCTGCGGACTATCCCACCGCGGTGGCCGCCGCTCGCCGGGGCACCCCGATGCCGGCGGCGCAGATCGCGGCGATCTACGCCGGATACGAGGAACTCAAGAACCGGCACCGGGTCCTCGACTTCGAGGATCTGCTGCTGCACACTGCCGCAGCGCTGGAAGAGCGTTCAGCGGTGGCGCAGGAGTTCCGGGACCGCTACCGCTGTTTCGTCGTGGACGAGTACCAGGACGTCACGCCGCTGCAGCAGCGTGTGCTGGACGCCTGGCTGGGTGCTCGTGACGACCTCACCGTCGTCGGCGACACGAACCAGACCATCTACTCCTTCGCCGGCGCGGCTCCCCGCTTCCTGCTGGAGTTCAGCAGGCGGTTCCCCGACGCGGTGACGGTGCGGCTGCACCGCGACTACCGCTCCACACCCCAGGTCGTGTCGCTGGCGAACCGGGTGATCTCCGCTGCCCGCGGCCGGCCGGCGGGGGCCCGGCTGCGGCTGGAGGGCCAGCGCGGCGCCGGTCCGGAGCCGTCGTTCGCCGAGCACGAGGACGAGCCCACCGAGGCGGACGCCGTGGCCGCGGCGATCGAGCAGCTGCTGCGCGAGGGCACCTCGGCCGCGGAGATCGCCGTGCTGTACCGGGTGAACGCCCAGTCCGAGGTGTACGAGCGGGCCTTGGATACCCGGGGGATCCCGTTCCAGGTCCGCGGCGGAGAGCGGTTCTTCCACCGTCCGGAGGTCCGGACCGCGGTTCGCGCTCTACGGGCGGCGGCCACCGGATACTCGCCCCGCCCGCCCACGTCGGACTCGGTCGGTTCGGCCCTCGAGCTGGGCGCCACCGTCCGCGCGATCCTGGCCCGGCAGGGGCTGACCGCCCACCCTCCTGCGGGCAGCGCCGCGCGGTCCCGCTGGGAGTCGCTGCGCGCGCTGGCCGAGCTGGCCGATGACCTCGCCGGCAGCACTCCGGGCGCTGACCTGGGCCGGCTCGTCACCGAGCTCGACACCCGCGCCGAGGCCGCGCACCCACCCGCGGTGGCCGGCGTGACGTTGGCCTCGCTGCACTCGGCGAAGGGCCTGGAGTGGGATGCGGTGTTCCTGGTCGGGCTCGCCGAGGGGACGTTGCCCATTCAGTACGCCGAGGGCGACCAGGCCGCACTGGAAGAGGAGCGCCGGTTGCTGTACGTCGGGGTGACCCGGGCTCGCCGCCGGCTCGCGCTGTCCTGGGCGCTGTCGCGCGGTGCGGGCGGGAGGCGTTCCCGGCGCCGTAGCAGCTTCCTCGACGGTCTGGCGCCGAGAAAATCGGTTGCCAGTGTATCAGCGGGGTCCTCACCTTCCTCTTAACCATCTGGAAGCGAGACCCCGCAGCGGGATCTGCGGCCTTGCTGTGTCGCTAGGTCCTCATCCTGCGGCAGGTCGGTACCGGCGAGTTCCACCGACACCACCACCGAGGAGGACAGACAAGTGGTGACCGCGACCCTCCCGCTGGACGGCGGTGCCTTGCCCGACCTGCTGAGTGGAGCGCAGCTGGTCCCCCTGCTCGATACCGCACCGTCCGGGCCGGACGTGCTGCCCTGCCGCGCGCACGACCCAGACCTCTGGTTCGCCGAGTCCCCGGCTGAGCTGGAGCGGGCTAAGCAGCTTTGCGTGGGTTGCCCGATCAAGGCCCCCTGTCTGGACAGCGCGCTGGCCCGGCGGGAGCCCTGGGGGGTGTGGGGTGGCGAGCTGTTCGAGCACGGCGTTGTCATCCCGCGCAAGCGTTCGCGTGGCCGGCCCAGCAAGGCCGCCCTCGAACGGGACCGCGCCGAACGGGACCGCGCCGAACGGGACCGCGCCGAACGGGACCGCGCCGAACGGGAGACCGCCGCCTGACCAGCTCGGCGTGGGGCCGCCCATCCAGCTCGGCGGTGTCAGGCGTTGACCTCCGTGCGGCTCGGCTGCACCTGGTCACTCACGATGCGCCCGTCGCGCAGCCGCACCACCCGCTTGGCGAACCGGGCGACCTCCTCCTCGTGGGTGATGATCACAACCGTGCGGCCGGTATCGTTCAGCGCGCCGAGCAGCTTCAGGATCTCGGCGCTGGAGGCGGTGTCGAGGTTGCCCGTGGGCTCGTCGGCGAGCAGGATCGCCGGATCGTTGATCAACGCCCGGGCGATCGCCACCCGCTGTCGCTGGCTGCCGGAGAGCTCATGGGGCAGGCGCTTCTGGCACTCACCCAGCCCGAACTGCTCCAGTAGTCGGGCGGGGATGCGCCGAGCCCGCACCCCGGCGTAGACCAGAGGGAGCTCGACGTTGCGGATCGCGGTGGTGCGTGCGACCAGGTTGAACGACTGGAACACGAACCCGATCCTGCGGCTGCGGATCTTGGTCAGCCGGTTGTCGGACAGCCGGCTGACGTCGGTGCCATCGAGCAGGTAGCGCCCACTGGTCGGGACATCCAGACAGCCCACGATGTTCATGAGCGTGCTCGTGCCGGACCCGGACGGGCCCATGATCGCGACCAGCTCACCGTCGGTTATGGCCAGGTCGACACCGCGCAGTGCCCGCACCTCGACCTTACCCATCCGGTAACTTTTGGTGACGTCCTCAAGCTGGATCATTCACGCCCTCCGATCTGGATATCGATGCCATGTAGGCGACGTGCTCAGTCGGCGAAACCCGGTTGCCAGCGCTGGGCGATCCCGCGCAGCGGCACGGTGGCGTCAAGCTGGCAGAGCACGCCGAACGTCCCGGTGCTGACCCGGTGGATCAGCAGGTAGCTAGGCGGCAGGTTCAGTGCTCGCCCGGTCCGGAAGTCCGGGCCGGAGAGATCCCCGACGCGCTCGGCCTGAGCCTGCATCCAGGCTCGAGTGAAGTGGAAGGTCTCGGCGCGTACCGGATCAGCGAAGGGGCGCAGGTATGCCAGCACGTCCTCGGCGTGCAGCTGCATGCCAGGTTGGACGAAGCCCTCAGAGCGCAGCAGCTCGAGCAGCTCCGTTGAGCGCTCCTCGACAGCCAGCCGGGTCGCTACCCCCAGGGTGCGCGGGGCTCCCCCGGGCAGCTTCGCCGCGGCGCCGAAGTCGAGCACGCCCAGCCGCCCGTCCTTCAGGCGCAGGAAGTTTCCCGGGTGGGGGTCCGCGTGGAGCAGCCCGGTGAGGGTGGGGGAGGAGGAGTGGAACAGGGACAGCTTGGTACCGATGTCGTCTCGTTCGGACTGGGAGCCACTGCGGATGATCTGCGCCATCGGGGTCCCGGTGACCCACTGTGACACCATCACCTTCGGCGCGCTGGCGACGATCGCCGGGACGGCGATCTCGGGGTGGCCGCGGAACGCGGCGGCGAACGCGCGCTGGTTATCGGCCTCGTCGCGGTAGTCCAGCTCCTCCACCATCCGGTCCCGCAACTCGGTGAGCAGCGGTTTGACCTCCATGCCGGGCACGATCACCTGGAACAGCCGGCTGAACCTCTGCAGCTGCCGCAGGTCAGCGCGCAATGCCTCGTCGGCGCCGGGGTACTGCACCTTGACGGCGACCTCACGGCCGTCATGCCACACCGCCCGGTGCACCTGCCCGATGCTGGCGGCGGCCGTAGGCTCGTCGGAGAAGTCGCGGAAGCGGCGACGCCACCCCGAGCCGAGCTGCTCGTCGAGCACCCGCCGCACCGACTGCGGGGACATCGGCGGTGCCGCGGACTGCAGTTTGGTCAGGGCCTCCCGGTACGGCGCGGCCAGTTGGTCGGGAATCGCCGCCTCGAACACGCTCAGTGCCTGGCCGAACTTCATCGCGCCGCCCTTGAGCTCACCGAGCACCGCGAAGAGCTGCTCGGCGGTGCGGGCGCTGAGCTCGGCGTTGACGTCGCGCGCGTCGTGCCCGGCCAGCCGCTTGCCCCAGCCCGCGGCGACCCGCCCGGCCACCCCGAGGGGGAGGCTCGCAAGCCGGGCGGTCCGCTGCGCGGCTCGGCGCGGGATGTCGGTCACGATGTGATTGTCTCTCGGTTGCGTCCTGCGCAGTAGTGGGCCTGAGGTCTCATCCGGCGCTGCGGTATCATGCGGCGCCGCAGCCGCAGCGCGGATGCGCCGGCCGAGGGTGGCGACGCACGGTGCCGCGCACCGGGTCCAGTTCCAGTGTGGCGCCCCACGTCGGGGGGACCGGTAGACCAGCGGTGGGCCCGGCGAGCGCGACGAGCACCTGCTCGGTGATCAGCGCGGCGGCGAGCTGGGTGCAGGCCAACCCGGCGGCCGGGACCTGGCCGACCAGCTGGGCGGCCAGTTTCGGCCAGGCCACGTCCACGTCCGCCCGGTGCAGCTCAGCACAGCGTAGGCAGCTGCTGCACTGCGGCCACACCAGCGGGCCCACCACAGCGGCTCCCTCGTGGGCGTAGCCGATCAGATGCGGGATCCGAGTCCCGAGCAGCTCGGTCACCATCGCCGGCTCCGGAACCACCATGTCGCAGAGCACGACCAGATCTGGTCGGCGGCGAGCGGCGGCGGTGACCTCCGGCGCGCAGCGCCGCACGGCGTCGGCGGCCGCCTCGGCCCGAGATCTACCGAGGTCACCAGGTTGGTAGCCGGTGCCCAGATCCGTCGCGGTGACCGACCCGCGGGCCTGCACCGCGACGTGGCCGACCCCGGCTGTGGCGAGCGAGGTGGCCACCGCCACCGCCACCCGGCCGGACCCCATCACCCGCACGGCAGCCTCACGCCGCCGGCGCAGCACATGTCGCGTCGCGTGGGTGGTGTGCACCGACCAGCCGGCCGCCTCGGTGGCCAGCGCAACGCGATGCCAGCCCGGGAGGCTGTGGTCGACGGCCGACGCGTCCTGCACCAGGCCGCGACGGTGCAGCTCGACGAGCATCGTGAGGGCGTCGCGGCGGGAGGATCCGGCTGCCTGTGCCTCGGTGAGCAGCTCGGCCGTGCCACAGACGCCGTCCATCCGCTTGAGCAACGCGGCGAGTGGTTCCGGCAGCTCGTCGAGGACCATGGCGCGTTGCTGGTCCAGCCCGAGCTGCAGACAGGTGGGGGAGCGCCAGAGGGCGGCGCGGCCCGGCGCGAGCCGCAGCCGCTCGGGAAGGTCGGACTGCGGAGCATCGGAGCGGTCGGCGTCGGCCAGGGCTGCGGCCAACGGTGCGGTGGTGGACGGCACGGTGGTGGACGGTGCGGTGGTGACCCTCGAAGTCATGCCCGCAATCCTGGGTCGTCCAGCCCGGCGGCTCAACTGTCTGTCCACAGGGTGTCCACAACTGTGGACACCCTGTGGACAGACAGCTACTCCGTGGGGGGCGCGGGTGGGTCGTCACCGGAGGCATCGGGGGGCGTCTGCTCACGGGGGGCGTCCGCTGCGGTGCGCTCCAGCGCGGTGATCGGGTCGTCCAGATCGGCGGCGTACCTCGCCGCCCGGTCGACGAACATGGCGGGATCGTCGAGATCCTCGGTCGTGGGCAGCAGATCCGGGTGGTTCCACAGGGCGTCTCGGCCCTCGATGCCGTGCTGCTCGGTGAGCCGTCGCCACAGCCCGGTGGCGGCCCGGAGCTTGCGTGGCCGCAGCTCCAGACCGACCAGCGTGGCGAAGGTGTGCTCGGCCGGGCCTCCGGAGGCCCGGCGGCGGCGCAGCGTCTCCCGCAGCGCGTCAGAGCCGGGGAGCCGCTCGCCCAACGCGTCCGCGACGATCACATCGACCCAGCCCTCGACCAGCGCCAGCAGTGTCTCCAGCCGACTGAGGGCGGCGTTCTGCTCAGGACTGTGCCGCTGCTCGAGCAGCCCGGAGGAGAGCAGCTGGTCCATACTCTGCGGGTCGGTCGGGTCGACCTGGTGGGCGAGCTCCTGCAGCGCGTCGGTGTCCACCTGAATGCCGTGCGCGAACTCCTCGACGGTGGCCAGCAACCGTTGGCGCAGCCATGGCACGTGCCCGAACAGGCGGTGGTGCGCGGCCTCCCTGGCGGCGAGGAAAACGGTCACCTCGGAACTCTTGCGCCCCAGTCCGGTGGAGAACTGCTCGATCGCGGCGGGCAGCAACGCCGCCACGCCCAGCGGTCCCAGCGGTAGCCCGATCTCGGTGGAGGTGAGCACCTCGCCACCGAGCTGGGCCAGCGCCGCGCCGAGCTGCGAGCCGAACGCCACCCCACCCATCTGCTCGACCATCGCCACCAGGGGACCGGCCGTCTGCCGGACCTCGCTGGGCAGCGCGTCCATCCACGAGCTGGCCATCCGGCGGGCCACCGGGTCGCACAGTCGCTGCCAGGTGGGCAGGGTCAGCTCTACCCAGTCCCTCGGCGCCCACGCGGCGCTGCTGTGCGTCCCGGCGGGCAGCGCGGTCGCCGGGTCCAGCCACAGCTCGGCCAGCCGCACCGCGTCGGTGACCGCGGCGGCCTGCTGAGCCGAGGGCAGCCCGGTCGTGGACAGCTTCTGCAGCGCCATCTGCTTGGCCAGGTCGTAGTTCACCGGCCCACCACCACCGGCCGCACCCTGGCTGAGCATCTGGCCTAGCTGGGTGAGCATCTGGCCTAGCGCACCGACATCGAAGCCGCCGGCTCCGAAGGGGCCGGCCGGGTCGGGACCGCCGCCGCCGTCGTCGGGGGGGTCCCTCCGGTCGGGGTCCCGGGGGTCGTGGGAACCGAAACCGAAGGGCACGTCGCTCATGACTCCACGGTACGCGGACCTCCGCCACGTACGCTGTGCGGCCGTGAGCCGCCGAACCTGGACCCTGCTGGTCAGCCTCGGCCTCGCCATGGCGCTCGGGCTGCTGGGTGCGCTGGCGACGGTGCCTTACGTCGCGCTTGGCCCCGGACCCACGTTCGACACTCTCGGGGTGGTGGCGGGCAGGCCGCTGGTGGACATCGAGGGCACCCAGACCCACCCCACCAGTGGCCACCTCAACATGATGACGGTGTCGGTGGTCGACAACGTGACCCTGTACGGCGCGCTGGCGCTGTGGGTATCCGGGCGTAGCGAGCTGGTTCCCCGCGACGAGATCTTCCCGCCGGAGCTGTCCGAGCAGCAGGTCGAAAAGCAGAACCAGCAGATGTTCCAGGACTCGGAGGCCAACGCCAAGGCCGCCGCGCTGCGCTACCTGGGCTACCCGACCGAGGTCGTGCTCGGCCAGGTGGTCCCCGGTGGCGCCGCGAGAGGCAAGCTGGCCGCCGGGGACCGGTTGCTGGCGCTGGACGGTCACGAGATCCGCGGCGCGCGGCAGGTGGTGGACCTGCTCGCCGGTAGCCACCCCGGGCGGGTCGTCCGGGTCCGCTTCCAGCGCGGCGACACCCCACCGCAAGAGGTGGCCGTCACCCTGGGCGCGGGAGCCACACCAGGTCGCGGCTACCTGGGTGTCGGGGTGACTGAGCGACCCGATGTGAGTTTCACCATCACCATCACCCTGGCCGATGTGGGGGGTCCCTCGGCGGGCCTGATGTTCGCGCTGGCCATCGTGGACAAGCTGACGACGGGGACGCTCGCGGGCGGCACCTTCGTGGCGGGCACCGGTGAGATCGCCCCGGAAGGCGGGGTGGGTCCGATCGGTGGCATCCAGCTCAAGATGATCCGCGCCCGGGAGGCGGGAGCGTCGGTGTTCCTGGTGCCGGCGGGCAACTGCGCTGAAGCGGTACAGCGCGTCCCAGCGGGGCTGCGGCTGGTGCGGGTGGCCACCTTGGCCGACGCGGTCCACGCGCTGGAGAAGATTCGGGCGGGTCAGCAGCCGGGCGGCTGCTGACCCGTGAGTGGCGATGCGAGCTATAGCTCGCATCGCCACTCACGGGTGCGTCAGCGCAAAGTCGCCAGCAGCGCGTGGAGCAGGTTCGGGGCGAGCTGCGGGTCCTCCACCATCTCGTCTCCGCCCTGGTCGCCTCCCGTGGGGGCCCGCAACCGCAGCACGCAGGCGCCGGCGCCGTTGCGCAGCACCGCCGCGACCAGCCTGCCCTCCCGCCGCCGCGGGTGCCCGGCGGCGGCACGGCGGGCCTGCTCCGGGTCCTCGGGCAGCTCACCCAGATCTGCCTCGGCCTCCGGCGGGAGCACCACGATCTCCTGCGCCAACGCGCAACCGGCGACCGAGTCGGGCCATTCGATGCCGGCCAGCGCGGCGTCGAGCTCCCCCTCGGGCAGGGCGTCCTGGGCTACCGGGGTGAGCGCGGCCTGCGCGTCCAGATGATCGGCCAGCTCTGGCCGGCTCGCCAGCAGAGTCGCGGTGGTGACCAGCGCGAACAACTGCGGCTGCTGGTCCCATCCGGCGGCCGCGACGAACTCCTCGACCTCCCGCGCGGTGGCCGGCAAGGCATGGGACAGCGCGGAGGGGCACGGCTGCGGCTCGCTCACCGGGCCATCGTCGCATCGGTGGTGGGAACCGGCAGGAGCGGTGCGGCCGCCGGAGTCGGCGACCCTGGGGCGCTCCGTAGAGTTGGACGGGCAGACTCGGCCCGGCGTGGCACCGGCCGGCCGGGGGTCCGCACCGCACAGCCGTCGTCGCCAGGAGCGTGTTCTGTGGCCAACCGGCCCTCTGTTGGAGTTCCCACCTTGTCTCGCCGCGCCCGGATTCTGCTCACCGCCGGGGCGCTCGCGCTGGTGACGCTCATCATCGGATCGCGGCTGATCGCCACCTACGTGGACTGGTTGTGGTTCGGCGAGGTGGGCTTCCGGCCGGTGTTCTCCACCGTCCTGGTCACCCGTCTTGTGCAGTTCGTGATCGTCGGGCTGGTGGTCGGTGGTCTGTTGGCGCTGAACATCGTGCTCGCGTTCCGCACCCGGCCCGTGTTCGTGCCAGTGGCGGGACCGGAGGATCCGGTGGCGCGGTACCGCTCCGCGATCGTGGGGCGGCTGCGGCTGGTCGGCCTCGGCGTGCCGGTACTGGTGGGGCTGGTCGCCGGGCTGTCCGCGCTGGGCGACTGGCAGACGGCGCAGATGTTTCTGCACGGAGCCACTTTCGGCGTCTCCGATCCTCAGTTCCACAAGGACGTCAGTTTCTACGCCTTCGAGCTGCCGTTTTATCGCATGCTGCTGGGTTGGGCCTTCGTCGCCGTGGTGGTGTCCTTCGTCGGGGCGTTGCTTACTCACTATCTGTTCGGTGGGTTGCGGCTGGCCGGCCGCGGCGGTCAGCTCTCCGGTCCGGCCCGGGTGCAGCTCGGGTTGCTGGCCGGCACTTTCGTGCTGCTCAAGGCCTTCGGCTACTTCCTTGATCGCTACGAGCTGATGTTCTCTCGGCGTAACCCGCTGTTCACCGGGGCCAGCTACACCGACCTCAACGCGGTGCTCCCGGCCAAGATAATCCTGATGTGCATTGCGGTGATCTGCGCGGTCGCCTTCTTCGTCGGCGCGGTGCTGCGCAACCTTCAACTGCCGGCTATCGCCATTGTGCTGCTGTTGCTGTCCAGCATTCTGGTGGGTGCGGCGTGGCCGGTGGTCCTGGAACAGTTCGTGGTGCGTCCCAACGCCAACGAGCGCGAGGCGCCGTCCATCATGCGCAGCATCGCCGCGACTCGACAGGCCTACGGCATCACCGACCGGCAGGTCGTGTACGCCCGATACTCCGGGCGCAGCGTCGCGTCACCGGCTGACGTGCGGGCCGACACCGCCACGATCCCGAACGTACGGCTGCTGGACCCCAGCGTGCTGTCTCCGACCTTCACCCAGCTGGAGCAGCGGGAGAACTTCTACGGTTTCTCGGACAAGCTCGACGTCGACCGCTACACCATCAACGGCAAGATGCAGGACTACATCGTCGCGGTACGGGAGCTGGAGTCGGCGTCGTTGGCCGAGAACCAGCGTACCTGGATCAACCAGCATCTCACCTACACGCACGGCAACGGCTTCGTCGCCGCCCCGGCCAACACCGTGACCCCGGACGGTTACCCGGAGTTCACCGTATCGGACACCTCGGGGCAGGGCGATATCCCCGTTCAGCAGCCGCGGATCTACTTCGGCGAGCTGATCGACGACTACGCGATCGTCGGAGGGAACCCCGGTGCTCGCCCCCGGGAGTTCGACAGCAGCCAGGAGAACTCCACCTATCACGGCAAGGGTGGGGTGCCACTCGGAAGCTGGGTGAGCCGGTTGATATTCGCCTCGTACTACGGTGAGCGCAACATCCTGTTCAACCAGGAGATCGGGCCGAACTCGAAGATCATCTATAATCAGCATCCGAGGGAGAGGGTGGAGAAGGTCGCCCCCTGGCTCACCGTCGATGGTGACCCGTATCCGGCCGTGGTCAACGGTCGGATCGAGTGGGTCCTGGACGGCTACACGACCCTCGACGACTACCCGTACGCACAGCGGACAGTGTTGGGCAAAGCGACCACCGACTCGCTCACCGGGCCGTCCCGTCCCTCCCTGCCGGATGAGGAGATCAGCTACATCCGCAACTCGGTCAAGGCCACTGTGGACGCTTACGACGGGACCGTGACGCTCTACGCGGTGGATGAGACCGACCCGGTGCTGCGGACGTGGATGAACGTGTTTCCCGGTACCGTGCGGCCCGCGAGCGACATCAGCAATGAGTTGCGGGCGCACTTCCGTTATCCGGAGGACCTGTTCAAGGTGCAGCGGGAGATGCTCGCTCGCTATCACGTGAGCAACCCGTCGGTGTTCTTCACCAATGACGATTTCTGGAATGTGCCCACCGACCCGACGCAGAACCAGCAGGGTATCGACCAGCCGCCGTACTACGTACTGGCCGGCCCACCGCCCGGGCGGGGGTCGGCGGAGTTCCAGCTCACCAGCGCGCTGGTCAGCCTGCGCCGACCCTTCCTGGCGTCCTACATCTCGGTGGGGTGCGAGCCGCAGGACTACGGGAGGATCACAGTGCTCCAGCTGCCCAGTGACTCCCAGACCCTGGGCCCAGAGCAGGTCCAGAACAGGTTCGTGTCCTCCGCGGACGTCAGCCGGGAGCTCAACCTGCTGCGGCAGTCTGAGACCGACGTGCGGTACGGCAACCTGCTCACCCTCCCGGTCGGCGGTGGGCTGCTCTACGTGGAGCCGGTCTATATCGAGCGAGCGAACCAGCAAGCGGGATTCCCCCAGCTGAACCGGGTACTGGTGGCCTACGTTGACCGGATCGGGTACGCCCCGACCCTGGGCGAGGCGCTCAACCAGGTGTTCGGCGCCGGCGCCGGGGATGCCACCGCCTCGCCTGACCAGCGGGTCGCAGTGCCCAGTCCGGGCGCGACTCAGCCCCCGGCGGGTGCCGGCGTCGCCGGCCAGGAGCTACGCCAGGCCGTCGCGGACCTCGCTGATGCGCTCAAGCGCCTGCGGGCGGCTCAGGTTTCCGGCGACTTCGTCGCGCAGGGCAAGGCACTGGCCGACCTCGACGCGGCCACGAAGCGGTTCGACACGGCCGCCGGAGCCGCCGCCCCGGCATCCGGCGGAAGCGGCGGCTGACCGCTGCCCACACGATTTGCGCGTCCCGTGACTGGCCGCGTAAGGTGGCGCTCACCAACGCGGGGTGGAGCAGCTCGGTAGCTCGCTGGGCTCATAACCCAGAGGTCGCAGGTTCGAAT
The DNA here is from genome assembly GCA_019247305.1 of Pseudonocardiales bacterium. Taxonomy (GTDB): domain Bacteria; phylum Actinomycetota; class Actinomycetes; order Mycobacteriales; family Pseudonocardiaceae. The sequence goes on from JAFAPC010000192.1 coordinate 24,482, forward strand.
CCTGCCCCCGCTACCACGTCACAGCAGGTCAGAGGCCGGGTTCCCAAGCTGGGTACCCGGCCTCTTGATCGTTTGTTAGTCGCTTGTTAGCGGGACCGTCCGGCACGACGGGATGGGCTAACACCCTGCAAGGTGACGTATGTCATAGTCAACGGTCCGTGCTCCGCCTATGGGTAGTGGAACAGTCACGCTAGGGAGCCGTGGTAGGCCGCCGGGGGCGTAGTTGCTACCGACGCGGATGATGCGGGTGGCAGCAGCGGCGAAGGCTTCGGGATCGGCATTAGCGGCGATCGGCATCCTGTGCCACGTCACCGTGCCAGTCGCGCGCACGTGTGGGCTGGCGATGGTCCCCCCTGCGTTGTTCAGGGTGTAGCCCCAGCCGTCGTTCTCCCGCCACAGGAACCACTGGACCTGCGTGTCCACGCCGTCCCCGCCAGTGGCCAGCAGCTGACCTACAAGCCACTGACGACTGGGGAATGACAAGGGTAGCGGACTGTCTTTGAAGTAGACAGTCCGCTACCCTTGTCAGTTGGGACCGGCACGGGGTGTTGAATCTGCCTGAAGACTCCCGAGGATACTTCTGGCTACCAGCTCCGTGTCCGGGGGTCGAGACTGCCGCGTGACAGCGCGACACCCTCGACCACGGCTTGCCCCCGCCGCTCCTCTGTCAAGGCTCTGGCGGCGGGGGCTCAGGCCCTCCTCATGACGTACCACCTCCGCTATCGGTCTCGTTCACCACACCGTTTACGGTGGGCGAGGTCTGCGCGGACTCGTACTCCCTGATGCTGTCAACCAGGTTATAGAAGAAGTCCCGGTCGGCTTTGGACAGCAAGAGGGGGTTCACGTCCACGTGGAGCGTCACGGTTCCCGCTTTCCCGAGCCGTACCTCAGCGCTGTAACCGCTGTCAGCGGAACTCGACTGTAGGGGGGGAGAGGGTGCGGGTGGCGTCTCTGAACTCGCCGGGGGTACGCGAGGGGCAGTCTTCCCGTGGCGATTCGTTTGGGGCGGGGTCGGGCTCCCACCTGCTGAGCGGACACCGCCGCTGGACCGCACGCTGGGTAGAGAGCTGTACTCGGCATACTCTAGAAGGCTCAGGAACAAGGACACCATCCGATCACGCTGACCCTGCGGGGTGAACGACCGGAAGGCATCTTGCACGTCCTCATAGGTCGCGTTCGCGGGCTCCACGACTTCGAAAACGTCTGCGTAGACCGACTTGAGGAGGTCGATCAGTTCAGCCTTGAACTGGGCCGCAGGGGCACGACGAAGATCCTCGAACCGTCGGGTTGGCTTGCCCTGCTCGTCAACCAGGTCCAAGAGTTTGAGGCTGTGCAAGGTGCGCGGTGCAAGGCTCTCGCTGACGCTGACACGCCGGAGCGATTCGACGGTAAGCGGGGACGGCAGTCCGGGGCCACGGGATCGCTCAATCAAGCCGATGATCGTCTTGCCGGGGCCGTACGCAGCCGGGCCGCTCGCCTTCATCACCATCGGAACCTCTCCTGTAACATGGACAGCGCCACTGTACGCGGACGTGACACGGTAACACGGACGGCGAGTCGCGTCCAGCGGTACGGGGTGGTCGTCCAGGCACTCAAGAAACTCTCGCTGGACATTGCCGTCCACCGCGTTACAGCTCACGCTTGAGGCCATGAGCAACCCGTGGCCCCCGCCGATCCTGCGACAGCGGAAAAAAATCTTGGTTCGGTCAAGATCGTCTGGTCACGCTCGGAGAGTTGATCTGTCAGCGTGGCCAGATGGGTGGTGGTGATCCGGCGCATCAAGATCATCTCTTTGGTGTCGTAAATTTCGCTAACGCCTCACTTGGTGACGGACATCACAGCTCGCCCGTCACGTATCCTTGTGCGCCGTAGTCCTCAGCGGTGCCTTGGGCAGCAAGACAGACGTCACGCGAGGAGCCGGAGTAGGTCAGGGGTGGAGGCCGACGCCCCCGAACCGCTCATCAGGTGACCCGATCACATCAAGCTGTTGATCTGCGCAGGAGACCGCACGCGAGCGCGCTGCTTTGCGCTGGGGGTCAAGGGGTCACAGGTTCAAATCCTGGTCGTCCCGACCATATTGTCGCAGGTCAGTGGCTAGATTCTCACCTAGAGAATCTGGCCTCTTGATCATTTGTCATCGGTTTGTCATCAAGACTGATCACCATAAGGTGACATGTCACAACCCTTCGTGGTGGTGTCCGTGACGGCCTAACTTCCCGGCTCTGGGTGTCCGCTCGGGTTCTCGGTGCTGCTTCTGGGTGATGGTCATTGCGCGAACCACAGACCATGATCAGAAAAGACAGCCAAAGCCCTTCGGTGCGGCTGACGCGCGGGAGGTGCGGGCTGCCCGTGGTCGGCTGGAGCCGTGGAAGAATACACATGCGGTGCGGGAGTTGGATGAGCGGTTGGGAGGTGTGGGTTTGGGGGATGAGTTCAGCGGCGTATGCATGTTCAACCCAAAGCATCTCATATAATTATGGTCAGGTAGGCCACGGTGAAGATCAATGTATTTATGATACCGCCTAGAGAGATCGCTCGACTTAAGGCTAAGCTGGTCTCGGCTGGGATGACGGTAATCAAAAGGGTTGAGCAGGACGATTGGCACGGAGAGTTCTACTATTCCACTAAACCAGATCCTGTTGATGTGCCTTGGGCCGAGTCTTTCCAGAGCTACTTCAAAGACCTTGGTACGCCCAAGAACACGAGTTATTTTGCAACATTCCTTTTTGTACGGGCCGACATGTGCTTCGCTCTCAGTTACGGCAAGAGTCATTTCTACCTGCGTCCATATTGCGACTACGACTTCGGTATCGAACTGGCGAAAAGGATTGCTGACGAGCTAGACATCAAGCAAACAGCCTCAAAGAGATTTCAAGGAAAGAAGAAAAAGGATATTCGCAGCTATACCCCAAACACTCGCCTAGATGTGGAGAGTGGTGAATCCGTCGACTATATCCAGGCTGCGGTGATTGATACGCAGCAGTCGACCTATGGAAAGTCCGGGAAGTTCGGTACGTCCGCACTCCTGTCACTCGACATTAGTGCCTCGGAGATCGGATCGTTTCTAACAAAGCTTGCAGCGGAGATTGCTCGACCCGCAAGGTTCAAGTTGCCGAGGACAACTGTCGTAACAGAAGATAGCGAGATTGAGGTCCTCGACCGACTGCTGGTCAATGAATTAACTTCTCCGGTCGGTACAACGGATTTTACGCACAACAGTTATGATCTGTACGGAATTGACTTCGTTTTCTCAAATGATGGGTCATTCCAGCTAAGATGTCCGGGATATGCGACGGTTGCCCTAGATGACCTGAGCATCAAGGACTTGAAGGACTACATCGCTTCGAACTGCCTCCAGGCCCACGACGTGCTACGTATCATGGTTGTGCACGAGCAGGAAGGTAGGCCGAAGTTCACGCAGGGAATCAAGGAAGCGCTCGACTTTATCGCCGATACAGAGCGTGTGGTGCTAACCAATGGACGCTGGATGCGGTTCAATCAGGACTATCTCGAGTTCCTGGACGATTATCTTGAAAGTATTCGCATAGAAGAAACCGAACCTGCTTTCCGGCAGATTAGTGTAACTGAGCCTGTTTTCAACCAGTCAGACGAGATCCGTGAGGCGGGTTATGAGACTGCCGATAGAGACTTCTCTGTCTTTAAGACACGGTCCTCAACGCCCATTGAGGCGTGGGATCTCAAAAATGGTAACTGCGTCTATGCGGTCAAGTTCGGTACAGCCCAGAAGCTCGGGTACGTTTGCGATCAAGCCACAGCTGTTCTTGAGCTTCTCCGCAATAAAGCAGGGGTTAACCAGATCCCGGATTTTGACCGGTACTGCTTATGGCTCGGCTATCGGAGTAAGGACGATTTAGGTAATATCACGCGCAGTGGCTCGATCATTCTCAAGCAGAAGATCGAGACTTGGGCTAGAAAGGCACGTGAGCTGGGCGTTGAGCCAGTCCTAAAGATTAGTCGAAAAGTCAAGCCAGGCTTTGATTCGTAGTAAATTTCGTCGTCGAGTAAGTTGTCGGCGGCCGGTGTCGCGCTCACCGTTTGAACTCAAGCCCTCAAAGCCCCAGCCGTATATGGACCAGCCGCCAGGCGCCTGATCACCCAAACCCTCCACGAGCTGGACTGAGCGCAAGCGGGTCAACGGCCCACCAAGTGCCAGGTCCCGCACGTGCAGGCCGCCACCCGCAACGAATCGTCGCAACTTTTCGCAACATTCTTCCACCACGTTCCAGCCCAGGCCTAACGTCACAGCCCTGGCCCCCCAGGGCCGGGACGTTCAAGCCGCCTGCACGGCCTGGCTGCTTGCCTGGCCCCCGAGAGAAAGAACACCCACGAAGGCAAGCACTCCCCTCCCCAGCCGTGTCTCAGGACAGCCCAACCCCGCC
>JAFAPC010000162.1 GCA_019247305.1 Pseudonocardiales bacterium
GACTGCCGTTCTATCGAGGGGCTTCGCTGCTTCCAAGCAGCGACACACCAGAGTCATAAGATTGTGATCTTGGCCCGTGAGTAGCGACTCTCACATCGCCTACCAACACCTCTAGCTGCGCAAACGTCTTAACTCACCGGCATTGGCCTGAGCTGGGACAATGAGGGTGTCGAAGCCTTTTGTCCGGGAGAGCTGAGGAGCACTTTTCAGGTGGTGGATCATAGCTCATGGTCGAAGGATTTGGCCGTAGAAATCGCCGGCCAGGATGTGATCAATCACGCCGGTACGGCGGCGTTGCGGATCATCGCTGACCGGACGGGTCTGACCGGTGGTTTGTCGCGGGCGCTGGCCCGCCGTGGTTTCGTTCCGGTGCATGATCGGGGCCGGGTGCTGGCGGATGCGGCGGTGCTGATCGCTGATGGCGGCCGGGTGCTCTCGGATCTGGCCACGCTGCGCGACCAGAGCGAGCTGTTCGGGCCGGTGGCCTCAGACCCGACGTTGTGGCGGGCGCCCGACGAGATCGGGGACACCCCACGGAGCAAGATCGCCCGGGTACGCGCGAAGACCCGGGAGCATGTGTGGTCGCTGATCGAGAAACGACATGGCCGGATCCCGCCCTCCCGAGTGGCGGACCAGGATCTGGGTAAAACCATCGTGATCCGAATCGACGGCACGCTGGTGACCGCGCACTCCGAGAAGGAACTCACCGCGGGCACCTAGAAGGGCACCTTTGGGCACCACCCACTGGAGGCTTGGTGTGACAACACCGGTGAGTCGCTGGCGGTGCTGCTGCGCACAGGCAGCGCCGGGTCCCACACGGTGAGCGACCACATCACGGTGCTCACCGAGGCCCTCGCCCAGCTCCCCGCCCGCCACCGCCGGGACCTGCTGATCACCCTGGACGGTGCCGGTGCCTCCCACGGCGTAGTGGAGCACATCACCAAGCTCAACGCCTCGCCCTGGCGGCGGGCGCACTACTCGATCGGCTGGGAGCTGGGCGAGCGGGAACGAGCAGCCCTCGCCCAGGTCCCCACTCCCGCCTGGGGCGTGGTCCTCGACGATGAGGGCCAACCCCGCGATCCCGACGAGGCCGCTGTGGTGGAGCTCACCGCCCTGCTGCGCCAGGGACCGGGTGGTAACCAGCTGGCGGGCTGGCCCGCCGATCTGCGCATCATCGCCCGCCGCGAAAAACCCCACCCCGGCGCCCAGCTCTCGTTGTTCGAAGAGCTCGACGGGTGGCGCTACCAGCTCCTGGCCACCAACACCCCCCGCAGCAACGCCCAGTTCCTCGAGGCCCGCCACCGGCCCCACGCCCGGGTTGAAGACGGCATCCGCACCGGCAAGGACACCGGCCTGGGTCATCTCCCCTCGACCTCGATCGAGATCAATCGGGCCTGGTGCCTGGCCGCCGGCATCGCCTGCGATCTGCTGTGCTGGCTCCGCCTGCTCTGCCTGGACGGACCCCTCGCTAAGGCCGAACCCAAGACCCTGCGCTACCGGATCCTGCACACCCCCTACCCGCATCGTCACAGGCCAACGCCAACGCACGATCCGCATCCCGGAGACCTGGCCCTGGGCCCAGGAACTCGCCGACTGCCTCCTCGCCGCGCTCGCCCTGCCCCTACCGACCCGATGTTGATCAACCATGTCCCTGACCCCGACCCGAGGAACCATCCGCAACCGTGGACTCCGGCGCCCACCCGACGCGAGAACCGGGCCCTGAGCCTGACCGCACCTTGACAACAACATCAACAAACAGACCGAAGATCAACACCCGAGGACCGGCAAGCCACCCTGCAACCCCCATGAATGATCAAGGCTAGCTAGGGATCCCCGCACTGCGCCGCCCTTGACGCGGCCGGCGCGGCGTGGACGATCTGCGGCCGAGGGATCGGAGAAACGTTCAAGGAGGACCGTCGATCGAACGGTTGGTCGCCCTGTATGGTGATTCTCCCAGCTGTAGTGACACGATGGGCATGAAAGGTGTCGGAGACGCCAAACCAGGAGCCTTCAGGCGGGTCTCTGGGTCCGTTGGACATTGTTGTACGGGGTGGTCGGATGAAGCTGGCTGATCTGGAGCTTGCGGCTGACACGTACCACGCACGGTACGGCGATGGTTACGGTCTCTCGCTGTGGTCCTGGCCCGGTTGCGACGCTCAAGAGGTCGCGAGCCGCGCAGGTAGCGGCCTCCCCCATCCTGTCGTGCGGCCGGCCACAGCTGGCGAATTGCGCGATGCTGGGTGGAGCCTCCACCGGACGGGGCGTGAGGGTCATGTCACCCTCTGGCGATCGGAGCGCCCCACCGAGGCAGACTGGCAGGAGCTAGACAAGATATTCGGTGCGCCAGAGCCCAACCCCAGTGCTAGACCTGCTGGAGGAGGGAGTTAGCTATGGCTCTAGGACTACTATTGGTCGATTTCAATGAGCTTGACGATGACGGCCTCCTGATTGCGCTCCTTCCGCCGGAGTCACCTGCTCCTGATTCTGGCACCAAGTTTCATCTGCTCGACGCCGATGGCAACTATTGCCGGGGCACGATCTCTTCTGTTGAAGGCCGACTTGTGTCTCTAGTCCTGGATTGGTCGACCTGGTGGCCCGAAGACGGCGCCGGGTGGGAGGTTGCACGCCACAGCGTGACTGGCTGGGTCATTGTGACGCAAAGCCGCGCGGTCTATCCGCCGGAACGCCGCGAGAGCCTTAATGTCGTGGCGGACAGAAGCACGGGCGCTGGCCCGTTCGAGGAGGCGGCACTCACGTATGCGCCTTGATTGCGCCTTGCTATGTGACGCAGCGACCGTTCGTGAAGGTTTGCTGCATATCCTCGGTGGCGGAATTACTCGTATAGCCCGGCCGGAGCCATATCCGGTAGCGCTTGACGTGTTCCTGGCGCTGCGAATTGTTGTAGATCCGGGAGAATCAAAGCGGTCGCACCAGAGTCAAATCTTGTTGCAATCGGATGAAGGTAAGGCGATCGCCGAGCTGCGGATTGAGTTCGCGGTTGGCCCAGGCAATAAGTCTGAGCATCGACCCGGGGAGGAGATCGCACTTCCCATAGCGGCACGTCTGCACGGCATCGGGGTTCCCGCTCCTGGAGCCTACAGCTTCGAAGTGCTGATTGATGGTATCCATCAGAGCACAGTGCCGTTCGTCGTCGTCCAGGCACCAGAGCTGTCCGCCACTGGACGAAAGAGCGATACGCAGGATAGTTAACAGCCGGACCGGGCCGTCGGTAGCGGAGCGGCAGGCGAGGCCGGCTGACGCGCGTAGCCCGCCCTTGACGCTTCTATGTGTTGTCAAGTGGCGTTGTGTTGTCAAGTGGCGTTGGGGGTGTTTCCGGTTCTTGTGTGGTTCCGTGGGTCCCCTGTGGGATTAATCACCATTCCTTGATCGACTGCTGGACCTATCCTGTTCAGAGGCCAACTGATCTTAAGATCAGCAATTCAGTGCCTCCGGCGGGCCTCGGCTCCAGGATGGCCCCAGGACCGGGCCCAGATACCCGGATAGTGGTGGGTCACTAGGGGAGCGGGTATCCCATCACGTCGGCGCGTCAAGGCAAGCCCGCCGGCAGCAGGGATGTGACCTCTCCTCCTGGGGACAGGCCAGCGGGCTGCCTGTGGTGGAAGCATCTGGTGCCGGGGGGCTGGGGAGGCACGCAGGCCAGCAGTCGTTGCGGTTGCCTGCGCCCGCCGCGTCACGGGCTGTCGCGGCGGCCCAGCACCAGATGCACGACACACCGTGACAGACAGGACCCCAGCGTCGACAGAGAGTGGTCCACCTCGGATGGTCAGGTGGGCCACTCCTGTTGGCCACCTCTTTAGGATCACGAGTCATGACAGTCGACGTGGGGGAGCTGGCGGCTGATCGGATCCGACTGGGGATCCTGCGGCGCACCCTTGGTGAGCACCTGGCCACCTATCGCAGGGCCGCCGGGGTCTCCCAACCCGAACTCAGCCGGGCCATGGACCGCACCCGCACCACCGTGTCCAAAGTCGAACACGGCACCCGCGGCATGCCCGAAGCGTCGTGGAGGATCGCCGATGAGGTGTGCGGTGCTGAGGGTGCCCTACTCACCGAATACCAAGCGCTAGCACAGGCCGAACAGGACTACCGTGAGCGGTGGCGGGCTCACCAACGCCAGGCACGGCAAGCAGCAGCACAGCCCGCTGCGGATGCCCTGCGCGCCGCCCCCGTACCGTCACTGATGGCGCGCAACCACGGCCACACAGGTGAACGTGAAGGACGCCCGGAGATCAGCGGTGTGGAGGCTGAGCTAGCGGAGGAACTCATGCGAGAGCTAGTCGCGACCCTGGCACGATCGTTGGGCCGTCGCAAGGCACTGCAAGTCGCCAGATGGGCGCTGGGCATCGTCGGCCTGGCCGGCCTGGAC
>JAFAPC010000164.1 GCA_019247305.1 Pseudonocardiales bacterium
CCATCAGGACTAAAGGCCACCGAGTAGACGATGTCGGCATGACCGCTCAGGGCAGCCAGGACGAGGGGATGATGAAGGTCGCTGACATCCCACAACCGGGCAGTCTTATCCCAGCTGGCGGTGGCCAGGATATGCCCATCAGGACTAAAGGCCACCGAGTAGACGATGTCGGCATGACCGCTCAGGGCAGCCAGAGCGACGGGATGGCGGAGGTCCCTGACATCCCACAACCGGGCGGTCCGATCGTTGCTGGCAGTGGCCAGAGTATGCCCATCAAGACTAAAAGCCACCGAGTTAACGGTGTCGGCATGACCGGTCAGTCGGGTGGCATAGGGGGCGGCGAAGACGCTGAGCAGGCTACCGCGGGCTTCCGGGGTGGGGGTGAGTCGGTAGGCGGCTAGGGCGAGTTGGGCGGCCAGGGCTAGGTTAGTGTCGCGGAGGTCAAGGGCCTGTCCGGCGACTTGCCGAGATACCGCGACATTGCGTTGTTGGTTCGCGGCGCGCTGCTGGGTAAAGGCGAATCCTGCTGCGACCAGAGCAAGGATGAGCAGCACCGATAAGACGGTGGTGACGCGTCGACGCCGGGCGCGGTCCCGGCGGATGCTGGCGTGCAGGAAGGTGCGGGCCGTGGGGCTCAGGTCGACGCGGTCGGTGATCAGACCGTGGGCGTGGAGGTGGGCACCGGTGTCAGCTAGGGCGGCGGCTAGTTGCCCGCCTTCCCATAACCGGCCCGGTCGCTCCGGGGTGTTCCATTCGGTGGCGGCTTGCTCGACCGCCCGGCACGCCCGCAGCGCCGAGACGTTGTTCTCGATCGCCTGGGCCAACGGCGCCCAGGCGGACAGGAATGCCTCGTGGGCCATGCCCACCACCACGCGGTTCTGGTCGGTGTCGGTGGTGAGTAGCCGTCGGTAAACAAAGGCGTCCAGTTCCCGGGTCACCAGTTCCGGCAGGTCATTGCGAGGGACCCGCCACCGGGTGGGGCGGCCCTGCTCATCCACGGTGACCAGCCGCAACAACCCAGCAATGACCTCCGCACGGCCCCGACCACTAGCTGCGCTTGCCTCGGCTAGGGCCTTCTCCGCCTGGCCGGTCAGGGCGCCCTGGACCCCTCCGAGCTGGTCATAGCGTGTGGCCGACAGGTGGCCGCCGCGGCTGACCCCCTCAGCGAGTTGGGCGAGGGTGAAGGCCAGCAGCGGGAGCGCTTCCCCGCTGTCGGTGTCGGCGACCAGTCGAGCTACCAGCTCGTCGGCGACGGCGATCCCGGCCAGCCCGGCGGGGCCTCGGATCACCGCCGGCAGCGCGTCGCGGCACAGCGGCCGTAGCGGGTAGGGACGGGTCGGGACCACCGCGAGGTCGGCATCGAGGAGTAGCGGGTCCAAAAATTCCGGCCGCAGCGTAGCCACCACCTGCACCGAAGCACCCAGCGCTGGTCCTAGGAGCTGCGCGAACCGGGCCCGCGCCGCAGGGGTGGCCTGAGTGAGCAGCTCCTCAAATTGGTCCACCACGATCAACAGACGTCGCCGTCGCCCGCCTGGGGCCGCCAGCAGCAGCTCGTCGGCCAGCTCGGTCAGGTCCGCCGCATCGAGCCGCTTGCGCACCTGCGAGACGGTCCAGTCCCGGCCGATCGGCCGCGCCGCAGCGGCGAGTTCCCGGGTCAGGGCCGCCACGGGATCGGCGCCGGGCAGGATCGGCGCCAGCGTCAGCCAGCCGGCCTCGTCGGCCATCACGTGCAGCAGCCCAGCCCGCACCAGCGAGGACTTGCCACACCCTGAGGGGCCCACCACCAGCAGTACTGTTCCCTCGGCGCGCTCGGCGGGAGACCGCAACAGCCCCACTAGCTTCTCCACCTCATCGCTGCGGCCGAAGAACACCCGATGGTCGTCGACATCAAACGGGCGCAACCCTGGAAACGGCGACCGATCATCAGGCCACCCGAGGCCCCCGACGGCATCCACCCGACGCAACGCCTCTCCCAGCGCCGCCCGCGCACCGGCGGGATCAACGGTGAGGTCGGTGTACTGGATGGATCTCAACAGCGGATGGTCCACCCCGGGCTCAGCTCGCACCGGCAACAGCCGACTGCCCCGGGACAGGGCAATGCCAACCTCGGCCGAACACCACGGGGAGGCCACAGCGGCCCGGGTGACCACGCAGACCACCGCATCAGCCCAGCGCAGCCGCTCATGCAGCCGCCGCTCCCACTCCTCGCCGACCAGGATGCCATCACGCAGATCCCGATCCAGAAACACCTCATGGCCCTCGCCCACCAGCCACTGGCGCAGGTGATCGGCCCACTCATGGTCCTCGGTGGCATGGCTGAGGAAGACCTTGGCCACCACACCTCCCGGGAAAGGTTCGCGAAGACAGTTGAGACCAGGTGCCGGCGCGCCTTCCCGAGCTCGGGAGCCCACACCGAAAAAGCCCACGATCAGGTGGACCACAGGATTTTTTCTGCTTACAGTAGTAATTCTCCGCTAGGTTTGAGCCCAGCTATCACCTATATGTCGCTTCCTCTACCGTCGAAGAGCCTGTTCTCTCTATACTGAAAGTTACTTTTCCTGTGCGCTGTGAAAGGCGCGGCCTCAGCATCGGAGGTCCCTAGACGATCATTGAGGGTGATGAACGGATCTGTACCCGGCCCGCGTGGCGTGGGGCCCGAACAGGCAAAGACGGATCAACGGTAGGTATCCCGCCGATGGCTGATATCCAGAACCTGAACGGTCTGGCTGGTGGCATCAATGGTGTACCGGACTCGGTACTGCGCGCCAGTGGCCCTCGAAGGGCTTCCGCAGCGGCGCTCCCCCCGGTGGGGGTTCTGGGCCAATGGCCCAGACAGGAACTCCATGCATGCCGCGGCAACGGTTTTCGGCAGTTGCTCGGTGAGCTGGCGTACCGCGGTACGCGCCACCTGCCCCCGGTAGCTCACTCGGGGTGGGTCCGGTGCCGCTCGTCGATCAGGGCTCGCACCTGCTGCTCGTCTACCACGTCACCGGCAGTGAAGTCGGCCTCCGAGCGTCGGATGCGCTCCTGGGCCCGCGTGTTAGCGAGCAGCTCTAGGGTCGTCTCGATGGACTCAAGATCCTCAGCTGCCAGCGTGATACCCACCCTGCGGTGCTCAGCCCTGCGCGGCCTGCTGAGCGCGGGCATAGACCAGGTGCAGGAAGTCCGCGCCAGTGAGTGCCGTGAACGCAGCCGCGACCACCCGCGTGAAGCGCGGCACAAACAACAACCCGATGGTGAAGCCGGTGGCGATCCACATATCCAGGCAGAACGGGCAGCTGAGCAGCTCACCGAGGGCATGCCGCAGGGGGCTGGTGTTGCGCGCCTCCTCCATCACCTCAGCAGGACCCCCGGTGCCGCGGTATCGAGTGAACGGCGCGCGTAGGGGGCTGGTGACCGCGTCTTTGCTGAGCGTGCGGGACAGCTTGTGGGTTCCGGCGGTGATCAGAGCCAGGTCGTATGGGTCGATCCGGCGGGGCAGTTTCCGCCCGGTCAAAGCGGCAATCAGGCCGGCGAGGCCGACCACGGTGGCGAAAACGGTCATGACGAACACGTAGCCCTCCAGCGGGCGCTCCGCGTCCTGCCGGTACTCGCGAGCCTCCGCGTGGATCACGTCGCCGACTCCGGTCTGCTTGGTCACCCCGATGCACCTCTCGTCCTCGGCTCACTGTGTGGCGTACCTGTGTGCCCTGCGGCGCCGCTGGGGTACCCGGGCTGGGCACGACTACACCTCCAGCACCCGCTGGAATCGCTGCGCACACGCATCATCGATGCCGGACAATCCGCTCACCTGCTGGAATTGTGGTTCACCCGGCTGTTGCGCGACGCCTTCGCGCTGGCCGCCGTGCATAGCTGGGACACCCAGGGCGTCCGCCACATTGATCAGCTCTGCCCCGGCGCGAGACACGCGCCTGACAGCTGGCCATAGCGGGGCACTCTGGTGTCCGCCTGGGCTGAGGCACCTGCCTGATCCGCGTCGTCGGATGATGACGATCCGCTACGTTCATGGGCGCAATGAGGGTGATAAGCGACGAACGGAGCGGGGGCCTGGTGCTGAGGGCGGACGCGGAGCGCGCCGAGGTCATCCAGTTTTGGCGCACGGTGGAGTTGTTCAGCCCGCCCTCGGTTGAGAGGGTCAGCCGCGAGCGGCGGGTGTATGCGGTCAAGTCTGGTGAGCCGTTGCCGTGGGAACCGGGGCATGAGCTAAGGCGGGTGAGGCTACGCAAGGACCAGGTATGGCGGCACGTGGCCTACCTGGGCATCTATTCCTTGGAGTCAGTATTTGGGGTGCTCAGAGGGGTCTTCACGCCGGATGAGGAGAGCTTTGATGAGCGCCCAGCCGGGGAGAGCGCGCTGACCGCGTTCGTCGTGTCTCACGAGGGACGCCCACTGATCGGTTCAGAAGTGTTGTCGAGTTGCGCGTGGGCGACGGGCCGTGCACTGGCTCCCGGCCCGGGGACGCCGGGGTGGCTAGTTGGATTCGAGGGCGCGGAAACCACGTTCAGCGCACGGTTCGTGGAGTTGGTCGCGCCCGACCCGGACGATGAGCACGCCAATGAGCTGCGACGACGCGGGCACAATGTGGGTCGGCCGCTCAGCCGAGAAGTGCTCGCCGCGTGCCGGGATACCGCCGCTGACCTGGTGGCCGTGGGTGCCGCGCTACCGCACGCCGAGATCCGCATCCGCAGCGAGATCGTCGGGGTGCGTAGCGCGCTGAAGGTGGACGGAAACGATTTCCTCAACAGTTTTATCGCAGCCGATCTCGCTATGGTGGCGGGGCAGGCCAGATCAGGCAAGATCGGCGCGGCGTTACGGGAGTACCTGTGCCCGGACGCCGACCTCGACACCGCGCAGCGGGTCGATGTGCGCGAGCAACTGAACAGAGTACTCAAGGCCACGGCTCCACAGTGCGTTCCGCTGGGCCGGTGGCCGAGCAAGCCAGAGCATCCCCTGGCATTGGGTCAGCAGCTCGCGGTCAACAGTGTGCTGCAGCTGCCCGCCGCCGGGGCGGGGATCTTCGCCGTGAACGGTCCTCCTGGCACGGGGAAGACGACGATGTTGCGGGACCTGCTCGCCGCACTCGTGGTGCAGCGGGCCCAGCGGTTGGCGAAGTTGTCTGATCCCCGCGATGCGTTCAGCGGGCAGCAGCGGCGCTGGCAGACCGGTGACTACACCCGGGTGGTGCACCTGTGGAATCCACAGCTCACCGGCTTCGAGATGGTCGTCGCGTCGGCGAACAACGGAGCGGTGGAGAACGTCACGAACGAGATCCCCGCCCGGGACGCGATCGCGGAGCAGTGGTGAGAGCACTCGGCGCAACTGGACTACTTTGCCGGCATCGCCTCTGAACTACTCACCGCAGGTCGTGATGACCCCGACAGCACCGGAGACGACACCGACGACGGCACGGACGGTCCTGGTGCCGGATGGGCGCTGGTGGCCGCGCGGTTAGGCAACAAGGGCAACCGCAGCCGGTTCGTGAATACCTTCTGGTACGGCAAACCCACTCAACCCTCATCCACCCCTGATGACGTCGGGGACCAACCGAGGGCTGCTCGAGCGCCGGAGGACTCGCCGCCGGGTTTGCTTGCGATTCTCAAGGATTATGAGCTCTCAAGTCCTCCGTGTTCCTGGCCCGAGGCGGTGGCCGAGTTCCGGCGCGCGCTCAACTCGGCTACGTCGATTCAGGCTGCCCGCCACCATAACTACGACGCCATGGCCGGCAAGGCCCGAGCAGAGCGGGATCTGCGCGCAGCCCAGCAGGACTTTCTCGCTGCCCAGCAACAGACCGCAGCGCTGCGCGCCCAGCTCACCGAGGCGCAGCGCGCTGCACAGGCATGGCAGAGCGAGCGGGACCGGTGTGTTCACCTGCGCGGCGAGCATCGCCAGTTCCGGCCCGGGTTTCTTCAGTGGCTGACCACATGGGGCAAGGCGATGCGCCAGTGGTCGCATCGCGACCACCAGTTGGCCGACGAGATCACGGCGGCGGAGCAGGCCGTGAGTGCCGCGCACCAAGACCTGACCAGGCTGGCCCATGATACCGACCTCGCTGCCCGGGACTGCGCGCGCCGCGGGGAGCTGCTGCGGTGCCGCGAGCGGGACCTGGGGGCTATCCAAGCCGCGCTCGAGCAGGCGCGGACCGCGCTCGGGGCGCAGTTCCCCGATGAGCACTGGTGGCGCGACCGGTCTCGCCGCGACCTCGCGGCGTTATGGACAGACCCGGCATGGAACCGGGCGCGCACCAGGGTGTTTCTGGCGGCGCTCCAGCTGCATAAGGCGTTCCTCCAGCACGTCCCCACCCAGATGCGCCAGAGCCTGCATGCCGCTGTGGACATCGTGGCCGGGGACGCGCCCCGCGACCTGCCTGAGGGTGCCGCGCTCGCGGCGTGGCAGGCGTTGTTTCTCGTTGTCCCGGTGGTCTCGACGACCTTCGCGTCGTTCGCCCGTCTGTTCTGTCACCTGCGACGAGAAGCGCTGGGCTGGTTGCTGATCGATGAGGCTGGGCAAGCAACCCCGCAGAGCGCGGTCGGCGCACTGTGGCGATCCCAGCGTGCCGTGATCGTCGGTGACCCCTTGCAGTTGGAACCCATCACGACGCTGCCCTTCCGCGCCGAGCAGGCGATCCGGGGCGACCACCACGTTGATGAGCAATGGCTGCCCAGCCGCACCTCAGTGCAGCGACTGGCCGACCGGCTCACTCACCTGGGCACCTGGCTACCCGGCGATGAAGGCAAGCTCTGGGTGGGTGCCCCGCTGACCGTGCATCGCCGCTGCGACCAACCCATGTTCAGCATCGCCAACGATATCGCCTACGACGGCCTCATGATCAACGGCACCGCACCCACGCACGCAGAGGAATTCCAGCAGAGATATTCATCCTTGCCGGAATCAAAGTGGATCAATGTCGTCTCCCAGGACTGTCAAGGCCACTGGATCCCCGCCGAGGGCCGACAACTCAACCGGATTCTGGCCACACTTGACGAGCTGGACTTCGACCTGTCGCAGGTCATGGTGATCGCCCCATTCCGCGACATCGCCCGTCACCTCCGTCCCCTCGCCAACGACTACCCGGGCTTGGTCGCCGGCACGATCCACACCGCGCAAGGCAAACAGGCCGACATCGTGATTCTCGTGCTGGGCAGTGATCCCCAACGGCACGGAGCCCGCCGCTGGGCCGCCAGCAAACCCAACCTGCTTAACGTCGCCGTCAGCCGCGCCAAACGACGCCTTTACGTCATCGGCGACCGGCAAGCATGGGCCACCCACCGCCACTTCGACATACTTGCCCACCGCCTACCATCCACCCCACCCCGATAACCGTCCAGAACCCAGGCCCAGTTCAGGCATGCAGGCCGTCGCAGACCCCTCACGGCCCCTCGGGGCGTCTGTGGAGCGCCGCAGTCGCGGTAGGAGTCGACCTCGGCTTCGGCAAGTGGGTGCCTGCCCAGCCGGTGCATCAGCCAGGTCGCCCACGCAATGGCGGATGGTGTCGCCGAACCCGCACGTCATGGGCACATACGTGAAAGTGGAAGGTGTGCACGAAACCCGGGATGGCTCATCCAACAGGGCTCATCCAACAGGGCTCATCCAACAGCGGGAAGGGATGCCCTGGACGTAGCGCGATGGCGCGTGCCCACGTACTGTCACCGTTACCACCAACGTGACGGGCGTTGACGTCCGGTGTCGATGTTGATGTGACGTGGTGGTGCAGCGAGGTGAGGGGCGAGGTGAAGATGATAATCCTGCCCACGCCGCTGCGTGAGGAGGACGGGAGATGATCAGAGCGTACGTGGCGGGCCGATCAGGCAGCCTCTCGTCAGCGAGAGTGCCCGGCGGAGAGTGGGGCGTCGGTGCTGACGGCGTCCCCCCATCGTCGGCGAGCGCCGCGGATTCTGTCACGACGACCTCGTTCGCCCGATTTCTGTGGATCTTCGCTACGCTCGGGCTCATCGTTGTGGTCGTCGTCATTGGCTTCCTGATCGGTATCGTCCGGGCACTTGAATCGATCGATAACGGGCTGTATACGGCGTCTAGCTCAGTCACCGGAGTCACGGCTAATGTCCGGTCACTGCCCGGCTACATCCAGGGAATCAACTCCGCCCTGACCAACGTCAACACCGCCCTGAAGCCGATCCCTGGTCAGGTGACCGACGTCAATACTTCGTTACAGTCGATCCGGGGTTCCGCGCGGAGGATTGACACCTCGTTGAAAGACACTTCCCGATCGCTGATCAACACATCAGGGTCACTGGTGAACACCTCCGGAGCATTGGGAAGCGCCTCCCAGTCCCTCGGGAAGGTCTCAACCTCGCCGGGTCGGTAGGGAATCGATCCACAACGCGGACAGCGGGCAGAGCCTCAATTCCCCACAAGTCATCCCATGCCAGCGCGTGCCAAGCGTCAGGCAGCGTCGTGGTCTTTCTGGTAGATGCCAACGAGTCGGCTGACCGCCGGGCACTGGATACCAGGCGCACCGCAGCTGCCCGACATCAGCGCACCATCCGGTGCCCCGTCTACCGGACGATCAACCCTAGTGGCCTGAGTCAGGAATCAGGGAGTTGGAAACTGCTCTGATGGCGCAGCGTTACCCGGCGGTGGAGCCCTATGAGTCCGGCATGCTGGCCGTGACAGACGGACACCGTCTGTACTGGGAAATGTGCGGGGCCCCCGCGGGAGTCGCGGCAGTTTACCTTCACGGTGGCCCGGGAGGCGGGTGCACCCCCGAAGCGCGCCGCAATTTCGATCCCCGCTACTACCGGGCTGTGCTGTTCGACCAGCGCGGGTGCGGGCGCAGCCGGCCCGTAGCCAGCGACGGGGGCGCCGATCTGTCGACGAACACGACGGCGCACCTGGTCGGGGACATCGAGCGGCTGCGCAAGTACCTCGGAATCGAGCGCTGGGTCGTCGTCGGCGGCTCCTGGGGCGTCACTCTCGGCCTGGTCTACGCCCAGCGCCATCCTCAACGGGTGATCGCCATGGTGCTCGGCGCGGTTACCGCGGGCACCCGGCGGGAGATCGACTGGATCACTCGTGAGATGGGTCGAGTCTTTCCCCGTGAGTGGGAACAGTTCGCCAGCACCGTCCCGGCGGCACAGCGGACCGGCGACCTCGCTGCGGCCTACGCGCAGCTGCTGGCTGACCCCGACCCGCAGGTACGCGCCCAAGCGGCGCGGCAGTGGTGCGCGTGGGAGGACACGCACATGTCGCTGGCGCCAGGATGGACACCCCACCTCAGCCGCCGGGACCCAGAGTTCCAGCTGACGTTCGCCCGGCTAGTCACACACTACTGGAGCCAGGGCTGCTTTCTCCACGAAGGACAAATCCTCGCCCACATGCACTGCCTGGCCAACATCCCCGCCGTGCTCATCCACGGCCGCTACGACATCTCCAGTCCCCTGGACACCGCATGGCAGCTGCACCGCGCCTGGCCGAACAGCACACTCGTCGTCCTCGACGACGCCGGCCACGGAGGAGGCAGCTTCACCAGCGCACTCGTCGGTGCCCTCGACTCCTTCCGCGCCCTGCCCTGAGGCCATCTGCCCGATCAATTAGTCCTGGCAAAATGGTGGGCGCTGAGGACGTACCCTGAGTTGAGGTACAGGCGGTGGGCTGCGAACCGGTGAGGGCCGACGCTGGAATCGAGATGCACCTGGTCGCAGCCCAGGCGCTTCGCTTCGGCGTGAATCCACCCGAGCAGTTCGCTGGCGAAGCCTCGTCGGCGAGCGGAGGGCACGGTGGACAGGTCGTCGATGTATATATGTCGTCCCCAGCTCAAGCTGGTGCTGAGCCTAAAACCGGCGACGGCCACCGCGTCGGTGCCATCCTCGGGCAACACGCCTACCAGCCGGTAGCCAGCCGGCCGCTGAACCCTGTCGACCTGCTCGACGAAGTCCTCCAGGCTGCTCAGGCGAGTTCGTAGCTCCCGCATCGCAGCGAAGGCAAGCCCAGTATCCGGCGGCACAATCTCTCTCAGCATGTGCTGATCATCCCACTGGCCGAGCCGCTGCGGACGAGAAACCAACTCGCGCACCGCCTCCGTGGAGCAGCCCTCGCCGTGCTGATCGCGGGTGGCCCGAGCTGATGCCGATCGGGATATCGCCCACCAGGTCAACGCCGTCATGGTAAGCCCCGATGCGCTACCGCTCGTCCTTGACCAGAACACGATGCGACCCGCGGCAGCGGGTCTCGCCCCAGCCATCACGCTTGAGCGCGACGAGAACGCGGGCAGCTGTGGGCATGTGGCGGGAAGGTACTGGACGTGAAACGAGTCTGGCGACGCGAGCGCTCACATCGGCTCGACCCGAACACCCAACGCGCAGCGCTGCGCAAGCTCGTGATCCTCGACGCTGCAGAGACCCTCGATGACGTGCGGATCCCGCCGGGTAACCGACTGGAGAAGCTGCGCGGAGACCGTACCGGGCAGTACAGCGTCAGGGTGAACCAGCAGTGGCGCATCTGCTTCCGCTGGAGCGCCACAGGACCGGAAGACGTTGAGATCATCGACTACCACTGAAGGAAGGACCCGTGAGCACGGCCCCATCGAGCGCCCCCATCCATCCTGGCGAGATCCTCGCCGAGGAGTACCTCGCTCCCGCTGGGCCTCACCCAGCACGCGCTCGCCCTCGCCCTTCGCGTACCGCCGCGCCGGATCAACGAGATCGTGCACGGCAAGCGGCGGATCAGCGCCGACACCGCGCTGCGCCTGGCCCGCTACTTCGGAACTTCCGAGCGTTTCTGGATGAACCTCCAAGGCCGCTACGACCTTGAGGTCGAACGCGACCGCCTGGCGTCCATCCTGGACGAGATCCACCCACGCACCAGCGCTTGAGCCAGACAGTCAAGCGTGCTCGCGACACCTGGCGCACCCGGGCCACGGGAAGCCACCTCGGATACATCCTCGCCACACGCCTCCACGACAAGGCAGACCGAGTCTTCACCTTCACCCGAAACCTCACCATACCCTAGATAAAGAACATTTCAGAGCAAGCCCTCAAAAGCCCCGAACGACACCAAACCGTCTCCCTACAGGCACACACTGACCACACGCGCCCCATATCATCACCTACACCTCCCACAGCATCACCACATCATGATCGAAATTTAATAGTCGCCGCAACCCTTCCGGATGTCTGAGACTCCGGACGCCGCGCGGTGCCGCACTTCTCATACTGCCACTTCCCTTAGCTCGTGATCGAGTGTAGACTTTTGATTCTGTCGGCTTCACCGGTTCAAGCGAGCTAGCTACGAACCCAATAGTCAAACGGCCGTGTTCTGAGTCTGATCGAGTGCCAGAACATTTCTCGCAGGGTTGGGGGTAACGTTGAATGAGATTGGGGAGCCGCACCTCGGTGGTTGGTGGGCGGGCTTGATCATCGGGTTGGTGGTCGTGGTGGTCGTGGTGGTGGTTGTCAGCGCGATCCTGGTCCTTGCATCCCGGATCAACGCGCAGGCACGCGCAGCGGCTCGTGAGCTCGAGGCGACCCGGTCGACCACGCAACCACTCGTGGGACTGAGCCGCACGAACGACACGCTCCAGAGCATCCTCCGGGGCGCTCGCACCGCTCGAAAAGCATTGGGGGGATAATGATGACCCTAGCTCTGGCCAGCGAGGAGATCACGTTCTGGCAGGTTATACTGGCAATCGGGGCGGTCGTGATAGTTGTCGTGATCGCACTTCTCAGCCTGCTCCTCCGCTTCGTCCGCTCCATCGAAACCGGCGTGCAGCAACTGGGAGACGTGGCGCAGGGGGTTGCCAGCAACACGGGCAACATCAAGGTCGCACTCACTGTCGCGGCCACCCTGGATGAGATCGCCGACGAGGCGCGCCGCCACGCTCAACTTCTGGGGGTGGGCGCGCGATGAGCACCGGACTGCTCGTGACTCTCACCGTCGTCGAGATCGTGGCCTTGGTGGTCGTGTTGGCGCTGTTCGTTATTTTGATCACTCGCCGGCTGCGTTCCATCGCCGACGCCCTCGGACAGGTGAGTGGAAGGATCATCAGGGCCGTCCAAGGGGACGTGTGTCTCGTTGGCGCCGGCGCCGCGATCCTGAACCGGAAGCTGAATGCGATCGCCGGTGCGCTGCCGGCGATCGCGCAGAAGGCCGAGTCGCTGCCTTCGCGGCAGACGCAAGCTCAGGACCCCGCGATAAGGCAAAGGTAAGATAAGGAGGCGACGATGGCATTGTGGTGGGTCGGCAACGCGATCTTCATCCTCGTGGTCATACCCGTCGTGGTGGTCCTCCTGCAGCGCCTGATGAGGTCCGCCATCGACGTCGGGAAGCACATCGACACCATTCACGATCAGGCCGGGGGTATCGTCATCGCCCTCGACGATGTGAAGCAACTGATACCCACCCGCGACGCCGTGAAACGGGTGGGGACTGGCCTCACCCGTTATGTGAAGGCGGTTGACCGCATCCTGTGAGGAGCGAATTACCATGCCGCTAGCCGCTATCATTACGATCATCGGCGCGCTGCTCACCGTGCTGGTGCTCGCTGCCTACCTGATCAGTATTGCGCTCGTTCTCTGGCGCGTCGACGCCAAGCTCGGCGCAATCACCGCCGGCCTCCACTCGGTTACCGAGAAGACCAAGCCAATTGGACCGATCGTTGAGGAGATCAACAGGGACCTTGCCGGAGTGGACAACGCCTTGCGGGCCGTGCTCGCCAAATAACGAGGGCTGCCGTTTCTGGCACCCCGCATCGCCGAGATCGCGCCGCCGACCCGTAGAAGCGGGTTCCCGATGACGTGGCCACGACGGAGGTTCTGGTATCGAGACCGAAGACGGGCTTGAGCACGTGTTCGTGATCAACATGCTGGCGCCGTATCTGCTGACGGCACTCATCGACCGTCCGAACCGGCTGATTTACCTGAGCTCGGGCTGCACCGCCGCAGCACCCCCCGCCTTGACGACCTGCAGGACACCGGCCCGCCAGCGGCTCATGGTTCAGCCTTGTGGGCCAGCCGTCTACGTGTAGTTTGGGTAGCTGTGTGTAGCAGTGTCTGGTTCACCGGCGATGACATTGCGAATCGTAGAATCCCCCCGGCCTACCCTGCTTAAGCCTGATCCTGGTTATCGGCTATAATGTCCGGTCTACTCCGGCCCCTCGCTCGCTGCGTGCGGGGATCTGAGCTGCTCGACCGTCGCCGGTACCGTTATGTGGATACCGGCTGCCATTCTTGGAGAATGTTTTGACGACGTCGTTGGACTGGACACACGAATGGAGTGCAAGTCTTAGCTGGTCGGGAACGGCCTTTGTCATTACCGCGGCCGCCTTCGGTGCGGTTGTCTGGCTGCTAGCGCGCTTCACTGGCTGGGGAAGGCAGTTCTGGCGAATCGCCTTACCTTATTTCCGACCTGATTATAGGTGGGTAAGCTGGCGCCCGCTGCTCACCGTGTTGGCCATGCTGTGGATGACCGTCCTTGCGGTGCGCCTCGATGTCCTCCTGTCGTATTGGACGAACTGGCTTTTCACGGCGATGCAGGATGTGAACGCGGCGGCGTTCGGTTATTCTCTGCTGGTCTTCGGTGTGCTCACGACAGTCTATTTTGTCCACTCAAGGGTGGAGTATCTCATCGAGCAGACGTTTATCATACATTGGCGAAGCTGGCTCAACGATCATATGGTTGCGGACTGGCTGGACGGACGCGCCTACCATCGTGGCCACTTCGTGACCACCCCGGTGGACAACCCCGACCAGCGCATCCAGGAAGACACCACAGCGTTCGTCCTTGAGTCCCTGGGATTGTCGCTGGGTGCGGTCAGGTCTGTCGTGGCGCTGGTGTCGTTCACGCCGATCCTGTGGGCACTATCAGGCGCGCTGTCGCTGTCCGGGCATACGATCCCAGGAGCGATGGTTTTTCTCGCCTATCTTTATGTGATTGTCGTCTCGTTCGGCGCCTTCCGGATCGGTCGCCCACTGATCCGGCTGAACTTCCTCAACGAAGAACTTGGCGCATCGTTCCGCTACGCCCTGGTCCGCCTCCGTGACCACTCCGAAGACATCGCATTCTATCACGGTGAAGAAGTGGAGCGGATCACACTGGCTACCCGGTTCGGGGCTATTATCCACAACAACTGGCGCATCGTTTTCCGCAACGTGAAGTTCGACGGGTTTAACATCGCCATCAGCCAAATCGCGTTAGTGGTTCCCTACCTCATCCAGGCGCCCCGTTTTTTCAGCCATGTCATTACCCTCGGCGACGTCCAACAGACCACCGTTGCTTTCGGCCACGTGCACGGCGCGTTGTCCTTCTTCCGGAACTCATACGGCGCCTTCGCCACCTACCGGGCGATACTCAACCGCTTGACGGGTTTGCTGGATGTGAACAGCCAGACGCGCGCCCTGCCCTCAGTGACCGTCGCGGATTGCCCCGATGGGCTAAACATCGAGGATCTGACGGTGCGCCGTCCCGACGGAGCGCCACTCATCGAAAATCTGACCCTGCACCTGCGCCCCGGCCAGGCGTTGTTGGTCACCGGCGCCTCCGGCTGCGGCAAGACCACTCTCTTGCGCAGCCTGGCGGATCTATGGCCATACGCTCGCGGCACGATACGCCGACCCACCGCAGGCCGCGCTTTGTTCTTGTCCCAGCACCCTTACGTGCCCCTAGGCGGCCTGCGTACCGCGCTGACCTATCCACAATCCCCGCACGTAGTAGGCGATGAGCAGGCGCGCGAAGCGTTGCGCATGGTCCAGCTAGGCCATCTGGAGGACCATATCGACGACGAGGTCGATTGGTCCCGCATCCTGTCCGCAGGTGAACAACAGCGCCTCGGGATCGCCCGCATCCTGATCAACCGACCCCGCCTGGTATTGCTCGACGAGGCGACGTCCGCCATCGATACCGGCCTCGAACACGCGCTTTACACTGTGATCCGCACACACCTGCCCGACTGCACGCTGGTCAGCGTCGGTCATCGCAGCAGGCTGACCACATTCCACACGCACTACCTGCACCTGCTCGGCAAGGGACGTTGGGACGTGACGGCGCGCATTGATCGGCCCGTGACCAACGATTTTGCGAAAACTGGCGCTCAGATCTGCTGAGGTTAGGTGGACCGCGTCGGCTGGGGCAGACATTGTTGTGTGGCCTGGCGGTTCAGGTGGTGAGATTGGCGTGGAATTGCATGGCTTGGTAGGCACCGGCTCACCGGTGCGAGGTCGGTCCAGCCGTCAGTCCGCGCGAATCACGGGGACGTCGTAGCGTTCGATCTGTGGGTCGACCGTGACGATCGTCAGCTTCTCGACCTGCGCTTGTGCCACTAGGAGGCGGTCGAACGGGTCCCCGTGGTGGGGTGGCAGGCTCGCGACCCGCAGGGCGTGAGCGTGGGTGACCGGCAGCCCATCGACGGCGTCCGAACGCATCCGGGACGGCACATAGGTGTCCGGTGGCTCCGGTAGCGGGAGCTTGCCCCGCGCGTGCTTGATCGCGATCTCCCACGAGCTCACGGCGGAGAGCAGCAGCTCGGCCCGCTCGTCTGCTAGCTGAGCACGAACGTCGTCACGCACGCGCTCGGGTTGGGTCTGCAGCCAGAGCCAGACGTGCGTGTCGAGCAGCACCTTCACGACTCGAAGGCCTCGAGAACATCATCGGGCAACGGGGCATCGAAGTCGTCGGGAACCTCGAACAGTCCGCGGTCGCGGCCGAAGACCCGAGGCCCCCGCCGTGGTACCGGCACGAGCATCGCCACCGGCTCGCCGCTGCTGGTGATGGTGACCTCCTCACCGGTAGCGACGCGGCGCAGCAGCTCGGACAACGTCGTCTTGGCTTCGTGGACGCCGACCTCAATCATCGGGCAAGTCTAGCTAAGCTGCTGGCTAAGTACTACGTAGTCATGAACCCAGCTCGGGGACGGGCTCCTCGCCAGCCCCCATGCGGCCGCCGCCACACCCGAAAAGTAGGCACTGAGCACAACCCGGTCCTGCAGTCTTACCGGATTGCCAGTCACCGGATCGTGCCCACCGAAGAGCCGGATCTGGTACCGACCCCCGCGCTGCCGGATGCCGGTCAGGTCCTTCGGAGCCTGCTTCCTGCGTGCCATGCGAGGCAGTCTCAGCAGCAGAATTGGACAGCCAGTTGGACAAAGATCAACCGAAGATCGCCAGAAGAGACTAAGTCGGTCAGAGGTGCTGGCCAGGGGCGGGGTCGAACCGTCGACCTTCCGATTTCAGGACTCCGGTGATCTGTCCGTGCCTGGTCAGCACCGTCCGTGACCTGCGCTGGAGCGTGCTCTCGACAGCTGGCGGACGCCCGCGAATGACGGTGAATGAGACGGAAAGAGAGACGACTCGGGCAGGCAACACGGGAACAGATCAGCCGCCCTGAGTATCGGATGAGGCACTGATGCCGGGCGTTGCCGGTACCTGGCGGGGGTGGCCGTGCTTCTGGGACAGTGTTCCGAAAGAACACGGCAGCCGCTCGCCTGTGGGTGGAGAGCATCTGGTGCCGGAGTGGTTGGGGAGGCACGCAGGCCAGGGGTCGTTGCGGGTGCCTGCGCCCGCCGCGTCACGGGTTGTGCGGCGGGCCGGCACCAGATGCAGGACACCCAGATGCAGGACACACTGTGGCAGGCGGGACCCCAGCGACGGCAGGCAGTGGCGTACTCCGGTCCGGTGCTGCCACTCCTGTTGGCCACCGCTTTAAGGTTGAGGGCTGTGACGGTCAACGAGGGGGAGCTGGCGGCTGATCGGGTCCAACTGGGGATCCTGCGACGGAAACTTGGGGAGCACCTGGCTACCTATCGCAGGGCCGCCGGGGTCTCCCAACCCGAACTCAGCCAAGCCATGCGCCGAACCCGCACCACCGTGTCCAAAGTCGAACACGGCACCCGGGGGATGCCCGAGGCCTCGTGGCGAATCGCCGATGAGGTGTGCGGCGCTGACGGTGCCCTCATCGCCGAATACCAGGCGTTGGCGGAGGCCGAGCAGGACTACCGTGAACGGTGGCGGGCCCACCAGCGCCAGGCACGGCAGGCAGCGGCGCAGCCCGCTGCGGATTCCCTGCGGGCCGCACCCGTACCGTCGCTGATGGCGCGGAACCATGGCCACACGGGTGAACGCGAAGGACGCCCGAAGATCAGCGGTGTGGAGGCTGAGCTGGCTGAGGAACTCATGCGGCAGCTGGTCGCGACCCTGGCGCGGTCCCTAGGCCGTCGCAAGGCACTGCAGGTCGCCAGGTGGTCGCTGGGGATCGTGGGCCTGGCCGGCCTGGACGCTGACGAGTGCACCCGGGTGGTGCTGGCGGTGACCTCTCCGCACCGGGTGGATACCCGAGTGGTGAAAAACCTGGCGACCACGCTCGCTTATTGCAAGCGTCAGGAAGACACCCTCGGACCGTGCGAGGTGCTGGATACCGTTATTGCGCAGCAGGAGATCGTGCGCCATCTCCTCGACGGCGACTGCCCAGAGAACTTACGCCGACCACTGAGCACCGTCGACAGTGACATGGCCACCACCATCGGTAACTATCTCCGCGATATGGGCCAGCCCGACGCGGCACGGCGTTATTTCGACCGCGGCCGCCGCGCTGCTCACCAGGCCCACAACCCAGCGTGCGCCGCCTACGCGGCAGCCAACACCAGCATTGCAGCATTCCTGCGCCACGACACACCCACCGCCGTGGATACCGCCGCCGCTGCGCGCAGCTTGGCCGCACGCACTGATGACGCCCGACTCAAAGCTTTCGCCGAACTGCAAGCCGCTGCCGCGTACGCGCTTGAGGGCCAATACGGGTTGTGCATGGCCGCGTGCGAGCGAGCTCAGGAATTCCTCACCAACGACAACGGGCCTGCCCCAGGTTCACTGGCATACTGGGTACACGAAGGCACCCTGGACAGCCGGCGCAGCATGTACCTCTCACTACTGGGCCGACCCCACGACGCCGTCGAGGCCGCCACCAATGCCTTAGCACGATACGAACACACCCCCTACGTGCACTACCAGGCAAAGTGCGCAGTAAGACTGGGCACCGCGCTCGCGCTCTCTGAGGAAATCACCGAGGCCGCGCGCGTACTCGGCGACGCGGCCAGCTTCGCACACCTGTCCCCCCGGCTCACCGCAGAACTCCACGCCGCCCGAGCCCTCATGAAACCCTGGGACACCACCCCAGCCGTCACCACCCTCGACGCCCAACTCGACGCCTACGGACTCAGGCCCAGCACCGCGCCGTCCTGGTGACCCGGAAGTTCCGGTCCGCGCACCTGAACGACCGCAACCTCCCATCCTCGTCATTGCCCCCCGATAGCCTTTGTAATTCCGCCGGGAGCAGTGGCGTGTCGCCGATGAAGCGTCAGCGGGGCGGCCGGGGAGGGATCTCTCACTCGCCACCTCGTGCCCGGACTCGGCGCGCATCGGATCGACAAACTCGAACCCGAGCACATCGAGAAGCTCTACAGAGGGATGATCCGCTCGGGTCTGGCCGCAGGGACAGTGACCACGCCCACCGGACCTTACGAGCCTCGCTGAGCGAGGCCGTGAAGCGCCAGCACGTCGCGATGGTTGCCCGCCCACCCCGACGCGATGACGAGGAGATCGAGCCGCTGACCGTCAGCGAAGACCGGCGGTTGCTCGCCGTGGCGGGCACGCGACCAAACGCGGCCCGCTGGGCAATCACGCCCACCCTCGGGCTGCGCCAAGGCGAAGCACTCGGGCTGCGGTGGCCACTAGTCGACCTCAGCGCCCGCTAGCTCCGTGTCTGCCACGGCCTGCAACGCCGAGCCTGGCAACACGGATGCAGCGACCCCCACCAATGCGGAGCGCGCTACCACAAAAGGACGCCCTGCAAGCCGGGATGCCAGCGGCACCCGAGGTGAAACGAACCAGCAGCGCGCGATCACCGTCGGACAGCAGTCTGATGACCGGTTCGAGCAACGAGCGTGCCTCGCCCTGCGTTACCTGCAGAGCTCGCACCGTCCAGTCGGTGAGCCAGGAGCCGCTGCGGGGCCGGAGACTGTCGAAGTCGGTTCCGGCGGCAGTAGTCAAGAAGATCGGCGCTGGCCTGCCGCGCGGGAACTTCTGCATGCTCCGCGGTGCGCTTGGAAAGCGAGCCTCGTACCGAGCAGCGCGCGGCGGGTGCCCCTGGAGTCATGCGCCAGCCACTCGCCAGTGAATCCGAGCCGGTTCACGAAGTCGGGCGGAGCGACGGCGTAGAGATCAGCCGGATCCACCGCAGCGAAAGCCCGGCTGCCCTCGACTAGACTCCGAGGAGTGTCTCCGGTCGCACGCAGCACCGCCGAACGCAGGTTGAACTGAAAGGCCCGTCCCGCCACGAAGGCGGCGCGGTTGAAACGGCGTCCGCTCAGATATTCATGCGGCGCAGGGTCGTCCGAGTCGCAGAGTAGATGAATGGACCAGGTTCGTCGATGAGACGCTCGATCGCCCGCCACTGGCTCATGAAAATCTCCAGTTGTGCCCAGGTCGTTTGGGCCTCCGCGCTGGACAGCGCGATCATGCAGGCGTCGTTCCTGCGGACGGCAGCGATCTCGGCTGTGCGCTCGGCGATGCGGCGATCACGGGTGACGATGAGCCATCCGAGGCGCGCAACCTCGGGGATCCACACCGTGTCCGGCGTCCCGCGGTCGGTGATCACGCACGCAGGCCGCTCGCGCCGGTGCACGACGCCGCCGGGATCGCCCGGGTAGGTCACGTCCGGTCGCAGCGTGACGAGCACCTTGGCCAAGCCGAGGACGTCGGCGTCGAGGTAGAAGCGGACCGTCGCTGGTTTGGACGATGAGCTCACGCCGCGTGCAAGGGCATCTCGTATGCCAGCGCCCAGCGGACGTCGCTGACGTCCAGGTCGAAGGCGTCAGCTATCTCGTGCTCGTCCTCACCCCCGGAGGCGTGCTCCCAGATCACCTCCGTGCTGACACCGCCGATGGCCGGTTTCCCGAAGCGGACCCCTGGGGTCATCCGTACCGGTGAGTCAGGATCATCGTGCGGACGCCAGCCGACAGCGATGTCGTCTTCCCACGTCACGCGCTTGAAGTACTCGTCTGAGGGGGCTGTGAGGACATACTGACCGCGCACCTCAGCCACAAGACAGAATTCCGCGTCGAGTCCCGCCGCGTCCTGAGCCTCATGCACCAGTTGGCGATCGATGACAAAGGGGCGTCGGTCCGCGAGGGGGTACGGTATCCCGTACCGGTCCCGGAGCCGGTCGATGAACGCACGGAGTTCAGCCATCGGCACGTTGCGGTCACGCCGGTACATTCGCAGCAGCCCGGCTTCCACGAACTCCGCCCAGGTGACCGGGGCCCGCTCACCACGGGGCTCGGGCCGGATCACCGGTCGGTAGATCTTGCCACGCCGAGTCCCGCCCTCGAGCCAGTAATTCAGGGTGCTCTGGGAAAGCCGCAGCAGCCGCGCTGCCTCGGCCTCGGAGAACATCTCACGATCAAGAACGCTGGCGCTCACTCAACCAGTCTCGCATCCCGGACTGACACTCCTGGAACAACGGCACCCGCCACACAGTTCACACTCTGGTGGCCGCTCACCGCCGGGTGAAGCGCGCCGATGGTCGCGGATGGAGCGAGCGCATCGATCTCCACCAGCGCCGCACGCCGCACGAAATCCGACTAAAATTGCCATTTACACGGGTCAGAGGTGGTGGCCAGGGACGGGGTCGAACCGCCGACCTTCCGATTTTCAGGACTCCGGTGATCTGTCCGCGCCCGGTCAGCACCGTCCGTGACCTGCGCCGAAACAGTCTCGCGGTAGCTGGCGGACGCCCCCGAACGAAGACGAATGAGACGGAAAGAGAGACGACTCGGGGCAAGCAGAGCTGGAACAGATCAGCCGCGCGTCCGGTATTGGAGGGGGACGGGCGCTGCCGCAGGTGATCGCGACGACGCCCTATCACACGCACGGGCAGCGCGCCAGCTTGCCCACCAGATCCGCTCCTACCGGCACATCAGATGGCCGCCCGGGGATGTCGGCCCCTCGGGTGACCTGGCGACTCCCTTCACCGGCATCCCCATCGACCTTGCCGAGAGCCACCTGGAGGTGGTTTGCCTCGTTTGCTGCCAGACCGCCGCTGCCCAGCCGTGGTCGGGCTCCCCCGTTGTCCCTGCACGAATCCGCTCGTGGCAGGACGAGGAATCCCTGATAGAGTGTGGAAAGTTCCTGGAAACCTAGGAGTTCGATGCTGTCTGTCCCGCCCGCACCCCGCTTCCGAATGACGAGTGCGCCGCTTGTCGAAGCGGTGGCGCAGGTGCACTTCCCGATTGTGGCTCGCTTGCAGTCGCTAGAAGGTATCGCCCCACTACAGGACGCCCTGTTCGACGTCTTTCCGTACCTGACGCAGCAGGTCGTGCAAGAGATGTCCCTCATGAGCGGGCCAGCCGGCCCAGCCGTTCCGGAGAGCGCCAAGTCAGTGATCCACCAGTTTGCCGATGACGACGGATGGAGACTGTCAGTCACCGTCAGTAGCGCAAGCCTGTTGGTCGGTCCGCAGTACGCGGGCGTGGACGACTTCGCCGGCCGGTTCCGGCGAATCTGCGCGGCCCTGCATGATGTTGGACGGATCCGGCGCTGCGATAGGTTGGGCGCGCGCTACCTAGACTTGGTCGAGCTGAACGACGGCAGCGACGAGTGGGCGTCCTGGTTTCGACCCGACATCATCGGCTTGGCGCGCCCCGACCTGTCAGACGGTAGCTTGATCGCCTCGCTGACCGAAACTCGGCTGCAGCAAGAGCCCAGCGGGACGCTCTCCGGGCTCGCCGGTCCCATGCTGGGCGTCATACGGCATGGCGTCGTTCCCCCTGGGTCCGTCGTCCAGGGGGTTCCTCCGCGCCCGATTGATCATAGAGCGTTCCTGCTTGACATGGACACCTACCTGCAATCGCCACAGCCATTCGAGCCGGAGCGGCTCACCGAGCAGTACATGACGCTGCACAACGAGATCGA
Source organism: Pseudonocardiales bacterium (assembly GCA_019247305.1). Taxonomy (GTDB): domain Bacteria; phylum Actinomycetota; class Actinomycetes; order Mycobacteriales; family Pseudonocardiaceae. The sequence goes on from JAFAPC010000164.1 coordinate 21,909, forward strand.
GAAGGTGTTTCACTGGGCAGTGACAGACGCTGGACGGGAGCAGTTCGGCTACGAGCTAAGGGCTTGATTGGGAGTCGGAATGACCTTGATGCACACGACCGGCACGGTGGTGCCCGGGAGGCCGCCCTCTTTAGCTCTGCTCGGAGACGAGCATGTTCCGTTCATGCGTACGGATCGCGTCGTGCCCAGCCTCGAAGCCCTACTAGCGCAGTACACGGGGTGGCTCATGCTTCCCGCCCGTATGGCCCCGACCGCATCGACGCTGCCGAGCCTCACACGACATTGCCGCAGCCTGACGGGCTGGTCCACCCGCGACCTCGCCCCCGTCCTTCGGACGTCTCACACCACGGTGAGAATGTTCGAGACCGACGGACGTGTGACCGTTCGCTCGCGTGACGCCGCCTCTCGCGTCCGGCCACTGCTGGCGGTGCTCAGCCGGCTCGCTCGAGTCGCCGGCAGCCCTGAGCGGCTAGCGCTGGCGCTCGCCACTCCGCTGGACACGGGCGAAAAACCCATCGACCTCCTTACCCAACAAAAGTGGGCGCGAGCGTTCACGGTCGGCTTGGACGTCCTGCGCGGCCCGCGGCCGCTCATGCTGGCGCCCTTGGACGGGTGGGATGCGCAGCCAGGGACCCGGGAGATGCGCTGACTCGTCCGACGTCCCTGTCTGACTGCCATCCCGACAGCGCCCGCGAGCGCGGTTGGCGCCAGGGCTGCCAGCTCACCCTCGACCTTCCGCTTGAGCATGTGACGGTTCGCGACAACCGCCCATATGCCGTGCGGGACGTACACGGGCATTGGCTCGTTGCCGAGCAGGACTGCGACCTGGCCCACCGTGCACTTGTCGGCTCCAGCTACACGTTGGAACTCCGGGCGGTGTGGCACGACGATGCGCCCAGAGATTGGGGGATCCGCAACACGCGGTTCTTGCTGGACGCCAGCGGCGCCTACCTCAACGCTGAGGTGCCCGTCGTCCGCGTCACCCTCGACGTACTCGACCTCGCGAAGCACCTCACGTGTCCCCATCCCCCCTCCGGCCAGCGCCTCAAGACGTGGCTCGGATTACGTTACGACCGACCCGCGATCCACGAGGCTTACGCGAAGCTCGCGGGCAAGCTCGCTGAGCGGCTGAAGAAGAAAAGCCGCCGCGAGCTGGGCGAGCGTCTACGGGACGTCCTCGCGACCTTCCAAACCGTGGAAGGCGAGTCCGAGTACACCCTCGTCGCGGTCCTGCCGCACGCGACCGCGACCCCGGAGCTGCTCGACCGAGTCCGGCAGTGGCTGGCCGACGTGGCCCTCGAAGTGCCCGAAACCCTCGGTCGGCCCGTCGACATCGAAGCCCGAACCGACCGGCAGGTATCCCTCGCGTTCCTTGAGGAGTCCTACGGGCTGGCTGTGTCGACTTTGAGCTGGCCTGTCAACGAACCCGGTCCGATCGGCGCCGTTTGATTGTCTACTTCGGACGGCAACGTCAGGAATCGGCGCGGTAAGCATTAGCGGGGGTCCGGTGCTCCAGCAGGCCCGCACGCAGGGCTGGGCGCTGGCTGCGCTCGACGTTGGGATCGGCACCCAGAATCTACCAGCCCAAGCAGGAACTCGGCGCTGGTGAAGCGCACCGCCGACGGGGTGTCGAACAGGGCGGGGATACGCAGGCCGAAGCGCTGGTGGTCGGGAAGGGGAGTGCGACAAGCGCACCGTAGCCAACAGATGTTCGAGTAGCCGAGGACGCCACTTCGCAGCGAACTCCGGCGAGAAACAGGGCCGCGAGGTACTGGATGTTGACACCGTGCCAGCGCTACAGGGTGGCCTCGACGAGTTTGAACGCCATGGCGAGGAGGCCGCGCGGAAAAGGATCACGGTGACGATATGGCAAGATGATGGTAACAATAGAATTGTTGATCTTATGGGTTCTATCCTGCGCGACTTGGTATTACTTTCGGAAAATCCGCTTGGACGTGGTTACCCGTTTGACTAACGGACCCATGAGGCCAGTTAAGCCGATCACGGCGATGCCAGCAATGATCGCGAGTACACTAACCGCACCGATGCCACCCAGCCATTGTCCGCTGATGGCGGCGAGCGTGATGCCCACTGGTGGCCACGCCCAGGGTGAGCGCCACAACACCGGTCGTCGCGACGACAGGTGATCACTCATACCGACAAGCCTGACATCCGACCGCGATGATCGCGGTCGAGGGCAGACGAGGCAGGCCCGAGCGCGTATACTTCCCGCATCTGAGGCACTGCTGCGGGTGGAGGCAGAAGATGGGTACCCAGTGTACGTGGTCGTACTGATGACCGCGACGCCGCCCCCTGACATGCCCGGATACGGCCAGCGCCGGCCAGAGGAGGTACGGTGCACAAAGCACCGCCTTTGGGCATACCGCGTAAAAGGCAAGCTTTGGTGCCCCGTGGGCCACCCTGTCAACGCGGACGGGTCTCCCAAGGACGAGGGCCCGGGGAGCAGCCAACGTGACGAGCGTCAGTGACGTTGCGAGCGCAACCCGCGAATCGATCGGCCGCTATTTCAGTCTGGTAAGTGCCCTACCTTCGACGCTGCTTGTCTTCTACGTATTCTTGCTCCTCGCCAGTGGTGGTTGGTCAGGGCCGCCCGATCTGCGCCGAGCAGCAAGTATCACCTTACATCTGGGCTTGACGGGGATCTTTTCACTCATTGTAGCGAGCATCGGTGTGGCACTGGTGTTGCACCCGCTGCAGTTTGTCCTAGTGCAGCTACTGGAAGGTTATTGGGGTGCCAGCTGGCTGGCGGAACGCGCTCGTAGCTTCCGTATGCAACACCATTGGCAACGCGTTTATACACTGAGGCAGCAGTTTACGCAAAGCCGAGACGAATTGGCAGATCGTGGCGGGTCCGCCGATGACGAATATCTCCGTGAGCGAATGGCGATCGTTTCCCGGATCGCTGAGACAGGCCGACTGTCGCAATTCCAGCCGACGACCGCAGACGAGGCGATGCCGACCCGGCTAGGAACGGTTCTGCGCTTCTACGAGTCGTCAGCCGGAGAACCGTACGGCCTGAACGCCATCCAAGTCATGCCCTACATGGCGCGCGTCGCCAACGCCGACGACATGGCGTACGTCAACGACCAGCGGTCGCAACTGGACTTGGCCGTACGCATGAGCGTCACCGCGATGTTCGCCTTCGTTCTGACCGTAGCCTTGCTATGGCGGGACGGGCTGTGGCTGTTGGTTGCGCTGCTGCCGTATCTGGTCGCGTACCTCTCGTACCGCGGTGCGATAGTAGCGGCCGGTCAGTACGGGCAGGCGGTTGCGGTCGTCATCGCGCTCAATCGGTTCGCATTATATGAACGGTTGCATCTGCCCTTGCCCGCCACGGCTAGCGCTGAGCGCGAAGCGGCCGGCGAGTTGGCCAAGCCCATGGACTTCGACAACACGTTTGCTGCGACCTACCACCACCAGACGCCGCCCCCAGAAGAACGGTCCTAGATGCTGGCCGCCTGACAAGACGTCCGCTTATGCCGATAAGCGCGTGCGCAACACGGTTCGGCGCAACACGCAGCGGGGTACGGCCTCGCGGTCGGTGCTTGCTGCGAGCCTGTAGGGCATTCTGGCAAGGAATGGAGGACGCATGGACGCTAGATACGAGGCAACGTGGCTGCCTATCGGGCACGAGGTTGCCGGGCAAGATCCGACTGCGCTGGCGGTCGAACACGTCGAGCGACAGTGCTCGGAAGCCGGGGCGCGCGGCGTGCTGATGACGTCCTGTCGTAGGGACGCGGCGACGCCGAGCCTTAAACGGTTCGCTCGGCAGCACGTCCACGTCACACGGCGATCCCGCTCCAGCGCGTTTCTGGGAGGAGGCCCGGTGCTCCTAGACATGCCGGACGCTGGTTTACTCGCGGACGCTCACAAGCTCGCGCACGGCAGGTCGTTGTGTGTGATCGAGTCCGGGGCGTTTCGCCTGCACGGGTGGGCCGCTGCAACCCGTGCCGTCGACCTGATGACAGGGGAACGCACGGCACCCCCGACCAACGAGACCCTCCGACTGCTCGACGCGCTCGTATTCGCCGGAAATAATGGGTGGGCAGACGGACCGGGCAAACGCGATGCACAGCGGCTGCTCGGTGAGCTGGCCGTCGCCATTCCTTCACTCGACGCTGACTTCGTCGCCGGATACGTGATCAGCAAAGGCGTATCCGGAGAAGGTGTGAAAAGACTACGAACTATATGGTCGGAATAAAGCAAAAAATCAACTATGATTGACATCATCACAGGTCACGGTTAAACATTCACGTCGCTGAGTGAGTGGCTGGTTCGAGGGCAGACTTGGGGTTGGCGGTGGGCTTGCCGGGTGAGCTTTCCCCGTAGCACGGACACGCGACCTGAGATGGCCTCGGTCATCAGGAAAGATCATGCCGTGCCTGCCCCTCATCCTCTTGAGTTCCGTCGTCGTGCGGTGGAGTTGGCCCGTGAGGGGTCCACACCGATCGCTGAGGTGGCGAAGGGTCTCGGTATCAGCGAGTCGTGTCTGCGGACTTGGCTAGCGCAGGCCGACGTCGACGATCATGGGAGCCCGACGCGGCTGAGGAGTGTCGAGAAAAAAGAGTTGGTCGAGCTCCGTATGGATCAGCGCAGGCTGAAGCTTGAGGTGAAAATCCTCAAGCGGGCGGCGGCGTATGTCGTCCGTGAGAACCTTGTAAGAGGCGGATTGGGACACATGCGCTACTGTTGTAGTCGCGCTGTATAGCGCCGCGTCCAAGCATCGTCAGAAGTTACCCCAAAGGCGTATGCGGTGTTGATCCCCTGCGCTCAGCGAGCCGTTTCTAGATCATATATTGATGGCAGCCAGAATTCCCACAGTAGTCCATTCTCGACAGGAGCGGTAAAGAATAGCCCTGGCCGACAACTGAGACGACGCGCGAAGAAAAAGATCAAGAAAATCGTTGTTTGTGCAGGTCAAACACAGTGGCCAGGGACGGGGTCGAACCGTCGACCTTCCGATTTTCAGGACTCCGGTAATGAATTCATATCCGGTCGGCACCGTCCGTGACCTGCGCCGAAACGGTCTCGCGGTAGCTGGCGGATGCCCGCGAACGAAGACGAATGAGACGGAAAGAGAGACGACTCGGGGCAAGCAGAGCTGGAACAGATCAGCCACGCAATGTGGCGGTCCCACCGGTGTTGCCATAGATCATCCATCGACCGGAGTCTGCACGCTCCACGCTGCTCCGCCACGACCACACTGTTACAGAGCGCGTGCAGGCATGCCCTGTAGGTGGGCAACCGCTCATGCGAGTACCCCCACCCAAGATCAGGCTTCGCCGGGTTCCAACCCGCCGGAAGTGGTCACGATGCCGGTAGCACCGATAGCTGCGCTTTGCTGCCGAATTTACCTTTATGGGATCAAGGCGCCGCCTGTGGCGGCGTTCCGCTTTCCGTACTTCTCTCGGCCTCCGGCCCAGCCACGACACTGCGCGCGGCCCTTCGGGCCGTGCTCGGTCGCGCCCGGCCGGACGGCCCCACGCGACCCCGGAGGGATCGCGCCAGCCGCAGGCGGCGTCTTGGACGGCAGTGGGAAGAAGCTGGACAGCAACTACATCAACCCGGCGAGCCCGCTGAGCCTCATCCTGGGCGGAGCCTCGGTTTGCTTGACCCACGCGCCGCATCAGGCGTCTGTGAGTTCCTCGGCCTCCGTGAGATACAGGAAGGCGGGGTCTTCCCCCTCGCCTGGCTTAGCTGATCGGGTTGTCCAGCCCGGCGGCCACACAGCTCCCGACTTAGCGAACATCGACGCCACCCGGACACCCTCGAACTCGACCCAGACGGTGAACTCAGCTCCCCCGAAGTCGGCCCTGCCGGTGAACTGAACGCCCCTGAAGTTGGCCTTGTCGGTGAACTGAGCGCCCTCGAAGTTGGCCGTGCCGGTGAACTGAGCGCCCTCGAAGTCGGCGTAATCGAGCTGACACCTCATTAGGGGAAACTCAAGGAGAAGCGCCCCGGTGAGATCCAGCCGGATACCGGGCCAGGCCGGGGCTGCGGGCGGCGGGGTGCGATGCCACCAGCGGCGGCGCTGCGCGGTGACGCGCAGGTTACGCACCAGGATGTTCTGGGCAGTCAGCCGCACCTGCCGCTCCTGCTCAGCGTGCTCTTCCCGCGCCCCCCGTGATGTGGCCGTGGCGTGCGGCAGCCGGTCGGTGAGCGTTCGGGCTCGGCGTCGCCGCGCGAGTCCCGGGCTGGAGGACCGCCCGAGCACGCTCACCGAGGGTTGCGGCAGCGTGTAAGGCATGCGCAGGTAGGCGCAGATCACATCCACAATGCTCTGACGGTGCTCAACGGTGCTGTGCGCCAGGCGCTCCAGGGCATACAAGCCCGCCAGCCGCACCGGAGCCTGCTCAGAACCCAGCTGATCAGCGGCCCTGGTATACAACTCGGTAATGCGCCGCTCGATGGCATCGCGGTCGGTGTGCACCAGGCTCAGCTCGGTGTAGCGCTGTCGGCGAGCGGTCAGCAGCAACGCCACCGCCCCACCGGTCCCGATCACCAGAGTCCCACCGGTGCGGATCGCGTCCAGCTGGACCTGCGCCCCCTGCCCACCGTAACGGCGCAGCAGCACCAACCAGATCACCACCACGACACCTAGCACCACCAAGGCCCCCGCCGCGATGACCCAGTTCGACAACGGTCGCGGCGGGGGTGAGTCCGGCCGGCTGCTCCGTGCAGTCACCCCCGCATCATTACCCGCCGGCCCGGAAGCCATCACGCGGGTGCGAAAACCCCTGCCTCCGGCGGGCCTCGCTCCGGGATGGTCCAGGGCCGGCCCCGGATAGTGGTGGGTCACTAGGGGAGTGGGTATCCCGTCGCGTCGGCGCGTCAAGGCAAGCCCGTCGGCAGCAGGGATGCGATCGCCCAGGCCCTCTCCTGGGGACACGCCAGCGGGCTGCCTGGGGGTGGGGAGCATCTGGTGCCGGGGGGCTGGGGAGGCGCGCAGGCCAGTAGTCGTTGCGGGTGCCTGCGCCCGCCACGATCACCGGGGGCTCTGTCGCGGCGGCCCGGCACCAGATGCAGAACACACTGTGACAGACAGGACCCCAGCGACGGCAGAACGTGGCCCACCCCGGCCCGGTGCTGCCACTCCGGTTGGCCACCGCTCTACGATCAAGGCCCATGACAGTCAATGAGGGGGAGCTAGCGGCTGAGCGGGTCCGACTGGGGATCCTGCGACGCAATCTCGGGGAGCACCTGGCCACCTACCGCAGGGCCGCCGGAGTCTCGCAACCCGAACTCAGCCAGACCATGGACCGCACCCGCACCACGGTGTCCAAAGTCGAACACGGCACCCGCGGCATGCCCGAAGCATCCTGGCGCATCGCCGATCAAGTCTGCGGCGCTGACGGTGCCCTCCTCGCCGAGTACCAGGCATTGGCGGAGGCCGAACAGGACTACCGTGAACGCTGGCGGGCACACCAACGCCAGGAACGGCAAGCAGCGGCACAACCCGCTGCGGATGCCCTGCGGGCCGCACCCGTACCGTCACTGATGGCGCGGGACCACGGCCAGGTGGGTGGGCGCGAGGGGCGCTCGGAGATCAGCGGTATGGAGGCTGAGCTGGCGGAGGAACTCATGCGAGAGCTAGTCGCGACCCTGGCACGATCGTTGGGCCGTCGCAGGGCGCTGCAGGTCGCCAGGTGGGCGCTGGGGATCGTAGGTCTGGCCGGACTGGATGCTGATGAGTGCACCCGGGTGGCGTTGGCGGTGGAGTTTCCGCACCGGGTTGATGCCCGGGTGGTGAAAAACCTGGCGACCACGCTGGCTTATTGCAAGCGGCAAGAGGACACCCTCGGACCGGCTGAGGTCCTCGATACCGTCCTCGCGCAACACCAGATCGTCCGCCATCTCCTCCAAGGCGGCTGCTCGGAGGACTTGCGCAGGCCGCTGAGCACCGTGGAGAGCAATATGGCCACGACAATTGGTGGCTACCTCATCAGTATGGGTCAGCCTGATGCGGCGCGGCGTTATTTTGAGCGTGGTCGCCGGGCTGGTCATGCGGCCCGCAACCCAGCGTGCTCCACCTATGCGGCGTCCTGGACCAGCTTTGCGGCGTTCGTGCGCGGTGACACCTGCGTTGCCCTGGATACGGCCGCCGTGGCGCGCGGCCTAGTCACGCGCACCGATGACGCCCGACTCAAAGCCCTCACCGAACTGCACGCTGCCGGCGCCTACGCACTCGATAGCCAGTACGGGCCGTGTATGGCGGCGTGTGAGCGGGCCGGCGACTTCGTAGCCAGCGCGGGCGGACGTGGCGCGGAATCCTTGGCATACTGGGTGCACGAGGGAACGCTCGATAGTTACCGCAGCAAATTCCTCTCCTTGCTGGGCAGGCCGCACGACGCTGTCGAGGCCGCCACCACAGCGCTCGCACGATTCGATCGCACCCTCTACGTGCACGACTACGCGCACTGCCAAGTGAAACTAGGTACCGCGCTCGTGCTCTCACAGGAAATCACCGAGGCCGCGCGAGTCCTGGGTGAGGCGGCCAGCCTTGCCAGTCTCTCTCCCCGGCTGACCACAGAACTGCATGCCGCCCGAGCGTTGATGCACCCCTGGGCGGGCACCCCAGCTGTGACAACGCTCGACGCCCAGCTGGAAGCTCACGGACTCAAGCCCACCACCACGCCGTCCTAGTGGGCCCGGGGCATTGCGGTGAGACCAGCGCTACGCCCGCAACGTCGACATCGCTGAACAGGGCGCCTCGCCCGGCAGTGCCGCCCATCCCTGACCGCTGGGCGAGATCCTCATCACGGTGAGAAAATCGAGATCCTCATCACGGTGAGAAAATACTGTTAGGTCTGGGTGGTGGCGAGTCCTCGGGCCTGGCGGGCTAGTTCTTGGGCTTCGGTGTCGGGTCGGGCTGCTAGCGCGGTGGCTAGTGGCGCGACCAGGTCCCGCCGCACAGCCAGAGAGTGCAGGGTGCTCACCTGGGTGAGGGCCTCCTGCGCCAGCGGTAGTCCCTGAGGTTCCCCGGCTCGCAGGTGAACCTCGGCCAGAACGAGGCCGGCCACGATCTGGCCCCGCCGGTAGTAGCCCTCACGGTAGGTGCGCACCGCGCTGGCAGCGGAGTACTCGGCGGCATCCAGCTGACCCAAGCTGAGCTGAATCCTCGCGGTCTCCAAAGCAGCGCTCGCGCACTCGAACTCATCAGCAGGCGCCCACTTCATCGTTGGCCTTGGCGAGGTAGCGCGTGGCCTCCCGGAGGCGGCCCATGACGGCGTAGGCGGTGGCGGAGGTCCGGTTCAGCCGTGCGGTGAGGGTCGGTGTCCGGGGGTCGTCGGGTGCCGGTGAGGGCTTGCGGGGCGCAAAACCCGCCAACCGGCAGTGCCCGAGCTGGAACACCTTCAGCGCATCGTTGGGCTGCCCGGCGCGGATCAGCACCAACCCGGCGTGCCAGGCGGCGTTGACGACCCCGCACGCATCCCCCGCCTCATCAGCCAACCGCACCGCGCGAATGAAATGGCCCGTACTCGCGACCCCGGAGTCATACGCGCACCACCCCGCCTCGTGCACAGCTCCGCCACCGCGCTGGCGAACTGGACTGTGACCGCCTTCGGCGCGGGGACCGCCAGCCACCGGGTATAGCGCCTCACCTCGGCCTGGAAGGAATCAGCCTGCCCGCCGAAGTATCGCGCCACCTCGCGCAGTCGTTCGGTGACTGCCCGCACGGTGTGCACGTGGGACGCATCCAGCCGCGAGGGCAGCATGGGGTCGGTCGGCATAGCCATGTCGGTCGGCTACCCCAGATCGAACAGCGGCTCGCCCAGGGTCGCCGTCGCGATGGCGGCCACCAGGGCACGGCGGTGCCCGTCCTCCCCCACCGGGGAGGCCTGCGGGGTCCGCTGACCGTAGCTCAAGCCCAGCCAGTCCCGAGGGACTCCGAGCCCATCAGCGATCCGATCCAGCACCGTCACGGTTTGAACCTGGCGGCCGTGGAGGATCTCACCCACCTCCAGCGGGGACTGATCAGTTAACGCTCCGATCTGAGGCTGACTCACCCCCACCTGCTGCAATAGCCGATACACCCTCCCGATATCCCGGGCGGCCAGCGCGGCGCGTATGTCGTCGTTGTCGAAGAACGCGGGGTTGATGCGGTCCACCGGTGATCACCTCTCTCCCCACCACAGGGCACGTCGTCGCCACTGACCCCCAGGAGCCGGTGGAGGGCACCTGGTGCCGGGGGTCTGGGATGGCACGCAGGCCAGCAGCCCTTGCTGTGCCTGCGCCCGCCACGATCACGGGGGCTCCATCGCGCCGGCCCGGCACCAGATGCACGACACACTCTCTCCAGCGGGACCCCAGCGACGGCAGAAAGTGACCCACCCCGGCCCAGTGCTGCCACTCCTGTTGGCCACCGCTCTACGATCAAGGGCCATGACAGTCACTGAGGGGGAGCTAGCGGCTGAGCGGGTCCGACTGGGGCTCCTGCGACGGAATCTCGGGGAGCACCTGGCCACCTACCGCAGGGCAGCGGGGATCTCCCAACCCGAACTCAGCCGGGCCATGGACCGCACCCGCACCACCGTGTCCAAAGTCGAACACGGCACCCGCGGCATGCCCGAAGCATCCTGGCGCATCGCCGATGAGGTGTGCGGTGCTGAGGGTGCCCTGATCGCGGAGTACCAGGCGTTGGCGGAAGCTGAGCAGGACTACCGTGAACGGTGGCGGGCCCACCAGCGCCAGGCACGGCAAGCAGCAGCACAGCCCGCTGCGGATGCCCTGCGCGCCGCCCCCGTACCGTCACTGATGGCGCGCAACCACGGCCACACAGGTGAATGCGAGGGGCGCCCGGAGATCAGCGGTGTGGAGGCTGAGCTAGCGGAGGAACTCATGCGAGAGCTAGTCGCGACCCTGGCACGATCGTTGGGCCGTCGCAAGGCACTGCAAGTCGCCAGATGGGCGCTGGGCATCGTCGGCCTGGCCGGCCTGGAC
>JAFAPC010000180.1 GCA_019247305.1 Pseudonocardiales bacterium
ACGGGGCGGGGCCAGCAACGCTGGTCCAACCGCTGGAAAGCCGCCCTCAACGCCTTCGAGATCACCTTCGACGGACGCCTGTCCGCCGCACGCAACGCATCGTGAACACCCAATAACAATCAGTTACACCGTTAACTTGACAGACCCCTCGAAAGTCTCCGAAAGAATCCCAGAGCAAAAGGTCTCCGTAGAGGTAAATAGTCGGAAGTCTTGTGGTTCGGGGTTTGCCTCGTGCGGGGTGCTCAGGGTGTGACACGCCGGTGGGATGGGTGATTGCGGGTGTCTGAGGGTGTTTGCTGTGGTCTGTGGCTGCTGCCGGGGTGGTTGCCGCGATGGGTCTGCGGTGAGCCAGGCGAGCATGGTGGGCGCGATCGCAGATCCGCTACTCGTGGTGGCGGTGGGGAGGCGGTCGCTGGGGGTGACAGGTGGGCGTGGCGGGTGGGCGTGGCGGGTGATCCAGTCCTGCCACCACCGAAGACGCTCATCGGTAGGCAGCACGGTGGTGGCGTGGCTCAGGTCGGTTTCAGCGGCGTTCGCCCCGCCTATGGTGATGCGTTGGGTGAGGTAGGCGGGGTCGGTGACGGTGTGGGCCAGCACCCGGCGTTCTCCAGCAGCCCCCAGGTGCGCGGTGAGATGCTCCCAGATGTAGGGCTCCTCCAGTGGTAGGCGCCACCACTGGTCGTGCTTACCGGCGGGGAGCAGGGCGCGGTAGGCATTCAGGAGCTCGGCGTGCAGCAGCGTCAGGGTCGGGGCGTGCAGCAGCAGGTACTCATGCTGCAAATCGTGGAAACCCACACCATTCGCCTCCAGGCGCAGCAGGTTCGCCGCGGCCAGGGCCTCTAGGTCGCGCTTGGTCTGCTGGGGGCTGTGGCCGCGGGTGTGCGCCCAGTAGCGGGTGATCGCGGCCAGGGGAATCTGGGTATCCGAGGGAAACACCGCCAGGCTGAGCAACGCCTCCACCACCTCGGTGGGCAGTGCGGTGAGGGAGAGTTGCATCGCCTTAAACGTGTTGGCATACGGGTGATCCCCGAAGATCCCAGCATCGCGCCGCAGGTCAATGTGGATTGCTTCCCAGGATTGGCCTCCGCGGACCGCGGCGGCCAGCAACGCCACCGCCAACGCCACATAGCCCACCTCAGCGAACGCCCGATCCGCCACAGGAGGCAACACGCTCGGCGGGATGTCGAGAATGGCAGCGGCGAGAGCCCGAGCCGCCTGCGGGGACAAGACATCCACTAGGTGAAGGCGAGCCCCGGCCGCGGTGAGTGCTTGGGGGTCGCGGGAGGTATACAGCACCCGCCCCCGTGGCCCGGTGACCTGAAAGGCTAGTGCTGCGGTGTCGGACCACACGTCATCGACCACCAGCAGCACCCGCCGCTGCGCCAATACCTCACGCAGCGCCTCCCGCGCCTCCACCACCGTGCGCGGCACCCGCTCCCGCCCACCCAGACGGGTCAGCAACTCCAGCTGAATACCGAGCACGTCGGTTTTTTCCCCGACAGCCACCCAGTACACACCGTCCGGGAATCGGCAGCGGATGCCCTCATCGTGCGCCACCGCCGCCGCCAGCACGGTCTTCCCGATCCCACCTTGGCCGTGTAATCCGATGGCCGAGACCTCCCCGGTCAGCCCGACTGCGCCGCCCTCGACCGAGATGACCGCCGCGATCACCGCGGCGAGTTCCTCGCGGGCCAGGTAGCCCGGCGGTAAGGCGGGCACCCCCCACAACTCCCCACCCACAGAGCCCGCCTGCACCACGGCCACTGGGGAGGAGTCCGCGGCAGCGGGCGGCATCGGTGGCGTCCTTAGCGCGTCCCCGGGTCCTTCCGGGGCCACCGCCATCAGCTGCTCGCAGATCAGGCGAAGCTGCCGATCCCGGGCGGGCTGGTCACCCAGAAGATTCAACGCACCCTCGCGACCCGGATCGTGCAACCACTGCACTCGTTCCAGCTCGGGGACGTGCTGCCACAAGCACTCACCTACCAACACCGGTGCCAACCGGACACCCTGTTTGATCAATGCCGGTAGTTCGTGGTCCATGATGAAATCAGAACCCAGGTAATCGGCGCTGACTAATAATAGGGCCACGCTGCTTTGCTTGATCATCGTGAGGATGTCGGGATGCCACTGATTCCCTACGCGGATCTCGGTATCCACCCATAACCGCAGCCGCTTGCGGCGCACCAGCGGGTTTAGCAGCACCCGGAAGCGCTGCACCCACTGCGCGTCACAGTGGCTGTAACTAACGAACACCACATCCCGGCCACCACCCGCCCGCGGTCCAGGACCTTCCATACACGAATCATCGCACCACCAGCAGTAACCACACCAGCACTGAGCCCGTGCCCTCCACCTGCCCTACACGGCAGGCACCTACGATCTTTCACCGCTCATCACGGCAGGCCAAAACCACTGGTCAACGACTCCGTCCTGCCCACCTCAACTAATTTCCCAAGCTCTAGATCAAACACAGGCGCCTCCGGTGGACCTCGCTCCGGGATGACTCCAGGACCAGGCCCGGATAGTGGTAGGTCACTAGAGGGTGGGTATCCCCTCACGCCGGTGCCGGAGGCGTAGTGGGCTGGGGGCAATCCCAAGATCACCGTACCGACATCGGGCCCAATCTATCGACCTACACGGCATCAGATGTAGCGAGCCGGGGCGGCGTGCGGCGTGGGCTTGCTTAACTGCTCGTGCGTCGTCGCGGCGACGTGTCGGGTATGTTCGCCAGCTTCGCGCGTGTTGACCACCCTCTGGGAGGGCGGCTCGGTCTGTGCCCGAACCAATCGCGGATCAGCCCCAGGTGGTTGGTGTCGTTGCGGATCGTGTTGTCTGCCAGCCCGGCCGAGGCCCGCGCCAGAACGAACCCCGCCAGCACGTCGGTCTCGAAGTCCGTGAGCTCCTCGGCCGTCGCTGGTGCCCGGCGCTCGCGCAGATCCCGCACGACGGCCAGAGCCAACCCACGCCTCCTCGACTTCACCCAAAATGAAGAACCATCGGCCGAACAGTGAACTGGTCAACCAAGATGACGTCAGCTCAACGACGGTCTAGCCGTAGAGACACGCCAACAACGGCTGGTCCAGGTATTGGAGGGGTTCTCAAACGAAGCCGAGAGGATCAGGAACCTGTCGACTGTTGGTTAGCCCGGTCCGTCTCACCGGCGCGCGCGCATGAAGTTGGCGCACAACGCATCCGACCCTGGGCGACCACCAGCGCAAGCAACTCCTCACGCGAGCGCCCATCCACATCGGACACACACCAACAAGATCACACCCAACGGCCCCCATCAAGCACCGACACGCACAAGATCAGCAGCTGAGACCTGACCAGTTATGATGACAACGCCATCACCCTGATCGAGGGCAGGGTGTAGAAGATGACCGCGACAACGACCACGGCACTCGGCTTCGTTGGGCTGGGGCACATGGGAGCGCACATGGCAGCCCGGTTTCTTGCCGCGGGGTACCCGCTTTACGGTGAGGATCGACTTCGAGATCACGCGCAGCATCTCGTGCATGAGGGCCTGCGCTGGTGCGACATTCCCCGCCAGGTGGCCGAGGCCGCCGACATCGTCCTCACGTCGCTGCCCAACGATGGGGTGCTGGAGGCCGTCGCGTCCGGACCCGACGGGATTCTCGCTGCTCTGGCGCCCGGCAAGGTCGGGGTGGACCTCAGCACGGTCAGCCCACGGGCCAGTCGGGAGCTTGCCGCGCGGGTGCGCGAGTGTGGCGCGGCCATGCTGGATGCCCCGGTGTCCGGCAGCGTTCCCCAGGTGCAATCCGGCACGTTGACGATCATGGTTGGGGGGGACGAGGAAACCTACACGCGGGTGCAGCCGGTCTTGCGCGAGCTGGGGACACCGATACGTATCGGCGACAACGGCCAGGGGCTGGTGCTCAAACTCGCGATCAACATCAGCCTCCCTGTGCAGATGCTCGCCTTCTGCGAGGGACTGCTGCTGGCGCAACGCGACGGGGTCGATCCCAAGCTTGCCGCCGAGGTGATGGCACACAGCTCGATCGGCTCGCCGATGCTCCAGGCGCGCGTGCCCCTCGTCTTGAACCTTCCCGACGAACCATGGTTTGACGTGTCGCTGATGCACAAAGACATCCGGCTGGCCCTGGCAGCCGCGCAGGAGCGGGGCCTGCGACTGCCCTCGGCCGGCGTCGCCGACGACATGCTGACCAAGGCAGCCGAGCTGGGCTACGAGCACCGCGACTTCGCTGCCCTTTACGAAGTCCTGGCCCGGATGAACGATACCCCAGCGCAGACGATGGGGTGACGGCCACACTCACCTGTCCAGGTCCGCCCTGACAATGAGAGGACGACTCATGCCTACCAAGATTGCTACCAGTTCTTTGCCTCGCGGGCGGGATTTGTTGCGGGATCCGCGTTATAACCGTGGCACCGCGTTTACCGTTGCGGAGCGGTCGGCGCTGGGCCTGCAGGGGCTGCTTCCGCCCGCCGTGCAGTCTATTGACCAGCAGCTGGCGCGGGCGTATGAGCAGTACCGAGCCCAACCCAACGACCTGGCGCGCAACACCTTCCTGGCGGCACTGCATGATCGCAATGAGGTCCTGTACTACCGGCTGCTCGAAGAGCATCTCAAGGAAATGCTTCCGGTGGTCTATGATCCGGTGGTGGCCCAAGCGATTGAGCGCTACAGCCACGAATACCGCCGACCTAACGGCGTCTATTTCTCAATAGACGATATCGAGGGCGTAGAGACCGCCTTTCGCAACTATGGGCTAGGTCCCCGGGACGTGGATCTGATTGTGGCCACTGACGCTGAAGAAATTTTGGGCATTGGGGACTGGGGTACCAATGGGATGGGGATTTCGATCGGCAAGCTGGCGGTGTACACCGCCGCCGCGGGCATCTATCCGGATCGGGTCATTCCGGTCATGCTCGACGTGGGGACCGACCGGGCCTCGCTGCTGAATGATCCGTTGTATGTGGGTAACCGGCACGGCCGGGTCCGCGGCCAGCGTTATGACGCGCTGATCGCGGCATACATCGACTGCGCCAGCCGGATGTTCCCCCATGCGCTGCTGCACTTTGAGGATTTCGGTCCCTCCAACGCCCGGCGGATCCTGACCGAGTACCGCAACAAGGTCCGCATCTTCAACGACGACATGCAAGGCACTGGGGCGATCACCCTGGCGGCCGTGCTGGCCGGCATGCGGGTGGCCGGATCGCGACCCCGCGAGCAACGTGTGGTGATCTTCGGTGCGGGCACGGCCGGGGTCGGGATCGCCGACCAGATCCGGGTGATCATGATCCGCGACGGGCTCAGCGAGCAGGAGGCGACCCGGCGCTTTTGGTGTGTTGACAAGCAAGGCCTGCTCCTGGATGACATGAACGACCTGCGCGATTTCCAGACGTCCTACGCCCGGCCCCACTCCGAAGTCACCGGCTGGACCACCAACGCTCAAGGCCACATCGATCTGGCTGAAGTCGTCGCCCAGGTCCATCCCACGATCATCGTGGGCACCTCCACCGTGGGCGGCGCCTTCACCGAGCCGATCCTGCGGGACATGGCCAAACACGTCCACCGGCCGATGATCTTCCCGCTGTCCAACCCCACCGAGCGCATCGAGGCAGTCCCCCACGACGTGATCACCTGGACCGACGGACGTGGCCTGGTCGCCACCGGCACCCCCTGGGACCCGGTCTCCTACCAGGGCACCGAATATGCGATCGGGCAGGCCAATAACGCGCTGGTCTACCCGGGCATCGGGCTGGGTACTATCGTCTCCCGGGCCAGCCACGTCACCGACGGCATGCTGCTGGCCGCCGCCGAAGCCATCGCTGGACTCGTCGATGTCCACCAGCCCGGCGCGGGACTGCTGCCCGCGGTGCCCAACCTGCGGGCCACCTCCGCCACCGTCGCCGTCGCGGTGGCCAACCAGGCTGCGCAGGACGGCGTCGCCCAGGCCCAGTTGACTGACCCGATGCAAGCCGTGCACGACGCCATGTGGCATGCCGACTACCCGAGTCTTGAGGTGTCGTGATGACCTCCACCACCCCCCTGCGACTTCGCGACGTCCCGATCGGAACCGGTGCCAGCGGCACCCGCATCGAAAGCGATTCGATGGGTTCCATTGAGGTGCCCGCCGAGCACTACTGGGGAGCACAAACCCAGCGCTCGCTGATCCACTTCTCCATCGGCGACGACCGGATGCCCAAAGCCGTCTACCACGCCTACGGCTATGTCAAAAAAGCCGCGGCGCTGGTCAACGCCGACGCCGGGCGCTTGGACCGCACGCTGGCCCAAGCCATCGTCGCCGCGGCCGATGAGGTCATCGCTGGCAAGCTCGACAGCGAATTCCCGCTGTATGTCTGGCAAACCGGCTCAGGCACCCAGTCCAACATGAACGTCAACGAGGTGATCGCCAACCGGGCCAGCCAGCTGCTGGGCGGGGCGCTGGGCAGCAAACACCCGGTGCATCCCAACGATCACGTCAACATGGGCCAGTCGTCCAACGACAGCTTTCCCACCGCGATGCACATCGCCACCCTGCTCGCGATCGGTGGGCACACGCTGCCGCGCCTTGACCAGCTCGCCGAGGCGATCTGGGCCAAGGCCGTGCACTGGGTCGACGTGATCAAAATCGGCCGCACCCACCTCCAAGACGCCACCCCCCTGACCGTCGGCCAGGAGTGGTCCGGATGGGCCACCCAACTGCGGGATGCCCACGACCGGCTCCGCCAGGCCATGGTGGGCTGCCATCAGCTGGCCGCGGGCGGCACCGCCGTGGGAACCGGACTCAACGCCCCCGACGGTTTCGCTGAACAGATCGCGGCCAAACTCGCCGAGCTCACCGGCCTGCCACTAGTCACCGCGCCCAACAAGTTCGCCGCGCAAGGCTCGTTGGATGCCATGGTCACCGCCAGCGCCGGCCTGCGCGGTGTCGCAGTCGCCCTCATGAAAATCGCCAACGACATGCGCTGGCTGGCCTCCGGCCCCCGGGCCGGCCTGCACGAGCTGCGACTACCGGCCAACGAGCCCGGCTCGTCGATCATGCCTGGCAAGGTCAACCCTACCCAACAAGAAGCCATGGTCATGGTCTGCCTGCAAGTCATCGGCGAGGACTCCATCGTCGCGGCCGCCGGCGCGCAGGGCAACTTCGAGCTCAACGCCATGCGACCGATCATCATCAACAACGTGCTGCACTCGGCCCGCATCCTCGGCGACGCCGCCGACAAGCTACGCCGCTACAGCGTCGAGGGCACCGCGCTTGATCATGACAAGATCGACACCTACGTCGGTCGCTCACTGATGCTCGTCACCGCACTGAGCCCCTACATCGGCTACGACAAAGCATCCGCCATCGCGCACAAAGCCGACAACGAAAACACCACACTGCGCCAGGCAGCCCTTGCCCTCGGCGTCACAGCCGCAGACTTCGACCGCATCGTCAATCCCCACACCATGGTCGGCCATCCCCGGCGCGACCTCGGGCTCGACAGCGCCGGGCCGCCGGCCTCGACCCGGACAGCGCGACCCAGCGAGGTGCCGGCACCGTAGAGAGCTACCTGCAGTGACCCGATGAGCCCTGAGCGGTTCCGAGCGGAAGGGTCCTTAGATGACCGACTTTGTGATCCAGCCCTCTCCGCAGCCTCCCGCGATGCTCTTTGACCTCGACGGAACGCTCATCGACAGCGTCTACCAGCATGTTCTCGCTTGGCAACAGGCCCTCAGCGCATTCGAGCTCGACCTTTCGGTGTGGAAGATTCATCGCCGCATCGGCATGAGCGGTGGCCTCCTCGTCACCGCTTTGTTGCGCGAGACCGGCGGCTCACTGTCCGCCGAGCAGGTCCGAGCACTCAACCTGGCCCACGCCGAGGCCTACGGTCAGCGCCGCGACACCGTGCGACCACTGCCCGGCGCCCGCGAGTTGCTCGCCACCCTGACCGAGCACCGGGTGCCCTGGGCGATCGCCACCAGCGGACTGGCCATCGCCGCTCGCCCGGCGCTGGACATGCTCGGACTGCCAGCGGACACTCCGTTAATCACGCGGGACCAGGTCCGGTTCGCCAAGCCGGATCCGGACCTCTTCCTCGCCGCCGCGGCGCGGATCGGCACCGACATTCGGACGGCCGTGGTGGTCGGCGACAGCATCTGGGACCTGCTCGCCGCCCGACGGGCCGGTGCCCTCGGGGTCGGCCTGCTCTCCGGCGGCTATGGCCGCGAGGAACTCGAACGCGCCGGCGCCTACCGCGTCTATACGGACCCCGCCGATCTCCTCCTCCACCTCGACGAAGTCGGAATCCGCCGCGACCCCGTCTAACCCGGCATCCAGCGGCTTCAGAGGCCGGGGAAGGGTTCGGTGAGGGAGTGCAGCACGTGGTCGGCCTGTGCCGCGCGCAGCTCGTCGGCGTGGTAGTGGCCGCTGGCGACGCCGATTGTGGTGGCTGCGGCGGCGCGGCCGGCGGTGATATCGCGCGGGGTGTCACCG
>JAFAPC010000125.1 GCA_019247305.1 Pseudonocardiales bacterium
ACGGCTTCTCCGTCGTGAAGGGTTGGTTTGGTCACCCCCTTTCTATCGGTCGGAGAAGCCGTTGCCTACTATTTCACGCCGCGTGTCGCCACCTTTCGGAACAACGGCCTCTGGCTAGTAATAACTGAGGTTTTGCATAAGCCTCCCTGCGCGTGGTCTTCACACAACTGCGTAGGGTCCTCGTCAATACCGGCACAGTATGGCTCAATCTGGGTGATTCTTACAGCGCCGCGCCATCGGGGCAGGCTGCGAATGCGATACACGCCAGCACCCGGTCCAGGGCGACCGCAGCGGGGCTACTCCGGGAACCGGTCGGTGACGCCGTGATCAATCGCACCCGCACCATCCGGCGCAAGAACCTGTGGGGCATGCCCTGGCGGGTGGCGTTCGCGTTACAGGCCGACGGGTGGATCCTGCGTAACGCCATCGTATGGCACAAACCCAACGCCATGCCCGAATCGGTCCGCGACCGACTATCCACACGCTATGAAATGCTCTTCCTGTTTACGGCCCAGCAGCAGTACTGGTTTGACCTGGATGCCATCCGCGAATCCCTGGTCCGACCCGAGGCCTTCCGAGATGGCATCGTGACCAGGGAATCACACCAGGGGCGCTCCACCAGCCCCGAGTCCACCACTAGGCGCTGCGGGCGCAGCACCGAGGGCAAGTACTCCGCCACCGAGGCATTCACCGGAGCGCCACCCGGACCCACGATGACCCCCACCGGGCGCCGGCACACCGCAGCCCATCCCCGAGGCCGCAACCCCGGTGATGTCTGGTCGATCCCCACCCGACCGTTACACCAGGCGCACTTCGCCGCCTTTCCGATCGACATCCCACTCCGCTGCATCGCCGCCGGCTGCCCACCCGAGGGAGTCGTGCTCGACCCCTTCAGCGGTGCGGCCACCACCGGCCTCGCCGCCCGCCAGCTCGGGCGCTCTTACATCGGGATCGACCTCAACCCCGACCTTCCACGCCATCGGACTGCGCCGCCTCGGCCTCGACGTCGGCCCCGCCCACGGGGAGACGAGAGCAGCATGAGCACCAACCATCACGCCGGCAGCGTCTTCTACCGCGTCCAGGGCCTGATCCTCTAAGCCGGCGATGCACTCACCATCCTGCGGGGTCTTCGGGACAGTTCAGCGGACTGCGTCGTCACCTCCTCACCCCCAGGTGACCGCGCAATGACACCACAGCCCCGGGACCGCTCACCAGCAGACCAGGAGTGCGCTATGGACATCCCCCGCCCGCCCGTGCGCTTCTCAGCGGCGCAGGTCCACCCGTTCCGGGGCCTCCGTATGCCTGCGGCCGGCGCTACAGTCCCAGGCCCAGCCGTCCCCGTCGGTAGGTGAAGGACCGCGCCCTTGAGTACCGAAATGCGAACTAGCAAGATTGCGGTCTTGCTGGGTCGCCGCCGTGGCCGAGAGAAGAGAAAAGTGCCGCATGACACCACCCAGAAATTGGAAGGAGAGGAACTGTGAACATTGTGGTCTATACCGTCGAGGAAGCCGCGCAGGTACTCAAGATTAGTAGGTGGAAGATCTTCGACTTGATCCGTACCAACCAGCTTCGCTCGGTCAAGATTGGTGGTCTGCGCCGGATCCCACACACCGCTATTGATGATTATATCGCACGACTCATGGATGAGGTGGCCTAATTGCAAGAGAAGAGACGTCGTTGCCGCGCCAACGGTGAGGGTTCAATCTATCAGCGGTCCTCGGATGGTCGCTGGGTGGGTAGCGCGTATGTCTATACAGCGACCGGGCAGCGGAAGAGGCGACTGGTATACGGCGCCAGCTTCGATGAGGTGCGGAAAAAGCTCGACCAGCTCAAGGGCGACTCCGCCAACGGCGTACTGGTGCCGGACCGGACCACGAGCCTTCGTGACTATCTCGACTACTGGTTGCGCGAGATCGCATCACACAGGCGAGCAACCACGGTGCGGGGGTACGAGAGCGCTGTCCGGCTTCACATCGTTCCCGTCCTGGGCACGAAACGACTCGACAAGCTCACCGGCGCGGACGTCCGTCACCTCATCGCGGTCTGTCGACAGAAGTGCCTGTGCTGCGCGAACGGCTACGACAAGAACCGCGACCGAGCGAAGCAGTGCTGTTCCGCCGGTCGCTGCTGTGGTCGGATACCTTCCCGTCGGCAGATACAGTACATTCACGCGGTATTGCGCAACGCGCTCAGCAACGCTGAACGCGAGGAACTCATCACCCGGAACGTCGCCAAACTCGTCCAGATCCCTACCCCACGCTATAAGATCGGCAAGGGTCTTCCAGTCAGCGACGTCAAGAGAATTCTCTCGGTAGCCAAGGAAACTCGTTTCTACCCAGTGTACGTACTCGCCGCGACGCTCGGCCTTCGCCGCGGCGAGCTACTCGGACTCAGATGGAGCGATGTTGATTTCACGAAGAACACCTTACAAGTTGCACAGACTGTGCAGCGGGTGTCTGGCGAATTGATCATTGATGAGACTAAGACGGATGCTTCAGATGCCGTGGTTCCCCTACCCAAGCTCACTCGCGCGGTGCTGCTCGAGCACCAGGGTCACCAGGCCGAGGTGCGGGAAGGCGCTGGTGAGTTGTGGACGGACCACGGTCTGGTCTTCTCAACGAGCATCGGCACGCCCATCGAACCCCGAAGCCTCAACACCCACTGGGAAGGCATCCGGGTACAGGCTGCACTACCAGGAGTCCGCCTGCATGATCTCAGACACACCGTCGTGAGCCTCTTGCTCGAACTGGGCACCCCTCCGCATGTGGTTCAGGCGATCGCCCGGCACGCGGACCTGGACGTGACGATGAGGATCTACGCGCACACCAACCTCGACGCGATGCGCCAGGCCCTCGACAAGATCGATTGGAGTGTCGAGTGAGGAGCCGTTGCTACACGGTTGCTACATCAGGGCGTGAGTGCGGCAACCCGTGTGGCCCGGCCAGTCAGCATCGTTCCTGGTCACTGCTGGCGGAAGCGGAGGGATTCGAACCCCCGGTGCCTCTCGACACGCTCGCTTTCAAGGCGAGTGCATTAGACCGCTCTGCCACGCTTCCGATCGTGCACGCTAGCGGGTCGGGTGCCAGGTAGCGATGCCGGGCCGCAGCCGGGCGTCACGGGAACAGCGTGACCCGGTGCTCTCGCACGTCGGTCAGCTCGGTGCGGGGGACACACCCGCGCCAGACCCGGTAGTCCACCTCCGCGAGACCGAGATCCGCTGCCTGCGGGCCGTTCTGTCCGATGTAGTGGATTACGACCCACTCCGGCCCGGAATCCACTAGTTCTACGGGCAGGGCGTGCCACTGGCCGCACCAGCGCACCACATCGAGACAGTCCAGCTCGTCGATCATCACCAGTCGGGTAGCGACCCCGGCCTCGTGGACGAAGTCGTCACCAGGCCACTGGCCGGGCAGCGGGTGCAGCGTCACCTCACCAGGGCGGGGGCCGAAGTCGGCGTCGAAGTCCCCGCCGTGGTATCGGGCGGCCAGACCGCGGCGCACGGTAGGCCGCAACGGTACCGGTGGCCGGTTCCAGCTCGCGGGACCCAGCGTGGTGGGCCCGGTGCTGACCCATCCGACCTGCCGGTGCAGGTAGGCGCCCACCCGCTGCTCCGCACCCTGGGCATCGATCCGCCAGAGCTCGGTACCGGCCGGAAGCTCGATCAGATCCACCTGGTAGATGCCGGAGGCGAACGGGGCGGCGTAGAGCTGCGGGTTGTGCGCGTAGAAGCGCAACACGTGCAGTTCATCGGCGGGTGGCCAGCCCGCCACCTGGTCCAACCCGAAGCGCCGGACAAGCTCGGTCGACGAGCTTGCTGGAACGTCCTCCAGCCGCATCACGAAACCGGCGATCCGGTGGGGCTCAAAGCGCCGGGGCACCACCACGTTGCCCAGCGTCAGCTCCACCAACCCCGGAAGCACCACCTTCTGCATCGCGGTCTCTGGGGTGAGTTCCAGCGCGTGACCGGGCACTCTCAGCGGGGGCGGGACTGGGGCGGGCCGCGCCTTGGCTGGCGCGCGCTCCGGACCCAGGGTCGGGGCCGGTTCGGGCCCTGAACTCGTGGCTGCCACTCCTGCTACTGGCTCTGTCATCAAGCTCCACCGCTCGCTGCCGGGATGCCCGTCCACGCCGAAAGGCCGGGCTGAGTGCGCGGGGAACCTACTACGCCCTTGCCCCCCAGGGCGCCGGGAGGGGGGCACTCGCTCACCGGGTGAGGTTTGATAACCGCACCGGCGCGGGCGAAAGGGGCGAAAGGCGAAACGGGTGGCTTACTGCTCCCGCAGGTGGCTCACCACCCGCTCGAAGACCTCGGCCAGCACGAGTCGTTCCTGGTCAGAGATCAGATCGATCAGGTTGTCGCGGAGCGCGCGGACGTGCGTGGGCGCCGCGCGGCGCAGCACCTCCTGACCGTGCTCGGTGAGCACGGCGAACACTCCCCGCCGGTCACCCGCGCACTCCTCGCGGCGCACCAGCCCGGCTTTCTCCAGTCGCCCGACCTGATGGGAGATCCGGCTCTTGGACGACGCGACCTGCTCGGCCAGCGTGCTCATCCGGATTTGCCCACCCGGTGCCTCAGACAGCCGAAGTAGCACTTCGTAGTCGGCCAGCGCCAGCTGGTGCTCCTCGTGTAAGTCGCGGTTCAGCTGGGCCTCCAGCAGCTCCTTGCCTACCAGGTAGGCTCGCCAGGCCCGCATCTCTTCAGCATTAAGCCAGCGTGGCTGGCCACTCCCCCCGATCACCCATTCAGACTAACTGACCCCCTCACGGACGACGCTGTGGACACCCAATTCCGACATACCGGTGTAGCCGGCCAACGCCAGCGTCAGATCGAAGTCACCGAGTAGCGCCCGCAGCACGTGCTCCACCCCACGCTGCCCGGCCAGCCCGAGCCCGTAAACCCAGGGTCGTCCTAGCAGGACGGCACGCGCGCCCAACGCCAGCGCGATCAGCACGTCGGCGCCACAGCGGATCCCGGAGTCCAGCAGCACCGGGACCTGCCCGCCGACGGCGGCGACCACCTCAGGCAGGCAGTCCAGCGCCGCCCGGGCTCCGTCGACCTGGCGGCCGCCGTGATTAGACACCACCACCGCGTCGGCCCCGTGATCCAGTGCGGCTCGGGCGTCATCGGGGTGGCAAATCCCCTTGATCAGTACGGGTAACCGGGTCCACTCGTGCAGCAGCGACAGGTCCGACCAGCCCAGCACCGGATTGCCGAACAGCTCCACCCAGGTGCGCACGGCACGTTCCATAGCCTGCGCCGACTCCTCAGGAGGCGCGCTCAGCCGGGCCCGGAATACCGGGTCGGACAGGTAGTTCGCGATGCCCTGGGCGCGCAGGAACGGCAGGTGCGCCAGCTGAAGATCACGCGGTCGCCAGCCCAGCGACCAGGTGTCCACGGTGACCACGATGGCCCGGTAGCCGGCCGCCTCGGCCCGCCGCACCAGCGACTCGGCCAGGCCCACCTCCCGCGGCCAGTACAGCTGAAACCAGCGGGGCGCCTCTG
This sequence comes from Pseudonocardiales bacterium, assembly GCA_019247305.1. Classification (GTDB taxonomy): domain Bacteria; phylum Actinomycetota; class Actinomycetes; order Mycobacteriales; family Pseudonocardiaceae. Next base: position 5,504 of record JAFAPC010000125.1, read on the forward strand.
GAGCGGCGGCGGCGACATCCTCCAACGTGATCGACGACACGGTGGACAGCACGCTGGTCAGCCCCAGCGCGGCGGCAGCGCGGGTGACGGCGAGGTCAGCGTCGGGGTGCACCAGGCCGAGCGCCCCGATCGGCGCGGTGAGCACCGGGGCCGTCATCGGCGTGCCGAGCACACTGGTGGACAGATCACGTTCGGTGACCCTGCGGAGCATCCGCGGCACGATCCGCCACCGGGCAAACGCCTCCTGGTTTGCCGTGACCGTGCGTTCGGTGGACGCCCCACCCGCCACATAGCTGAACACCTCAACCGGCAACGCAGCCTGGGCCGCCGCCTGGAGTCCATCGGCGGTCATCGGCAGATCCGGCCGCTGCCCGGTGAGCCCCCGCAAATAGATCTCGTTCACCAAGTCACCGAAAGGGGCCATACCAGGCACCCTAGAGACGCCAGTCAGCCGTCTGATTGCCGGCTCCGCCGGCGGTCGTCTGATTGCCGGCTCCGCCGGCGGTGGCGTGGGGTCGGCCCCACTAGACGGACTGGAAGACTGCGCAGCCCCCAGGTGAAGTTGGACGCCGTGAATCTGGGCGCATCGAGCAGCTCGGCATCCACCCCGCACTCGATCAGTTCCTCGAGGAAAGCGGCCAGCTCCAGGCGAGCCAACCGGGCTCCCAGACAGAGGTGCCGGCCTGCGCCGAAGGTGACGTGTCGGTTGGGAAAGCGGTGCACCAGAAATCGGCCGGCGTCGGCGAACACCGATTCGTCCCGATTCGCTGAGGCGTTCCACAGGGTCACCCGATCTCCGACGGCGATCCGCACGCCACCGATCCGCACGGGGCGCAGGGCGGTGCGCAACGCGTGCACCGCGGGCACCGTCCAGCGCAGCACCTCATCGACGGCGCGGGGGACGGCGGGCGCACCTGCGTTGCGCAACGCGGCCCACTGCTCGGGATTCTCGATCAGCGCGAGCAGACCGCCTGCGATGGAGTAGCGCGTGGTCTCGTTCGCCCCCGCCAACACGCCGTTGCAGTTGACGGCAATCTCTTCGTCACTGAGTGGATGGCACTGGCCGGGAAAGTCGGTGGCTTTATGCTCGCGCGCGATGCGGCTCACGAAATCCTCGCCCGGGTTCTTCCGGCGTTCGGCGACCAGCTCGGTGAAGTAAAGGAAGATCTCGCCGTGGGCTGTGCTACGCGCTTGGTCGTCGGCGCCTTCGAACGCCTCCACGGTGATGTCCCCAAGCCATTCCCAGTCGCTTCGCGGGATGTCCATCAGCATACACACCACGTAGTTCGGGATTCGTTTGGCCGCATCGAGGAAGTCGAGTTCGGCGGACGCCACGGCGTCGGCCAGCACCGTGTGCACCACGGTCCTGACCAGCTGCTCAAGGTGGGCTAGCTCCGCCGTGCTGAAAGCCTTGGCCAACACGCGTTTGAGCTGGGTGTGGCTGGGCGGATCGGACACGATGAGCATCCGTTGCGCGACGGCGGACACCGCAGCGGGATTGCTACCCAGCCGCATCCCGTACCGGGAGCTGAAAGACTCATGGTCGAGGTAGCTGCGCACGATATCGTCGTAGCGGCTGATCACCCAAAAGCCCGGACCGTCCGGTTCGGCATGCCAATACACCGGGTCGTTGTCCCGCAGCCAGGCCAGGACACCCCAGAAGTCGTTGCGCGCAAAGAGCTCCCGGTCAGTGAGGTTCACCCGCATGGTGGCCGCCGATGATCCGGCGTGGCCGCGACCCCGGCCGCTGTCGTCGACTGCTGCGCGAACAGTTCAGTCAGCGTCGGAATAATCGTCTTGACGCGGTCCAGGCAGAAGTAATGGCCGCCCGGGAACTGGCGCCGACGAAAGTCACCGGCCGTGTAGTCGCGCCAGCCGTCGAGGTGGCCGACGGTGACGATCTCGTCATACTGGCCTCCCCACGCTTCGAGAGTGCACTGCGTTCGGGCGGCCAGAAAATCGGTGGCGGCCAGGGGATCGGGATAGCTCAAGGAAAGGCGGGCGTCCTGCCGAAGGACCTCCAGCATCAACTCGCGACTGTCCTCGTCGAGTTCGTCCTCACCCAGAGCCCGCAAATCCAGCAGCTGGGTCAGTGTCTCGTCGTTGTCGAGGAGTCCGCGTCCGGTGCCGACCCACAGGTGCGGCGGAGGGCAGGCGGCGACCACCAGAGCCGTCGGCCACCGGCGGCACTCACCGAGCCGGCGGGTGATCTCGTAGCCCAACAGGCCGCCGAAGCTGTGCCCGAACACGACCAGGGGCCGGTGCGCGGGGAGCAGGCCGATCAACTCGCCGATGACCGCGGCGACGACCTGGTCCACCCGGGCGGCCGGCGGTTCGGTCCACCGGGACTCCCGACCGGGTAGCTGCACGCCGATCACCGTGAACTCTGGGCCTAGGAGTGGTTGCCAGGAGCGGAACTGCCCGCAGCCGGCTCCGGCGGGGGGAACGCACAGCAGGACGGGGTGCTCAGTCGGCCGTGGATGCCAGGTAGCCAGCCACTGGCCCTTCACGGCTGCCCCACCGTCGCGTCGGCGGTCTGCTTCGCCAGCCGGTCGAGCTCAGCCGCCAGGTGTGCCGCCGTGGGATTGGCCAGGAGATGCCGCACAGACAGCCGAAGACCGGTGCTCTTGCGCAGCGCGGCGACCGCCCGGGCGGCGAGCAAGGAGTGGCCGCCCAGCTCGAAGAAGTCGGAATGGATGTCGCTGACGGGCTGGGGCAGCACAGCGCTCCACGCGTCGCAGACCTGACGTTCCCGTTCCGTGTGCGGCGGGTGCCCCGCAGGTGACGTCGCAGCTGCGCAGGCACGCGCCAGCGCAGCCCGATCGACCTTGCCGGTAGCGGAGACGGGGATCGCGGGCAGGACGGTCACCGCCGGCATCATGAAGTCGGGCAGGTGCCGAGCGCACAGGTCTCGGATCCGGGCGACGCATTCCGCACCATCGGTGCTCGGATTGCCGGCTCCGCCGGCGGTTGTTGGATTGCCGGCTCCGCCGGCGGTGCTCGGCGCGAGGACGACGCCCAATCCGACCGCGTCGCCGGCCGCGACCACGAATGCCGCCGCCGCGTGGACTCCAGCGACGGTTGCAGCGAGGTGTTCGAGGGCGCTGAGCTCAACCCGGAATCCGCGGACCTTCGCTTGCAGGTCGTTGCGGCCCAGGTACTCCAGTTGGCCATCAGGTCGCACCTGGACAAGGTCCCCGGTGCGGTACATCCGGGCACCATGGCCCGCGAAGGGGTCAGGCACGAAGTGGGCTGCGGTCAGACCCGGACGGTTCCGATAGCCGCGGGCCACCGCAGGCCCTCCGATGTAGAGCTCTCCTGACTCGCCAGCCGGAACCGGACGGTATGCCTCGTCGAGAACATGCACCGTGTACCCGGGCAACGGGCGGCCGATGGTGCGGACGTCGTCACCGCGCTGGGTGTCCGCCCAGGTAGCCGCCATGGTCGTCTCGGTGGGGCCATAGACGTTGAGCATCCGGTGCTCCCCCGTGAACCGTTCAGCCAGTCCGGCGGGCAGGCGCTCGCCCGCGACGACGAGGACCTCGGCGGTGCCGACGCCCTCCACGCAGGCCGAGAGCAGCGAGGGGGTGAGGCATACCGTGCGGGGGGATACCGCGGCGATGTGGTCTGCTAAATCGGCCGCCCCAGGGTGCCCGGCCGCCAAGTCGATGATCGCCATGCCTTGTCCGTGCATCAGGTACACGCACAGGCAGTACAGCCATCCGTCGAAGGCGGGCGAGACCGCGTTCACTCCCATCCCGCCTGGGGACAGCCCTAGGTCGCTCAGCGCGGCGAGGAAGGTCTCCAGGCCCTCGTAGGTCACCTCGACGCCTTTGGGCCAGCCTGTGGTGCCCGAGGTGTAGATGATGTAGGCGCAGTCCTGCGGTGCGGGCGTGACGAGCGCGGCGGTGTCGGGCTCGGCAGCGTTGGGCTCGGCAGCGTTGGGCTCGGCAGCGTTGGGCTCAACCCGGCGACTGCGGTGCGGGGCGACTCCAGCCGGTATGCGATCACCCAGCAGCACCCGGGTGCCCGAGTCGCGGAGCAGGAAGCTGAGCGCTTCGGCGGGATAGCGATCGTCCACCGGCACCGCGGTCGCGCCCAACCGCCATACCGCGAGCAGGCCCGGTACCGACAGTCGGGACCGGCCAAGGCATAGTCCCACCGACACTGCTGGCCCGACTCCGGCCGCAGCGAGGGCAGCTGCCATTGACCGGCTTCGGGTGGCCAGTTCGCGGAAGGTGAGGACCCCGTCCGACGCGGACACCGCCGTCGCCGCCGGCATGCGGTGCGCCCACAGATCGACAGCGCAGAGCAGCCGTCCCGCGCCGAGGAACCTGCCCCGATCCCGCACTGTTGTCCTCACTGCCTGATTCGTCTGCACTGTCTCGGTTGTCTTCCCGTCACACTGGTCATCGAGGAGCAGGTCATGCCGCGCCGTGCATACGCATAAGGAACTCGTAGTTTCCGGGCAAAGCATCAGGCAGCTCGTGCTGCTGCTGTTTCACCCGCTCGAACAGCGCCTGCGCGGCTTTGATCGAATCGGGCTTGTGGACCAAAGCGGGCAGCGCTCGCTCGGGCTCGAGGCCCATACCGGCGAAGATGCAGTAGTAGCTGCCGTTGGTCCAGAAGTTCCGGAACTCGACGTCGAAGTTGCGGTAGTAGGTCTCCTCGTCGACGACGGGAGCGTTGATGGGCAGCCCCGACTTGTACCTGGCCACCTTCTCGCGGATCCCCTCAGAGAGTCGGAGTTCCTTGTTTGCCCGCCAGAAAGGCGTGTCGGTCCGCGGCGAGAAGTAGAAATGCGCCTGGATGAAGTCCCGGGTGTTGTCGAACATGGTCTCGATCTCATGGTTGAACTGTTCGGCAAGCACCGGGTCGAACCGGCGGTCCGGAAAGTGCTTCACGAGCTGGTAGACCGCCGCAGAGATGAAGTAGATGCCGGTCGACTCCAGCGGTTCGAGGAAACACGAGGCCAGGCCGATGCTCACGCAGTTCTTTACCCATGAACGCCGGTTGCGGCCGACCCGGAACCGGATCTGGTGAAACGTCGTGTTTTCTGGGTTGAGACCCCAGAGTCCGCAGAACTCCTCGGTCACCTGGTCCTGGGTGGCGAACTGGCTGGAGTACACATACCCGGTGCCAAACCGGGTCAGCATCGGAATCCGCCACGTCCAGCCGGACGTCATCGCGATGGCCGAGGTGTAAGGCTCCACACCGTGGACCGCGTCGTCGTGCGGTACCGTGGTCGCCACGGCGCTGTCGCACAACAGATAGTCATTCATGGCGATGAAGGGCTCGTCCAGCGCCTTATTAATCAGCAGGCCGCGAAACCCGGAACAGTCGATAAACAGGTCGCCTTCGATCAGCCGGCCACGCACCGTGCGTAGCCCGGTGATGAACCCGCGCTCGTCGCAGACCACCTCCGACAGCTGATCCCGTACGTGCGTGGCTCCTTGCTTTTCCACCGCAAAGCGACGCAGGAAGTCGGCGACGAGGTGCGCGTCGAAGTGCCAAGCGTAGTAGGTCGCCGGACGTCCATCCGGCCATCGCGGTGCCTTTTTAGCTTCCATGATCGCCGGTTCTTTGAAACAGGCGTAGTCGAACGGCTCGTCGGTCTGGCCGCTGAGCTTATTCACTACCCAGTAGTGCGAGAGCGGGATCTGGTCAGCTGACGGCAACAGGCCGAAAAGGTGGAAGAACTGGTCGGTCCGGTTGCCCAGCGGCCGGGGACGGGGGCTGCTCGCACTGGGAGTGCGCCAGTTGATGAATTTGATGCCGACTTTGAAACTGGCGTTACACTCCCGCATCCAGTCGTCTTCGGCGATCCCCAGATAACTGAAGAACGCCCGGTGCAGGTTGGGAACGGTCGCCTCGCCGACGCCAATCCGCGGGATGGCGGGAGCTTCCAGTACCGTGATGGTCACGGTGCGCTGCAATGCCTTGCCGAGATACGACGCGGCCATCCAACCGGCAGTGCCGCCGCCCAGAATGACGATATTCCTGATGCGATGGTCGACCTCGACTGAGCTCTCGTTCGGCGCACTCCTAGACATCGACGACTACTCCCTCGCTGCATGGACCGATAGACATGTGGGCGCCAACAATACGAGATCGGCCGAAGGAGATAGTCCGCGTATCGTTCACGACGACGTGCGGCTCGTACCGACCGGGCGCTGTGATCGGGTACCGGTCCAGTGTGCGGTCCAAGCTTATCCTGAGAGCGCCACGCCCTTTTGTCAAGAGCCCGACTCGTCATCGGCGTGGTGCTCATGGTGAGCAGGCGCCGAGAGCGCGGTCGGGCTTAGCGCATAAACAGTTCCACAGCGCAAGGGGTTAGCTCTCTACGGAATCGTGCACCGCGCACCCACCATTCTGCGCAGAATGGCGGGTGCGTAGGACCCTCGGCCTGGCCCGCTGGCTGGACACCTACCGTCCCTGCGTTAGGGTGCCCTAATCCACGGCCCCGCTGGATGTCCCGCCGGCGAGACATCTGAGTTCGCAGCCCGCCAACTCGTCCACCCTGGTGGTGCATCCACCATGTGCCACCGCCCCGGTGTAGAAAAACACAGTGTAAGGAAAAACACAGTCTAAGAAAAACGCAGCGTAAGAAGAAAAAATCTCAGAAGAAGGTCGTGATGTTCACGCTTCCGATCCGAACCATAACGTTCGGTGTCGCCGAACCACATCCGCTGCCCGGCGGTCTGGTCGAGGAGATGGCCGCCGTGGCCCGGCGCGTCGAAACCGCATGCCGCGACGCCGGCTATCTGGTCCAGACGACCCGGCTGTCGACCCGCCCAGTCTTCGACGACCTTGCTGGCTGGACCGCGCCGGAAATCGTGGGTTACGGTCGGGACCTGCAGGGCATGCTGGACCGGGTAGGGATCGGTTTCTGTGCGCTGGGGCCTGCGATGGCAGCACGCCCTGGTTTCCCGTTGGATCGCCTAGACGCGATCGCCGACTTGCTGGTGGGCGCGGAGGCACTGAACTGCACGGTGCAACTAGCCACGACCGAACTGGGCATCCGGGTCTGCGCCGCAGGTCCTGTTGCGCGCATCATGCGCAGGCTAGCCCATGAGACCGACCAGGGCCTGGGAAATTTCCGTTTCGCGATGCTGGCGTGTGTCGACCCGGGCGGCCCGTTCTTTCCGGCGGCGTATCACCACGGCCCGGCTTCGATCTCAGTAGGCCTGCAAGGAGCTGGGATCGTGGCCGAGGCGCTGGGCGCCATCGACGGTCTCGACCTCGCCGCGATCACCGACCGGGTGCGCCAGGCCCTGATCACGCACGCCGCGCCGGTCGCCCACCTGCTTGAGCGCCTGGCGGCCGAGTCGGGACTGCGATTCGGCGGGATTGACCTCTCACCCGCACCCGCCGGGGAGGACAGCATCGCCGCCGCGATGGAACGCTGCGGCGCCGGAGGAGTCGGCGGCTACGGAACCCTTTCCCTCGGCGCGGCTATCACGGCGGGACTCTGCGGTACCGGTCTGCTCACCTGCGGATATAACGGGCTGATGCTGCCGGTACTGGAGGACGCCACGCTCGCCCGCCGCTGGCAGGAGCGTCTCGTGACCGGCCAACAGTTGCTTGCCTACTCTGCGGTCTGCGGCACCGGCCTGGACACGGTCCCCCTGCCCGGTGACGTATCCGACGACGAGATTGCGCGGCTCCTGCTCGATGTCGCCACACTTGCGGTGCGGCTAGAAAAACCGCTCTCAGCACGGCTCTTTCCGGTTCCGGGGAAACGCGTGGGAGAGTGCACGACCTTCACCTCGCCCTACCTGGTCAACACCTGCATTTAAGCTGGCCTGACGTGGACATCCCAGATCATGATGCAGCGACGACCTCGCCCTCCAGCACCATGTCGTCGTCCTCCGCTTTCAGCGAATCGGTGGCCGCGTTGTTCAGTACAGCCACCATCCATTCCTCAAAGGTGCTGTCAGATTTGGCGGCCGCTTCCTGCCAGCGAGCGAGCTCCTCGGCCGCCACTGGCACCCGGGGAATAAACGTGGCGCCCGAAGACGCCTGATCGGCCTTACCGTGACTGCGGATATTCTTCCTGAGCTCGTTGCGTGACCATCCCCGTTGTTGGGCTAGGTCCAGCCACCGGTCCTGCTCCTCAGCGGGCAGTGAGGCGACCTCGGCGTGGTGCTGGAAGCTGAGTTCTTCGCGTCGTCTGGAAAGTTCGAACTTCCGCGCTATCCACGCATAGTTGCGCAGTGTCTGGTAGTCCAGACCGGCCTCCTTGGTCGCGGTGCGGTACCGGTCGCCGTACTTCTGCTGGCCATGAGCCAGCCAGTCCCCGAGACACCACACAGACGAGTCGGCGATCCTGTACAACTTCGCACCGGCTTGCTTCCAGTCCTCGTAGGGCAGGTCGCCGGGCAGAACAAGGCCCACCCGCGTGGCCAGAATCTGGCCGCGCTCCGAAAAATCGCCGCCATGTTTATGTCCCGCCGTTCGTTTCTCCCGGGGACGCAGTAACTCTTTCGCGGATTGACCGTCTGGCGTGGGGCGCATGTGCACAACCTCTCCTCAGGTCGTGTTGGCTCGGTGGCGCCACGCATAACGGCAACCGTCGACAACGGACAGGTGCCTGAATAGTGGCTCACCGGGCAAGGCGGCGCATCAGGCTGGGGTTCAGCGCTTGCCCACCAGGCCGACCTGATGCAACAGCCGCGGAGTGATGACATGTTCCCGTTAAGGGTTCAGGAACCTCTGCTTCAGGGCCACTATAGGGGGTTGTGATTTACGTCACGTAACGCTGAGTCACACTGCGCTGATCGACCGGAAGCTGTGTCGTAGCAGCTTAGCGGCTTAGTCGGGACACGTGGTGACGGAGTGTAGTACAGTTAGTGTGAGCAGACTGTCACAACTAACACCAGTATACACTCTGTAGGGGTACGCCATTGGATGCACGTCCGATAGTCACTGGTCACTGACTATCAGACCCGGGTCGTCGGGCATAGTGGCTACTCAGGCCCCGAGCGCGACGACTACCGTCAGACACCATGCGGGCGATCGCCATCACCGAATACGGCCCCCCGGCGGTGCTGTGCTTACTCGAGCAGCCTGACCCCCAACCCGGCCCCGGCGAGGTGCTGATCGACGTTGTGGCGACCGCGGTCAACCGGGCCGATTTGTTGCAACGGCAAGGCCGGTACCCCCCACCACCAGGGGCCAGCGAGATCCTCGGGCTGGAGTGCGCCGGCACGGTGGCCGAGCTCGGCGCGGGGGTAACCGGACTCGCGGTGGGTGATGAGGTGTGCGCGTTGCTAGCCGGCGGGGGGTATGCCGAGCGGGTCGCCGTGCCCGCCGGGCAGGTGATGCCACTGCCACCCGGGGTCGATGTGGTCACTGCGGGTGGCCTGCCTGAGGTGGCCTGCACCGTGTGGTCGGCGGTGGTGCGCCACGCCGGGCTCGCGGCCGGGGAGCTGCTGCTCGTCCACGGCGGGTCGGGGGGGGTGGGCACCCACGCGATCCAGGTTGGCGCAGCGCTGGGGGCGCGGGTGGCAACCACGGCGTCGGCGGCGCGACTGGCGCGCTGCGCGGAGCTGGGCGCCCAGATCTTGATCGACTACCGCGAGCAGGACTTCGCCGAAGAGCTCACCGACCAGGCCGACGTCATTCTGGACAACATGGGCGCCAAGTACCTGGCCCGCAATGTCACCGCACTCGCCCCGGATGGGCGACTGGTCGTGATCGGCCTGCAAGGCGGCGCCACCGCCGAGCTCAATCTGGGGGCGCTGCTGCCCAAGCGGGCCAGCGTCGCAGCCCTCGGGCTGCGCGCGCGACCGCTGGACGGTGCGCCGGGCAAAGCCGCCCTGTGCGCCGACGTCGCCGCCCGGCTGTGGCCGATGTTCGGCGACGGTCGGGTCATCCCGGTGGTGCATGCGCGGCTCCCGCTGTCGGAAGCCGCCCGGGCGCATCAGATGCTGGAGGCCGGCGGCGTCGTCGGCAAGATCCTGCTGATGACCTGCGGCTGAGGTGGTTTTGGCTACGCTGGTTCGGGTACCGACCATTAAGGCGCGACACACCGTGCGGATGCACGCGACAGGCCGGGGCAGGCAGCGGAAGATGGGGTCATGAACCAACCGGATGAGCAACAGATCATCGTGGTCGGGCCGGACGGCAGGCCAGTGCACGCCATGACAATGCCCTCTAGCATGGTGCCTGACGGCGACTCTGACGGCCACCGCGGGGACGCCCACAGCGGGCTGGAGGTCGCTGAGCAGGTCGAGCAACCCGCCAAGGTGATGCGGATCGGCAGCATGATCAGGCAGTTGCTGGAGGAGGTGCGCGCCGCACCGTTGGATGAGGCCAGCCGCAACCGGCTACGGGAGATCCACGAGTCCTCGATCCGCGAGCTGGAACAGGGCTTGGCACCGGAGCTGCGCGAGGAGCTGGAGCGGCTGTCCCTGCCGTTCAACGAGGACTCCACCCCCAGTGACGCCGAACTGCGAATCGCGCAGGCTCAGTTGGTCGGCTGGCTGGAGGGCCTGTTCCACGGGATCCAGACCGCCCTGGTCGCCCAGCAGATGGCGGCCCGGGCGCAGTTGGAGCAGATGCGCCGCGGCCTCCCCGCCGGCACGCTCCCGCCTGGGATGCTGGCCCCCGACAGCGCGCCAACAGAGCCGAGCACCCGAGGCACCGGCCAGTACCTGTAATTCCGACTTTCGGATATCATGGGAGCCCGTTCCCATCCCTGTGGGGTGCGCTGGCGATGAGCGCGGAACAGGAGTTAGCGGTGGTTGCTTCGGAGGCACGGCGGCGTCGTGCGACGGTGCGCGCCAAGGCTCAGCTCACCCTGCCGCCAGAAATCCGCGATGCACTGCGGGTCGAGGAGGGCGACGAAGTCGAGTTTACGATCACCGAGGCGGGTGAGGTTTTGCTGCGCGGCCTGACCGGCGTGCCCGCTGACCAGCGCTGGTTCTGGGAGCCTCAGTGGCAGGCCGGCGAGCGCGAGGCAAGTGAGCAGATCAAGGCTGGCGAAGGCGAGATCTTCGATGACGCCGAAGCCATGTTCGCCTCGCTGAACAAGTAGCCAGTGCCGACGTTTGACGTGACGCCGCGCTTCCGGCGTGATCTCAAGGCCCCTGGGCACCGGATGGCCGTGCCACCTGGGAGTTCGGGGCACCAATCCGCGACGGTGTACGGCACGTGATCTGGCGCCGGATCGGCACCCACGACATCTTCACCGACGCCTGACCTCGCCCGTGGGCCTACTCCTCGACGTAGGGACGACCACGGCGCGCGCCGCCCCGCAGGCTGAGGCCACCCTACGTGCCCGAGTATCCTCGCGGATCATGCAGCACACCGCGACGGCGCCCGAGATCACCCAGTCCCGGGCGCTGGCATCCCGGAGCTGGGCCCGGGCGGTCGGTGATCTGCGGGCCGGGTGGCAGCAGCGGGGACTGTGGGGACACCTGGGCTGGCAGGACATCAAGCAGGGCTACCGGCGCTCAGTGATCGGACCATTCTGGATCACCATCAGTCTGGGTATCCAGGCGCTGGGGATGGGCGTCCTGTATGCCGCGTTGTTCGGCCAACAACTGCATAACTTCCTGCCCTACCTGGCGGTCGGGCTGATCATCTGGCAGTTCCTGGCGGGCTGTATCAATGAGGGCGCGGAGGTGTTCATCCGCAACGAAGGCCTGATCAAACACCTGCCCGCGCCGTTGAGCGTGCACGTCTTTCGGCTGGTCTGGCGGCAACTGCTGTTCTTCGGGCACAACGCGCTGGTCTGGCTCGCGCTGTTGGTCATCTTTCCCCGACCGCTGGGGTGGAACGTCCTGCTGGCGTTGCCCGCGCTGGCGGTGATCGTGCTCAACGGGGCCTGGGTGGCGATCGTGATCGGGATTATCGCCACCAGGTATCGGGATGTCCCCCCGGTGAGCGCCAGCATCGTCACGCTGATGTTCTTTATGACGCCGATCGTGTGGGACTACGAGCAGCTCAGAAGTAGAGCCGGCGCGATGGGCCAGCGTGCTCGGTTGGCCGAGCTCAACCCGTTTCTGCACTTCGTCGAGATCCTGCGGCGACCGATGATCGGTCAGTCCCTCGAGCCTCGGCACTGGGTGGTGACCCTGGCCATCACGGTGCTGGGGTGGGCGGCAGCGCTGCTCATGCTGCGCAACTACCGGGCCCGAGTCTCCTATTGGGTGTGATAGCGACCATGGTCTGCATCGACGTGCGCGGCGCCTGCGTCAACTTCCCGATCTTCGACGCGAAGACGAGGTCATTGAAGAAGGCGTTGCTGGGCACCGTGGGCCGAGCCGGCGGCAAGATCGGGATCGACGCCAAGGTGCCCGTCATCGAGGCGCTGCGGAATATCACCCTGTCGCTGCGCCACGGCGACCGGGTCGGCTTGATCGGGCACAATGGGGCGGGCAAATCCACCCTGCTGCGACTGCTGTCCGGGATTTATGAGCCGACCACGGGCATCTCGCGGATCGTCGGGAGAGTCGCCCCCGTCTTTGACCTCGGTGTCGGCATGGACCCAGAGATCTCCGGTTATGAGAACATCATCATCCGTGGGCTGTTCCTGGGCATGACCCGCAAGCAGATGCAAGCCCGCACTGAGGAGATCGCCGAGTTCAGCGAGCTCGGTGACTACCTGTCAATGCCGCTGCGCACCTATTCGACCGGCATGCGGGTCCGCCTTGCATTGGGCGTGGTGACCAGTATCGATCCGGAAATCCTACTGTTTGACGAGGGCATCGGCGCGGTGGACGCGGCATTTCTGGAGAAGGCCCGCGATCGGCTCACCGCGCTGGTCGAGCGATCCGGGATTCTGGTTTTCGCGTCGCACTCCGAGGAGCTCCTCGTCGAGCTCTGCACCTCAGCGCTGTGGCTAGACCACGGCGAAATCCGCGAACAAGGCGACCTTCCCCAACTGCTCGCCCACTACAAAGGCGCCGCCGTCGCCAACGGGGAGCGGGTCAGATGAGCATGGTGATCACGGTTGTGGTGACCCGACATCGGGGGGATCTGCTGGCCAAGTCGTTGGGGGTGCTGGCCGCGCAGACTCGGGTGCCGGACCATCTCGTGGTGGTGGACAACGGACCGGACGACCCCGCCGCCCACGTCGTCGCGGACTGCCCGATCCCGTCCACCTACCTGCCCTCGCTGCGCAACCTCGGCGGCGCGGGCGGGTTCGCGCTGGGCATCCTGCACGCCCTGGCACTCGGCGCCGACTGGGTGTGGCTGGCCGACGACGACGGGTGCCCCGCGGACGTCCGAGTGCTCCAGACCCTGCTGGAGGAGGCCGGGCGCCGGAACCTCGCGGTGATCTCCCCGGTGGTCGTCAACATCGACGACCCGCAGCGGCTGGCGTTCCCGCTGCGCCGCGGGCTGACCTGGAAGCGCCACCGCAGCGAGCTGGGGACCGACTTCCTCCCAGGCATCGCGAGCTTCTTCAACGGTGCGCTGTTCAGCGCCGATGCGCTGGACGTCGTCGGCGTCCCGGACTACCGGCTGTTCGTCCGGGGCGACGAGGTGGAGCTGCACCGCCGGGTCGTGCGCTCCGGGCTACGTTTCGGCACGACACTGCGCGCCGCCTACGCGCACCCCGATGGCTCAGCGGAGTTCAAGCCGATGTTGGGCGGGCGCTTCCACGCCCAGGACCCCGCCGATGACGTCAAGCGGTACTACACCTACCGCAACCGCGGTTATCTGCTGTCCCAGCCGGGAATGCGCCGGATCGGCATGCTCGAGGTACTCCGGTTCGGGCTGTACTTCCTGGGTACCAAACGAGACCCGCGAGCGTTCCGCCAGTGGCTCACCCTGCTTCGCCAAGGCCGCGCAGAACGCTTCTACCGCTACTGAACCACGGCGGAGGCCAGCCCAGTGAGAACTCCAGTCCCGCAGGCCGCGCAGTACTCTCCAACGTCTTAGCGCTGGCCAGTGCTGTCACCGCTGGCACCGGCAGCGATTCAGGAGTGGCGGTATTCTACTACGCTTGGAGTTGCCCGTGAGTCCTTCGCCCGGTCCATGTCAATTCTCCGACCAATGGATGGCGGGCTATCAACAGGTCTATTCTGTAAATTTTGTCGTCCGCATAGAAAATCTCTTTCATGCAACTAGATTCTCTCGGCGCTGGTACCTGTATCTAGTTATCAGTGCTCAGTAGCCACTGGTGGCAAATTTTTTTATGTATGCGATCAAACCAGCGTGGGCAGTGATGCAGGAGCGCGCGTTGATCTGGTTCGCAGGTTTTGGTATCGTAGACGCCTTGATGCTTTTAGCTGCGGTCACGGCATGGACGTTTGCCGCCGAGCGCATGTATTTGGTAGACGCCATCCTCAACAGATCACCCGCTCGCGCCTCTGTCACTCGTTGGTTCGCCAAGGCGCTGTCATATCGCAGGCAATCAATACCTTCTATCGCAGGGGCCACGCTAGCGCCAACTTATCTTGCGACTATTCAGAGTCAGCTCGGTGTGATCATGCAAGTCCGACCAACCTCATTTCTCATGGTGAGTTGGACAGGATTCATAGGCGGAAACGTCCTCTACTGGCTCTGGGTGACGGCGAACGTGCCCAAGCGGCTTCAAAGATGTCCCCAGTTATCGTTGCGTTGGCACGATCCTGCGAGCACTCCTGGATTACGTCTCCTTGCGGATGGATATTTTCTCTCAGCGCTGTTTCTCTTAGCTGGCGTGATTGCCATCAGTGTGCTGGGCTTCTGGTTGCCGCGGACGATAGACGTGCCCGTCCTTCTGTGGCTGCTGTACTGGTTCTTCGCCTTATCGGTGCTGACGAGTCTCCGGATAACAGTGGTACCGTTCTACTGGATCTGGCTCATCATTACCCGCGCTAAGGTCCGCACCTTGAATCATATTGCTGCGCAACTAGATTTTCCGAAACTATATACGTCCGCAAAACTACCGACAACGGTTCGTGAGCTCATCATCGTATATCAGGCCATTGCAGCATCTCAAAACTTGCCGTTTAGGACCTCGACCATGGTACAATACCAAACAGCACTCGCCGGGTCTGTAGTCGCTTTTGTAATTAGTCAGTTTATGAGTCCAGGGGTAAGTTGACTGAATCGAGGAGTCCTATGGGTAAAGATAATAAAGATAACGTCGATGAAGTGATTCATTATTACCACAAGACGGAGTCCAGGATAGGCTACGACCTGTTCCTTGCCGGCACGAAACATTTTGGATTCTATGAACAGGGTGACTCGCCGTGGAACTGGTCCCAAGCCTTGCGCAAAATGGAGGACAAACTAGGGGCGACGCTCGGGCTGCGCAAGGGCTCAAGCGTCCTTGATGCTGGCTGTGGGAACGGAGATGTTGCAGCGTACACGGCGTCCAAATACGGACTCCGTGTGAGTGGAATTGACGTTCTCGACTTCAACATCGAAGAAGCGCGTCGGAGAAGCATCCAAAAGGGTCTCGACGACTTGCTTAATTTTCGCGAGATGAGCTACGCAGCCCTTGAGTTTCCAGATAACTTCTTTGATGGTGTCTACACAATGGAGACCCTTGTCCATGCAGGTGACGCAAAGGCGGTTTTAGGTGAGTTCATCCGTGTACTGAAGCCGGGAGGGAAGATCGTCTTGTTCGAGTACTCCAAAGACCCTGACAGCCTCATGTCGACGCGAGCCTCGAAAGCATACCGTGAAGTGAATTACATATCGGCGATGTCGTCCTTTCAGCGGTTCGAACATGGTGTACTTGAACAAATGCTCAAGGAAGTCGGATTCCACTCAGTGCAGGTCGAGGACATTACAGAAAATATGTTGCCGATGGTTCGATGCTTCGCGCTACTTGGCAAGGTTCCCTACGCTATAGGTCGAGTGATAGGGCGGCCAGATAAGGTAATTAATGCGATGTCGGCAGTTGAGTTTTGGCGCTATCGAAAACACTTCAAATACAACGTGTACTCCGCTGTAAAATAGTAAAATAGCAAGATTTTAGGCTATTCGCCACTGGACGTCGCACCCTTTTTGATCAGGAAAAAGTCACATTGTTCCCGACGACGGTGGCATAAGCTCTCTGGTAATATCCCACCGCAGGCAGGGGTCCACCTTATAATCGCCGAAACTGTGGTGTGGCCGTGCACTCCCGCGCAGGTATGAGGTGACCACCGCGGACGGCGCGGCGGTGGTGTTGTAGGACTGAGTGGCTACGAAATCGGATACGGTCCACCGGTAGGTTGCCGCGGAGCAGTGTGGCTAGGGCCTCGCGGACGTTCGGGTCTCGCAGGACCATGGTGGGGAAGATGCTCTCTGCCGTGCGCAGCGCCCGCACCGCCTCGTCATGGCGTCCCCGCAGCTGAGCCAACGCGCAGCCGACGTGTACCCAGTACGCGGACCGGTTCACCGGACGGGGGATACGCTCGGGGTCGAGCGCCTGTGCGATCCGGGCCGCTTGGTCGGGCTCCTGGGCTTCCAACGCGTGCCACATGCGAAAAAGCCCCACATTCACCGGCCCGAACACAAAGCCCAGGGAGTCGACCTCGTGGGAAGCGCCAAACCGCTCGGCCACCTCGGCGGCAGCCTCCATCGGGGCGGCCATATCACCATACCGGCCCTCCAGCGCAGCAGCCGTCGCGTGGCACGCGGTGACATAGCCAACCAGCCCTGCGGTAGCGGCGGTCATCGGTGGCAAGGTGATCGACTCAAGCTTGGCCCGCCCCAGCTCCAGTGCCCCTCCGGCTAGCAGTGCGTCAGCCACCCCGAACTCGGCCACGGCCAGGGTGGTGATCTCATTGCGCTCCTGGGCCAGGCGACGGGCGAGGAACATGGCTCGGCGGGTCAGGTCGGTGGGCGCGCCTGCGCGGCTTAGCCACAGACGAGTGACGTGCACATGCAGATAGACGGCCAACTCGAGCAACTCGGCGTGGTCGGTGCCGGTGGCCAGGGTGGTATGCAGGTTACGGATCAACCCCGGCAGGTCGGAGGCCACCTCAGTGAATTTACAGGCCCGGAATTGGGCTTGGATCTCGATCACCTGCTCCCGCAGCACGGCTGGGGGTATCACCAGGCCCTCGGGGTGATCGGCATCGACGGCGTCTAAGGCTAGCCGGATCGCGTCGGTGGCGGAGTCGGTGTGCCCGTTGGCGGGTGCGGGCGCCGGCAGGCTGGTCAGCTCGCTCGGGGCGACCTCCAGCGCGGTGGCCAGCGCGCGGATTTGGGTCAGGCTCACGGCACGCTGACCGTGCTCGATCTCGTGCAGGCTCGATGTGCTCATCCCAGCCAGCCCGGCGATCACCCGCAACGACTTGCCCCGGTCGGTGCGAATCCGGTGCACCCGCCAACCCACGGTGCGCGCCTGCTCCCCGTCCATCACCACACCTTTATTCACCACCGCCGGCCCACTCCCGATGCCCGCCGGCGCTCGACGCGGGGTGGTCGGCCCCGGTGGGGGCGCGCTCAGCGGGCTACCGGCCGATTTGCCGGATCGAGCGGGTAATGCGGGCAGCCCGGGCCCTGCGGGCGGGTCATCGTCGAGATGAGCGATGAACCGCTGGCTGAGGCCGGCAGCCTCCCAAATCCCGGTCGAGAGCTGCGCAGCCCGGGACACGTCCAGCCGCACCGTGCCCCGAGTACCGGCGCAACTCAGATGCACGGTCACGCTGCCATCACGGCAGGCGACCAACCGCACAATGCCCTCGGGCTCAGTGGGAGCCAGCGCCTGCACCGGCACCACCCAGTCCGCCCGACTGATATCACCGCTCACAAGGCCGCCCCCCACACCAGTGCAACCAGGTCCACGCCGAGCACCATACGGCACCGATCACTATGCGATACCCAGCCGCATGGCGCCGGGGCAGGTCAGCCCGCTGGGGGCGGACCGTCCGCGCGCAGGACACGTCGGGCTGCTACCCCGGGATTCACCCACACCGCGACCGACCGGCACGGCCTCGCCCCGTCGCCTCCCCTAACATTTGTCCCGCTCTCCGGAGGGGTCTAGCATTCAAGAATTGAACGTAGTAGGATACTTCCATGACTCAGTGGAGTGGGTATGTTGAGCGTCACAACATGACCGATGCTGACCGAAAGCTGAATGGTCGGCATGAGCGTCTCGCTCGCGAACCGGAGATCACACTCTTCTCTCCCGAGGAAGTAAGCAGTTGGATTAGTCGGAAGCTCGTTGAGCTTGCGAAGTCGGCTGACGTGGACGCTCAAGCGAAGAATAATCTTATGCCCCATCCTGACAACGTATACCGCTCCACTGCGAAACAGGGGCGCAGTGTCTACGCTTCCGTTCACGTGACGCGGACGGAGGTATTTGACGTCTGCGTGGAGCTTAAGGAGCTCGCCAATGTCTGACTGCTGTTCGAGTCCCCGGGGCCACAACTATCAGCAGAACGCAAAAGGAGAGTGGCGCTGCATTTATTGCGGCCAGCGGATGTAACGTGGGTAAAGCTGGCGCGCAGGTGACGTCCGCGCCGGCTCCTGTTGGTCGGCTTCTCGACAAAAGTGTCAGACGAGGAGCCTCATCCGCACACCATGCTGAGACGGCTGGGGCAAGCATCTGGTTGCGCACTCTCCACGCCGTCCTACAGACCTACCTTGGCAGACTTCCCCCAAGCCATCACCCCGGCGCTCGGCCGACACTCGACGCAGAGCCGGTGCCCCGATCCTTCCCTAGATCAACTAGATTCCGGCAACTTCGAGGTGTGCGTCAACTTGTCCCGCGGCGGACCATGGGCAGGCCCGCTGCGCATCGGTGGACTCGGTGTCTGATGACCAGCCACCGGGGAGTGACCCGGCCGATCACAATGGTGCGTGGCGGGTGGCGGCGGTGGTGGGTCGGTCACCTCCACGCCCAGCTTGGCTGCCCTGCTGGGCGCCTTCCGCCTGGAAAGATCACTGTTTGGGTGTCAAAAGCGACAGGATGTGTCGGTTTTGGCACCGAAACAGTGATCATGGGGGTCCTCCCCGCTTGACGCAGCGTCATCCCGGTGGACTCGCGCAGCGCGCGGAGTTGCTGGCCCAACCACGGCGCTCGCAGCGTCGGTCCTGGCTTCCTCTTCGGCACGGCGACCCTCCGCCGCGGAAGGGTGTCGACCTGGTGGTGGTCGCCACCTGAGGCGCGCTCTGCCCGTTGGGCTAGCCTCCTGCCCGTGCTGACATCCGGGCACATCGGGATCTCGCGCCGCCGGTCGCGGACCGATGAGGAGGCCGCCGCCGCCGACCCCGGCGCTGACGGTGCTCACGATCGCGCCCCGGCGCGGCTGCGGCGCGCCGCCGCGCTTCTTGGTCTGCTCGGGGCGCTGCTCACCGTCGTGGTCCCGCTGCTGCCGGTGATCCAGCACACCGCCGTGATCACCTGGCCGCGCCGGGGGCACCTGGCGCCCATCAACGCGCCGCTGGTCACCTTCCAGCCGCAGAGCCTGGCCGCCACGATCCCGTGCGCGGCGGCCACCTCGGTGGATGCCCGCTCGACTGCGCCGGCCGCCCTGCTGGCCACCACCCCACCGGGGTCGACCGACGGTGCCGCAGTGGGGATGGTATTGCAGATCACTGATGGGAAGCTCACCCTGGTCAGCCGGGGACAAGTGCTGGGCAGCACCCTGCTGAGCACCATCCCGACGCCGGCAGCGCAGTGCGCGATCACGATCACCTCTGACGCCAAGGGCACCACCGCCACCGTCGGCGCCAGCCGGTTCGTGCGGGTCAACCAGGACGTCCGGCCGCAGGTGACCGGCATCTACTCGGCGCTGAACGAGCAGCGTGACCCGGTCGACGGGCTGGCGGTGCGGATCACCCCGGACACCCGCTTCCAGTGCACTCCCCATCCGGTCAAGCTCGCCGCGAGCGCGCTGGCCGTGCTGGCCGTGCTGCTCAGCCTGGTCCTCATGCGCCGGCTGGATGGGCGGATGGGCCGGGCGGCCCCGCGGCTGCTGCCCGCGGGCTGGTGGCGACCCACCGGGCAGGACGCCGCGGTGCTCGCCGTGCTGGCGGTGTGGGTGGTCATCGGTGGGATCACCTCCGACGACGGCTACATCCTCACGATGATCCGCACCAGCGCCCAGATGGGCTACGTCGGCAACTACTACCGGTGGTTCAACGTTCCCGAGGCCCCCTTCAGCTGGCCCTACCAGCTTTACGCACTCTGGGCGCAGATCAGCACAACTCCACCGTGGCTGCGGCTGCCCTCGTTCGCCCTGGGTGGGCTGAGCTGGGTGCTGATCAGCCGCGAGGTGCTGCCCCGGCTGGGCCGACAAGTCCGCCGCAGCACTGCGGCCGGCTGGGCCGCCGCTGCGGTCTTCTTGGCCTTTTGGCTGCCCTATAACAACGGGCTGCGGCTGGAACCGGAAGTCGCCATCGGCTCCCTGCTCGTCTTGTGCGCGGTGGAACGCGCGGTGGCTACCCGCCGGGTGCTGCCGCTGGCGCTGGGTCTGCTCGCCGCGGCGTTCACCGTCGCTGCCGCGCCGACCGGCTTCATCGCGGTGGCACCGGTGCTGGTGGCGGTCCGACCGCTAGTGCGGCTGCTGCGCCAGCGCGCCGCGGACTGCGGGTGGGCGGGGGTGATCGGGCCGATCCTCGGTGCTGGCTCGCTGGTCCTCGTAGTGATCTTCGCGGACCAGACCCTGGCCGGGGTGCTGGAAGCCACCCGGATCCGTACCGAGCTCGGGCCCAACCTGTCCTGGTTCCAGGAGCCCGTCCGCTACGAAGAGCTGTTCAGCAACATGCCGGATGGCGCGCTGGCTCGCCGGTTCCCGGTCCTGCTGTTGCTGCTGTGCCTGGGTACCTGCGTGGTGGTGCTGCTGCGCCGCGGCGGCATCCCGGGCGCTGGTCTGGGTCCGAGTAGGCGGCTGATCGGCACCACGGGGGCCTCGCTGGTCCTGCTGGCGCTGACGCCCACCAAGTGGACGCACCACTTCGGGGCGTTCGCCTCGATCGGTGCTGCGCTGGCCGCGCTCACCGCGTTGGCCACCAGCTCCACGGTGTTGCGTTCGGCGCGCAACCGGTGGTGGTTTCTGTCCGGCCTGCTGGTGATCCTGGCCATGTCCGCAACCGGGCCCAACGCGCCGTGGTACGTCTCGCAGTACGGGGTGCCCTGGTTCGACAAACCACCGTCGGTGCACGGCTTCCAAGCGAGCACCCTGCTCATCGTGTTGGCCGCGCTGGCCGCGCTGATTGCCGTGATCGAAGGATTGCGCCACGAGCCGGGCGCCCCGGCGCCACTGTCAGCGGACCGACGTCATGGGCGGCGCGCGCTGCAGATCGGATCGGCCCCGCTGGCGGTGTTTTGCGGCCTGCTGGTGCTCGCCGAGGTCAGCGCCATGGTCAAGGCCATGCACAAGCAGCGCGAGGGCTACAGCATGGCCGCGGCCAACATCGCCCACATCACCGGGCACAGTTGCAATCTCACCGACGCGGTGTCCGTCGAGCCGGATCGGCGCGCGGGCGCCTTGCGCCCGTTGCGCGGGACGCTGCTGGCGGACATCCCGCTGCAGCGCGGCTTTGAGCTCAACCCGTTCCCGCTCAGCCAGCCCTCCTCCGCCACGGCGGGCTCTCGGGGTGATCGCCTTCCCAAGCCGGCCAGCGACGGGGACAACCCCGTGGACGCGCCGCCCTCCGGGTTAGGGGGCGCCGAGATCCCGATCTGGAGCAGCTTCTCCCGCACCGATCCTGGCACCGGGAACCTGCGCACCAGCTGGTACGCCCTGCCCGTGGACGCTCGCCAGGGCCGGGCCCCGGTGGTGATCTCCGTCGCGGGGAAGCTGTCCTCCACCACACCGCTGATCGCCGAGTTCGCCCGCCGCAGCGGGCATCGGTTCGACATCGTCGACCAGGTCCCCATTGGTGGGCGGGCCACCGCTGAGGCACCGGGCTGGCGGGATTACCGCCTGGGGCTGGCTGGTCGTCCCGCCGCCGGGGCGGACGCCCTGCGGCTGATCGCCGCCGACGCCGACGTCACCGACGAGGGATGGCTGGCGTTCTCCGCGCCCCGGGTGCCCGTGCTGAGCTCACTGACCGACCTGGTGGCCCCCACACCCCCGGTGTTCCTGGACTGGCCGGTGGGCTTCGTGCACCCGTGCGTGCGCCCGTTCACCATCCACAACGGCATCGCCGAGGTGCCGCAGTATCGGCTGCTCCCCAACGACCTGCTGGCTGACTACAGCAAGACCTGGTCGGCGAAGGACGCCGGGGGCCCCCTCGGCTGGCTGCAGATTCTGGCCACCCAGCAGGAGGTGCCGACCTACCTCAAGGAGAACTGGGACACCGACTGGGGCAAGCTCATGGTCATTGAGCCCCGGGTGCCCGCCGCCGAGGCGCCGACGGTGCAGACCGGCACCGCCGTGCGCGCCGGCTGGTGGTCCCCAGGACCCCTGCGCAGCGGCGGCCAGGCCGCCGAGATCACCCAACTAGGCCGCTGACCCGGCGGACGTGACCCCACCTGCCACCGCAGCCACCGAGCGCTGAGTTCCTCGAGTTCCGCCAAGACACACCGATCATGGGTGCTCTCAGCGCGCCGAGTTCGACATCAGGGCTGCTCGGGCAGGCCTTGACAGCGCTGTTGTCGAACTCGGCGACAATAGACCAAGGAAAGATCGTTACCCGTCGAGTGGCCACCGGGCGATAGGCTCGTGCAGCGCGGAGCCGCCCAGTCCGGCACCGAGCCGGCTGCGCATCAGGTACAGCCACGTGGCGACCCACGCGAGCCCCTCCCACGGCGCGAGCCGCTCCACCAGCGGCCGCAGGTCAGCCGTGCCGTCGGACCGGGCCAGCGTGAGGTGGGGACGGTACGGGCGTCGCTCTACCGGCAGGCGGCTGCGCCGGGCGGCGGCCCGGACCGAGTCGGCCAGCCTGCGTAGCCCCTCGAGATTCCCCCGCACTCCGGTCCACAGCACGCGGTGCCCGAACCGGCCGCCACCGCCGAACGCCAGCGACAGCGGCGGGTGCCGAGCGGCTGCCCGGTTCAGCCTGCGGGCCAGCTCGTCCACGACCTCGTCGGCGACCTCGCCGAGGAAGGCCAGCGTCAGGTGCCACTGCTCGGCGCGGGTCCACCGCAGCTCCGGCGCCAGCTCGCGCAGCGCTGCGGTGTTGGCCCGCAGCTCCTCGACGATCTCATCCGGGGGCGTCAGGGCCACGAACAGTCGCACCAGCACATCCTCGCAGCTCGCTGGTGGAGCGCTTGACCTCAGCGCCCTCCAGTACGATCATCGGTGTCGGCAACGTCCCCGTCATCGCGCCGGTCGGGGCCGCAGTCGGCGGGTGACCCGCTCAGCTGGCTGCGGAGCGCACGGCCACAAGAGCCGACGACATCCTCGTGGGAATGCTCAGGTGAACACTTCGTCGAAGAGGTCGAGCATGGCCCGCCATGATCGCTCAGCAGAGGGCTGGTGATATTTGATGCCGGGGAGACCGGTCAGAGCGGGGTTGGCCCCTGGGCGCGTGAAGGTGTGCTCAGCGCCACCGTAGAGGTTCATTCTCCAGTCGGCACCCGCAGCACGCATCTCTGCTTCGAACGCCAGGCGCTGTTCGACCGGAATGAATGGGTCCTCCGAGCCCACACACACCAGGATCGTGCCGGTGATGTTGCGGGCATCGTGGGGTCGGGTGGTCGTGAGGCGGGGGTGGAAGCCGACGACGGCTTTGAGGTCAGCGCCGCTACGGGCGAGTTCCAGGACTACGGTGCCGCCGAAGCAGTAGCCGATCGCGGCGACCTTTGACGCGTCCGCCCGGGGCTCGGCGAGAAGCACCGCAAGCCCGGCGGTCGCGATCGCTCGGGTCCGGGCCGGGTCGGCCTCCAGCACCGCGAGACGGGCCATGACCTCGTCGCGGTTGGACAACCAGCGTCCCCCACCGTGGTAGTCCAGCCCGTGGTAGTCCAGCGCGAAGGCCACGTAGCCCAACTCGGCCAAGCGCTCCGCCCGGTTCCTTGGGTAGTCATCGAGGCCTGGACCCTCATGAGCGATCAGCACCGCGGGCCGCTTGCCTGCACCGTCCGGGAGCGCCAGACGGCCCATCATGATCGTGCCGTCAGCGCGGTACTCGATGTCCCGAGTTGTCACCACTGATGCCCACGCCTTTCCGCGCGGTAGCGCACTCCCAGGTCGTAACCTGGCAATGATCACCTTGGTGGACCGCATGCCCATGTCCACTGCGCGCTACTCGGGCCACGTGCTCGGTGAGGAGCTCCCGCTCCAGAGTGCGGTTGACCATCGGTTCCGGCGCCATCCCGGCGGGGCTGCGTGCATCGTCGCAGTCCTCGTTGCCCTGCCCCCGTCGTGCCATTTCGTGCCTCCCATGACGTGCCTCAATCGGTGACGGGCCACGCCGTTCCAGCGTGCCTGGAGTTGGTCGAGCAGCTCATCGGCGAGCGCCAAGCCGGTCTCCTCGACCAGCCAGCCCCACTGGCCGGCCGGGCAGGCGAGGCCCAGCGACCCAGGGTGTGGTCAGAAGGAAGGTTCCGGGGGACCGCGCCCAGCCCAGCTCAAGATAGGAGAGGGCCCCTCGCGGAAACGAGGGGGAGGTGTTCCGCGAGGGGCGGCGGATCCGGCTGGGGGTCCCGAACCCGCATGACTCATTGTGCCACGCGGAGAATGCTCCATGCGAGTGATACCACGGCGTGGCGCGCACGTTACGGTGCGGCGTGGTGCACTTGCCACCCGTTTGGGGCACACGGTGACAGGTCAGTGTCGGAAAATCACGGTGCGCTGCACGATGAAGTTGATACACGTGGCCGTGCCCTGGGCGACGACGAACGCGCAGGTGATCTCGCCGCGGATCGGCGGCAGGACCGCGAGCATCACCGCGTTCATCCCGACCTGGACGACGAAGGTGATCCCGTACAGCGCCATCACCGAGGCGAACTGCGCCCGAGAACCCTGGCTCTGGAACGTCCACCGGCGGTTGATCAGATAGGCGGTAGTGGTGCCGGCGATGAATCCCAGTGCCTTGGCCAGATGCACCCACAGACCCAGCGCCAGCAACGTCTGGTAGCTGCCGTAGTCCACGACCGCGGCAAACCCGCCGACCAGCACAAAGCGGGTGAGCTGGGTGGACAGGCGCAGACGCGCCACCGGCAGTGCGGCCAACGCTTGCTCCTCTCTGGGGGTCCTCACCGAATCGGGTCAGGCCCGAGCAGGGTACCGGGCGGGCCGGCCGGTACTCCCCGACTACCCTGCGCCCGTGCTGGCACCCGACACGTCTCCCGCGCAGCACCGTCCCGCCGTGCCCGCAGCCCCCGATGCGGACCAGACCCCGGTGTGGCTGGCGCTGCGATGGCAGGCGAGGGTGCTGGCCGGGCTGGCCCTGTTGACGCTGCTCGCCGCCCTCGGAGTGCTGCTAGCCCCCGTGGTCGCCGACGACCCGGTGGTCAGCTGGCCCCAGGCTGGTCAGCCGCCCCGCTCCACCGTGCTGCCGCTGGTGCCCTACCGGCCGTTGAGCCTGCACGCCCGAGTACCGTGCGCCGCGCTGTCCGCGCTGGACCGCCGGCCTGAGGGCGGCGAGGCGCTGCGCACCCTGCCCGCCACGGCCAGCAAGCCGGGTGCGGTCAGCCAGGGTCTGGTGGTCGCGGTGCATCGGGGGCTGGTGCAGGTCAGCAGCTCCGGGAAGATCCTGGTGCGGGAGGTCCTGCCCGCCGGGGGGTGCGCCTACCGGGTGCTCGCCGACGCTGCTGGAGTGCGCGTGCTGCGCGAGCCGGCACCGCGGGGCGACGGGGCGCTGCGGGGTTCGGCTGTGCTCCGGAGTTTGGCTGGGCTGCGCGTCCCGGAGGTCAGTGAGCTGGTCACTGACGTCGAGGGCCAACCGGCGAGCGTCGGGCTGGCCGTGTCGTTGCACACCGATGCCCGCTATGAGTCCACCCCGACGGTGCTGAAGACCAGTCTCCTGCTGGGGTGCGCCCTGGCCCTGCTGGCACTGCTCGGCCTGGCGTGGCGGTGGTGGGGGGGCCAGCCAGCGCACCGTCCGCAGCCCATCGGGCGGCCCAGGCTGGGGGTACCCAGGCTGGGAGTGGTGGACGCGGTGCTGGTGGTCGTCTCGGTGGTGTGGGTGCTGCTCGCTCCGACGAACTTCGATGATCCGTGGTATGTGCTCATGGCCCGCGGAGCGCAGCGCTCCGGCGCGGTCGGCAATGCGATCTACATGTTCAACGTCACCGAGAACCCCTTCGTGGCCAGCCAGTACGTCCTGCAGCTGTGGGGCTGGCTGGGTCACTTTGGGGGGGTGAGCTGGGCGCTGGCCTGGATGCGGCTCGTGCCGCTGGCCTACGGGCTCGCCACCTGGCTGCTGCTGCGCGCCTTCCTCGTCGTGAGTTCCGGTCGGCAGCTGGGCACCGGCCGGGCCGGATGGGCGCTGCTGGTGGCCTACCTGCTGTGGTGGCTGCCCTACGGGATGACGCTGCGCCCGGAGCCGTTGATCGTGCTGCTCGCCGCGGCGACGCTGCTGCTGGCGGAGCTGGCCCGGCGTCGCCGCTGCGTCGGTGCGCTGGCCGTGGCCACCGCAACCGCCGCGCTGGCGATGTCGGTTTCCCCCTCCGGGCTGGTCGCCGTGGCCCCGCTGCTGCTGGCGCTGCCTTGGCTGGGGCGCTGGCTGCGCGCGCAGCCAGCGGTAGCTCGGGTAGCTGCTCTCCTGTTGCTGGCCGCCTCAGGCACCAGCCTGGTGCTCGTCGGATTCGCCGACGCCACCCTCGGCGACGTGCTGGAGTCCACCGCCGTGCACCAGTGGTACTACCAGACGTTCTCCTGGTACCAGGAGAACGTTCACTACCAGACGATCCTCAGCTTCGAGGACTCCAGCCAGTGGGCCCGCCGGGCCCCAGTCGTGCTTACCATCGCGGTGCTGCTCCTCGTCGCCGTGGACAGCGCTGCCCACGTCCGCGCTGCCCACGTCCGCACCGGCCAGGACTCCGCCGGCACCGACCCCGTGCGCCAGCTGCTGAGACGCAGCGCCGCCTGCTCGGCGCTAGCCCTGGTGCTGCTCACGCCGACGCCCACCAAGTTTGTCAACCACTTCGGCGCGGCCGCTGCCGCGCCCACGGTCCTGCTCGCCGCAGCCTTGCTGCGCTCCCCACTGCCCGAGGGTCGGCTTGGCCGGCTTGGCCGGCGGTGGTCGGATTGCCGGCTCGGCCGGCGGGGGAACCGCAGCGTGGACGTCATCACGGCCGCCGCCGGGACGGCGACGCTCGTGGGGGCGATGTCCCTGAGCTTCGCAGGACCGAACCTCTGGCGGCCCTACTCGGACCGGGGCCAGCCCTTTGGTGACCACCTCACCGCAGCTGCGGACCACCCGGACCTCGGGAGTATGCGGCCGAGCCTGGGACCGGTGCAGCTGGCCAACCCGACGCTGTGGGTGGCGGTCGCGCTCACGGCGGCCGCCGCGTTGTGGTGGCACCGTCGCGGTCGCACCAGCGGGCTGCGGCCCGACCGAGCGGTGCTGCTCACCGGGTCGACCACGATCGTGGTGATGACCATCGTCGTCTTCACCTGGGCGCCGGTGCGCCAATATCCCGGCTGGGCGGTGGCGGCCTCCACGATTCGCGCGGTGCAGGGCGACCCGTGCGCGCTAGCCGACTACGCCCAGGTCCTCGTCGATACCGCAGCCCAACCGGTGCCCGGGGGACCGGCGGTCACGGAGGGCAGCTTCGCCGCGGCGGCGGGCCGGCCCACACCGGTGCCCGCGCCAGCTCCGGGCACCCTGGTCTGGCACAACGCGCTCGAGCGCGACCCGAGAACCGGCCCCCCAGTCACCCCGCCCGCGATAAGCCCCCCCGAGACAGGTCCTACGGAGATCGACGCCCGGCTGGGGTTGCTCATGACACCCTGGTTCACCCTGCCCCCCGCAGGCGGCACCACGCTGCTGGTCCCGCTGCTGGGCAGCTGGGCGGGTCAGCAGCTGAGCGTGGAGTACGCCACCGCCGCGGGGCAGCGCCCCGCCGTAACGGGCCGCAGGCCGCTGCCCGTGGACTACCTCGGCCCAGTGGACCCGACCACGTCGATGGACCCGACCAGCTCTGTGGACCCGACCAGGCCGCGGGCCCAGTGGCGGCAGATCGCCGTTGACCTGGACCGGTTGGGCCCGGTCCGGCCCGCACGCGTGCGGCTGGTCGTGCGGACCCGGCTGAGCGGGACCCGCAGCTGGCTTGCGGTCGGCCAGCCGCGGCTCGCCCGCTGGCGCCCGCTGGCGACGCTCACCGCCGGAGTGCCGGTGTACGTCGATCAGCTCACCGCCACCTTGGTGCCCTGCGTGGCCCAGGTCGGCGTCGCCCATGGCATCGCGCAGGCCCCGGAGGTGCTGGTGCGCAGCGACGAGGGGTTCGGCCGGGGATTCCTCGATCTCAGTGTCGAGCTGCTGCGGGGCGGCACCCTGGTGCCGGTGAACCGCTGCGCGACCATCGTGCGGGTACCCGCCCGGCTGGTGCCCGCTGGACCACCCACCCTGCCCTGGGGCCGAGTGGAGCGGGTGGTCTACGACCACCCCGTCGGGCTGGTCGACCTGCGCGTCCGGACGCGCTGGCGGGCCGGCTGGACGCGGCTGCCCACCTTGGCAGACAAGAACTATCACGGGGACCTTACTGGCTGAACCAATACCCGATGACGACCGCTTGAGGGGTGGGCTCCATAAATAGGGCACTGGGGGAGTTGGCGGCGTTGGTCTCACCGATCGGCCAGGAATTGTTGGATCGCCTGGCGCGGATGGAGGTCACGCCGGAGACGGAGCTGCGGGTCGGTGCTCAACTGCGCCGCGAGTACCCGGCGGAGTTGGTGCGGGCAGCCTTGGGCCAGCATGAACTACGTCGACGCGCCGAGGCCAAGTTCAGCCGCGCGCAGCGGATGTATTTCACTCGTGATGGTTTAGAGCAGGCCAGCTCCGAGGTCGTCGCTCGGTACCGCGCGAGGCGTTTCGCGGGGGCCATCCGGGTGGCGGATCTGTGCTGTGGCATCGGGGGTGATCTTCTCGCTCTGGCCGACGGGCGGGAGGTCCTCGCGGTCGATCGTGACCCGCTGCACCTGCGGATGGCCACGCTCAACGCCGACGCCTACGGCGTGGCTGGAGCGGTGACCGCCGTGCCCGCTGATGTCCGCGACGTGGACCTGGCTGGCGTCGATGCCGTGTTCATTGACCCAGCGCGCCGCGCCCAGGGCCACCGGCTGCGCGCCGGAGACAGTGAACCGCCGCTGTCGTGGTCGATCAGTGTGGCAGACCGCATCGAGGCCGTCGGGATCAAAGCGGCCCCAGGGATTGCCCGCGACCAGGTCCCCGCGGGCTGGGAGGTGGAGTTCATCGCCGACCGGCGCGAGCTCAAGCAGGCCGTATTGTGGTCACCCGCCTTGGCGGCGAGTCCCAGCCGGGCCACGATCCTGCCGACAGGCCACGTGCTGGTGCCGCTGCCCGGGGGTGAGGTGGCGCACCGAGCTCCGGGGGCGTTCCTGCTGGATCCGAACCCGGCTGTCACGCGTGCGGGGCTCGTCGAGGATCTGGCGCGCAGTCTCGGGGCGTGGAAGATCGACCCACGGATCGCGTTCCTGTCCAGCGACGAACCGCTCCGGACCCCGTTCGCGCGCACCTTGCGCGTGCTCGACTCCGGACCTTGGGACCAGAAAGCCCTGTCACCGCGGTTGCGCGCTCTCGATGTCGGCTCGGTCGACATCCGGCGCCGCGGTCTGGCCGGCAACGTCGAGGACCTGCACCGCCAGCTCACACTGCGGGGCACCCGAGCGGCCACGCTCGTCATGACCCGGGTCGACGACCGCCCATGGGCCCTGGTCTGCATCGATCCCGACCCATCCCATCAGGACCCCACCACGCCGCAGCAGTGCCGAGCATGACCACGGCATGGCCGTACCCGGCATGGCATCAGCACCCGAGATCAGTGGGCAAGTTGGGATACGAGGTTCGCGCCTTCGCAGCGAAGGTGCTTTTCGGTGTGGTCTAGGTCGCTGCCTTCGCCGATGGTCCAGAGGTAGCGGCAGATCGCGAAGAGGAGCGCGATGTGGCCGGTGCGGGTGTGCAGGACGGGCATGGCGCGGATCCGCTGGGCCGTGGGTTCGTGCAGCAGGCTATTGCAGTACAGGGTTGCCGCGTCGTATCCGGCGGGTGTTGGCCGCCAACTTTCCCAGTCCAGAATGCACAGCTTCGGCCCGCGCAGATTTCCCCAGTGCAGATCGGCATGCGCTGTCGCCCACTGCAGGCCGGCGAAAATGCGTTCGCTCAGGGTGACCCCGAAATGGTTACGGACGCCATTGATGGTGTAGCGCACGGCGCCCAACTCATGGTTCATGGTGACTGGGTGCGCGGCCAGCGCGTCCAGCGCGGCGCTAAGGTCCGTCCACCAGGATTGCGAGAGATGCGGGTCGTCGAGCAGCACGCCACCCGGGGCGATCGTCGAGCCCGGGGCCAGGGTCATTACCTCGCCCCGGAGCCGACGACCCGTGAGGTAGCTGTCGGTGTGGTGCCAGTCGGCCCAGTGCAGTACCTCGGGTTTGGGGACACCAGTGATCGCGTTGGCTTCCACGTTGCCGTCCCAGCGGCAGGCCGGCTGATAGTCCGGGTCCTCCACCACGACGCGCAGCCACACGGCGCGCTCACCGTCGGATGCCGGCGCTCCGGCCGAGCGCAGGTCGAAGGTGTTCACCACCTCGCCCAGGCGCTTGAGGCCGAACCGGGCTGCCGCTGCATCAAGCTGGCCCTGCAACCAGACCCGGCGTTGCGCAACGGCCTGCGCGATCTCGTCGGTGTCGATGGTCATTTCTTGGTGAACTCCCCGTCCTTGTAGTGGCTGCCTCCCTTGCGTCCCCAATCCTCACAGGTCGGCGTATCCACGCTCTCGCCGGCATAGTCAGCGATCATGTCGGTCCACCCGGGATCAACCGGGGCGGTGGCCGCGAGCCGTTCCAAAACCGTTCTCCTGTCTCCTTTTTCTTCCACTAAATCCGCCAGCGCCAATACCAGCGCCTGCACGGACGTTCGGCAATGCCCGGTTTCGGTGGCCGTGAATGTTCCATGCTCGAAATACCGGTCTCCCGCGTGCGCACCCTGACAGAAGGCGAAAAACTCACAGGTCGCCTGACATCGTTCCAGGCCGACCAGAAATTCCCGGACATAGCGCAGGTCGCCCGCGCGACGGAGGATGGCTGGCAACGTGTCGACCATGACATTTCCAGCGACGAAATCGTGGTACGCTGCGTCGGCAACGCCGAGCAGTTGACGAGGTCGCCATCTCTCTGTGCTCGGTGTGCTGGTGCCGGCCTCGCCGGGGATTAAAGAGATCTGCGGGCACCGCGGGGGCGTTTGGTGCGGCGGGTGCCGGCGAGGATGCATTGGACGTCGTCGGCGTTGGGTAGGTGGGGAGTGTGGTCTGCGGGGGGTGATTGGATCCAGCGCAGGGGTGGGTTGCCGGGCAGGGTGGTAGGGGGCAGTGCCGCCCACTCGCCGGTGCTGTGCAGCAGCACCGCGGCGGCGGCCAGGTCGGGTCGGAGTCGGCGTGAGCCGGTGGCGACCAGGATCAGCCATCGGTACGGTGGCAGAGTCGTGGCGATCGGTACCTGCAGGCCCTGTTCGGCCAGGGCCGGGAGCCGGTGGCCCACCCAGGGGGGTGCTTCGAGGGCGTCGATGCCCTGCCCGCAGACCAGCAGCACCCCGGGGGGACGCAGGCGGGTCCAGATCTGCTGGGCCTGCTGGGGATCGGTGATGGGGATCAGGTCCTCAGTGTCCTCCAGGGAGACCAGGTCGGGAAAGCCCAACACGTCAGTGCGGTAGACACCGGGTACCACCGGCCAGCCTCGACGGACCGCGCACACTGCGGCGTCGCGCACCTGCGTCCACGCCACGCTCTCGCCCGTCATGAGGTCTGTGGGATTTGCAGTGGGCGACTGGTTCACGATTGGGGGGTGGGACGTCGGTGCCGTCCGGGGTGCTGTGGTGCGTCGCCGTCCTGGGTGCGGTGGGGAGCCTTAGCGGGGACCAGGGGGACGAGCGGTATCCCGGGCACTTCCCGGGAGGCCAGGAACCACTCGTGCTTGCGCAGCCAGAAACTCGCCTCTCGGTGCACCGCGCAGGGCCGACGCCGCCAGCTGAACAGTGCCCCCGGGCGACGGCAGGACTGACAGCGTCCCTGCTGATCCACCGGATGCAAAAGCAGCAGGGCGTAGAGCGCCCCGCTGGCCCGGCAGCGCAAGGAGCCCACTCCCTCCGGTGTCCCCAGCCCCGCGCGTCTGCCCTCCACCAGGGCCTCACGCAACACCGTCCTCATCTCCTCCTCGTCAAGGTGAACAGACCTTTCAGCGACACTGCCGAGGCAGCTCTCAAGCCAGGGATCGTGAATCACAGTGGTCATCTCCTGGGGTCTCGCTGATAGGCAGGTCAATCCCGGTCCGCGACGGGGCTGTGGTGTCGAACACATCGCTCTGTGCGGACAATGCGGGACGAGCGCTCGGCTCTGACAGGAGTACCCGGTGCTGCATCACTGTCGGGGTTTGTGGTGCAGCACCGCATGCTGGGTGCATGAGTAGGACTGTAGGGAGGTGACTGGCCGGTAACCTGGACTGAGAGCTCGGGTTGGCTAGTGGCTCGGGTTTAACTGATAGGTAGGCCGAGGCGGTCCGCGAGCTGCGCGGCTTCAGTGGCAACGCCGCGCCGACTACGGTGGATGACGGTGCGCAGGAGTTGGTGAGCTGCTGGCCGATGGGTCATATCCTCCGGTGCTTCCCGGCTGACCCGCTGGAGCAGTACCAGGGCACTGGCGTAGTCTCGCCGCTGCGTATAGCCCTTGACTTGTTCGATCAGGAAGGCCACCCGCCGTTCGATCGATGGAGAGTGGTCGTGGTCGACCTGCTCGGCCAGCCGCAAGGCCTCGGCCGCCTCACCCGCCTCGACTTCCACGCTCACCGCGTACATGGCGACGTTCGTCGGTCCGAACGCCGTCCAGGAGGCGTTCCGTTCCCCGGTTCGCTCCGCCAGTGCCACTACGTCCCGCACGCGCTCTCGAGCCGACCAGACTTGACCCTGCCGGACGCTGGCGAGGGCACCGAGCAACTTCAACGCCCCGCACAGCGCCGTGGCGTCCCCATCACCGGCCTGCACCAACGGAGCAAGCCTCTCGGCCGCCCGCAAGGCAACGGCTTCCGCGCCCTCGGCTTCCTGGTCAGCCAATAGGACATGCGCGAGGTTCCACTGTGCAGCGGCCAGGCGGTGCGGATCATCGGCGGCTTCGGCCGCCCGGATCGCCCGGTCCGCCACCAGCAGAGAGAGATCGACACGGCCGACCCGCTTGGTGACCGTGCGCAACAAGCCATACAGATCGACGGCACAGCACTGCACCTGCCGGCGTTCAGCTTGCTCGCCCTCGTGCTGGTAGCGCTGTTTAGCCAGTTCAGTATCCGTGATCAGCACTGGCAGGTGACGTGCCAGCTCGCTGTAGCGGTACGGGGAACTCTGCCAGACCCGCCACGCCGACCGCACGCGCTCTCCCAGCTCAGCGACCGGGGGCGGCTCACCGGGCACAACCGGTTGGGTCAGCGCCCGGTACAGCCCCATGCCGGCATCGGTCACGACCGGCCGCTCGCTGGCAGCAGCTTCCGGTCCCTCCAGCAGCCTGGACACCGGCACACCGAGCACTCGGGCAAGCTGAATCACCACGGGAATAGTGGCAAGCTTCTTACCACGTTCGATCTGATACAAGTAATCGGTCGTAATACCGCTCAAGCCCGCTACGACCACCCGCGTCTGATGCCGGGCCACCCGAGCAGCACGCACCCGCGCACCGATCACCCCAGCCAGCCGCTCGTCCACCCATTCATCCCCTCCCCAGTGGCATGAGTGGCGCAAATCGTACACCGCTTACCACCCGGGTGAACGATGGCAGACTGCGCTCATGCCCACCGCACTCCCCTCCCGGCCCGTACCGCGCCTGCTCGTGCTGTGGGATCTCGACCACACCCTGATCGAAACACGGGGCCTCGGGCGCGCTCTCTACGAACGAGCCTTCCCCGCCGCTACCGGCGCCCCGCTGGCCACCCTGGCGAGGGTCTCCGGTCGGACCGAGCTAGATATCATGGCCGACAGCTTGCGACTCAACAACATCACACCCACCAACGAAATAATTATACGATTAGCGCGAGCCCTGATCCAAACCTACCACGACGCACGGGAGGAGCTCCGCACAATAGGCCGAGCACTGCCCGGCGCACACGACACCCTCGCTCGCCTGGCTCACCATCCCACCGTCTACCAAAGCGTGTTGACCGGCAACCTCCGCGACGTGGCCCGCATCAAGCTTGAAGTCTTTCACCTGGACCATTATCTCGATCTCGACGCCGGGGCCTACGGTGACGACGATCCCGACCGAGCCACGCTGGTCACGATCGCCCAGCAACGAGCCACCCAACGAACCGGTGTAATATTCAGCAATGACGCCATAGTCCTGATCGGCGACACACCCAAAGACATCGAAGCAGGGCTAGCAGCCGGCGTACAAGTGATCGGCGTAGCCACCGGTAACACAAGCACCCAGGAACTACAAGATGCCGGCGCGCCACACACCGCAGCCAACCTCATCGAATGCCGAGAAATCATCAACCAGCTGATCCAAAACAACAACGCGTGATGACACGTGTCCACTCCGTCCCACAGCTTGCCCAAGAACACTCACAAACTGAACCGTGTCAACCCGGCAGGCCACACCGCCCGCTCGGTGATCGAAGCAGCGTCGATCACTCCAGTCTCACCACCACGCTGGCCTGCCCACCCGCCTCAGCCTGGATCCACCGCCCGAACCCGGGGTGGTTCAATCGGTCGTGTGGTTGCCCGCAGGCAGCTGCAACGTATGCAGCGCGTCGTGTCCTGAACCGCTCAGGAACCGCGCAAACCGGGCAGGCAACTGGGCGTCGACGAGGAATTTCGCGCTGCGCCGAGTGGGATCACCCTGCGACGGCCCGAAGCAAGGGCGCCGAACTCCAGTGCAGCAAGCAGATTATCACGCTCGAAGTCTAGTGTCTCGTAATTCTGTTGTCTTTGTTTAGCGTTGTTGTCGACGAGTTTCTTGATGTTGGCCTCAACGAGGTGGACTTTCGCGAGGATATCGTCGGCCGTGGCGGTCTAGGGGAACGGTTTTGCTCCCGCGTTCCAGTGCGTGATGTAGTCGCGTATCTATTCGATCAAGGTCAGTACCCACATTCAGTGCCGCAAAAAAATTCGTCGTGCCGTGCCGACGGTAGTCGTGGGTGCGTTTCTTACTCGCGTCGAACTCGATCGGCAGCACCGGCTGAGTCCGGTCCGACGCCTGGATCTGCATCTTCTCCTCCATTGACTAGTGGTGGGAGGGGATGCGTCATGGGGCAGGTACCGCGGGAGCTGACTCCGCTGGAGTCGGCGCTGCATTTTTTCGGGGCGCAGGTGCGGTATTGGCGCACCCTGCGCGCGTTGTCACAGACCGGGCTCGGGCGGCGGACGCATGACAGTGGCGCTCTGATCGGCAAGATCGAGAAGGGTGAGCGGTTTCCGAGTCTCGCGCTGGCCCAGCGGCTGTGGCCGCAGCTGGAGCAGGAGCGGGCGGCCCGGGAGGCACCCGGTGAGGCACCGGGTGAGGATGACGAGTCCGAGGTGGGTGAGGTGGGGCTCGCCTGGTTGGCCACCCTCCAGGCTACGGTGGAGGTGGTGGGGCGACTGTGGAGGGCGGACATGCACCGGCGGCCGATTCTCGCCTCAGCGACCTGGGTCCCTGCGGCGTTTGCTGGACCGATCCGGGAGTGGCTACTAAACCGCGAGGATGAAATTGCCCAGGGCTGGGGTAGTCGACACGTCAGCCAGAGCGACATCGACGCGTTGTGGGCAATGTGTGAAGCGTTCACCGACGTCGACCAGCGGCTCGGCGGCGGGTATGCGCGATCCACGCTCCTGCACTACGTGAATCACGTCGTGTTCCCGCTGCTGAACGGCAGCTACCAGGAGGCCATCGGCCGGGAGCTGATGGCCGCGACGGCGCGGCTGTGCGATCTGTGCGGATGGATGAGCTGGGATTCCGGTCGGCAGGGACTCGCCCAGCGCTATTACATCCAAGCCCTGCGGCTGGCGCAGGCCAGCGGGAACCGTGCGCTAGGCGCGCACATCCTGGCTGACATGGCGACGCAGGCGTACTCCCTGGGCGACGCCGCCCAGACACTGGAGCTGGCCAGCGCGGGACTCGACTGCGGCTCGCCGTTGACTGCGGCCCGTTGCGCCGCCTGGCAAGGCAGCGCGCATGCCATGCGCGGTGACCAGCGGGCCTGCGCGCAGGCGTGCTTGATCGCGCACCGAGCGCTCGATCGCATGCCCCCGGCTGGCGAGCAGCTGTGGTTCAAGGTCTTCACGCCCGAACACCTGACCTTCGAGATGCTCGCCATGGCCAGCGACCTCGGTCGAGCTGATGAGGTCCAGCGGCTGGCCCCCGGAGTGCTGACCTCAGCCTCGGCCGGCGGCGCGCTGCGTCGCCAGATCATCACCACCACGGCCCTTGCCCGCTCCTACCTGCCCTCGGCGGGTAACTCGCGCGCCGACATCGACCAGGCGTGTGTGCTGCTGAGCCAGGTGATCCCCTCCCTCGGCTCGCTGCGCAGCACCCACAGCCTGGACCACGTCAACGCCCTGCGCCGCGCCCTGACCGCCCACGCTGGGCACCCCAGCGTCCAGGAGGTCGAGGACCGCTTCCACGCCACGGTCGCCACGGTGGGTCCACCGCACTGAGTCCCACCGCAACCACCTCCCGGCCCGCGCCTCGCCTGCTCGTGCTGGTGGATCTTGACCACACGCTGATCGAAACACGGGGCGTTGGGCGCGCCATCAGGACACGCCGTGCTGGTACAGCAACCGTTTGACGCAGCGCAGACTGACACCGAACTTCTCAGCCACCGGCCTAACTGTGATCCACGACCCGTAGAGACCGATCATCACCTGAAGATCCTCAGACGAGAAGCGATCATGTAGACGCCGCGAGCGGACCACACCACAGGCGCTAGCCTCCCCATCCACGCCTACCCCGCCATCTCCACCGCCCTCCGACAAGATCACAGCCACCCGGTGCTCCACACCCCACCGTCCGCGTTAGGGGCTGGCTCCTTGTCCTGTTTGGCTTCTTCCGACAAGATCACCATTACTCCTGGTGCTGTTCTCGCAAGTCAGATGCGTTCGGGTAAGCTGTCGACAGATCCACAAGATCATTAGTCCGGTTAGGCAAGATTGAGTACTAATTCACAAACGACTCAAAAGTGATTTTCGTGCCGAATGTGCTGGATGGGCTATGTTTCGGTGGTTGTTAGTGACATGATGTGGTTGCCGATGGTGACCGGTCTAGCTTCCAGCTGTCTCTGGGTGAGGTGCAGGATGTCTCCGTTAGTTGATCATCCAGACTCGCTGTTCCCGGCTACCACCGGTTTTCCCTTGGGGCGACCGGTTCTGCCTGCGCAGGACACGACGGTAAAGGCTGGCAAGGTGACCGTTCCTCTTGCGTTGCGGTATGCGGTTGTACCGGCGCAGGTAGAAATTCTTGATCTTGAAGAGGTTGGGTACGACGAGGAGCGTCAGATCGGTGTGGTACGCCAGGGTGATGTGTTGATCCCGCTACTGAGGCGCTCGATAGAGTTTACTGCAACCGACACCGCCAAGCGGGGCGGTCAACCTGACGATACTGACAGAGATTACACCGAAGACTGAACGGCTGTGGCTGAGTGGCCTGTTCTGGTCCTGACTCAACGGTTTGATCCAACCGCTGATTATGTCGTGAACGAATTGACTGATCGTGGCGTGCCAGTGGTTCGCGGTGACCCAGGGGATTTTCCTACACAATTGACACTTGCCGCTCGGCTTGATGAGGGCTGGATTGGGACGCTGCGATGCGGGCAGCGTGTACTCGACCTAGCTAGAGTTCGGTCAGTTTATTACCGTCGTCCTACTGTGTTTCGATTTGACTCGGCTATGTCATCAGAGTCGGTACGTCGGTGGGCTATGAACGAGGCCCGATATGGCTTTGGCGGTGTTATCTCGACGTTGCGTGGATGGCTTAATCACCCTGCAGAAATCAGCAGGGCTGAGTACAAGCCGGTGCAGCTTGACGCTGCGGCCCGTGCGGGGTTGATGGTGCCGCCCACTCTGGTTACCAACGATCCAACCGCTATGCGTGATTTTGCTTCAGAAGTTGGGCAGATCGTTGTCAAACCGTTGTCGGGTAGTGGAATCGTTGAGGACGGGCAGACCCGTGTCGTGTACACGACACCGGTACCCGAAGTTGACTTTGGGGATGCGGCGGTGGGACTGACCGCTCACCTGTTTCAGGCTCGCATACCCAAACAGTATGAGGTGCGGCTGACTGTGGTCGATGACAGGTTGTTTGGTACCCGAATTGATGCTGGTTCCGAGGCTGCAAGGGTAGACTGGCGCACTGATCCCGACTCACTGCAATACTCGGTAACCGAGGTGCCGGCGAGGGTTCGCACAGGGATACTCACCTTGATGCACAAGCTGAAGTTACGTTTTTGTGCAGCCGACTTCATCGTTACTCCTGATGATCAATGGGTGTTCTTAGAATTGAATCCGAATGGCCAGTGGGCCTTTGTTGAAGACGCTACCGGGCAACCCATCACTGCGGCTATTGCTGATGCTCTTCAGGAGGAAACTTCATGACTGACCCACTGTACTGTGCAAGCAGCTAGTTGATCGTCTGGTTGCGGCAGGGATGCTGCGTAGTAACCAGTGGAAAACAGTGTTTGAAACCGTGCCACGACATCTGTTTTTGCCTCGATTTTTCACAAGCACCGATGATGGAATGCGCTACATGGCTATTGATTCCAGCGACCCGAAGTGGTTGGACTTGGTATATCAGGATCAGGCATGGACCACACAGTTGAACGGCGATGACCACATATGGGAAAAGATTTGCCACGAAGGGCCGATGCACGGTATTCCTACCAGTTCCAGCAGCCAGCCCAGTCTGATGGCTGCCATGCTGGAATCCCTGGACGTACAAGACGGGAACTGGATACTGGAAAGATGACACGTGGCCATTCCGTCCCGCAGCTTGCCCAAGAACACCCGCAAACTGAACCGTGTCAACCCGGCATGCCATATGCCCGCTCGGTGATCCGGGCCGTCCCACCCGCCTCAGCCTGCACACCACCGAACCCGGGGTGGTCCACTCGGCCAGCGCGGCCGGGAACTCCTTGGCTGCCTGCCGGAGGACAAGCTGCAGGTAGGCCAGAGCGGTGTCCTGGTGGGGCGAGTTCGCCGATGGTGTGCATCCTGGCATTGAGCATCCGCCTCGCACCGCGGCAGCCCACGTACTTCCACGGGCAGGCGCCCAGGTCAGGGGAACCGCAGTCGCGAACGCCGCATCCGTGCGGGACGGTTCGAGACCGTGGAGGCCGTCGACATAATGCATTTATATTAGCCTGATGCTCAGGTGGTTGTTGGTAATCCATCCCGAGGTGCGCCGACTGGCTGCATGAGGTCCGCAAGACTGACCAGCTGACGGCGGCCCTCATCGGACAGGCGATCGAGCACGTGATCGACGGTCGCGGTCCAGACGAGGGCCGGCCACTCGTGGATCGAAATCAAGGGCAGCCAGCTGCACCACCTGAAGGAACTGCGACCTGCCAGTACAGGCCAGACCGAGGTCAGGATCTTGTTCATGTTCGATCCTGCCAGACAGATGGTTCTGTTGGTGGCCGGCGACAAGTCCAGACACTGGCGAAGCTGGTACGAGGTGGCAATCCCGCTTGCGGAGGCCCGCTACGCCGAGCACCTGGCTGCGCCGAATGACGAGGACGAGTGAGGGCGATGACGAGGAGAACTGCCGCGGGGTGGCACGCGTACGACGATGTTGGTGAGCTGCTGGGTGAACTGGAACTCACCAACGAAGACATGGCCCACGCCCGTGACGTGACTGATGACCACGTCCGCGCCTGGCACCTGGCTCAGGTTCGTGCCGAGCAGAACCGTACCCAGGAGGAGGTCGCCCACATCATGGGTGTCCGCCAGCCCCGCGTATCGGCTATCGAACGGGGCGAGCTCGATGTCGTCACCCTCTCCACCCTGCGTGCGTACGTGCGCGCCCTCGGCGGAAGCCTTCGGGTCGTGGCGGACTTCGGTGACCGGGAGTACCGGCTGACGTAGCAGTCACCAAAAAGTCTGACAGGTCTGCTCGGTGTGAATCGTAGATATCGTGCGCACCGAGCTGCTGACGGACGGCTGGGTTCTTCCCGAGCTGGATATCACGGCCGAAAGCCTGCGACTCAACAACATCACACCCACCAACGACATGATCACACGATTAGTGCGAGCCTTGGTCCAGGCCTACTACGACGACTGGGGAAGCTCAATGCCCATCGGCGAGGGGCTGATGAACCATGGACATCGGCTTGCCAATATTCGCGCTAGCTACATCAAGGCGCCTGCGGCGGCGCAGACGTGGTTGATTCGGTCGTCCGATTCGCCTGCCCGCCAACCGATCCCGCTACGCGAGGTCACCAGGTCGCTACAGGTACCCGGCAGCGAGACAACCTGGCTTCAATCCGCCGCGTCTCGACTACTGCGGCAGGCTGGGCCGGTACGGCCGGGCGCTGAAATTTACTTTTCCCAGCGTCGCCCTAGTAGCTCTCGGTGCAGTTAACGCGCTCTCTCGGTGAGGATGTCTGCATCATTCAGGTGGTATATGGAGCCAGTGTGCCCAAAAATAATTACTTTAAGTAGGATTATTCGATGAGGCCCCCTAGTTGAGCGCACCTTAGGTTCGAGCTGGACATGAACGTAACGATCGGTCCCCCCGCTGGTGTCGTCCGAGCATGTCGCGAGGGAAGTCCGTGCCAGCGGACGAGCCGGCCATGAGCGGGGTCTGGTGGTTCCGGCTCCGCTACTACGTACTGCGACCGTAGAGCGAGGCGGTCGGTGGCTCACATCTTCATCAGCTATGCCACCCAGGATCGAGTCATCGCAGACGAGGTATCAAGTTGGCTGCGAGCGGCGGGCCACGAGCTTTTCCTCGACTGCGACCTTCGTGACGGAATCAGCGTCGGCGAGGACTGGAAGCAACGGCTGTACCGCGAGCTGCGCGAGGTCGACGCGGTGATCGGGGTGGTGACCTCGTCATTTGTGGCGTCGAATTGGTGCTCGGCAGAGATCGGTATCGCGGATGCACTGGGTTGCCGGCTGTTGCCGTTGCGCGCTGAGCCCGGCGTGGTGCACCCGCTGATGCGCGATCTGCAGTACGCGGACTACCAGGCCGACCCCCGACAAGCCCGCGACCGAGTACTCCAGGCGTTGCGACTGCTGGGAGACGGTGGAGGTACGTGGCGGGAGGGTGACAATCCGTTCCCCGGGTTGGAGCCGTTCACTGCGGCGCTCAGTCAAGTGTTTTTTGGTCGTGCGGCGGAGGCCCGGGAGGTGGGAAATCGGCTGCGCGCCACGGGGAGCACCGGTGGGATGCTGGTCATCGTCGGGCCCTCGAGCTGTGGGAAGTCGTCCCTGCTCAACGCTGCGGTAGCGCCGCTGCTCGACGGCGATCCGGCATGGCTGGTCGCGCCGTCGGTGATTCCCGGAATCAATCCGTTGCCAGAGCTGGCCCGAGCGCTAGCGATCACGGCCAACCGCCTGGGATTGGCCTGGTCGGCCAGCGACGTCCGCAGCAGGCTTGAAGCCGGGACCGACGGCCTACGGCGTGTGGTTGACGATCTTTTAGCCGCCAGCCCGGTCACGCACCAGCGGCGGCTGCTGGTTACGGTTGACCAGGCTGAGGAGTTGTTTAGCCGGACGGCCTTGGCTGGTCAACAGCGATTCGCACAGCTGCTGCGCGGTGCCATGACCGGCCCTGTGCGAGTAGTGGCGGCCATGCGGTCGGAGTTCCTCGACGACCTGCGTGATCTCCCCACGCTGGCCGGTATGCCGATCGAGGCCTATGTGTTAGCCCCGCTGGACCGGGAGATGCTGCGCGAGGTCATCGAACAACCCGCCAAGATGGCTCGGCTGCACCTCGATGATGGCCTAGTAGCTCAGCTGGTCGCCGACACCGACAGCGGAGAGGCTCTGCCACTGCTCGCCTTCATCCTGCGCCAGCTGGCGGACAGCCTGCCTGTGGGAGGCACGTTGTCCCTGTCCCGCTATCACGACCTCGGTGGTGTGAGAGGTGCGTTGACTCGGCATGCCGACGCCGCGCTCGCTGGCGCCGTAGAGGCTACTGGCCTCAGTGAACGCCAAGTGCTAGTCGGGCTCACTCGCCTGGTCACCGTTGATGAGACCGGCCGACGCGCCCGCCGTCGAATTAAGGCCACCGGGCTGCCAGAGCCGCTGCACGTCGCGCTGCAAGTTTTCGTCGACCGCCGCCTGCTGCTCAGCGACACCGGTGACGACGGCCAATTGTGGCTCACCGTGGCTCACGAGGCCCTCATCACGGGGTGGCGACCGTTAGACACCGCCATCGCCGACATTACTACCGCCCTACGCACCGTCCGGACAGTTGAACTTGCGGCCACAGAGTGGAACAGCGCGGACCGGCCTGAGTATTACCTTTGGGACGCCGAACGGCTCACCGTCACCCTGGCCGTCCTGGGGATGGCCGGCGACGGAGACAGTCGCGATCCCGCTAGACTTTCCGTCGAGCTCGATGAGGAGGCTCGGGCGTTCCTCGATGCCGCCACCCGGCGGGTTTACGCCATCAAAAAACGTGAACGGCATCGCCGTACCCGTAACTTCGCTGTGCTGTCGACCCTGCTGCTGCTTGTGATCGCCGCGGCGATATTTGCATGGCAGCAACGCGATACGGCACACACACAACGCGACACCGCCACTCTCAATCAAATCGCCGCTCAAGCGGACCGCATACGTAGCCGTGACGTCTCCCTCGCGGCACAACTCGACCTCGCCGGCTATCGCATACGTCCAATCCCGGATCTCTACACCGCCCTGCTCTCTACCGAGAATGCCGCGTTGTCGACCCCGGTAACCGGCCACACCGACTACGTCAACCAGGCAGTATTCAGTCCTGATGGGCACACCCTAGCCAGCGCCAGTAACGACCAGACGGTGCGGTTGTGGAATGTGACCGATCCGACTCACCCCACACCGCTAGGTCAACCCCTCACTGGTCACACCAACTATGTCTGGGACGCGGAGTTCAGTCCTGATGCGCGCATCTTGGCCAGCGCCAGCTACGACCGGACGGTGCGGTTGTGGAATATGGCCGATCCGACCCATACCATGCCCTTGGGTCAACCTCTGACCGGCCACACCGACTCCGTCTTGTCGGTGGCGTTCAGTCCTGATGGGCATATCCTCGCCAGCGCTAGTAATGACCGGACGGTGCGGTTGTGGAATGTGGCCGATCCGACTCACCCCACACCCCTGGGCCAACCCCTCACTGGTCACACCAACTACGTCTGGGACGCGGAGTTCAGTCCTGATGCGCGCATCTTGGCCAGCGCCAGCTACGACCGGACGGTGCGGTTGTGGAATATGGCCGATCCGACCCATACCATGCCCTTGGGTCAACCTCTGACCGGCCACACTGACAACGTCAACTCAGTGGCATTCAGCCCTGACGGACACACTCTAGCCAGCGCCAGCGACGACGAGACAGTGCGGTTGTGGGATGTGGCGGATCCAGCCCATCCCACGCCCCTGGGCCAGCCCCTGACCGGCCACACCAATTACGTCTTGTCGGTGGCGTTCAGTCCGAATGGACACATTCTAGCCAGCGCCAGCAATGACGAGATGGTGCGGCTGTGGGATGTGGCGGATCCGACCCACCCCGCACCCCTAGGTCAACCCCTGACCGGCCACACCGAGGGCGTTGTTGCGGTGGTGTTCAGTCCTGACGGGCACACTCTAGCCAGCGCCAGCAGCGACAACACGGTGCGGCTGTGGGAAATGAATGTCGACCAAGCGATCCAGCGGATCTGCGCCACTACCACCCACACTCTCACTTTAGGGAAGTGGAACCAGTACGTTTCGCCGAACCTGCCTTATAGACCGCCCTGCTGGTGACCTTGCCATGATCAACGCAACGTCTCGCTTACTCCGTGTGGGCCGCGTTCACCGCCGGGGTCCCATGCTGGCGAGTTCGGTGCAGCCAGGTAAGAACGAGAGGCAACGCGTCGGGCTGGCTGGGCGCGGTCGCTACCGGCCTTGACCATGATCGATAAGTCTTTGCAGAAATCTTTGGTGGCTGAAGCTCTCTG
This sequence comes from Pseudonocardiales bacterium, assembly GCA_019247305.1. GTDB lineage: Bacteria > Actinomycetota > Actinomycetes > Mycobacteriales > Pseudonocardiaceae. The sequence continues at coordinate 49,606 of JAFAPC010000125.1, forward strand.
GACGCCGGCTGATACCGCTCTGGGTATGCCGAGTTCGACAGGAGAGCTGTCAGGGGCCTAAGTGCAGAGCTCTGATGTCGAACTCGGCGCACTCAGAGCGACCGAGCTACGGCTGGGGGTGTTCAGCACGCCGCACGGTGGGAACCTGCGCTGGACGCGCTGGCGTTTCGTTATTCTGCTTGTCGCATGAGCTTAACTGTCAACTGCCGCGCCGGCCACATGATGTGTCGAGTAATGCCGTCTAATGCCGTCGTGCGGCAGATATTCTTATGGTGTGACACATAGTCCTGCTGAGTGCCCAGGAACCGAGGTCACCGTCGATGATCAGGATCGAGTGACGATTCCGGTTCAGGTGCGGCGGGCTGCCGGGATCGAGGCCGGGGTGGCCCTAGTGGTGTACGTGGAAGACGGACAAGTGGTGATCGAAACCCGGGAGCAGCTCGCCGGTCGCGTTCGCCGAGCGCCGGGCGGAGGCGGCCCGCGCGGAGCACCCGTGACGGCGGTGTCGGTAGCGTGTCGCTCATGCATGATCCGCGTGTTCTCCTCGACCCGGCTACCGAGGCGGTACGCAAACTGGCCCGCCGGGGCTACCAGCTCGACCTGGGATACCTGGACAAGCTGTTTACCCACCGCGTCGCCACCATCCGGCAGCTCGACAAAGCCCGCGAGGAAGCCAAGCAGGTCGCCCGTCGGGTCCGGGCCGCGGCCAAAGCCGGCGAGGACGTCGGGGAGCTGCCGGACCGGGCTCGGGCGCTCAAAACCGAGATCCAGGAGACTGAGGAGCGCCACCGCCAGCTCGAAGCCGACCTGCAAGAGCTGCTGCTGAGTATCCCCAACCTGCCCGATGACCGCCTGCCGGAGGGTAGCTCCGAGGAGTGCGCTGTTGAGGTCCGGAGCTGGGGTCAACCTCCCCGCTTTGACTTCGACCCCGCTGACCACGTCGACCTCGGGGAGCGGCTGGGCATCCTCGACCTGCCGCGGGCCACAAAACTCGCCGGCCCCCGGTTCGCCGTCCTCACAGGCGCTGGGGCGCAGCTGGAACGGGCCATCGTCACGTTCTTGCTGGACCTGCACACCCAACGGCATGGCTACACCGAGTACTCGCTACCCGCGTTGGTGAACCGGGCAACGATGACGGGCACCGGCCAACTCCCGAAGTTCGAAGACGACCTCTTCAAGACCGGGGTCGCGGATCGCGAGCTGTTCCTCATCCCCACCGCCGAGGTCCCGCTGACCAACCTGCACGCCGGAGAGACCCTGCTCCTCAGGGACCTGCCCCTGGCCTACACCGCGCACACCCCCTGCTTCCGCTCCGAGGCGGGCTCCTACGGGCGGGACACCCGCGGACTGATCAGGCTGCACCAGTTCTCGAAGGTCGAACTCGTGCGGGTGGTGGACGCCGAGCACTCCAGCGAGCAGCTGGAGATCATGCTCGGGCACGCCGAGGCCTGCCTGCAGGAACTCGGCCTGCCCTATCGCGTGGTCACCCTCGCCGCGGGGGACATCGGCTTCTCCGCGCAGTACACCTACGACATCGAGGTGTGGCTGCCCGGTCAGCAGCGCTACCGCGAGATCTCCAGCGTCTCGGACTGCGGGGTGTTCCAAGCGCGGCGGGCGGATATCCGCACCAAGACTCCAGACGGCAGACGGGAGTACGCCGCCACCCTCAACGGCTCCGGGCTGCCCATCGGCCGCACCCTGGTGGCCATCCTGGAGCACTACCAGCAGGCCGACGGCTCGGTGCGGATCCCTGAGGTCCTTGTTCCCTATCTCGGCTATCACCGCATCAACCCCGACGGCACGACCACGGGGTGAGGGCTGGCGGGCTCCCGTCTGGTCGTACCCTGCCGCGGTGCCCCCCCGCACTCACCCCGACGCGCAGCGTCACCGGCGGCCCGACGCGCAGCGTCACCGACGACTGGGGTGGGTGCTCGCGGCGCTGGCCCTGCTCACCGGGGTGCTGGGCCTCGCCGTCGCGCTCGCCCCGGTGACCGCAGACGACCCGGTGGTGAGCTGGCCACCCGCTGGGCAGCAGCCCACTTCCACGGTGCTGCCACTGTCGCCTTACCGCCCCCTGCGACTGGCCGCGACCATCCCGTGCCCCACGCTGCGGGCGCTGGATGCCCGCCCGGCCGGAGGTGAGGCGCTACGCACCCTGCCCGCCGAGGTCGGCACCATCCCGGGCGAGGGCCTGGTGGTGGCCGCCGACCAGGGCATGGTCACGGTCACCGCCTCCGGGGCGCAGCTGCTGCGCGCCTCCCTGCCCGCCGGGGACTGCTCCTACCGGGTGAGCGCCGACGCCGGTGGGGTGCGGGTGTCCCGGGACGGCGTCCCCCTCGTCACCCGGACGGATCTGCTGGTACCCCAGGTCGCCGAGCTTCAGACCGACGCCGTAACCCAACGGGACGGTCTGTCGGTGCAGCTGCACACCGACGCGCGATACCAGTCGCGCCCCACAATGCTCAAGACGGCCCTGCTGATCGCGCACGGTCTGGCGCTCCTGGCGCTGCTCGTCCTGGCCTGGCGGTGGTGGCCGGGCGAGGGGCCCGGCTTGGCCCGGCCGCGCCCGTCGTGGGCGGATGCGGTGGTGCTCGTGGTGTCGCTGGGCTGGGTGCTGGTCGGCCCGGTCAACATCGACGACTCGTGGTATCTGCTGATGGCCCGCAACGCGATGGACTCGGGCTACCTGGGCAACGTCATCTACCAGTTCAACGTCACCGAGAACCCGTTTGTCGCCAGCCAGTACCTCATGCAGGCCTGGGGAGCCCTGGGGCACACCTGGAGCCTGGCCTGGCTGCGACTGCTGCCGCTGGCCTACGGGCTGGGCAGCTACACGCTGCTGCGGGTGCTGCTCACCACGGTGGCGGGGCGGGTAGCGCGCGGGCGGGCGGTGCCGTGGGCGCTGGCCGGCGCCCACCTGCTGTGGTGGTTGCCCTACGGCTTGACGCTGCGCCCCGAACCGCTGATCGCCCTGGGTACCGCGGCGGTGCTGGTGCTGGCCGAGTTGGCTACCCGGCGCCGTTCCGTGGGGGTGCTCGCCGCAGCCACCGCGCTGGCCGCGCTCACCGCCACCGCCTCCCCCACCGGCCTGGTCGCCGCCGTGCCGCTGCTGGCCTGCCTGCCCTGGCTGTGGCGATCCTGGCGGAAGCGAGAGCGGGGGCCAGCAGGGTCCAGCCGAGTCGCCGTAGCGCTGCTGATCGGGGCGGCCGCCTCGGTCGTGATCCCGGTCGCCTTCGCCGACGCCACACTGGGCGACGTCCTGGAGTCAATCGCGGTGCACCGCTGGTACTACCGCCAGGACGCCTGGTATGACGAGTACCTACATTACGCGAACCTGCTGGCCGGCGACGAGCGGGGGGCGTGGGGCAAGCGGCTGCCGGTGCTGCTCACCCTGGGTGTGCTGTTCGCAGTCGCCCTCGGCACGGCCCGGCGTGCCGGCACCGCCGGGCGCACCGGACGGCTGCTCGGCGGCGCAGCGGCGATCACCGCGGTGAGCCTGGCCGTCCTGACGCTGACCCCGACGAAGTGGGTGAACCACTTCGGGGCCATCGCGGCCCCAGCCACCGTACTGCTGGCCGCCGCACTGATCCGATCCCCGCTACCTCGGCGGGTCGGCACCGCGACCCTCACCCTCGGCACCGCCGCCCTGGTGGCCGCCACCGCGGTCGCCTTCGCCGGCCCCAACCTGTGGCGTCCCTTCTCCGACTGGGGTCAGCCGTTCGGGAACCATCTGCTCGTCGACACCCCATACCTGCAGAGCCTGCTCGCGCCGTCGCTAGGGCCGTTGGCGCTGCGCAACCCGCTGCTGTGGCTGGCCGTCGCCGCGCTGAGCTGGCGGCTCGGCCGGCGGTGGCCGGATGGCCGGCTCCGCCGGCGGTGGTTCTGTTGGCGCTTGCCGGATCGGGCCGTGCTGCGCACCGCTACCGGCCTGGGGGTGGCGCTGATGCTGGTGGTGTTCGCCGTCGCGCCGCTGCGTCAGTACCCGGGCACGTCGGTGGCGCTGATGAACCTGCGCGCGCTGAGTGGCCGGCCCTGCGGCCTGGCCTCGGCGGTGCAGGTGCTCACCGACGTCACACCGGGGTTGGGACCGGCGGCGGGGTCCGCCGCGCTCACCGGGGACATGCGGGCCGACCCCTTGCCGGAACCAACACCGACCCCGCCCACCGCACCGGGCAGCACCGTGTGGCACGACGACGTGCCCGGCCGGGCCAGCCTCGGCACCGTCCAGACTCCCTGGTATCCGCTGCCCCCCCGCAGCCACGACGGCTGGATCACCGTCCCGCTGCGTGGCCGGCTCACCCCCGAGCAGCGGCTCACCGTGCAGGTGGGAACCGGGAACCCGGTCGCCCCGGAGCAGATCCGCGCGGTGCCGCTGCCTGCCGTCGGGGACACCCCTGGTTGGACCGAGGTCGCCGTCGCCCTCGCTGAGGCCGGCCTGGCCGCACCCAGTGCGGTCCGGGTGGTGGCCGAAGACCGCATTGCCGGTCCGGGCAGCTGGCTGGCGCTGGCGCAACCGCGGCTGAGCACGCCGCGACCGGTCACTGACGTCCTCGCGGACCAGCCGGTGTTCGCCGACCAGGTCTCCGCCGGGCTGTGGCCCTGCCAGCACCAGATCGCCGTGCGCGACGGCCTGGTGAGCCCGCCCGCGCTGCGGCTGCGGGCCGCTGACGGGCTGGAGGGCTCGATCTCTCAGGTCTCCACCTTCGCCGACAACGGCGGCACGCTGCTGCAGGTGGACCGCACCAGCACGCTCGTCGAGCTGCCCACCCGGCTGAGGCCACCGGGGGCGCCCACGCTGGGTTGGGGCCACGTCGAGAAGGTGATCTATGCGCACCCGGTTGATCTCGTTGACTTGCGCGTCGAGCACCGGCGGCGCGCTGGGTGGACCCGGCTGCCCACGTTGATCGGGCAGCGCTACACCGGCCGCGCCTACATCGGATGATCCACTGTGCTGATTCCGGGGTGGGGCTGGTTCCGGGGCGGTTCTGATTTCGGGATGAGTCTGATTCATGTGGGTCGGCAGCCGGGGATCAGCTACCGTGGATCAAATGCATCCAGTGTCGGTCTCTCCCAGCCTCCCCGACGCGCTGGCTCCAGCAGCGGAGGCCCCAGCAGCGGAGGCAGCGGCAGCCGAGGAAGCGGTGGCAGCGGAGCAGGACTACCTGACCCTGCTCTATCAGCATCTCGACGAACGCCGCCGCTACACCGCAGCGCGGCTGGCCGAAGTCCTGAAAGCCCCCACCACCGGCACCCCCGGGGCGCTCAGTGAGCGGGACGCGGCTGCGGCGATGTACTCCGCGCAGCTCGACACCCTGCACAGCGTCGAGCAGGGCCTGTGCTTCGGGCGGCTCGACCTGCACAGCGACCCGCCCGGCCACGAGGACCGCAACGGCGACGGGGGCCATAACGGGGACGGGGACGGGCGGTGCTATATCGGGCGGCTCGGGCTGCTCGATGAGGATCGCGACTACCAGCCCCTGCTCATCGACTGGCGGGCGCCAGCGGCCCGCCCGTTTTACACCGCGACCGCCGCCCACCCCGAAGGCGTCCGCCGTCGCCGCCATATCCGCACCCGCAGCCGAACGGTGCTGGCCATCGAGGACGAAGTGCTCGACCTCAACGGTGCTGAGCAGGATCTCACTCGGACCAGCCTGACCAATGAGGCGGCGCTGCTGGCCGCGCTGGCCCAGAGCCGCACCGGCCAGATGTCGGACATCGTCGCGACCATCCAAGCCGAGCAGGACCGGATCATCCGCGCCAAACCCCAGGGAGTGCTGGTCGTCCAAGGTGGGCCGGGCACCGGCAAGACCGCGGTCGCGCTGCACCGGGCGGCGTACCTGCTCTACACGCACCGCCAGCAGCTAGCCAAGCGGGGCGTGCTGATCGTCGGTCCCAATCCGACGTTCCTGCGCTACATCGAGCACGTGTTGCCCTCGCTGGGGGAGACCAGCGTGCGGCTGTGCACGGTCGCGCAGCTGCATCCGGGGCTGCACGCCCGCCGCGCCGAGCCGGAGCAGACCGCCGCGCTCAAGGGTCGGCGGGAGATGGCGAAGGTGGTGGCTGCCGCGGTGCACGACCGCCAGCGCCTGCCCACCACACCGATCGAGCTCACCGTTGAGGGCCAGTCCATCCGGCTGGACCGCGCGGTGTGCCTGCCGGCCCGCACCCGGGCGCGGCGCTCCCGCCGGCCGCACAACGAGGCCAGGCGCATCTTTCAGCGCGAGGTGGTGGCGGCCCTGGCCGAGCAGGTCGCCGGCGGGGTCGACGGCTCAGGCCGGGACCTGCTGACCCGGGCCGACCTGGCGGAGATCCGCGCTGAGCTGCGGGCCAGTCCCGAGCTGAGTGCCGCGCTGGAGGCGCTGTGGCCGATACTCTCGCCGGAGCAGCTGCTCAGCGACCTCTACGCCGACCCGCAGCGGTTGGCCAGCGCCACCCAAGGGGTGCTGGCCTCCGCCGAGTGCGACCTGCTGACCCGCCCCGCCCCAGACCCACAGGCCGAGCCGGACCAGGTGTGGACCCCCGCCGACGTTCCGCTGCTGGACGAAGCCGCCGAGCTGCTGGGCTCCGACGGCAGCGAGCAGGCCGCCCGGGAGGCCGCCGCGCTGCGCGCGGAGCTGCGCTACGCCCAAGGGGTGCTGGACATCCTGGACCTGGATGAGGACCTGGACCCGGAGCTGCTGCGGGCCACGGACCTCATCGACGCGGACCGGTTGGCCGAGCGGCAGCGCCAGCAGCGCTCCGAAGGCGCCGCCGAGCGCGCGGCAGGCGACCGGACCTGGACCTACGGTCACATCGTCATCGATGAGGCGCAGGAGCTGTCCCCGATGGCCTGGCGGGTGCTCATGCGGCGCTGCCCCATCCGCTCGATGACGGTGGTCGGGGACCTCGCCCAGACCGGGAACCCGACCGGCGCGCGCTCCTGGCAGGACGTGCTCGGCCCCTACGTGGCACAGCGGTGGCGGCTGGAACAGCTGACCATCAACTACCGCAACCCCGCCGAGGTCGCGGAGCTGGCCCAGCAGGTCCTCGCCGCGATCGACGCCAGCCTCACCCCACCGCAGGCGGTGCGCCGCGCCGGGGTAGCGCCCCGCGCGGTACGGGTCTGCGCACTGCCCGCTCCGTCTGGGCCGCCCGGGCTGCCGGGGGAGCTGCCCGACGCCCTCGCCGCGCAGCTGAACGCGGTGCTCGCCGAGGAGACCGCCGCAGTGAGGGAGGGCCGGGTGGGCGTGCTCGGGCCGCTGGCCTGGGTGCAGCAGCTGAGCCCGCTCGTGTCCGCCGCGCATGAGGCGGACCGGTGCCTGGAGGCACCGGTGAGTGTGCTGACCGTCGCCCAGGCCAAGGGACTGGAGTTCGACTCGGTGGTGCTCTTCGACCCGGCGGCCATCGTGGCCGAGTCACCGCGCGGCCTCAACGACCTCTACGTCGCTCTCACCCGCACCACGCAGCGACTGTGCGTGGTGCACCCCGGCGAGCTGCCCGAGGTCCTCGCCGCCCTCCAGTAAGCTGTCGTGGGAAGTCCTCCAGCGGTCCGGGATGTGTCCACGGGCACTGCGCGGTGGTGAGCCAGGGTGGTGAGGCAGAAAGACATGAACCGGAAACAGTTCATCCAGACCACCACCCTCGGCGTGGGCACCCTCACCGCGGGACCCATGGCGGCGCCGTCGGTGGGCAGCGGACCTACCCCGGCCCTGGACCCGATCGGCGCTGCGGCGGTCGAGCAGGTCCGTGCCGCCGTCCGGTTGTTCCAGTTGTGGAACCGTGGTTACGGCGGCGGTCCCGCCGACCACGAGGTGGCCCAGGAAGCTCTGCGGGCTGAGTTGCGCTTGTCGATGAGCCTGCTGCGGGAGAGCTACCTGGCTCCGGTACGCGCCCAGCTTCTCTCCGCAGTCGACGATCTCCGTAAGGTAGCCGCGACGATGAACGTCAACGTGGATGCCCTTGAGGAGCCCGCTGAGGGTCCCACTTCGCGCTGAGCTGCGCCGAGCAAGGTGCCGACGGGCAGCCGCAGGCTTGAGGCCCCGGCAAGCATGGCGGGCCAGGCGGATCCGGACCGGGTAGCCCGGCGAGAGGCTCCGCGGGCTCAAGAGGCCCTGGTCCGGGCCGATCGGCTCACCGCGACCGAACGAGGCATGCATCTTCGCTACCGGTCTGATTGTGCCTGGACCGGACGCTGTGATCTCGTCCAGGTGGCTCTGGGGTCTGGTCGAAATACGCCTGAAACCTGCCACGCGGCTCGGAACTCCTAATTAATTACGGCGATGTGCGAAGTAACTTGTAAGTAACTCATAAGTAAATCGTAAGTACTTGAAATTCTCACTGAATGTCCCCTCCATAGAGGTTAATCTTGGCACGCATCCAGCCCCGGCCATCCGCGTATCCGGTCACTATCCGATCTAGGAGTCGTGTTCCGAACCGTCAATAAGTGCCTCAATCCGGCGATCTGCGCCAACTCCCCAAAAATCCTCTATCGGTCATATCCCGAACTGACGGAGCTCTGCCTTGGATAAGACGCGGCACACACTACTATTGATCATGTACTAGTACCTGCGGGAACGTTAGTAGCGTTGCAGACTGCTGTCGATCTGATAGAGTCCAAGGAGTATGAACACTGTCCCTGATACTGCGCTCGTGTCGATCCAGAAGCGTCGTGGGAGTCGTTGAAAAATTGACGAGACCACACCGGTTGAGGAGAATATAGTACAACATGGAAACAATTTTCGATCATTACTGACACTGAGTTGTGATAACTCGCAAAATAGACACCAGCGACGAGGGTGCAGTAGACAACGTCAAGTGTTAGGAAACTCGTTCGCCGGGTCACTAGTTCTCCTCGTCACGCGCCGAAACCCGGCGAGTCTAAACAATAAACACCGACCGAATGTCGGGGCGGTGAACAGGGAGGTCACTCGTGCGCGACCAATACGATGTCGTCGTCGTCGGCGGAGGCCCCGCCGGCACCACAGCGTCAGGGCTCCTGTCCAAGTGGGGACGACGTGTGCTCTTGCTAGAGAAGGAGAAATTCCCCCGATATCACATTGGCGAGTCCCTCGTTCCGGGCGTCATGCCGGTCATTGAGGATCTCGGCGCCACTCAGATCCTGGAGGAACTTGGCGCGATCAGGAAGTATGGTATATCGCTGCTCTGGGGGGACAACCCCGAACCATGGACCGTCCGTTTTGATGAAGTTTGCCCGTTTCCCTACACCTATGAGGTCAAGCGAGCCGAGTTCGACAACCTGCTGCTGGCCCATACCCGACGGCTCGGCACAACCGTGATCGAAGAGGCGAATGTCCGCGAGGCGCTGTTCGAGGGCGACCGCTGCACAGGTGTCCGTTACAGCCACTCCGATGACGTGATCGACGTTCACGCTCCGTTCATCATCGATGCCTCCGGCCAAGCCAAGATCATGGCTCGGCGCTTCGACGCGGTCGGCTGGCACTCAGACCTGAAGAATCTGGCCGCGTGGACGTACTTCCAAGGTGGGAGCCGCTATGACGGACAGGCGGCCGGCAACATTGTGCTCGAAAACAGGCCACCAGGCTGGCTCTGGCTGATTCCTTTCAGCGACCGCACCTGCAGCGTCGGGTTCGTCGCGCCGAGCACGGAATTTACCGCATCCGGCCTGAAGCCCGCAGACGTACTCTACCAGCGCCTCGACGAGGCGCTAGAGGTTAAGCGTCTGCTGGCCGGTGCCGTCGAGGTGTCCCAAGTTCGCACGGCCAAGGACTGGTCCTATACCTGTGAACGGATGAGCGGTCCCGGCTTCATCCAAGCCGGCGATGCGGCGGCGTTTATCGACCCACTGTTCTCTACCGGCGTCATGCTCGCCATGAGAAGTGCCTCAGCGGCGGCGCGCGCGGTCAACAATATTCTCGACGAGCCAGACTCGGAGGCCTCGATTCGTCAATCGTACGAGGACGGGTACCGTGCCTTCCTTGACGTAGTGATCTCGTTCGTGCGTTTCTTCTACGACCCGAGCAAGAAAGTTGTGGAGTACTTCGAAAAAGCTCGCGAACTCGTCGACCCGATGGAGCAGCTCAAGGCTCGCGAGGACTTCATTATCCTCATCTCCGGACTCGTCGCGACGCACCCGATCATGGACTACGTCCCCAAGGCTCCCGTTACCGCATCTTCCTCCAGTTAGTCGAGTCGTTTAGTCGAATTCACACCCCACCACATGAGCCATGGTAGGGCGGCGGGAGAGCGTGTCCGCGATGGACGGGCCACTAACACTCCAGCCCAACCAGACCGGTAAATAAACACGACCCGGCTGGTAATATACGAATTTCCAGGAGAACCTGATGCATGCTTCTACGACGCGGCAGAATCACGGGCGAATAGCCGGCGACCTGCCCTGTCAACTCTCCTGTGGCACGGACGCCACTTGGTCGAAACGGATGGGCGGGTTCAGAAGTATAGCCGACTTACTCGTCCATGCCGCCGACACTGCGCCGAACGTCGGTGTTCGCTACCTGTACCACGACGCGATCGACGATTCTGTTTTCCAGGACTACGGGTCTCTCTTGGACAGTGCGCGCCGAATGCTGGGCGGACTGTATGCACGAAGACTGCCAGCTCGGAAGAATATCGTGCTCCTGCTGGAACGATCCGCCGAGTTCATACCTGCTTTTTGGGCCTGTCTGCTCGGCGGCTACGTACCCTGCCCGCTGTTACCCATCAGGGTTGACACAACTCGCTGGGCCGCCCAAATCAGGCTCGTCAACGACCTATTGGACAGCCCGCTATGGTTGACCACGAGCGATATCAACGCCGAGATTCCTACCTTTGAGCATATGACGGTAGCAATTTTTGACGAGCTGTCGGACAGTGAACCTGAGTCACGCATCCACAGTGCCAATCTGAGCGATCTGGCTATACTCATGCTCACGTCTGGCTCCACCGGAAACTCTAAGGCTGTGATGCTCAGTCATGGCAACCTCCTCTCCGCCTTGGCCGGCAAGGCCGATCGGCTAGAACTTGCTTCCGGCGACAATACGATGAACTGGATATCTTTCGACCACATCGCCGCAATCGAGGGGCATCTGTTGCCGTTGGCGATCGGAGCAACACAGCTCCAGGTCGAACCTCAGGCCATACTCACCGACCCCCTCCATTTTCTTCGGCTGATCGAGACTTACCAGATCTGCCTCACATTCACCCCCAACTTCCTGCTCGGTCAGATCAACGCAATGCTCGACAAACAGCCAGATGGCTTCTCGATGAACCTCGAGTCACTCCGGCACATCATCTCAGGAGGCGAAGCCGTGGTGTGCGCGACAGCGCGGCGCTACCTCGAACTCCTGAGACCTTTCGGGCTGCACCACAACGCTATTGTTCCGGCGTTTGGTATGACTGAGACGTGCGCCGGAAGCATCTTTTCTCGGGAGTTCCCTGACGCTGAACCAGGAAAAGAATTCGCCTCGGTAGGGTTGCCGATAGACGGCTTGGAGATCCGCATCGTTGATGACAACGGCGTGCTACTGGCGGACTGTCACATCGGTGAGCTCCAGCTGCGCGGACCCATGGTCACGGACGGCTACTTCAACAACGCTAGTGCGACCGCTAACGCCTTCACGGCTGACGGTTGGTTCTGTACCGGTGATCGAGGTTTCCTTAAGGCCGGGCGGCTCACCCTCGCAGGGCGTAGCAAGGACAGTATCATCGTCAATGGAGTCAACTACTTCAGCCACGACATCGAAACCGCCCTTGAGCAGCTTGACGGCGTGGAGAAGTCCTATGTCGCGGCCTTTCCCACCCGACCCGTCGGCAGCGACACCGAGGAGCTGGTCATCACTGTCGTTCTCAGCCCCAGTTGCGACAGTGAAGCCGACGTGCATCGAGTACTCGTTGCGATCCGTAGTACCGTGGTGATGCATTGGGGATTCCGACCAACCCTCGTCTTGCCGCTGCCCAGAGCCGAAATACCCAAGACCAGTCTCGGAAAGATCCAGAGATCCGTGCTGCGCAGCAGACTCGAGGCAGGCGATTTCGCCGACCGCGTGCAATCGGTGGCGGATTTGACGCTGCGTCAAATCGGCGGGTACACCGTACCTGATGGCCCGACCGAGGTGGGGCTCGCTGAGATTTATGCCGGGATGTTTGTCCTGGAGCCGGAGACAGTGAGCGCCACCGCCAGCTTCTTCGACCTCGGGGGAACATCGCTGGAAATACTGCAACTGAAAAAACAGGTCGAATCCCGTTTCAGCATCGCTGACCTGCCCATCGTCGCAATACTGCGGGCGCCCACCGTACGACAGTTGGCTGGCGTACTCACCGCACTCGGGCAAGGAACCCCCCGCTACGACCCTCTTGTACCACTTCAGAACAGCGGTACCAAGACACCACTGTTCTGCGTCCACCCCGGTGTCGGCGAAGTCCTGGTCTTCGTCAACCTCGCCAAATATTTCCTCAACGAACGGCCCTTCTATGCATTGCGGGCTCGCGGTTTTGGCACCAACGAAGATTACTTCCATACCTTCGACGAGATGGTGCACTGCTACGTCCAGGCCATTCGCGGCAAGCAACCACATGGGCCATACGCCATCGCAGGTTATTCCTATGGCGGTATCATCGCGTTTGAGATCGCTAAGATGCTCGAAGCGGCCGGCGAGCGCGTCGAGTTCCTGGGAATCTTCAACCTCCCACCACATATACAGAGTCGTATGCACGAAATTGATTTCGCCGAGGGTGCGGTAAACCTGGCGTTCTTCCTGGCGATGGTTACCAAGGACCAGGCCGCGAAACTACCACAGCTATTCCGAAACAAGAATCTGCCCAGGGATGAAATAGCTGAGCGCCTCGTCGACATGGCTCCAAAAGCACGCCTTGTCGAGCTCGACATCGATCTCGCCAAATTTTCCGCATGGGTGAACCTCGCGCAGTCGATGGTAGAGCTCGGCCGTACCTATGAACCCTCAGGCACGGTGAGATCAGTCAGTGTGTTCTACGCCCACCCGCTCCATGGCACGAAAGAGGACTGGCTGAAATACCAGCTCATGGAGTGGGACAACTTCACCCGTGGCAAGAACCGTTATATCGACGTCGCAGGAGAGCACTACACGCTGATGGGCCCGCAACATGTGGCAAGTTTTCAAGCGACCCTGCGGAAAGAGCTAGACCGGGCGTTGGGAGGCGACTGACCGCAGGTGCAGACGACCGGTCCGGTTCATGACAGAGCGCCGCTGATGACTAACAATGGAGAGGCAACCGTGCTTACCGGGAAGAAAATCCTCATCACTGGCGCCACGGGCCAGGTTGCCCGCCCGGTGGCCGAAGCTCTTGCGAAAAACAACGAGGTCTGGTGCGTGGGCCGGTTCGGCGACGCCAGGGCGCGACAAGAGCTGCTCTCCCGCGGGATACGGACCTGGCGTTGGGACATGAGAACCGAGGGCCTCGACGGTCTGCCGGACGACTTCACGTATATCATGCACTCGGCGTTCGACAGAGGCGACGGTAGCGACTTCGAGGAGAGCCTCGACATCAATTGCGGAGCGATCGGCAGGCTGATGATGCACTGCCGGCGCGCTGAAGCCTTTCTGTTCGTCTCGACCGGTGCGGTCTACGCGCATCAGGGCCTCGATCACCGCTATACTGAAACGGACGCACTTGGCGGGCAGGCGTTGTGGTTTCCCACCTATCCGATCGCCAAGCTTGCCAGTGAGGGAGCGGTACGTGCGCTGGCCACGGCGCTGTCCTTGCCTACGACGATTGCCCGGCTCAACGTCGCATACGGGCCATATGGTCACGGGGGTGTGCCGATGTTATTCTTGCAGAGAATTCTCGCCGGTCAACCGATTGAGATTCCCCCCGTCGGGCAGAATTGGTGTAACCCGATCCATACGGACGACATCGTCCGGCAGGTCCCACTTCTGTGGAATGTGGCGACAGTACCGGCATGTGTCGTAAATTGGGGTGGTGACGATGTCGTTGGAATCACAGACATGATGAATTACTTGGCACAGCTCAGCAGGACAGTTGCCACCTACGCACGAAAGGACGCGACACGCGAGACGCACGCTTTTGACAATACCTTACGTAAATCACTCATAGGAAACTGTGCGGTAGGCTGGCAGGACGGCCTTCGCAGGACACTAGAAATTCATCTGCCCAACTTGGTGAGCACTGACTCGACGCGTTAGCGGGCCAAACGCGGCCATCCGGCCATGACGTCGTTGGACAGTCACCGTTGGTCTCACCTCCCTTCGGACCGGTCCTTCCAGAAAGGAAAAAATGTCTACCAACGCTGAGATTATCCAGGCATCATACTCCGCGTTCGCACGCGGCGACATCGACGCCGCTATGGAACCGTTCTCTCCCGCCATCGAGTGGACCCATCCCCATGGGACGAACGACTATGGACTTGGTGGCACCAAGAAAGGGCTGAAGCAGGTTCGGGATTTCATGGCACAAGCTGGCCCCGTCTTCAGTGAACTTCGGCCAACACCCGAAGATTTTGTCGAATCAGGTGACCGCGTGATGGTGATCGGAGCGTACCACCTGCGGGTTGCTCACAGTGAACAAACCCGCAAGGTACCGTTTGTCCACTCCTGGCGACTGGCTGACGGGAAAGTCACCCATTTCGAAGACTACCACGACACGGCCGGTGTTCGAACACTGCTGGGAACCAAAGAGGCCGGAATGTCTCCGCGGGAGCAGATCCTTCGACTTGGGCTCGGCTTCTGGAGCGCGAAGGCGCTCCTCGTCGCGGTGGAGCTTGGCGTGTTCACCGAACTGGCGGTGCAACCCCTGGACGCGGAGACCCTTCGGGTAAAACTTGGTCTACACGAGCGCAGCGCTCGAGATTTCTTCGATGCGTTGGTCGCACTAAAGGTACTTGATCGAGAGAATGGCTTGTACCGTAACACGCCAGCCAGCGCCGCCGTGTTGGACGAGTCAGATCCTGAACAATACTTGGGTGATTTGCTCCAGTTTATGAATAACCAGTCATACCCATCGTGGGGAAATCTGAAGCCTGCCTTGCAGACCGGGTTACCGCAAAATGATGCGAGAGACGGCGAGAGTGAGTTATTCGACGTTCTGTACCCGAATCCGGAACCGCTGCGGAACTTCCTGCGGGCGATGGCCTCTGGTGCGATGGGTGCTATCCACGCGCTGGTGGAGCGCTTCCCCTGGGAGAAATACGCGACCGTCGCCGACGTCGGCTGCGCAAAGGGAGCGTTGTTGTCCCGGGTACTGCGCCGCCATCCCCACCTCAGCGGAGTCGGCCTGGATCTACCGCCAGTCGGCCCGATCTTCGCTGAAACAGCAGAGCAGTTCGGGCTCGTCGACCGGATGAGGTTCGTGGCCGGCAGCTTCTTTACCGACCCACTGCCCAGTGCCGACGTTATCGTGCTCGGCCATGTGCTGCACGACTGGGACCTGAAGACCAAACGGATGCTGCTGGAAAAAGCCTACAAAGTATTGCCTGACGGTGGAACCGTCGTCATCTACGAATTCCTCATCGACGACGACCGCAGGCATAACACTCTCGGCCTGCTCATGAGCCTGCATATGCTGCTGGTAAGCTCGGGAGGCTTCGATTATACGGGAGCGGACTGTGTTGGTTGGCTCTCCGATGCCGGATTCCGTGACTGCTACGTCGAGCACCTGTGGGGTCCGGAGTCGATGGTCGTCGGTACGAAGTGAGTTCGGCGACGAAGTGAGTTCTGCGGAGACGGACCGCCCTCCCCACTGGTAGGTTTACACTGGTAGGTTTACACGACGATGTTCCATCACGTGGTCAGTCGTTGCCGGGGGCGCCCTTCTTTCAGAGGGTGTCAGGTGCCGGGATGTACCAGGCGTCTACCCGGCAACCGACCTGCAGGGACGCCAGATCTGCGCCGCCAAAAGTGGCGATCAATCGAAGCTCCCGCTCACCCAGGAGGACACTGGCATGACGAGCCACACACCGAAGACCGAGTCACCAGTCGCGTTGATCACGGGAGGGGGAACTGGCATCGGCCGGGCCACGGCGGTGCGGCTCGCCGACCATGGCTGGCGCGTCCTGGTGACTGGGCGGCGCGAAACACCGCTGAAAGAGGTCGCCGCCCTGAGACCAACCATCAGTTACACCGTCGCCGACGTCACCGACGCCGACCAAGCCCAGCAAGCAGTCAATCACGTCGTCACCAGCTACGGCCGGCTGGACGCGCTGGTCAACAACGCCGGAATGGTCGCGGCACCACCGTTGCATGCGGTCAATGTCGATGACCTGGCCCGGCTGTTCGGGGTCAATGTCTTTGCTCCCGCCCGTCTGGTCAGTCTGTGTCTTAATCATCTCGCCGAGACGGCCGGGTCGATCGTCAACGTCAGCAGCGCCGCCGCCCAGCGTCCCGCCCTGCGGACAGCCTTCTACGGGGCCAGCAAGGCCGCACTGGACTACCTCACCCGGTCGTGGGCGGTGGAGCTCGCGGACCGTCGTATTCGGGTCAACGCCGTGGCGCCAGGACCGACCGAGACATCCATCTTGGACGGCCTGCTCCCCGCTGACCAGCTAGCTCAGGTCAAGCAGAATCTCGTCGACAGCTTGCCGCTGCGACGCTCCGGCGAACCTGAGGAGGTCGCCCGCTGGATTCACGCCCTGGTTGATCCTGCATCCAGCTGGGTCACCGGCCAGATCATCGCTGTCGACGGCGGTATGGCCATCCCCTGAGGCCACGACCCAGATCAGAAAAGAGCAGCGTGATGGGCGACAACCGTATTTTAATCATCGGGGCTGGCTTGACTGGACTCGCCCTCGCCTGCGGTCTGCGCGTCCGTGGCGTTGAGCCCGTTCTGGTCGAGCGGGCACCGATCATCACCGAAGCTGGATGGGCTATCGGGCTCGGGCCCCGTCATCTCGTGGCGCTCGACCGGATCGGTCATGCCGATCGATCCGACTGGCCGCTTCAGCGGCAGGGCGCTCGCCTGTGGTTCGACGGCCACGGCACCCTCCTGCACGTCCTCGAGGAGACGGGGTTGCTCATTATCGGACGATCCGAGCTGCAACTCGCCCTCCTCGATCCGGTCCGTGACCTCGTCCGTACCGGCGTCACTCCCGTCGCGGTCGTCGATCACGGCGACCGGGTCGAGGTCGACTTCGACGACGGCACCCACGGCACCTTCGATGCGGTCATCGGAGCCGACGGCATCGACTCCTGGACCCGACGCCACATCCTGCACGGACCCGACGCCAGCTACGCCGGCTGCGCGGTCGTCCGGTTCCACCTTCCCAACACCGACAACCTCACCGTGATGAGCCGCGTCGATGTCGACGACGCCGCGCTCGTCTACTTCGTCATGAACGCAAGCAAGACCCTCCACGTCGTTGTGATCCTGCCTGGAGAGGAGAACAACCGGCGCGATTTCACCCTCGCCGAGCTCGCCAGGCTGTTCCCCACCGTCGAAGGCCCATCGCGCACCATCGTGACGGCCATGCAGGGCAACCCACTTCACTATTACGCCAACATCAACCAGGCCATCGTCGAACACTGGGTCAGCAATCGGATCGGCCTGATCGGCGACGCCGCCCATGCCATGAGCCCTCTGCTCGGGCAAGGTGCCGGCGTCGGTTTCGAAGACGCCGCACTGCTCGCTGAACTTCTCACCCTACCCCACATGCCCACACCGCTCGCCCTCCAAAATTATGAACGCATCCGCAAACCCCTCGCCCACGCCGTGCAAGCTGAGTCCCACGCCCTGACCACCAACATCCTCCGCCGCCCCACAACTCCATAACCACGCACGACAGTGTCCGCAACCCCAAATACCATCGTTAGCGCGCCAGTCAACAGCCTGGTCCCGCGCGAACCCGAAGGAGCCCGTATGAGCGAAAAGATCGACTTTGCAGCCCTCAACCCCTCGGTCATCGCCCAGTTTCGCGCCAACGCGGGAAAGATCAACAATCCGTTCGGCGCTCCGATGTTGTTGCTAACCACCGTCGGAGCTAAGAGCGGCAAAACTCGCGTCAACCCGATGATGTACCGCACTGACGGTGACCGTTTGATCGTGTTCGCTTCCCATCATGGTGCACCCACTCATCCTGACTGGTATCACAACCTGGTGGCGCACCCTGAGGTCACGGTGGAGGTGGGTACCGAGGTTTGG
This sequence comes from Pseudonocardiales bacterium, assembly GCA_019247305.1. GTDB lineage: Bacteria > Actinomycetota > Actinomycetes > Mycobacteriales > Pseudonocardiaceae. The sequence continues at coordinate 67,690 of JAFAPC010000125.1, forward strand.
GAGGTCACCGCTCAGACGGCGGTGGGGCAGGAACGCGAAAGGCTGTGGTCGGACGCTGTGGCGAAGTATCCCTTCCTTGCCGAACATCAAGCCGAGATCACCCGTCAGATCCCGGTGGTCATCCTCCAGCACCGCCAGGAGGGACCACCGTCAGCCCCCCACTGACAACGACGTGCTCGGGACCCCTATGGGCATCACACTCACTCAGGCTAAATGTTCCCCGGCGTGGCTCAGGATAAGCGCCAACGAAGCGGAAAAACGGCTCAAAGCGAAAAATGGAGAGAGCGGGGAATCATGTCCCAAGAGAAAGCCAACCTCGTGTCCACGTCCGACGAAGTCAGCCGCCTTTATGATCGTTTCGCTGCTCAATGCGCCGCGTCCATGTTCGGTGACAGCATGAGTCTGCATCTCGGATATCGGGATGACCCTGACAGCGAGGTGTCTTTCAGTGAAGCGGCCGACCGACTAACCGATCTCATGACCGAGAAACTGAAGATCGGGTCTGGAAGTCACGTCCTCGATGTCGGTTGTGGGGTCGGCGGACCTGGTGTGCGGATAGCCAGACTCACCGGTGCACGGGTGACCGGCATCTCGGTAAGCCAGGAGCAAATTGCAGTCGCCAACTCCCTTGCGGAATCGGCGGGACTCGCTGAACGAGTGGTGTTCCAGCAGGCAAATGCGATGGAGATGCTGTTTCCAGCACAGTCCTTCGACGCTGCCATTGCTCTTGAATCACTTCCACACATGCCGGATCGTGGACAGGTGCTCACGCAGATTGGCCGGGCACTTCGGCCGGGAGGCCGGCTAGTCCTGACCGACTTGTTCGAGCGTGCACCAATCCCCGCCGCAAAGCAGCCTGCGGTGGACCGGCTGCTCAACAACTTCATGTCGACCCTGGTACGGGCCGAAGACTACCCACCCTTGCTCCGGCATGCGGGACTGTGGTTCGAAGAGATTCTGGACATCAGCGAGCAGACGCTTCCCACGAGCTATGTCTGGCTGCAGTCGGAGCTTGAGACTATTATGTTTGGTGATGAGGTGACTGGTCGATTCGACGGAATCGACGTGATCATTCCGGAAGTGGGCTACCTTATGGTTGTGGCCAAGCGTCCGAAGAGGTAAATGGTCGAACGATTCAGTGTACCCACTCTGGCCGACTACATCCACCGCAACTACCCGATTATGGACTACGTCCCCCCAGGCTCCCACTCACCACGGAGGATACCGGCATGACGGGTCACCCACCGAAGACCGAGTCACCAGTCGCGTTGATCACAGGAGGGGGATCCGGCATTGGCCGGGCCACCGCGGTGCGGCTGGCTGACCATGGCTGGCGCGTGATGGTGGTCGGGCGGCGCGAAACACCGCTGAAAGAGGTCGCCGCCCTAAGATCAGCCATCAGCTACACCGTCGCCGACATCACCGACGCCGACCAAGCCCGGCAAGCAGTCGATCATGTCATCGCCGAGTACGGCCGGCTCGACGCGCTGGTCAACAACGCCGGAATGCTCGCGCCAACCCCGTTGTATGCGGTCAATGTCGATGACCTGACCCGGCTGTTCGGCGTCAACGTCTTCGCTGCCGCCCGTCTGGTCAGTCTGTGTCTCAATCATCTCGCCGAGACGGCCGGGTCGATCGTCAACGTCAGCAGCGCCCTTTCCCAGCGTCCCGGCCTGCGGGCCGTCGTGTTCGATGCCAGCTGGGCCGGACTCTTCTACGGGGCCAGCAAGGCCGCACTGGACTACCTGACCCGGTCGTGGGCGGTGGAGTTCGCGGACCGTCGTATTCGGGTCAACGCCGTGGCGTCGGGACCGATCGAGACACCGCTGGCGGATGGCCTACTCCCCGCTGACCAACTCGCTCAGGTCAAGCAGAATCTCGTCGCCAGTCTGCCGCTGCGACGCCCCGGCGAACCCGAGGACGTCGCTCGCTGGATCCACACCCTGGTCGATCCCGCATCCAGCTGGGTCACCGGCCAGATCATCGCCGTCGACGGCGGCATGGCCATCCCCTGACGCCACAACCCAGGCCGATGATGCTCACCGGGTCGCGGGTCGCGGTGAGGGTCAGTCCCGTCCAGGAAGCCCCACCGCCGGGGGCGGGGCGGATGGGGCCTCCTGGTTTTCTCGAACACAGACCGAACGCCGGGAGGGGAAAGCCGGGGCCGGTCTGGTGCCCGCGCCGCGGGGAGCTGGGTCGATTCCAGCTGCCAGAGCCCGCGGTGCGGGGCCTGAGCGGGGCTCGCGTTAGTCCTGGTCACCGGGCCGTGTGTCGATAGCGGAGCGCCGCAGCGCATGAAGGAGAACCTGTTGCACGTGCTGGGCGGGGCGCAGGATCGAGGAGCACGCCGTAGGGGTGCTCGCTCCAGATCTCGTAGGCCTGGTCTGGGTCGGTGATCGGACTGTCCTGCCAGGTATCCGAGATGGGGCAGAGCCTGCTGGCGTTGTCCCGGCCGTGCCAGCGTCGGTCGGTTCCGAGGAAGGTGCCCGGGACCACGGGCCAGCCTCGGCGGGTGGCGCTGAGGGCGGCGCTGCGCAGCTCGATCCCGGCCACGGTCATCTTCTTGTTCTTGGTGCCGCTCATCGCTATCTCCGTGACAGGTCGAGTGCGGAGGAGGTGGGCCCGCAGGACACCGGCACCGTGGCGCGGGCTCATAAGGCGCTGCCGGCGAGCAGGCACGTCGGGCAGGGTGTCCCTACTCCGCGCAGAGTCAGGTCCTGGGTGGTGATCAGGATGGTGCACCATGCCAGTGCGCAGCCCACTGTGGCGAGTTCCAGTACCGCGCGGGCACCCAGCAGGTGCACCTGGTCGTCGATCGGGCAGCGCACCCAGAGCGCCCGTGTCGTCTTCGGGTATCCGGACTGGTTCTCCGGGGTGTCCTGGGGGCTTACCCACCGCTGAGTCGGAATTGTGGTGAGCTGCTGGGCGATCTGGGCGCACGTTGGGCAGGTGCGGTGTGCTCCCCAGGGGGGCCGTTCGTGCTGGTGGGGACCCTTGGGGGGCAGGATCTCACCGCAGCGGGTCTTGAGCACCCCCCAGGGGTGATCACCCGCCGGCACCAGCAGATGCACCTGACAATCCAGCGGGGAGTACGCCCACCGCGCCGCACCGGGAGCGCTCACCGGGTACTCCCGGGAACACCGGCCGGGCAGCGGGAGCCCTGGGGAAGCTCATCCAGGGCGATCCGGCGCAGCACCCGATGCCCGCACCGCGCGAAATACCCCATCTCCGGATGTTCAGCGCCGGGGTCGACGGCGTGCGCGTGCCCATCCACACAGCTCAGACCCCACAGGGCGCCGGACGGTGCGATCACGTCCACTTCGGTTGTCTGCCTGTCTGCCATGCCTTCCCTCCCCACTCGCCCAGCCCGCTCGGACCACGGGGTGAGGGCGGGCCCACCCGAGCGGGGAACCCCGGGCGAGCGGACCCCGCCCGAGGCGGCCAACGTGGCACTATGTCTTGACTCTTTATTGTGACGCTATCTTATAGAGACACGTAAGTCTAGAGCTACGAGGAAGGTGGTCTCAGTCGTGTCGCTACGATGTGCCCGTGACGAGCCCGGGGCCGATGATGCGACGTAGGCAGCTCGGACTAGCCCTGCGCGAGGTGCGCGAGCAGGCGGATCTGACCATGGATGAGCTCGGCGCGAGGCTGGACTTGTCGCGGAGCACGATCGGCGCCTTCGAGGAAGGCCGCAACCTGCCCTCCCAGCCCGTTCTTGAGGCGATCTTGCGGGAATGCGGCGCTCCCGAGAAGTTCGACGAGCTCAATGAGCTCCGCAAGGACGCGAAGAAGCCCGGCTGGTGGTCCACCTATCGGCTGCCGGACTGGCTCAAAAAGTACGTCGGGTACGAGGATGACGCGGTGACGGCCAAAACCTTCAGTCTTGAGGTGGTGCCCGGCTTGTTCCAGACCGAGGACTACGTGCGTCGCCTCCACTCCCTGCATCCGCTGTCCGAGGAGGAGACTGAACGGCGCGTGGCCGCCCGCCTGCAGCGCCAGCAGCGGTTGACCGGCCCCCATCCGTTGACCCTCGGGGCGGTGATCTCGGAGGGCGCGTTGCATCGCGTGCTCGGCGAGCCGGATTTGGCGCTCGCGCAGCTGCGTCAGCTGGCATCCCGCGCCCAACTACCCACCGTGAGCCTGCGCGTGCTGCCCTTCAGCGCCGGACTGCACCACAGCCTGACCGGATCCTTCACCGTGCTGGAGTTCGCTCCCGGCGTCTCCGCACCGCTCGCGTATCAGGAGTACGCGGGATACGGACACCTGGTGGATGACCAAGACGTCATCCGCGAGCTGTCTGGCAAGTACGACCAGCTCCACGACCAAGCTCTCGACGAGAGCAACAGCCTGGAGATGATCTCGGGGCTGATCGAGCGTATCGAGAGGAGAGCTGATGCCTGAGCTGACCAGGCGTGCGTGGCGAAAGTCGACGTACACGGTGAATACCGGCCAGTGTGTTGAGGTTGCCGAAGGCCAGGATGGCTGCGCGGTGCGCGACTCTAAGGACCCCGCTGGGCCGGTCATCAGCGTTGGCCGGGCCCCGTGGGCCCTCATGATGGCCGCGATCAGCCAAGGCCAGTTCGGCTGATCGTCCCCGCGCTGGCACCGAGCCCCCCCGCCGCGCTCGCCGCAGGGTCATAAGCATCCATGAGACCCGGTACGGGCGGCCCACACGGTGCTTAAGCATCCATGAGTTCATGCAGGACATGCTCGGCTCGGCGACGGGGCTTGCGTACTGTCCGCTGCATGCGTTGCTGCGCACGGCCGACCAGCACCGCGCTCGCACTGCTGGTCGGGCTGGCCGGCGTGCTGGTGGCGCTGGTGTTGCCGTTCGCGCCGGTGACCGCTGAGCAGACCACGGTGACCTGGCCGGCGCCCGGCCGGCCGGTGGTATCGAGTACGGCGTTGTTCGTCCCGTACCGGCCAGCGGAGTTGACCGTGATCGTGCCGTGCTCAGCGATCCGCGCCGCCGCGAACCAGCACCAGCCCGTCACGGTGCTGGCGACCGGTCCCCCCGGTGACGGGCTGGTGCTGGCGACCGACGCCGCCGCGGTGCGGCTGCTGCTGGGGCACCGAATGGTGCGCGCCGCGCCGGTGGCCGCCACCACCGTGGACTGTCGAACGCGGGTGCACGCCGGCCCGACCGCAGCGGTGATCACCATCGGGACCGGTTCCGAGGCCAGCACGAGCACCCTGGTCGGCGAGCCGGTGCCCACGGTGTTCGCGCTGCGCACCGATCTCGATCCCGCTCAGGCCGCCGGAATGACGGTCACCGCCCGCACCGCCAGCCCGTTCGCCACCAGCCCGACCGGGGTGAAGACCCTGCTCATCGCCGGGCAGCTCCTGGCGGCACTCCTCGCGCTCGGTCTGCTGGCCCGGCGCGGCGTCGAGCATCCCGGGCGGGCCAACAAGCCGGTAGGCGTCCCCGGCCGGCCGCGGTGGCGCGCCGTCGGGGTTGATGTCGGCGTGCTCGGGGTGCTGGTCGGCTGGGCGATCATCGGTCCGCTCACCCCCGACGACGGCTTCGCCGCCACCATCGCCCGCACCGCCGCGCGTAGCGGCAACGTCGGGAACTATTACCGCTGGTGGAACGCCTCGGAGACGCCGTTTGCGCTCAGCGAGCAGCTGCTGGCGCCGTTGACCCAGCTCAGCCTGGCGCCGCTGTGGCTGCGGGTACCCAGCACCGCCCTCGGTGTCGCGACCTGGTTCCTACTGAGCCGGGGGGTGCTCGGCGCGGCGCTGCCCGCGGTGGCGGGCACCGTGCGGGTCCGGCTGCTGGCCGCGGTGTGCCTGCTCGCCGCCTGGTTGCCGTTCAACCTCGGGGTGCGCCCCGAGCCCTACGTCGCTGTGGGCGTCACCGGTGTGCTGGCGTTGCTGTGGCGGGCTCGTGGGCTCGCCGCGCTGGGCTGCGCCGCGCTGGTGGCCGCGCTGACCGTGCCGGTCAGCCCGACGGGGCTGCTCCTCGCCGCCCCGGTGGTGGTGTTCGCCCCGCGCATCCTCGCCCTCATCCGCGGCTCGGCACGCACCTCGGCGCCCGGGCGGGCCGAGGTGCTGGCTCGGGTACTGCTGCTGGGCGCCGTCGCCGCGGTCAGCCTCACGGTGATCTTCGCTGACCAGACCTGGGACGGCCTGGTGACCGCCACTCGCTGGCACACCGTCTTCGGGCCCGCACTGCCCTGGTACCACGAGCCGGACCGGTACCGGTTCCTCCTCGGTCATGATCAGGACGGGAGCGCCGCCAGGCGGGTCCCGGTGCTGCTTACCCTCGCACTGCTGCCGGTGGTCGCCGCCCTGCTGGTCCGCCAGGCCCACCTAGCGCGTCGCCTCGAGCCGGGCAGTGCGCACAACTCGGCCGCGCGGCTGGCTGCGGTGGTGCTCACCGCGCTGGCCCTGCTGTGGCTCACGCCCTCCAAGTGGTCGCACCACTTCGGCGCACTCGCCGGGTTGTTCGCGTCGTTCCTGGTGGTGGCCGTGGTGCTGCTGCTGGAGCGGGCTCGCACGCCGGCCACCGACCGGGTGAGCGCCGGGATCGCGGTGGTGGGCGTCGCGCTGGTAGCCGTAGCAGCTGGGCTGGCCTTTAGTGGCCCGAACGCCTGGTGGCAGCCGGTGGTTTACGACGTGCCGTGGGTGGGCGGCCCGGTGCGCCCGCTGGGCCTGCCGCTGGAGCAGCCCCTGCTGTGGATCGGCGCGCTGGCGCTGGGCTACGCAGCGCTGGCCCCCCGGAACGCCCTGGCCGCCCGAGCCGCCCGGGTGGGGCTGGCGCAGGCGGTGGTGGCCGCGCCAGCGGTGCTCGCGGTCGCGCTGAGCAGCACCGCAGTGGCGGTGCTGCTCAGTTCGTTCCTGGCCGCCCCGGTGCGGCGCGCCGCCGGCTCGCTCGCGGTGGCGAACCTGCACCGGCTGACCGGTGGCCCCCGATGTGGGCTGGCCGATGACCTCCAGGTGTTGCCCGACGGCCCCCTGCTTACCCGGGCCGACTCCTCCGGTCAGCTGGCCGGGTTTGTCGCGCTGGCTGGCTTCGACCCCAGCTCACCGCCACCGAACCCCCCCGGTACTGGGATGTCCGTCGAGCTGTGGGGAAGCTGGGTCAGCGGGCCACAGCAGACCAGGACCATGACCAGCCCCTGGTTTAGGCTGCCCGCCCTGGGCCGCGCCGGTGGGGTGGCGGTCTCGGTGTCCGGCCGGACCGACGGCGGCAACGCGCTGGTCCTGGAGTTCGGCCGGGCTGGGCCCACTGCCGGGCCCACTGCCGGGCCCGACGCCGGGGTGACCCCGCTGGGTGCCCGCGTGCCGTTCGACCGCGTCCGGCCCAACCAGGACCAGCCGAACGGCCCGCCGGACTACCGGCCTTGGCGGTCCATCGGTCTGGACGCCACGCAGGTGCCCGCTGGCGCCGACCGGGTCCGGATCCACGCGGTCGCCGCGGGCACCGACCCGCAGGGCTGGCTGGCCCTTACCGGACCCCGGCTGCGCTCCGTGGTCGGGTTCACCGACTTCCTGGCCGGCCGCGGCCCGGTGCTGGTGAGCTGGCCGCAGGCGTTCCTGTTCCCCTGCGTGCACAACATCCCAGAAGTGGCCGACGGGCTGGCGCAGGCACCCCGGGTAGTCATTGAGGCGCCGCGTATCCACGGCCGACTCTCGGCCATCACCACCGATCAACGCCAGGGCGGCGACTTCGCCGCGCTTCGCCCGTTCGGCCAGCTCTACGAGGTCCCCACCCGGCTGGCCGGCCATCCCGAGCTCGACTGGGGCGCCCTGGAGCTCTCCGGCGACACCGCCGCCCCCGACGCCTACACCCGCACACGGCACCCGCAGCGCAGGAACGGATAGCGGGCTGGGTACCCTGCGCGGCGATGGGTGAGATCGTGGTGCGTTCGCTGAGCGGCTGGGGCCGCAGCGCTCCGAGCCGGGCCCGGGTGCTGCTCAACCCGACGGTCGAGTCGATCCAGCACGCCCTCCGAAACGCCGATGGTCGGGGAGTGATCGCCCGGGGGCTGGGACGTTCCTACGGCGACCCGGCACAGAACGCCGGCGGGCTGGTCATCGACATGACCGGGTGCAACCGGATCCACTGCCTGGACGCCGAGCGTGGGCTGGCCGTGGTGGACGCCGGAGTCAGCCTGGATGCGCTGATGCGCGCCGCGCTGCCGTTGCGGCGGTGGGTCCCGGTGCTGCCCGGGACCCGGCAGGTCACCGTCGGCGGTGCGATCGCGGCGGACATCCACGGCAAGAACCACCACAGCGCGGGCAGCTTCGGCAACCACGTCCGTAGCCTTGAGCTGATCACTGCCGACGGGTCGGTCACCACCTTGACCCCCGCCGATGAGCTGTTCTGGGCCACCGTCGGCGGCATGGGGCTGACCGGGATCATCGTGCGCGCCACGATCGCGCTGACCCCGGTCGAATCGGCGTACTTCATCGTCGACACCGACCGCACCGCCAACCTCGACGAGCTGCTGGCACTACTCACCGACGGCTCCGATGAGCGTTACGACTACTCCGCCGCGTGGTTTGATGCGATCTCCACCGGTGCGCGGCTGGGACGGGCGGTGCTCACCCGGGGTCGGTTGGCGCGCGCCGATGAGCTGCCGCCGACGCGGCGCCGCAACCCGCTGGCCTTCGACGCGCCGCAGCTGTGCACCGCGCCCGCCGCGTGCCCCCCCAGGCTGGCGAACCGGGTGGTTTTCGGCGCGTTGAGCGAGGCGTGGTACCGCAAGGCACCGGCGCGCCGCCGCGACGAGGTGCAGAACCTGACCAGCTTCTACCACCCGCTGGACCTGATCGGGCAGTGGAACCGGGCGTATGGCCCCCGGGGTTTCCTGCAGTACCAGTTCGTGGTGCCCTTCGGCGCGGAAGACACCCTGCGTCGCATCGTGGAGCAGATCGCGCGCTCGGAGCACGTGTCCTTCCTCAACGTGCTCAAACGGTTCGGCGCGGCTAGTGTGGCGCCGTTGTCGTTCCCTCAGCCCGGCTGGACGCTCACCGTGGACTTCCCGATCCGCCGCGGACTCGCGGAGTTCTGTGACCGGCTCGATGAGCAGGTCCTTGACGTCGGCGGGCGGCTGTACCTGGCCAAGGAGTCCCGGGCCGCCGCGGCCACCGTGGCCCGCATGTACCCGCGGCTTCAGGAGTGGCGCACGATTCGTGCCGCGGCCGACCCCGGCGGCCTCTTCGCCTCCGACCTGTCCCGGAGACTCGAGTTGTGATAGGGGAAAATCCGTGATCGACGCTGTTGGCAACCCGCAGTCCCTGCTGCTGCTGGGCGGCACCTCCGAGATCGCGCTGGCCACCGCGGAGCGCTACGCCACCCGCCGCGGGTTGCGGGTGGTGCTGGCCGCCCGTCCCTCGCCGCGCCTGGACACCGCCGCGGCCCGGTTGGAGGGGATGGGCGCCAGCGTGCTGACGCTGCCCTTCGACGCCGCGGAGTTCGACGCGCACCCCGCGACGATCGAGAAAGCCTTCGCCGAGGGCGACATCGACGTCACCCTGGTCGCCTTCGGCGTGCTCGGCGACCAGGAGACGGCGTGGACCGACCACCGCAGCGCCGTCCAGCTCGCGCAGGTCAACTACACCGGAGCGGTGTCGGTGGGTGTGTTGCTGGCTCAGGCGCTGCACCGGCAGGGCCACGGCGCGCTGGTCGCGCTGTCCTCCGCCGCCGCTGAGCGGCCCCGGCGCTCGAACTTCTGCTACGGCTCCGCCAAGGCCGGCCTGGACGCCTTCTACACCGGTCTCACCGAGGCACTGCGCCCTTCGGGCGTCACGGTGTCGGTGATCCGGCCCGGCTTCGTGCACACCAAGATGACAGCAGGCCGGGAACCCGCCCCGCTGTCCGTCACCCCCGAGCAGGTCGCCGAGGTGATCGTGGACGCTGTGGCGCAGCGCCGGGAGCAGGCCTGGGTGCCCGGGTCCATGCGGTACGTGATGTCCGCCCTGCGCCACCTCCCGCGCCCCCTCTTCCGCCGCCTGCCGTTTTGACCCTGCGGCGGGGCTTGACCGTTTGTGGGGATATCCCCACCTGTCAATTCCCTTAGTTAAGGTTGCGTCCCCGTGGGCCGCTAAAGCGCTCTTTCGCCAGAGGCGAGCTGGTCGGTGCCTGCCCTCTGGCTGATGGTCTACACACAGTGAGAGAATCAACTGTGTGTACCCCATTAGAGGAACGCATGAATGACTCAGCGAAGTCAGAATCCGACAGACGGTGACGATTCGGTCCGGCAACCGGGGCCCACCGCGGTGCGCATCACGTTAGGCGCTCAGCTACGTCGGCTTCGTGAGGCGAGCGGAGTCACGACCGGAGCGGCCTGCCACGCGATCAGGGCATCCCCTGCCAAGATCAGTCGCATGGAGCTCGGGCGGGGCAGCTTCAAGGAACGCGACGTGGCAGATCTGCTCACCCTCTACGGCATTACCGACGAACACGAGCGAGAGGTGTACCTGGCGCTGGCGCGGGAGTCCAAGATGCCCGGGTGGTGGCACGACTACAGCGATATCCTGCCGAGCTGGTTTGAGACATATCTGGGCTTGGAGCAGGCCAGCTCTGTCATTCGCACCTATGAACCCCAGCTCGTGCCCGGTCTGCTGCAGACCCAGGAAGTTGCCCGCGCTGTTGTCCAGCTTAGCCACCTGAGCCAATCCGGCGACGATATCGAGCGCCGGGTTGCGCTGCAGATGAAACGCCAGGAAATCCTCACCCAACCCGGAGCACCCCAGTTATGGGCTGTGATCGACGAAGCTGCGCTGTGGCGGATTGACGGGCGTTCGGTGATACAGGGGCAGCTCCAGCATCTGATCGATATAGCCGAGCTTCCCAACATCACACTTCAAGCGATACCAATCTATTCCGGTGCGCATCCGGCGGTGGGTGGTCCGTTCACAATCCTGCGTTTCTCCGAACCTGAGCTGCCGGACATCGTATATCTTGAACAGTTGGTCAGCGCCGTGTACCTGGATAAACGCCGGCATGTCCAACACTATCTGATGGTCATGGATCGCTTGTGCGTCCAAGCCAAGTCCCCCGCCGAGACGACCAGGTTCTTTAGCAGCACCCTCAAAGAAAGCTGAGCTGAGCGTTCGGTCAGGGTTTTCGGCCGACTCCGCAGAATTCGTACACCTCGGCTGGAACACCGACGTTGCTGGAATCTGGGCGCCACCGCGACACCGAGACTAGGCCGGGTTCCAAGAGCTCCAGTCGGTCAAAGTACCTGATGAGTTCCTCGCGACTGCGGCCCCGCACCGGTGGGGTTCCCCCGCTCTCGTTGAAAATTCGCATGCCTTCCTCCACGATCTCGGTGTCCACCAGTGAGGTGAAGTGCGACATCACCAGGTAACTCCCGGAGGGCAAAGCGTCCAGCAACCGGTTCACGATCGCGTACGACTCCTCGGTGTCCATGATGTGGTTCAAGATCCCAAGTAGCATCAGCGCGATCGGCTGGGTGAAGTCTAGTGTTCGGGCAGCTTCCCGCAGGGTCTTGTCGGGATCTCGCAGATCGGCATCGATGTAGTCGGTGACGCCCTGGGGCGTGCCCGTGAGCAGGGCACGCGCATGAGCCAGCACGAGCGGGTCATTGTCGGCATAGACAATGCGACATTCCGGCGCGGTCGCTTGGGCAACCTGGTGGGTGTTGTTCGCGGTGGGCAGCCCGGTGCCGATGTCGAGCAACTGGCGGATACCCACCTCGCCGACCAGGTACCGAACCGCGCGGACCAGGAAACTCCGGACGGCGCGAGCCGTGTCCACGATACCCGGCATGACGGCACTAATCCGGTCACCGGCCTCTTCGTCGACCGGATAGTTGTCCTTGCCACCGAGCCAGTAGTTCCAGACCCGAGCCGTGTGCGGAACCGTGGTATCGATATTCGGAAGCCGCTCCCGCCCGGCCACACACGAGCCCTCACCCACGAGTGCTCCTCCGCTCTGCGCTGATGCTGACCTGACAGCGCAACTGTAGCCGCTGCAAAGCGCCCCCGCCCAAGGTATTGCTAAAACGGTGGCACGGGTCGCGGAGAATCCTCCAATTCGCTACTCAGCGTACCGCTCAGGCAGCAGTGTGGTACCGGGCTAGGTCGTGGTTAGCCGAGGCCGTTGTCGTCGTCCGGCGGCGCCGGGTAATAGCTCCGAAGCGTGGCTACCATCGGGTTCTGGTCAGGTATGTTGTTGGTGTTCACATCCCGGTTCTGCGGCACTGCTGAGCCGATGTTTTCGATGCTGCCCAGCACACCGAGCACGATAATGATGATCAGCAGCACCCGGCCACCGGTGGAGAGCAGGAGCGGGCGGGTGCTGCTGCGACGCGGCGGCACCGGCTGCTGCCAGTCCGGGTCCGGTATGGGGGGCGGGTATCCCCCTATCGCGGCCACCGCAGTGACATCGCGGCCCAGACAGCTTGGGGGAGCCGATCGTGACTGCTTACTCAATATAGAGCTGGAGCAGCAATATTCTGATACCTGAGCGGAGCAGCCCGGGAAGCCGTGCCGTGAACTCGACGCTACCGACGTTTTCGCTGGGCAAAATGTCGGTATCGTCGAGTTCACGACGCCCAGCGGCAGGAGCGGAGACCACGCACCGCTGTCGAGTTCACGGGCCGCCCCCTGTGCATGCCCAGGTGAGCTGTGGACAACTTGGCCTGTAGGGCCTGCGAGCGGGGGGTGTTGGCGGGGGCGTGCGGCAGGCTGTGGGGTGTGATCGAGGAGCTGACTCTGGGTACCGCCCCGTTCCGGGGCTCGTGGGCGGTGCAGCGTGGGCTGCTGACGGAGCGGGTGCTTCGTGGCCCCCGGTACCGCCGGCTGTTCCCTGACATCTACCTGCTGGCTGATGCGCCAGCTGATCTCGCCGCCCGCTCGCGCGGGGCGCTCCTGCTCGCGTCGGGACCGTGCGCGCTATCCGGTTACTCGGCGGCGGAGCTGCTCGGTGCCGGATGCGCACCGGCGGAGGCGAACGCCGAGCTGACGGTGCCCGGCCGCGATCTCCGAGAGCAGCCCGGCCTCACCGTCCACCGGGACCTGCTCGCCAGCGACGAGATCATCGACCCCGGCGGCATACCCGTCACTACCGCGCTGCGCACGGCCTGGGATCTGGCGCGGTGGCTGCCGACTGTGGAGGCGGTGGTGGCCATGGATGCCCTGGCGCAGGTTGGACGGTTCGCCCCTGCAGCCGTGCTCCGCATTCAGGAACGCTACCCGCGGGCGCGCTGGCGCCGTCGGGTACCCGGGGTGATCGATCTTTCCGACCCCAGAGCCGAGTCACCCATGGAGACCCGCTCCCGACTCATGCTTGTCCTGCGCGGGCTGCCGCGGCCCGAGCTGCAGTACAAGGTGTACGACGAGTTCGGCCAGTTCGTGCTCGCCTCGACATGGCGTATCCATGGTGCAAGTTGGCGATGGAGTACGACGGCCGGGGGCACCTCACCGCTGGGCAGCAGGAATCCGATGCCCGCCGGCTCAATCAGCTGGACACCTGTGGCTGGTCCGTGCGCCGTTTCACCGCACCAGACGTCCTGCGCACCCCCGACGCCATGGCAGCCCAGGTCCGCGAAGCCATCGCCCGCCGCTCGCGGCGGTCGTCGTGAACTCGACAGGACCGACGCGGAAAGGCACCGGAAATGTCGGTCCTGTCGAGTTCACGGCGCCCCACCCGCGAGCTAGCGGGCGGGGCTGGCGAAGAGGGGCAGCACCGTTTTCTTGAAGGTGGCGTTGGTGACGCCGGCAAAGGAGGCGTACCAGGCCAGGGCGGCGGTCACGATCCCGAGGTAGCCACCAATGACGGTCATGCCGCCGTCACCGGCCTCGACGCCGATCGTCAAGCAGACGAACGTCGCGAGCAGCACGAGGAACACCGCGGCCACCGCGCCGGAGACCCGCAGCGACGCGACCGTCATGTAGGCGGTGAAGATTGTCCAGGCGAGCAGGAACAGCCCGGTCGCCGAGGCCGCAGACTCAGCCGGCAGTCCCGGGGCGATGAACTTGACGTAACCGGCGAAGGACAACCAGAACGCGCCGTAGGAACTGAACGCCAGCGCGCCGAAGGTGTTCGCTTTGCGGAACTCCCACATCCCGGCCAGCAGCTGGCCGAGCCCGCCGTAGCACAGCGCCAGCGGCAGCACGACCGGCTCGACCGCCTTGGCGACCAGGCCGGCGTTGACGCAGCTGAGCACGAAGGTGGTCAGCGCGAATGCGGCCAACCCCAGCGGAGCGGGGTCGGCGATCTGACCGCCCGGGGACGCATCGGGCACCGGTGGCGGCGCGGACCCGCGGCGGTCAGCGGCAATCTTGGTGCGTTCCCCGACGCTCTTGGTCATAAGCTGATCCTTGCTGTTGTTGCGGAGGGCCGCCTGCACGTGCGGCTAGAGGTAGACAGCGGCGATGAGGGTGAGCACCAGGCAACCACCCAGCACCTGGAGCACCCGGTCACCCAAGGCGATCTCTTCGGGTTCGCCGCCGTTGCCGCCGTCGACGTCCACGGCATAGCGCAGCACGGCCACCACGAAGGGCACCAGGGAGATCACCGGCCAGCGTGAGTGGTTAGTCTGACTAAGTTGAAACGCCCACAGACCGTAGGTCATGATCACCCCGGTGGCCGAGAGCGTCCACACGAAGCGCAGGTAAGAGGCAGTGTAGCGGTCCAGGGACTTACGGATCCTGGTGCCGGTGCGCTCGGCGAGACGGATCTCGGCGTAGCGCTTGCCGGCCACCATGAACAGGGAGCCGAACGCGGTGCTGAGCAGGAACCACTGGGATAGCGCGATCTCCGCGGCGGCGCCACCGGCGATGGCCCGCAACAAGAAACCGGACGCGACGATGCAGATGTCCACCACCGGCTGGTGTTTGAGCCACCAGCAGTAGGCGAGTTGCACCGCGATGTAGATCACGGTGACGATGACCAGGTCGGCCGACGCCAGGAACGACACCCCGATCGCGGTGACGAACAACGCCACCGCCAGGGACAGCGCCAGCTGCACCGGCACCACTCCGGCGGCAATTGGCCGATGGCGCTTGGTGGGATGTGCGCGGTCGGCCTCGACGTCCTGGACGTCGTTGAGCAGGTACACCCCGGAGGCGGCGAGGGAGAACGCGACAAAGGCGATCGCGACGGCGGCGAGCACCGGGCGCTGCCCGATGGTGCCGCCGGCGAAGGGCGCGGCCAGCACCAGGACGTTCTTCACCCACTGCCGGGGCCGCATGCTGCGCAGCAGGCCGGCCAGTGTGGTGCCCGGCCCGGCGCTGACCTGGGTCTGCGGCGCGGTGGTGGTCATCCTCGTCCTCTCGCCGGTGGGCGGCCCAGCCCTCGGGTGGGTGGGCGGCCCAGCCGTCGTCGCATCCCGGTACCGATGGTGGCCCCCAGCACCGCACCCACCAGGACGTCACTGGGGTAGTGCACGCCCAGCACCAGCCGGCTGAGCAGCATCGGGGGCACCAGCAGCGGGCCCAGGCGGCGCCGCAGCAGACCACCGTAGAGGATCGCCGCCGCGGTGGTCGAGGCCGCGTGCGAGGACGGGAACGACAACGAGCTCGGCGTCCCTGCCAGCACCACCACCGAGGGGTCGGTGGGGCGGTGTCGGCGCACGACCCGCTTGAGGGCGATCGAGGTGGCGTGCGCACCAGCCACCGTTGCCGCGGAGAGCAGCCACTGCCGCCGACGCCGCCGATCCACCAGCGCGCCTAGCGCACCCAACCCCAGCCAGCCCAGCGCGTGCTCACCAAAGTGTGACATCCCGCGGGCTGCCGTCACCACCCGCGGGACCGCGATTCTGCGTTGCACCGCCGTGAGCAGCGCAATCTCTGAGTGCTCAGCCATCACGCGTCGAAGATCCTTTTCCAGCCGAGGTGACCAGTGAGCTCCGGGAGGGCATCGCGGTAGCGCGCGCGCAACCGGGGGAACTCCCGGGCCAGCTCCCGGTGCAGCGCCACCGAGCGGGCGAGCATCGAGCGGAACGCCCGGGGGTCGCGCTTGCGGTAAGTGACGCCGCGGCCATCGGCGGTGGAGACGGTCACCCCGTCCAACCCGGAGAGCACGAACCACCGGGCATCCTGACGGGCTAGCGAGAGCTGCGGGCGGTGCCGGGAGCGGGCATCGACCGGGCGCAGCTGATGCGCCAGCCGGGCGAGCAGGGTCGCGCCGATGGTGACCGGGTTGGTGGGCGGGGTCAGCATGCGCTGCACGTCCAGCTGCCCGCGGGTGGGCAACGGGAGCTCGTGAGAGTCCACCACCTGCCCGTCGGGAAACTCCGCACACCGGGCCCGGACCTCGCCTAGTGCCGTGGGCAGCTTGTCGAACAGCACCTGCGGTCCGGCCAGGAAGTCCCGGATCGCCATTTCCTGCAGCGCCAGCGTGGAGTACTCCATCGCCAGCGCGTGCTTGAGCGCATGCTTGAGGCTGTCGGCGAGCATCGCGGTCGGTCGGGCTCCGGTGCTGTGCAGCGCCGCGCCGACCAACCGGTTGCGCAGGTGAAAATAGGCTTGCCAGTCGGTGGCGTCGTCTTTGTCGGCGAAGGACATGTGCCAGATCGCCACCCCGGGCACGGTCGCGGTGGGGTAGCCGGCCGCGCGGGCGCGCAGCCCGTACTCGACGTCATCCCACTTGATGAACAGGGGCAGCGGCAGCCCGATGTGCTCGGCGACCCTGCGCGGGATCAGGCACATCCACCAGGCGTTGTAGTCGACGTCGGTGCGCCGGTGCAGCCAGGTGGTCTGACGCAGCGAGTGCTGGGCAAAGTCGTGGTCGTACTCGGTGCCCGGCGCCTTGTTCCACCGCATCCGTTGCCGATCGACGATCTCACCCCAGGCGTGCAGCCGGGAACGGCACTGGGTCTGCAGCATCTGCCCGCCGACCAGCATCGGGTGGCGGGCGAAGCGGGAGAACGCCACGGCGCGCAGCACCGAGTCGGGCTCTAGGACGATGTCGTCGTCCATGTAGAGGATCTGCTCGCAGTCAGTGTTCTCCAGTGCCTCGTACATGACGCGGGCGTAACCGCCAGAACCGCCGATATTGGGCTGGTCGATGATCCGCAGACGATCGCCCAGCGCGGCCTGGGCGGCCGGGAAACCGTCCTGCTCCCGGACCTTGTTCACGCCCTGGTCTGGGATCACCACCGCGGTCACGATCGAGCGGAGCAGCTCGTCCTCCCCGATGGCGCGCAGGGTGGCCACGCAGTCGGTGGGGCGGTTGAACGTCGGCATCCCAATGGTCACCGCGGCGCGCCCGGGCGCGGGCAGCGGCGCGTGCCAGCCGCCGGAGTGCACGATCAGCTCGGCGTCCTCGGTGGACAGGTCGAACCAGTACCACCCCCCGTCCTCGAACGGCGTGAGGTCCAGCTCGATATCCAGCGCACCACACCCCTCGATCAGCTCGCCGTGCACGTGGATCTGGGTGGCATCAGCCTTAGAGCGGTAGACGTCGATCCGGCCAGCGCCTTCGACGTCCAGGCGCAGGTGCACGGTGCGCAGCGCCGTCCAGCGCCGCCAGTAGCTGGCCGGAAAGGCATTGAAATACGCCGCGAAAGACACCTCGGTCTGCGCGGGCACCTGCACGCTGGTCCGCGACAGCGCGCGCACCCGCCGAGCGTTGGGGTGGGCGAGGGTGATCGCGATATCGACCTCGCGCGAACGGGCCGCCGCGCCGCGCCCCCGCGGCTCCACCCGCTGAGCGGTGGCCGGCTGCTCGTCAACGTAGAGCGCCCGGACGGCCACCGGATCAGCCCGGCGGGGCAGGATCACCCGCTGCAGCAGCGTCGAGGAGGGCTCCCCGGGCGCGCTCAGCGACGAGCTGTCCGGAGCACAGGCGGTGCCGCTCGACATGAACCCCTCTGTTCTCCGCCGGTGGCGGGTTAGGCGTCAGCGACGCCAGAGGGTAGCCCTCACCACCGACCGAGGCACCGGCCGGCTAGGCCATCGGCCCGTGGCGCGCTCCCCGGCGGCGATCCAGCAGGTCCCCTATCGCTGGGTAGCCCAGATCTGCCCAGGAGAGCCCGCGGGGGCCTCATGCACAGCTCTGGCGTCGAACTCGGCGCACGCAGAGCGGCCAAGCGACGACGGGCGGTGTCAGCACTCCGCACGGTGGGGACCTGCGCTGGACGCGCTGGCGTTTTAAGCACCTCGCTCCGTTAGAAGTTCCCGACCCACTGGTCGATAAGGACATCGTGCGACTCATTGCTGTTTTTGCTTGAACACCTGTTCCCAGGATTCTCCTGAGGTT
This sequence comes from Pseudonocardiales bacterium, assembly GCA_019247305.1. Taxonomy (GTDB): domain Bacteria; phylum Actinomycetota; class Actinomycetes; order Mycobacteriales; family Pseudonocardiaceae. The sequence goes on from JAFAPC010000125.1 coordinate 85,874, forward strand.
AGCGTGGGCACCGCCGCTCGGTAGCGCTGCGCGGTGCGGTCCCATTCTCCGACCAGCCGGCGGTAGAGCGTGATGGTGCGGGCCAGTAAGGCGCGGAACTGACGGGGGTCTCGTTTGCGGAAGGCGACCCCACTGCCATCGGCGGTGGAGACCGTGGCGGAGTCCAGCATGCCGAGCAGGAACCACCGCGCGTTGCGCGCCGGCACGTTGATCTGCGGTCGCTCCCGGGTCTGGGGTTGTGGTGAGCGCAGGTGCCGGGAGACCGTGCGTAGCGCGCGCTTGGCGATGGCCACCGGGCGCACCGGGGGGTCGAGCAGCGCCTCGATGCGCACCGGGTCGAACAACGGCATCGGGAGCTGCGCTGCGGAGGGAAAAATCCGGGCGTCGTCATACCCCTCGCGCAGCCGTCGGACCGCGGGCAGCGCCTCGCGCAGCGACGCGAACAAGTACTCCGGCCCAGCCAGAAAATCCTCGATCGATTTGTGGTGCAGCGCCACGGTCGAGTACTCCATCGCCATCAGGTGCTTGAAGGTGTTCCGGAAACCATCGCGCACCACCGCTTGGCGGACATCATAGGGGCTGTGCAACGCCAGGGTGATCAGCCGGTTCCGCAGGTGGAAATAGGCCGTCCAGTCGGTCGCGTCGTCCTTGTCTGTCCAGGGCATGTGCCAGATCGCCGAGCCGGGCAGGGTGACGGTGGGAAAACCGCAGGCACCGGCCCGCAACGCGTATTCGGCGTCGTCCCATTTGATGAACAGGGGCAGCGGCAGGCCGGTGCGCTCCAGGACCTCACGGGGAAACAGGCACATCCACCAGCCGTTGTAGGTGGAGTGGATGCGAGCGTGCAGCAGCCCCTGCTCGCGCAACGTCAACTTGGCGAAATCGTGCTGGTAGACCGACCCGGGCGCCGGGCGCCAGAAACTGCTCCGCAGATCCACGATCTCACCCATGGCGTGCAGCTGGCTGGGGATCTGGAGATTCAGCATCTGTGCGCCGACGATGACCGGCGAGGCGCTCGCGCTGGCAAAGGCGTGCGCGCGCAGCACGCCCTCCGGTTCCAGCCGGACGTCATCGTCCATCAGCATCACGTGCGCCACACCGTCGGTGCGCAGCGCCTCAAGCATGCCTCGGGTGAATCCGCCTGAGCCGCCCAGGTTCTCCTGGTTGATCACCACCAACCGGTCCCCGAGACGGGCGGCGACGTCAGCGAACCGCTGGTGATCGCGCACGGTGACACTGCCCTGATCGACCACGAAGACCTTCGCGAGGACGTCGAGGACTCCCCGGTCCTCGGCCAGAGCGGCCAGCGCGGTGACGCAGTCCGCCGGGCGATTGAAGGTCGTGATCGCCACTGCCAGCGGGCGCGGGGGCAGCGGCTCATCGACGATCCACGCGGCGTCGGTGATGGTCAGCGACTCGCGCTCGGTGGCGACGTCGAACCACACCCACCCACCGTCCTCAAACGGCGCGAGCGACTCCCGGAACTCCAGCTGGAGTGGGCTATCCCCGCTGTCGAGGTGCTGACCCTCCAGGTGCACCGACTGGCCGTGGGACGTAGAGCGGTAGAGATCCACCCGTCCCGAGCCTCGCACGGTCAGCCGCAACGCCACTTCCTCCAGCCGGGTCCAGCGCTTCCAGTAGCTGGCCGGGAAGGCGTTGAAGTAGGTCGCGAAGGAGAGCTGACAGGCGGGGGGCACTCGCACCGTCGTGCGGGAGCGCACCTCCGCGGTGCGCCCGTGCCGAGCCTGCGGCTCATCGAGGTACAACGGGCGCACCTCAGGAGGGTCGTCCGCCCGGGGCATCAGCACGCGGTGCAGGACCCGCCGCGGCTCGACCACGCTGGCGGTGGAGCCGACCTGCAGCGAGCTGACGTCGGAGAGCTTGCTGTCTGCGGCGTTGCTGCGGGCCGCTTCGGCGCGAGCGGCCCGCTCGATCGCCGTCGGGACCTCCGCTTGGGTGAGCGCCTGGCCGGGTGGCCTCAGGCTGACGTGCCCGTCTGCCACCTGGACCTGCGGACCGGTCGCTTCTGTGGTTGCCACGTGATCCCTTCCCTGCCTCAGCCCACCTCGTGCAGATCCTCGCAGATCGGACGGGGTGCGGCCGGCGGCGGGGCTATCTCACGTCGCGTGTTCTATCACGCCGGTCGCGGTGTAGCTGGACGATAACCCAGCGCACTCACGAAAGGCCCTACGAGGGCGTCTCGGCGAAGTGCTCCACGATCGCGCGGCAGAACGCCGGGAGGTCGTCGGGACTGCGGCTGGACACCAGGTTACCGTCAGTGACGACTTCCTGGTCCCGCACCGTGCCACCGGCGTTACGGATGTCGGTGCGGATACTCGGGTAGCTGGTCAGGGTCCGTCCCCGGAGGACGTCGGCCTCCACCAGCGTCCACGGTCCGTGGCAGATGACCCCGACCGGTTTGCCAGCCTGGACAAAGTTCCGCACGAACGCTACCGCGGCGCTGTCTTGGCGCAGCGTGTCCGGGTTGACCGCCCCACCCGGCAAAATCAGCGCGTCGTAATCGTCGATGGAGGCCTCCGAGACCACCCGGTCCACCGTGAATTTCTCGGCCGGTTCGATGTCATGGTTGGTGGCCTGGATGGTGCCGGGCTCAAGCGACAGCAGTTCGGTCCTCGCCCCCGCCTCGGTGACCGCCTGCCGCGGCTGGACCAGTTCTACCTGTTCTACCCCCCGCGCTGCCAGGATGGCCACCCGGCGTCCGGTCAACGTACCCGCCATGTCTGCATACCCCTTCGTCCTGCCACCTCGGCACGGTCAGCTGGCTGATACCCAGCCATCGGCGGTTGATACCCACGGGTGAAGCGCAGCAAACCTACAACGAATAAGTAACTGCAGTTGCGCAAGGTGAATGTTCGTAGTACTTATGGAGCACGTGACGGTTTATCGTGCCGAGGTGCGGATTTGCCGGATTTGTCGTAGTCGCCGTCACAAGGCAGCGCCGCTTGGGGGTTTCATTATCGTTCGGGCGGGAGGACGCAGTCTGCGTCACCTGGGAAGAAAAGTTCCTGGGACACGAAGGTAGAGGAGGGGCTAAATGTGGGTTAGCGAGATCTTTTCACTCGGCCATGGTGGCTATGGGGGCGGTCGTGGCTATGGAGGAGGCCGTAGCTATGGACGCGGTGGCTATGGACGCGGTGGCCGTGAACGCGGCGGTGAACTCCTAGGGATCCGTATCGGCTAGGAATCCGGATCGGCGGAGGGCCCTAGGGTACTAGCCCTACCGCCACCCGCTGACCGCCATCCGGATTGGATGACGGTCAGCGGGGCCCGGTGGCCGCATTTGGTCCCAAGGGGGACCAGCACGCTCCTATATTTACCGGCGCTATGCCGGGTTTGAGTAGTCGCTGACCTTGGCCTCAGAACCATCTCTCGAGTATTACCGCGAGGCCGTCCTCGGAGTTACTCGTGGTGATCTCATCGGCCGCCTCGAGCACGGCAGGATGGGCGTTGGCCATCGCCACCCCGTACCCGGCCCAGCGCAGCATCGGCAGGTCGTTGGGCATGTCACCCACCGCCAGCACCTCAGCGGGCGCGATTCCCAGCTCGGCAGCTAACCGGGCCAGTCCGGTGCCTTTGGTGACGCCGGGCGCGGAGACTTCGATCAAGCCGAAGCCAGCGGAGAATGTGACAGTGAGCGAGCTACCCAGCTCACCCCGTGGCTGGTCCTCCGCATGGATCTGCGGGTGGGGTTCCCGCTGGGCGCCCAGGAGCTCGCGGACCGCGGCGGCCATCAGGTCGCTGCTCGCCTCCGGCTGGAGGACCAGGAGCTTGATTGCTGGCTGGCCGAGCAGCACGTCGCGCGGCGCGTTCGTGGTGTCCGCCAGGGGCCAGGGATTCGTGTAGCCCGGTTCGGCGAGGAACTGCTCGGCCCCGTTCACCGCGGCACTGTCGGTGGGCAGCTCGACGGCGAGCTTCGCGTCCGGCAGCACGGTGGCGACCACCGCCGCGGCGGCGCGCAGCTGCTCCGGATCCAGCGTCACCGTGTAGTGCACCTGGTCGGTCGCGGCGTCGTAGAGGACCGCGCCGTTGGCGCACACCGCTGGTCCGGCGTGCCCGAGTTGCTCGACGACCGGCGGGATCCACCGCGGCGGCCGGCCGGTGGCCAGGACGAACGGCACCCCAGCGGCCAGCACTCGATGCACCGCCGCTCGGGTGCGCGGCGAGATCTGATCGGTGGGGTCCAGCAAGGTGCCGTCAACGTCGGAGGCGACCAGCCGTGGCCTGCGCATGGTTTCGACCCTACGTGCCCCCCAGCGCTGCTCAGCCGCCTTCACCTCGGCGTTCACCGTGGCGTTCACCTCGGTGTTCACCGTGGTGCGACAGCACGGCGGCGGCCTCCAGCAGCATCCAGGCCGACAGCTGCACCGACAGGTCCCGCTCGGCCCGGCCCGAGCCGGGCGCTAGCGCGGGAGCGGTCCACTGCGGCCCGAACACCGGACCGCCCTCGGCCACGCCCCGGTTGCGCCAGGCCGCCTCGGCAGAGTCCAGCACCAGGCGCGCCGCTGTCGGGTCAGCCGGCCGGGCCAGCGCGGCCAGGGTGAGGTAGCGGGCGAGGATGCCGGTGAACAACCCACCGTCGCCGCCGCCGTGCCCGCGCAGCACGCCACCGTCAGTGAGGTGCTTCGCGACCGCGTGCACCGTCGCCTCGACCTGGCGCCACCAGCGCGGCGCGCCGGTGGCCCGGCCCAGCTCGACGCAGGCCCCCAGCAGCACACCCTGGCAGTAGCTGTAGAGGACGCGCTGCACGGTGTGCACCGCCCCGTCGGGGTTCACCCGCGCCCCGTCGAAGACCAGGCCGGTGCCCGGGTCGATCAGGTGCTCGAGCATCCAGTTCACCAGGGATGTGGCGATGCCCACGTTTCCCCGGCGGGCGTAGAAGATCGCGGCCGGGCCGGTGGCCGGGACGTTGACCACATCGTCGCCCTGGCGCCAGCGCATCCCCCCGCCCGGGCCCCGCCCGAAGCGCAACCGGCGCATGATGGCCTGCTCCGCCCCGGGCGTGCGCACCCCGGCCACCCGCGCGCCGCGTTGCAGCGCCAGGCCGAGCCAGGCGATGTCGTCGTAGTAGTCGTTGACCCACCCGGTGATGTTGCGCACCCGCACGCCGCGCACCAGGGCCGCGCTGGCCTCCCGCCGCCACGGCGTGGGGGCGCGCTGGTAGGCGTCCAGCGTGCAGTCCAGCAGGTGCGCCTGCCACCAGTAGTGCCAGTGCGTCGAGCGGCCCGGCCAGCCGACGCGGCCCAATCGGACCTCCGGCAGCGCCCACAGCCAGCGAAGGTGCCGGGTGTGCACCGCCCGCTCGGCTGCGGCCGCCCGGGCGGCCCACGCGCTCACCAGGCCGTCCCGAGATCGGCGTGCTGACGGATCCAGGCATGCATGGCGATGCCGGCGGCCACCCCAGCGTTGATCGACCGGGTGGAGCCGAACTGCGCGATGGAGACGGTGAGCGCCGCCCCGGCGCGGGCGTGCGGGGTCAGCCCCGGCCCCTCCTGCCCGAACAGCAGCAGGCAGCACCGCGGCAGGCTGGCGGTCTCCAAGCGCAGCGCACCGGGGGCGTTGTCCACGGCGACCACGGTCAGGCCCACCGTGGCGGCGTGGGCAAGCAGCCCGGCGATGTCGTCATGGTGTCGCAGGTGCTGGTAGCGGTCGGTGACCATGGCGCCGCGGCGATTCCACCGGCGGCGGCCCACGATGTGCACCTCGGCCACGGCGAAGGCGTTCGCGGTGCGGACCACGGTACCGATGTTGTGGTCGTGGCCGAAGTTCTCGATCGCGACGTGTAATGGGTGACGGCGGGTGTCCAGATGCGCGCGGACCGCGTCGCGGCGCCAGTACCGGTAGGCGTCGACGACGTTGCGGCGGTCGCCCTCGCGCAACAGCTCAGGGTCGTAGCGGGGGTCCTCAGGCCATGGCCCCGACCATGGACCCACGCCGATCGAGGGGCTCCACTCCGTGGGACCGGGTGCGTCGCAAACTCCGTTATCGCCCTGTTTCCCACTGTTATGGCCCTCTTTCCCCCTGGCGGATGCGGGTTGGTCGAGGTACGGGTACACATGGTGATCGTAGAGGTGCCCAGGCCGCACCAGGTGCGCGCTGTGGATAACCTCATGGGAGGGACCCGGTGGACGATGACGCTGCCCCGGCGCCGGAGTTCGGTACGGAACTGACCGAGCCCGAACGGGCCGACCTGGCCCGACGCGGTCGCTCAGGTCGAGTTTCTGCCGGTACCTCGCTGTTCCTGGAGGGCACCCGCTCCGACGTCGTGAAAATCGTGCTCTCGGGCCGGGTCAAGATCTCCACCTGCGCCGAGGACGGCACCGAGGTGGTGTTGGCGGTATGCGGGCCGGGGGCCTTGCTGGGCGAGTTCTCCGCGATCGACCATCGGCCGCACTCGGCGTCCGTCACCTCGATGGAACCCGCCGAGATCTTGACGGTGGGGCAGCGGGAGTTCACTGCCTTCCTCCAGGCGCATCCCCGAACCATGTGGCTGCTGATGCGTCTCATCGTCGCTCGGCTGCGCGAGGCGGATCGCACACGAAGCGAGTTCGGCGTCTACGACACCCTGCACCGGGTTGCCCGCCGGGTGGTCGAGCTGGTCGATCGCTTCGGCGAGCCGACCGACGCTGGAATCAGGATCACCCTGCCGTTCACCCACGACGAGCTGGCCAGCTGGGTCGGCGCATCACTGGAAGCCGTGCGGAAAGCCCTGCACACTCTCCGGCGCCGCGGCTACCTGCAGACCCAGCGCCGCGAGATCACCGTGCTCGACATCGAGAGGCTTCGCCGACTCGCCCGCTGACTGTCTTGTCACAGGCTTGTCAAAGGCCACTAGGTAAAATTACCGGTTCGCGACCGGTACAAATCCCTGTTTGCGATAACCACCACCCAGCACGCTAACAATAACAATTTGTTTCACGCGGAGAAGGGTGGAGTGTACGCATGTGGAACACAATAGGGAGCGCGGAGCAGGCGCCACGGCCGCAGCCAACAGGCAGCGCCAGGCAGCCATGCTGCCGCGGCGGGTCCGCCCGCCGATCACGATGACCGCCAGCTGGGCCGCCGTCCTCGGTGGGCTGCTGGTGCTGTTCCTGGGTGTGCTGGTGGGCACCTCGTGGACTGATCAGGCGCTGGTGGGACGGTACCGACGTCAGGCGATCGAGCGGCGAGAACTCAACGAGTGGCACCAGGCCCTCCAGCACACGAACCGGGGCTGCGCCTGGTGCGGCAGCGCAGCGGCCTCACCTCCCGCAGAGGGCTCAGGGGCCAGTGCGGCGACATTCGGTGACCTGTCTCCCTCGGGGACAGTTTGCGCAGGAGGTAGACGCCGCTGAGGTGACCGTCAATGCCATGATGTCCTTCCCGAACTTCTGCGGGAAGGACATCATGGCATTGACGTGGTCGGACTGCTGATAGTCGTTCAGCAGTGGCTTCCTATGATCGATCCTGGACTGCTCAAACGTGGTGGGTTGGCACGATCTTGCTCTGGGAAGATTGATCATATTGGTGTGTCCGATCAATTCACCGCACCGTTGTCTGTATTGACTGAAAAGCTGCGGGCTAGCCGCCTGGATCAGCCGATTCGCGTATGACTAGGGCAGTGTGTACGTGATCGCCGGAACTATATCGGCAGCGGGTCGATGTCACAGTCGCCCCGTAGTCCGCTGGCTGCGGCGATGGTGACCGGATGGGCGTCGCCCAGCACGCGGCAGTACCGGGTCAGAACGTCCGCATGCTTGGCCTCCGCCTCCTGCGTGCGACCAAGGGTGCGCAGGTCATGGGCAAGGTTTGTGAGGGCGGCCAGCGTCGTGGGATGGTCGGTGCCCAGCATGTGGTTGGCTCGGTCCAGCGCCTCAGTGCCGACCGCCAGCGCCGCCTCGGTTTCACCTAACGCCGCGAGGTCGCTGGCCAGGTTGATCCCACTGACGATGGCGTACGGATGATCCGGACTGAGTGCCGTCCGGAACTGCTCAAGCGACCGCTCGTCGAGCGGCCGTGCCCCGGCGGCATCGCCGAGCAGGCGCAGCGTCACCGCCAGATCGACGAGTGCGGCCAGGGCGTGCGGATGCTGCTCACCCAGACTGTGACGATACCGGTCAAAGGTCTGCTCCCCGAGCTTACGAGCGGACTTAAGATCGCCCGCATACCTCAGGTCGATGGACTGTGCCAAGGCGGAGGCCATCGCGTTCGGGTGATCATCCCCGTAACGAAGCCGGAAGCGTTCCAACATCTGAGCAGACAACTCCAGGGCGCCTGAGTAGTCGCCGTCCTTGCGCCTAGCCACGGAGAGGTGGTGGGAACGCCGCAGGGTGGCGACCTGATCCACACCGAAAATCTCACGTGATCGTTCGACGAGTTTTTCCTGCTCAGCATGTGCCCAGGCGTAATCGCCCGCCTCCCGACGGGCGAGGATCACATCATTGAGGGTGCTCGTTGTAGTCAGGCTATCGTAGCCGAGTACGTCCACCCGGCGCCGATAAGTGTCCTCACCCAACTCCCGTCCTCTGCGGTATTGCCCGGCGAGGCCTAAACTAATGAGCAGGTTGTGCGCGGCCCGCAGGGTGATCGGGTCGTCATCGCCGAACAATCCCTTGGCTTTCTGGTAGATCTTCCAATTCAGGTCCAGTGCTGCGATGAAATCGCCCCGATCTTTCAAGTCGGTCGCAACAGCGAGTTCCGCGCTGACCGTCTCCTCACTATTCTCACCGGACACCTGACGGTACAGCTCCACGGTGCGCTGGTTGAGCTCTGCCGCCTCGGCATACCGGCCGAGTGTTCGGAGGTAGAAGCCCAACCTCTGGGCCGTTTGGAGCGTCTGCGGATCGTCCGCGCCGAGTTTTTCCGACCATACGTCGACTGCCTGCCTGGCGAGCCTGGCGGCCTCTTCGTGGTCACCTCGGTAGTACAGAAACGTCATCAGGTTCACGACGAGGTTACGTACCCAGGGGTCCTCGCATTCAACCGCCTTTGCCGCCTCGGCGTGCGGTAGCACGTCCTGGTACCGCGGCCACTGTTTGGGGGAGACCGGATCGTTCGGGTCGAGGTTAGTGAGCAGGAGATGCGAGCCATGGCGCATCTCCGCCCGCCGTTGCGGCGTCATGCGGTTTCTGAGCACCACCTGCACAAGCCGATGCAGCAGCAGGGTGTCATAACGATAATCGATCCTGGCTAAACCATACCGGTTGATGTCCCGAATAGCGCGGCTGAGCCGCATTGGGTCTCGTAGTGCCGCATCCAGCTCCGGGGCGATCGAAACCCCCCGGACGCCGATGAACAAGCTCCGGGTGATCGGTTCCGGGGCGAAGAACGCGCACACTTGGAGGAGTTGGTGCGCGGCCGGGTTCCTGATACGCAGCTCGTCGAAGGACACACTCCAAGCCGCCGCAACCGATGCGTCATAGTCGACGGGAGCCGATGTGTCAAGGATCTCTGCGACCTGCTCATCGAACAATCTTAGGTACTCGCGCACCGGCATCCCGGTCTCAGCCCGCCACGCCGCAGCTTGTTCGATAGCCAGCGGCAGATCGCCCAGCTTCTCAGCCAATCGGTCGGCGTCCGCGTCGTCGATCTCCGGGCCGCGGCGCCGGAGCAGTTCCTTGCTCTCCTCCCGGGTGAATACGGCGACCTCGAGCGGGCGGGCGATCGCGGCCCAATCCGGGTTCCGGGACGTAATCAGGAGTTCGCCGGGCCCATTGGTCGGGAAGAACGGGCGCACCATCTCCGGACTTTCCGCGGAGTCGAAGACCAGGAGCCATCTGCGATAGGGCCGACCCACCCGCAAGGCTTCCCGCACCGCAGGCACGGCCGTGTGTGCCTCGGAACTCCCCGGCAAGCGCAGAGCCCGGGCCAAGTCGGTGAGCCCGGCTCGGATCTGGGCCGGCAGGGTAGCTTGGATCCACCAGATGACGTCGTAGTCCTGCAGGTGCCGGTAGATGTATTCCACGGCCATTTGAGTCTTGCCGATACCGCCCATACCGTGTAAGGCCGCTGGCAGGACGGCGGTGGTGCCACCGGTGGTCAAACGCTTGCCCAACAGGTCGAGCAGCTCAACTCGTCCGGTGAAGTTCGGATTGCGCGGCGGCACATTGCCCCAGACGGGCGGGACGTCATCCGCTTGCCGCTCGCGGGGGACCAGCGGCGTGGGCTCCGTCAGCAGGGTCGGACGCATCGTAGTGGAAGTGTCGACGGGGGCTATCCGGCCCGGGGACTTGGCATCGTCGGCTGGCGAGTCGAGAACAGGAGTCAACGGACGAATCGGTTCACTCGCCAGATCCGTACGATCGGCCACAGGGACTATTGTTTCAGCATTTTCTGCCCACGCACTAACGCCAGCGAGATGCGCGGTGGATTGAAGCCGATTGGCGCGGAACAGGTACGGGCCACTAAGTGCACGCATGACTGCGCGCTCGATGGCAACGAAGTGAGCCGTATCGGCGGTGAGCTCGGGGACCGGGGTGGCCTCCGGATCGTTCAACGCGCCCCGGAAATGGCGAAGCACACTAATCTGTCCACCGAAACGCTCGGTGAACAGGCGTACGACGTGCGCGGTCTCCGCCCGCCTAGCCCCGCTGAGCAGCACCTCCCGCACCGTATCGAGGAAGTCGAAGGTGATCGTGTCCCAGGAGCGCCCGTCGGCGGCGGTGTTGGGCGCTCGCAGGAGTCCGCTGGTGAACACCTCGGCCAGGTGATCAGGTCCGGACTCGGGAACGAATGTGGCCTGCACCAGCCGGGCCACCGGCAGGCTGACCGGGACGGCGGCTAGCAGCGTGGCGAGCCGGAAGGCCGCGGGGGAGGCCACGCGGAGAAAGTGCCGGACCAGTTCATGGGCCGAGCGCTCGCCGCTGGCCAAACCGTCCAGCTCGGCTGCCCCGCGCGGGGATGACGCCGGCTCCGCAGGGCGCTCGCCCGCCAACAGCACGAGGGCATCGGCCGGCTCCCGGAAACTCCCGGTGATCAACCGAGCCCACCAGCCCAGCCAGCGGGCCTGCAACTCCAGAACGGGCACCGGGATGACTCCAGCCGGCACTGCCGCAGCCGGGTCGGGTTCCAACCAGGCGTCGGACAACTCCAGCTTCCACCGCCGATTGGGTCGCAGCGGGCCGGGCACGGTCAGCCGGGCGCGACGCAGCGCCAGCCCACTGCGGTCCCAGAGCCGCTGCGGCAGCAGATGGACCACCGCCATCGGCATCACCGCGCCCCATCGGGCGAGCAGAGGAGAGACCAGATCCTGCCGCCAGGACTGGCCGATGCCGTCGGTCAACATCAGGACAATCCGCCGACTGGAGGGATCCAGCAGCTCGGCGGGACTGCGGACTGGCGTTTCCCTCGTGCCACCGCGCAACACCGGCGTAGCGGGTGATCCTCCTGACGCTCCGTGGGTGTCAAGCAGTCGGAGCTGGATCGAGCGAAACGCGCCAAGCTGTTTCAGCACCGAGATGACCTCAGTAACAGTCGCCCGCCATAATGCCATCGACGGGCTGGCGTCTATCACCAGGGTCAGGTCGAGCCACCGCTCCGTGTTCGGCTTGGTCACCGGCAACCACAGCCCGTCCTGGGCAGCCCGTTCCGCGGTCGCGTCCTCGTCGAGGATGGCCTCATCTTCCTCCCAGGACGGCACCCTTCGTTTGAGCGGGCGAAGCGCGCGGACGATGTTCGCCGCGCCGCGCAGGCAGGGCACGGCGGGCTGCGCGACACTGCCGAGGTCAGGTGGCGTGAGGTGGGGCGCCTCGCCGGCACGGGGATCGATCGCGGGGGACTGGTCGATCGAGAGGCCACCCGGCTCGGCGCGGTCCTCGAGTGCACTTTCCGGCGGTATGCCCGTTTCTGGAGGAATACCCGAGTCAGCGGGCTGCGCCTTGGCAGGCGATGGCGCCCTGTCCAGCGCCCTGCGTTCCGGCGCTGGGTGCTCTGGCGCGGTAGGTCTGCGCCCAGCGTCTTGGGTGACCGACGTCAGCCAGAGGGCGTCCGCCACCTCAGACCACGTCAGGTCATCGAAACCAAGCCGCGCAGCGCCTGCACCCCCCGGCTGCTCCAGATGTGCGGACGGGCCGGTATCCGACCAGGCAACACCAGCCGGTCTCTCCACGTCACCCCGCCCACGATGTTAACTGCCGCCACAACGCGTCCACCAGTCGCGACCACGATGTGTCGTTTTCTTGATACGCACCCGAGGTCGCCAGATACACCGCGTCCAACAACTTGTCAGCGGGCAAGCCATCGCTCTGCGCGCTTCGCACCACGAACTCTTGGATGAGCCGCCGCCGGTGCTCATCATCGGAGTTCACCAGGTGGGCAGCGACCATCGCGGCGAGCTGCTCGGCACTCAGCGGCTGGGTCTCCAGCTGGAGGCACCGGCGCAGGAAGGCGGGAGGGAACTCCCGTTCCCCGTTACTGGTGATCACGACCATCGGGAACGCGTAACATTGCACTCGACCACCGACAATGGTGGCCGTGCCCCCCGGATCGTCGGTGAACACGGACACCTCAGGAGAGCGGTTGCGGACCCGCTCCAGCTCCGGGATGCTGAATTCTCCTTCCTCGAAAATGCTCAATAGGTCATTCGGCAAGTCCGCCTCACTCTTGTCCAGCTCGTCGATGAGCAGCACGCGAGGTAGCCTGCTGGGCAGGAACGCCGTCCCCAACGGGCCGAGCCGCACAAACTCGCCTATCGGTGGCTCTTGATCCACCGGATCGACCACTGCTGCCGAGCTCACCTCCCGGCCCCGCCTGGCTGCGGCCTGTCTTGTTCCGGCGTCCAGCGCACGCCCGATAGCGTCGTAATGATACTGACCGGATTTCAGCGTTGTACGGCTGGTAATCGGCCACACCAGCACCCGACCCAGGCGCAATTCCCGGGCAATCCGAAAGGCCAGACTCGACTTGCCGGTGCCTGGGCGTCCCGTGACCAGCAACGGGCGGCGCAGGTACAGCGCGGCGTTGACCATGTCTACTTCATGCGGGTTCGCGTCAGGCTCGGAGAGGTGAATCTCCGAACCGAGTCGGCGTTCCGCCTCGCCATCGTCTGCGGGAGGCACGTCGTGCGCAGGCAACGGGCCACCGCGAAAGTCCCGCCATGGCGGCGGGGCGGGGAGGATGTCATACAGCGATAGATCATCAGGCAACGGCCGACCGGTGCCACGGTAAACCCACCAGTCGGGCGTATCGACGCGAGGTGCACGCTGGTCCGCCACCCCGTCAGGAAGCTCGCTCACGCTCATCCGCGATGTCTTCTCTCATCTGTGTCTGGTCCGCAGACTGATGGGGAACCACTAAACGACCCGGATCGTCCCACAACACCACCAAACCGCGGGTAATATTCACCTCAGCCGGTGTCGCTGGCGCTCGGAAAGCAACTCGGCGCGTGTGCTGGACCCGCTCGGGCAGATTACGCAAACCGTCGCCCTCGATGAGCTGGGTGACGACCTCTCGAAGGGCCTCCGACGACGCCTCAGGATGCCACACTAATGCGGGCAGCCCCGAGCGTAACGCTGCGGTCAGCTCATCCGCGCCCGGTTGCGGCTGGGGGGGCGGCGGCGCGGTGAGCACCATCAGCACCCACTGCGGATCGCCCAGGAGGGCATCAAGATGATGACGTTCCTGGGCGTCCGTCGGCTGCCCGAAGTGCACTCGTGCCGCCGAGGGATCGTCCATCAACAGGCGCCAGCGCTGACGCCACACTCGGTGCCACTGCGACGAGCGCATCCGTTCGAGTGAGCGCACCACCACCGGATAGGCCAGACAGAGCGGCTGCGGATCTCCCGAATCGTGTTCCTTGTGCCAGAGGTGGACCGGCTGGTTCAGCAACACGCGCGGCAGCACGAACTCCAAGGTCACCGAGTGAGTATGCCCGGACCACGCCTGCTCCGCGCTCACCACCAGCTCGTCGACGCGCCGTTCGAGTTCGGCAAGCGTGACCATACGAGTCTCACCGCGCGGCGGCGGCCACTCCGCTGGGTCGTCCTGCCGCCAGTAGGACAGCTGGTAGCGATGAGGGTCGATCCCATCGGGATCTAAGACGATCATCAGGTGCAGCCGGGAGTCGGCCGGAAGCCGCGCAGCACCAGCCGCCCGCCGTGCCCACAGCTGCGATTGGAGCCCGAGGTGATGCGCCTGATCATCATTCCATCTCCGCAGGTTGGCACTCACCTCGCCACCGACCTGACCCGCCAGGAGTTCGACAAACGTCAGCGTTGGCGGAAACCCATCGGCCCCGGCGTTGAACTCCGCAAGATAGCAGAATGCTTCCCAGGCGTTCGCGGCACTCCACGAGGGGGGCACGCCGGGGCCTGCGGCTCGGTGCACCAGCGTCGGGAGTTGCGGAAGGCTGATCTTGGCCAGCCATTCCTGCACGCGCTTTAGCTCTGCCGCAGGCAGGAGGTCGAGCACCTGCGACTCCACGTCCGCAGCTCCCGGGTGGTCGGGCAGCAGACGGAGCCATCCCACGGTCGAGGTTTCCTTGACCTCCACAGGGATTCGCCGGTAGGAGTCTGGGTCAGTCCCGGGGTCCTGGGTGATCACTTCGTGGTAGAAACGATCGGAGGCGATCAGCGCGAGGACACCCGTCGAGGACCGCAATGCCGATTTCACTGCCGGTGCTTGCAGGAGGCGACACGTGAGGTTGACCGCCTGGCTCACTGCGCCGTGCTCGTCGTGGCGCACCTCGCCGGCGTGCACCGCGACACGGAGGTTGATGGCCGCCTCGGCGGCGTGCACCGCGTTGTGCCGGAGCAGCCCCGCGACCAATCTGCTTGGTAGTTGATCGGCCAGCCGGCTCTTGGGCACCTCTGCGGGAACCAGAATCAACGCCCCGTCGCTGCGGTCCTCCTTCTTACAGGCGTCCCAGTCGACTCCGGCGTCGGCAAAAGCGTCTTGCAACACGCGATACAGGCCCTCGTGCATGGCGAGCTGGTGCGCCTCGGTCCGGTCTGGGGCGGTAAAGCAGGCGACGTCGATCGCAACGATCGCCTGGCGCTCGGGCGTCAACAAATCAGTTGGCGTCACACCGAGAACCCGCGCTAGCACCGCGACCTCATCGGCAGTCACTGACTTGCGCGCTCCTGATTCGATCTTGGCGATGGTTCCTCGGGTGAGCGAGTCACACCCCTCTCGCGCGCACTCGTCAGCCAGCCGTTGAGCTGACCACCTCAGCTCCATGCGCAAGCGCCGCACCCGGCCGGCGACCAGGCCTGTCATCGTTGCTTGCTCCATGTACCTCCGCCCACGAACCGAGTTGCTCTATACTAGGACAACGGTAGCAGATAATTGTGATCTTGTTCTGACTTGGCACGTGGGCTCCGCGCTCGACGTCAGTAGGACGGGAGGTGTCCGATGATCCCCTGTCCTGCTCATGTGTCCTGTGCACGCTTGCTCGTAGATCGCCCATCTTCCCAGGCGACACCACTGGGAACTACCCTGCATGTCCACCACCTCGGGAAATGCCGACTTGCCGTCACTACGGGTAAAGACGATCTGTGGACAGCTCGGGGCCGTTTTCGACGTCGTCGCGCCGATCCTGCTGACAGCTCGGTGGAGCTGACAGTTTGGTGGCAAGCCGATCAACACCGCAGGCGCACCAGCGCCGAAGAGCGAAAGCGGCACGGCCGCACGGCCGTGCCGAGGTGTCACCGACCGGCGACCTCCTTACTACGGGCTGTGGTGTTGTCCGTTGGACGCGCGGCGGCCGAGCCAACCATAACCGAGAAGTCATCATGACTACCGTGACAACCCAGGACCTGCCCCGCCCCAGGTCGATTTTAGCGGTGGATATCGAAAGTTCCACCGACAGGATCAACCCGGCAAAGGCCCGATTCCGACGCGTGACGCATGAGCTGGTCGACGAGGCTTTTCAGGTGAGTGGGATCATTAAACGTCACCGCGATGCTCTGATCGATCGAGGGGACGGGGTCGCTGCACTGGTCCATCCTGTGGACCACGCACCTAAGGCGCTGCTGCTGAGCTCGGTAATTCCCACTCTAAGCCGGCTACTCGCTGATCACAACACCTGCTTCCCCGACCATCAGTTCCGGCTGCGAGCTGTCGTGCACGCAGGAGAGGTGCACTATGATCGCGGAGGCTGTTTTGGAGAGTCCCTCGATCTCACGTTCCGGCTGCTTGACGCCCCAAAGGTAAAGAAAACGCTCCGCCAGACGACGGCACCTCTAGTTCTCGTGGTCTCCGAGGAAATTTACCAATCTGTCATTCGGCACCGCTATCATGGCATCGACGAAGGCTCCTTCAAGCCTCGTGTACGTGTGCAGCTCGCAGGCCGATGGCACCGCGGCTGGATACATGTTCCAGACGGGGCACAGCCATTGGACTTGCAAGATCAAGTTAACCGAAGTTGATACCGCACCTGCAATGTAATCTTGACTAGGTCGCCCTTCAGCGGTGCAACCACTCAGAGTTCCCGCAGGCTCAGCACCGCGCGGTAAGGCACCCCGGCCGCTTCGATGGCCTCGCGGGCCCCGGTGTCCCGGTCCACCACGGTGGCTACGCCGACGACGTCGGCGCCCGCCGCGCGCAGCGCCGCCACGGCGGTGAGCACCGAGGCGCCGGTGGTGGCGGTGTCCTCGACGGCGAGCACGGCCCGCCCCGCGACGTCCGGGCCCTCGATGCGCCGGCCCATCCCGTGCTGCTTGGTCGAGGTGCGCACCACGAAGGCGTCCACCGGGGGGCCTGGGGTGTGCAGGACGGCGGTAGCGACCGGGTCGGCGCCTAACGTCAAGCCACCCACTGCCTGGTAGGTCCAGTCGCTGGTCAGCTCGCGGACCAGTCGCCCGATCAGTGGCGCGGCCTCGTGGTGCAGCGTGACCCGGCGCAGGTCCACGTAGGAGTCGGCCTGCGCGCCGGACGACAGCGTGACCCGGCCGGGCACCACCGCCAGCTGACGCACCAGCGCGGCTAGCCGATCCCGGGCTGGGCTGCTCAGCATCGCCTCGCCGCTCACCTGTGACCCTTCCGGGCGAGCCGGGTGCGCCCGGCCAGGCGCCGGAGCAGGCTGCGAGGCAGCACGTCCGCCACCCCCACCAGGGCCCGGTACTGCAGGCCTGGCACCGAGACGGCGCGTCCACGCCGCAGGTCGGCCAGGCAGTCGCGGACGACGGCGTCGGCATCCAGCCAGAACATTGCGGGGGCGCTGGTCACGTCCACCCCGGCGCGGGCATGGAACTCAGTGCGGACCAAACCCGGGCACAGCGCGAGCACCCGTACCCCGGTGTCGGCCAGCGCCAGCGCCAGCCCTTCGGAGAACATCGTCACAAACGCCTTGCCCGCGCTGTAGGTGCTGTCGCGACCGGGCAGGAAGCCCGCCACGCTGGACACGTTGACGACCGCGCCTCGCCCGGCGCGCACCATCCCCGGCAGCGCGGCATGAGTCAGCCGCAGCACGCTAGTCACGTTGACGTCCAGCTGCGCCTGCAGATCCGAGATGTCGGTGTCGAGGAACCCGGTGGAGAGCCCGAAACCCGCGTTGTTCACCAGCAGCTCCACCGGATCTCCGGTGCGCAGTCGCTGCTCGACCAGGTGGCGCTCACTGGCGCTGGCCAGGTCGGCGGGGAGCATCTCGGCACGGACGCCGTGCCGCGTCGACAGCTCGGCGCAGCGCTGCCCTAGCCGTTCCCGGTCCCGGGCGACGAGCACAAGATCGTAACCTTCGGCGGCGAGCCTCCGGGCGAAGGCGGCCCCGATCCCCGCCGTGGCCCCGGTAATTAACGCAGTCGGCATAGCCTCCCAGGCTAGCCCCGCGCGGATCCTCCGGCTGCCCGCGCTCAGCGCGCCGAGTTCGACATCAGCGCTGCCGGAGCGCTGGCGGGGAGCTCTAGTGCCGAACTCGGCGTGAGTAGCGCCCTCGGTGGTCGCTGTCCGCGCTCTCGAGCAGGTCAGCGACCTCGTCGAGGGCGCGCAGCAGGCGCTCCAGCCGGGCGGGCGTGGCCGTGCCCGGTGCGGCGGCCAGCACCCAGTCCTGCTCCACCCAGGCAACCGGGATGTCCTCGCCTAGGGCGCCGACGGCGAAGACGAATTCGGGCGCGCTCAGCGCTGCGGCCAGCTCCGGGTCGTTGACCAGGGCGATCCGCTCGCCCACCGGGCCTAGCATGGCCAAATCGGCATCCTGTGGCAGCGGCCGCCCTGGCCACCACAGCTCGGCGACCAGCTCAGCATCGGCGACCACATCAGCGTCCAGGGCTCGGCGCTGCACCGCGACTACCACGCAGGTGAGCTGCCCGCCCTGCTCAAGATCGAAGACCTGCACCGCGCGGCGGCCCACCGCGGTGAACAGGCTGCCGGTCACGATGGCCGTGGCCAGCCCCGCGCCACCCGCGCCAGCCGGGCCTGGGGCGAGCACCCCGTGTCGCCAGCGCTGGGCCAGCACCGGGTCGGACAGCACGAACCGCCACCCACGCAGCATCGCCCAGCGCCGCCGTTCCCGCTGGTGCGCGCTGTGCTGGCGGCGGTCGACGGCCAACAGCGCGCTCCCCGCGGCCGCGGCCAGCCCCGCGATCACAAACCACATCCACGGTGACGCCGCACCAAATATTGTCATCGGGCCGAGCGTAGTGCCGCACCCCCCTCATCTCGGTGCGCACACGCCGTGGCTAGCGGGGCCGGCTCCATCCAGCCAACCGCTCGGCGATCTTCTCCACGTCTGCGCATGACCCATCGGCCACAGCGATCATGAGATCGAACGCGCCATCCTCGGGCGCGTCGAGGTTGTGGCCGTTGATCCACAGAAACACCGCTGCGGCTGCCCACGCCAGCCGCTTATTGCCATCGACAAGAGCATGATTGCCGACGAGCGAGTCCGGGGGTCCCCGCGGGAGAGTGGCCACTATCGGGTCGGTCACCTAAAAGTCCCGCTCAGCTACCCTGCTCGGCGGTCCGACGCGACGCCTCACTGGCAGGCTGACTCGCCCCAGGGACGCCAGCGCACCGTCTCCGGCCAGCCCTCGCGCGGTCTCATGGATGCATGTGCACCTTCAGAGCCACCCCAGCACGGTCTGATGGATGCTTGTGCACCCTGATGACCTGGTCACTGGAATCATGAGCGGTTCCGAGCCCCCCACCAATCCATGCGATCGTGAAACGACCGTGCGGCGGGCCAGGCTAGCGCCGACTGAAGGAACCCGTAGTCGCGAACCGCCGCCCGGGCCACCTCGTGCAGGCGGCGCTGCTCGATGTCGGCCTGGGCGCGCAGCGCTTTCTGATACCGACCTCAGCCGTTCTCGTGGACCCGCTCGACGAGCGCATAGAACTGGCGTTGCGGGTCTTTCACGACGGTGTGAATGGTGTTGACGACCGGGCAGGGCCACGGTGCCGAGCAGATCGTGCAGTCATGACCACCCTCCTGG
Organism: Pseudonocardiales bacterium; assembly: GCA_019247305.1. Taxonomy (GTDB): domain Bacteria; phylum Actinomycetota; class Actinomycetes; order Mycobacteriales; family Pseudonocardiaceae. Next base: position 105,235 of record JAFAPC010000125.1, read on the forward strand.
GTTCGGTGTTCGACAAGCAATCCACGCACGACAAACACTAAGTCGCGAATCAGCTGGCGGGCCCGGTCCATGTCCTCGGGCGACCATTCATCGTCGTCCGCTAAGTAGGATGCCTCTTCCAGATGGACGTAGAGGTCTTCCCGCAGTAGGCCGAATGCGTCCATGAGTGCTGGTGAGGGTGTGTCCACCGGATACCTCCCCGGGATCGGGCGAGGCCCGTTGCCCCGCTGCCGATCAGGTAACCCATTCACCGACGGTTATGCAAATGGATTTACCATCGGTGAATATGGCGATCTTTATCGGGCTTTGGCTATGATCTCCGGCCTGGGGGTGCCAGCATGACACATCGGGATCCGACGATCCGCGGCCGGGAGCTGGGGGATGGCCTGCGTCAGGCCATGGAAGAGGCTGGGCTGACCGGCAAGGACGCCGCCCGGCTGCTCGATGTGTCCCCGAGCATGATCTCGATGGTGCTCTCCGGCAAACGCGGCACCAGCGAGGTGGACATCGCGGCGTTCCTCGGCCTGTGCCGGGTCCCCAGCGCGGAGCGGGAGCGGCTGCTGGCGCTGTGCCGGGAGCAGGACACTCCGGGGTGGCTGCAGCAGCACGGCTCCCGGCTGCCCGAGCAGCTTCGCACGCTGATCGACCACGAGAACAAGGCGGTGACGATCAGCGACTTCGAGACGGTCGGCGTGCCCGGCCTGCTGCAGACCGCCGAGTACGCCCGCGCGGTGATCAGCCGCAGCGTCAACGTGCCGCCCGAAGAGGTGGCGGAGCGGGTGGCCGCCCGGCTGGCCCGGCACAACCTGTTCAGCCGGAACCGCCCCGCCGCCTTCGCCTTCTACCTGCACGAGTCCGTGCTGCGCACCCCGGTGGGCGGGCCCGCGGTGATGGCCGAGCAGCTGCGCCACCTGCACCGGATGTCGGCGCGCTCCTACCTGACCCTGCGGGTGCTGCCCCTTGCGCTCGGCGCGCACGCGGCGATGACCGGGGCGTTCCGGCTGATGGAGTTCGCCGAGTTCCCGCCGGTGGTCTACCTGGAAAGCGAGACCTCCTGCCTGTTCTTGGAGAAACCCGAGGAAATCCAGGCTTATCGGCGCATTCTCGGGGCGCTGGCGGAGACCGCCCTGGGCGAGGGACAATCACGACAGCTGATTGCCGCGCTGGCAACCAGGTTCGCTGCGGATCGAGAAAGACCATGATGACCGCGCTTGAGCCGGACGGCGTCGTCTGGCACACCAGCAGCTACAGCTACGGAAGCGGCAACTGCGTGCAGGTCGGCTGGCGCACGAGCAGCTACAGCTACGGACACGGTGCCTGCGTGCAGGTCGGCTGGCACACCAGCAGCTACAGCGGCGGAAGCTGGTGCTGCGTGCAGCTCGCGCCCGCACCTGAGGCCGTGCTGGTCCGCGACTCCAAAGACCCCGGCGGCCCCGCCCTGACCCTGCCCACCCCTGCGTGGCGCGCCTTCCTGACTACCCTAGCCCCCTGACCCGGTGTGTCTCCTAACCCGGTTGGGCTCCCTCTCATCGTGGTCGGGTCACGGTGACCCGCGCGAAGCGGCGCCATCCGCGCTGCAGGATCCACGTGCCCACCCCAAGGGTGGCATGCTCCTCGGTGAGCGCCGCACCGTCGACGCGGACCCCGCCGCCTGTAATTCCCCGCCGCGCATCACTCAACGACGACGCGAAACCCAGATCGACCAGAATGCGCGGAACATAGTTGTCCATGGTCACGTGGTACTCCATGTCGGCGGGTGCCTCCCGGTGCACAAAAACCCGATTGAACTCCGCCTCGGCGTCCGCTGCGGCCTCAGCGCCATGGAACATAGCGATCATTTCCCGGGCCAGCCGCCGTTTCAGGACAACACCGCTGGACTCAGCGAGCATGGCGTCCTTATCGCTGGGTCGCAAGTCCAAGGCGAGACGCACATACTCCGGCATAGCCTCATCCGGCAGGGACATCACTTTACCAAAAATGTTTTTCGGGTCCTCCGCGACGCCGATGTAGTTGCCGATGCTCTGGCTCATCTTCTTCGTGCCGTCGGTGCCGACCAGCAGCGGGGCGCAGACCAGCGCCTGGGGCTGCTGACCGGCGCGCTGTTGCAGCGTCCGGGCCAGCATGCAGTTGAAGTACTGGTCCGTGCCACCCAGCTCCACATCAGCCTGGACCGCCACGGAATCCTGCCCCTGCAACAGAGGGTACATAAACTCGATCAACGAAATGGGCTCGTGCGCACTGAATCGTTTACTAAAATCGTCTCGCTCCAGCAGTTGCGCGACCGTTGCCTGCGTCGTCAGCTCCAACGCGCCAGCCATGCCCAGCGAATCGAGCCATTCGGAGTTCCGCCGGACTTCGAGGTGCTCCGGCGACAAGATCTCCAACAGGCTCGCCATACACGACTGGACATAGTCGTCGACCTGTGCACGCGAGAGCCGCACCCTGGTCGCCGACCGGCCCGAGGGGTCGCCCACCTGCGCGGTGAAGTCGCCGATCACCAACACGGCCGTGTGGCCCAGTTCCTGGAACCGGCGCAGCCTGCGCAACGGCACCGACCAGCCCCACGTGACCACCGGGGCAGTGGGGTCGACACCAAACTTCACCCTCAGCGGCTCGCTCCGCCGCAGCTTGTCCACGAGGGCACCCTCCGGCGCGGCGCTGAACCCGTCTTCCAGGAGGTAGGCGGCCTGCGCCTGCGGATCGTCAGCAACGCCCGGCGGGACTGGGGGAACGTGGTAGGCCATGTGTCCTGCTCTCCGACCTCTTCGCGGATGATTCGAGAATGAATTGAGACCCGCCGAGTCTCAATGGTCGACGTTGGTAGGCGCTCGCGCGTGCCGAGGACGCCATGGGGCACGGGGTGGCCCTGGCCGGGCCGTGTCGTGGTGGTCTCAATCTCTCCTGCACCGCTGACCGCCCCTATGCACCTGGTGGCAGGTTTCCGCCGTATCCCGGTGGGACCCGCTCGAGGAAAGCATCCCGCACGCCCGACACACCCGCTGGTGGGTCGGAGTCGAACTTCGTATTCTCGTGTTTTTGCGGACAGGCTTGCGGGGTGTAGGTGTCCGGCTTGTTGTCCCAGACGATCCGCCACCGCACGCAGGAGCTATCTGCTGCCTTATCCGTGGTGTGGATGGAGCCGGAGTACCGACCCCGGCCATTGCTGGCGCACACGTGCACTTCGCTGACTTCCCACGAGGTGATACTGGACTTGTCGAGGCAGCCCCGCGTGGGATGCAACAGCAGAATCAGCGCCACCGCGACGGTCAGCACGGCGCACATCGCAACAGCCAAGACGGTGCGCTTGGCGCGCCACCACCGGGCTGAGGGAGTCTGGGAATCCGACTGCGCAGGCTCCGGCCCGTCATCAGCGGCAGCTTCTGCTGGGGGCGTGGTCGCGTCGATGCCCGGGACTCGCGCACTGGTGCCTGACGTGTTGTTCGCCTGCTGTGCGCTCCTGGCTGTGCCATAAGCATCCTTGCAGCGCTGGCGCACTGCCTCCTCGTCGGCGAAACGTTTGCCATACCGGTCGGCGAGCCTGATGATCGCGTCGACCACCAGCACCGCACCGTTGTCCCAGGATCGCGGCAGGCTCTTACCATTCAACCAGTCACCGATCGCACTCCGGCCTACTCCGGAGATGTCCGACAGCTCGCGGAGTGACAGGGTCTTGTCCGGAGCGGCGGCCGCGGCGATGGCTCGGCGGAGTTCGGCAGCAAAGGGATTCGGCGCAGCGAGCTCTGGACCTGCGGGCATGGGTGTTCCTCTGGTCATGGGTCCCGGACATCACGCCGGACACCCGGACGGTCGGCCGCTACAGCTCGCTGAGCTGCGGAAATAACTGGCCGCCGGCCGGTTGTGTCCGCGTGCCCTTCACAACCGGGCCAAGGTACCTCACTCTGGGTGCCTCCCAGATCACTGTCTGCTGGACTAGGGTGGCACTGAACCCATGCGTCGCGTGACGACTGTTTTCCTGCTCGCGCTGCTGATTGGCTCGTTGACCCTGGCATGGGCCGGGCCTGCCCGGGCTGCGTCGACCTGGTCGAGCTGCCTGGCCAAGTCCAGCGTCACCTCCTGGGGAGCTGGCGAAGTCCGCGTGTGCGCGGGCGACGGCCGCGGTCGGTACTCCGGCTACACCGTGGATAAGGCAGCGGATGGCTCCTGTGTGCGGTGGCGGATCCTCTGGGACAACAAGTCAGACACTTACACCCCGCAGGCCTGCCCGCAAAGCGGCACCACAACGTTCGACCAAGAAGCACCGGTGGGTGTGTCTGGCGTGCGGGATGCCTTTCTCGAACAAGTAAAAATCTGATCGAGTACTCGGTGTGGTTAAGGCGAACCCGGGTCCTGTGATCACACGTATTCGAGCCTGAATAATAAGAGAGGAACAATTGTGGGAGTGGCTAGCTGTGCTTCGGGTGTGTCACCAACGCGAGGAGGTCGCCTGAACAGGACAGGGAAGAAGATCGCCGCGAAGGTTGCTGCAGTCGTCGCCGTGTCAGGGTCAGTCTTCGTGCTCCCGGTCACGTCCGCAACCGCGTCTCCTGTGTCGACGGTAGCTCATGCGAAGCCGCAAGCCTCATCGCCGGGCTGCCGGCCACCGTCGCTGGCGCATTGCTATACCGAGGCGAGCATGCAGAACTACATCGACAGAGTGATTCCCATGATTGTGCAGTTCTTCAGGGTCAAGTACAAAGCTATGCCAGAGCCGTCCCGCTATTACTTCATCGCCGACGGCCGGCAAGCGCGGTCGGCCTGCGGCTACCTTGACGCTAATACATACGCCTATTGTCCGGCTGACCATAGTGTCTACCTCGGTCAAGCGTTTATGTGGCGTCTGTACAATGATGACGGCGATATAGCGCCGGCCGTTGCCTTGGCTCACGAGTGGGGGCACAATATCCAGTCTCGAGTGGGTGTACCAAGGTCAGTGTCAAATAATCATGCTGAAAACGTACGTTACGAGAACCAGGCTGACTGTGTGGCTGGTGCATGGATCCAGTATGCCGGCCAGCGGAGGTGGCTTGAGCGAGAAGACATCCGCAGTATCGACAATCTGATTAGGGACATTGCAGACGCTGAGCGGGCTGATCGTGATCATGGCACTCTGGAAGAACGCGGCAATGCTATGTCTCTGGGAACTCGGGACGGATTAGAGGCATGCAATAGGTTCTACCCCGCGACCCCCATCATCACCGGCCGAGACTGACTTTCGGTCGTGCAAACACGACCGACGCACCAATTATGGGCAAGGTGGCCGATAGGTCAGGTCAGGAAAGTAGTAGTGCCACTCGGTGCGGGTGATGGTGGGATGGGCGATGGCGCAGATACGCGTGGCAATACGGTCGACATCGGTCTCCCACAGACGCACGGTTTTGTCATGGCTGGCAGTGGCCAGGACCTTGCCGTTGGGGCTGAATGCCACTGAGTAGACGTTGTCGGTGTGGCCGACGAGAGGCGCCGCCAGGACGGAGGGATGAGCGGGGTCGGTGACGTCCCACAGTCGCGCGGTCGTGTCGACGCTGGTAGTGGCTAGGGTGTGACCGTCAGGACTAAATGCCAATCCGTAGACAGGGGCCGTATGGCCAGCTAGAGGAGCCAATTCGCGAGGGTGGTGGAGGTCGGTGACATCCCACAGCCAGACAGTCATGTCGGAACTAGCAGTGGCCAGCATCCGCCCCTCTGGACTGAACGCCACCGAAAAAACGAAACCAGCATGCCGGGCGAGGGTAGCCAACTCCCGGGGGTGACGGGGGTTGCTGACATCCCACAATTTGGCAGTCCGATCGGCGCTGGCGGTGGCCAGAGTCTGCCCATCCCGACTGAAGGCCACACCGTAGATATCATTTGTGTGGCCGGTGAGGGTGGCTAATTCGCGGGGTTGGCGGGGGTTGCTGACATCCCACAGCTTGGCAGTCCGGTCGGCGCTGGCGGTGGCCAGGATCATGCCGTCAGGGCTGAACGCCACCGAGAAGATGGTGCTACGGTGACCAGCAAGAATCGCCAATTCATGAGGGTTGGGTGAGTCGGTGGCGTTCCACAGATGAGCGGCATTGTCGTGACCGCCAGAGGCCAGAACACCGCCTTGTGGGCTGAACGCTACAGAGCGAACCGCATCAATATCATTAGCGCCAATGGTGAGATGGATGGGATCGGGCGTCACCAAGCTGCTCATCAGGGCACCGCGGGCCTCGGCAGTGCGGGAGAGGCGGAAAGCGGCCAGGCTGAGTTGGGCGGCCAGGGCAGGGTTGATGGTGCGCAACGCAATCGCCTGATCCGCTACCTTTCGGGAGATGCCCTCGTCGCGCCCGCGGATGGCATCGTCGCGCGCTCGCACGGCAAGGATGGTCGCGGTGGTAGCGAGCAGCAGCAGGACGCCCAATCCGGCGACGAGTTGACGCAACCTGCGGGTGCGGCGGCGGGTAGTGCGTTGCTCGTCGCGCTCCCGCTGAATGGACGCGGACAGAAACGCATCGGCCGGCGGGGTCAGATCCGGATCTGCGGTGTCCACCCAGTCGCGGGCGGCCGCTAGCCGGGGGCCCCGATAGAGGCCGGCAGGGTGGCGGCCTTCGCGGTCCCATGTCTCGGCGGCTTCCACGAGCCGCTGGTGGGTGAGCAACCCGGCCCGGTCGGTCTCGATCCACTCGCGCAGCCGCGGCCATGCCCGCAGCAGCGCCTCATGGGCAATTTCCGCGGTCGTGGCGTGCAGGGTGACCAGGCGGGCCCTCGTCAACACATCCAGGACGGTCTCCATCGCAACAGGGTCTGCCGCCTCACCAGTGAGCCGGGCTCGATCGAGCTGCCGGCGGGTGTCGTGGGCACCCTCACCGATCTGAATCATGCGCATCAGCAGCTGACGAGCGATGCGCTGGCTGGCCGGGTCCAACTGCCGGTAGGCTCGTTCGGCGGTGTCCGCGATCGCACCGCGGATACCGCCGGTGAGCCGGTAACCGCCTACAGTGAGCGTGCGACCGTCGCGTTGCTGCCACTGCCAGGTAGCCCGCAGCGCGTGCGACAGCCGCGGCAGGGCACCGGGCTCGTAGCTGGCTGCCCCCGCCACGCCTGACGCGTCGACGCCGAGGTCACCCAGCATGAGCTCGACAAGCCCGGGCTGCATGTCCATGCCCACGGCGTGCGCTGGTTTTTCGATCGCGTCCCGCAGCTCGGTCGGGTCCATGGCGCCCAACAGCACCTGGCCATGGCGCAGGCATCGACCAGCTCCGGGTGGGCCGCGCAGTGGCCGTAGAAATCCGCACGCATCCCCAGCACGGCCAACGCCACCGGCACTCTGCCATCGACGCTGCTCGCCGTGGCGCAGAGGGCACGGATGAACACCTGTCGGCGCCGCTCGTCAGCGCACAGCGTGAAAGTCTTCTCGAACTGATCGACCACCAGCACCACGCGGGCCGCCTCCGGCGGCTGCCCACCGGAGGTGACCGCCACCACACCCTGAAGGATCTCGGCCAACCGGCCGGGATCGGCTCCCCATTCAGCACAGACTGCGTCGGTCTGGGTGCCCGTCAGGGTCGCGATCTGAGCGGCTAGCTCACGGAGTGGGTCTGCGGTCGGAGTGAACAACAAATACGGCCAACTCCGCGACCCCGGAATTCATCCCGCGCCCAGGGCCGACAGGAGACCCGCGCGCAATAGTGAGGACTTCCCCGCGCCGGAGGGAGCGACAATGACCAGCGGCCCGGTCCCCTCCAGTCGCTCGGTTAACCGGCTCACTACTTCGGCGGTCACGCGTTCTCGCCCGAAAAACCACTGAGCCTGATCAGGCCCGAAAGCAGCCAGTCCCGGATAGGGGCAGATATCGACCACCTCACCGTCGCGGCTGGCCCGCTGCGATGATGACGGTTCTGAATGCGCCGGCTCAGGCTCAGGCTCAGGCGGGCAGCGGGCATATTCTCGGTCGACCAGATCCTCCCGCGCTCTGGTCCACCGGGCGACGTCTCCCGCGCAGGCAACAACGAAACGGCGCACGAACTCCGCGGTGGGTAGCCGGTCGGTGTTCAGTGCCCGGTTGGCGGTGGACACCGGCATGCTGACCCCTCGGCGGGTGGCGCCCGCCTCCAGTTGCTGCAGCGAGCTGTACCCAGCCCACCGCATCAGTTCCTGCAGGCAGCGCCGGAACTGCGCCTGGTCCGACGCGGCACCCGGATCCGGTTCCACCCCGCGCCGGCCCACGGTGCCCATCGGTTCCTCTTCTCTGCTGATCTGCTGAGTCGCGAGGGATCACCGTACGGCAGAAGCCCTGGTGAGCGGCGTCCGGTATGACGTCCGGTATACGGGAAGTCGCTGACCGTGGCGAACCTCGTTGATGGTGGCTGCAGGCGCGATCCAGCGCCCCTCACCACTGAAGGAGAAGCACAGTGAAACGACTTTTCTCGGGTCTGACCCTGGCGGCCGCGCTCGCGGGTGTCCTGACCACCCCGGGCACGCCGGTCACGACGGGCGCGCTTGCGGTGTCCCCCGTAGCCTTCGCGAACTCAGCCCAGGCCCCGGCGGCGAGGTACACCGCCGCAGCTGACATGGCGAAACCCAAAGGCGAATGTTCGTTTGGTAGTGTCTGCGGGACCGTGTACAATGGAACTAATCTCGTCGTTAAAGTCACCATGAACTGGTGTCTAGCCAAGAACGGGCCTTGCGGCCCCACGGACATCAAAGAGCTGAAACCGAAGAAGAGCACCCACGGCTGGGGAGACGTCGACGGCTATTTGGTGCCGGACGGTTATAAGTTCAAGGTCGACTATCAGCGAGGCCCCCTCCACGAGACCAAGTCGTTCGGCCCGGGCTGGCACAAGATCACCGACGAGATTGTCGCCGATATCCAGAGCTATACCCACTGACGGATCCTGATCCAGCGTACGTCGTGGCGGCACACAGTATCGATACTGTGTGCCGCCACGTATGTGACGCTTCGCCGGAGTCGCTGGCGGGCACTGCCCTGGATAGCAAGCTGCTGGGGCGGTGTGGTCCGGGCCGGGGCGAACGGTACTAAAACCCAGGTGGGTGGGGTATCCGTGCCACGGTGAGTCAACACGGTGGGACGCTCTGTTGCCACTCCGGTACTGTTCGAGTATAATCGAACACATGTTCGATACCGAGTTGTCTCCCCCGCCGGTGAGTCCCCCGCCTGAGGAGGTCATCGACTGTCTGGTCGAGGACCAGCCCGGTACCGCCGAACCAGTGCGCTGGTCGGAGTACGTGCCGGACGGTCTGCTGGCCGACGTGCTGAGCTATCCCGCCGATACCGGCCCGGAGCATCGAGAGTTTGAGTCCTTGGAGCGGATCGGGGCGTGGGAGCGGGTGATGGCCTGGGCGCAGGCCCGGCAGTTCCGGGAGATCGCCTCGTTCATGCGCAGCGCGGAAGTGCGTAATGCGGCCTTGGGTGCCAGTACGTCGCAGGCGCACGACTCGGCGGTGGCTGAAGTTGGCTTAATGCTGCGGGTCTCGGCGGGCACCGCGGCTGCCCGGGTGGGTGATGCCTGGTCGCTGTGTACCCGGTTGCCGGGCACACTGGCCGCGCTGGAGCAGGGCCGGATCACCCTGGCCAAAGCCCGCATCATCGACACCGAGACCACGAACCTCGCTGATGAGCACACGGCGGCGGTCGAGCACCAGGTGCTAGCCACCGCGCAGAAGCAGACTCCGGGGCAGCTGCGCGCCGCGACTCGTCGAGCGGTGCTCACGGCTGATCCTGCGGCTGCGCGGAAACGGGCTGAGCGGGCCCGGCGGGAGCGCGGGGTGCGGATGTGGCCCGAACCCGATGGGATGGCCACGCTGTCGGCCTACCTGCCTGCCGAGGATGCTGTGGGTGTGTTCGCGGTGCTGGATGAGTATGCCCGCCACAGCGCAGTCCCCGGGGATGAGCGCACCGTGGAGGCCCGCCGCGGCGACGCCCTGGTCGATTTAGTGCTGAACCCTACTGGCCAGTGGAGTGCGGGTACCCGGACCGTTCGCGAGCGCACCGCTCAGGAGCCGGGCGGCCGGCAGAACACCACAGGCTCCCCAAGCCCCAGCACCTCAGGGCGCACCAGCGATCACACCCAGACCGCACCCGTTCCCGATCCGGCGGGCTGCCGGTGCACCTGCGGGCAGTGCCGCCGCGGTGGCGGTGTGGATATCCGGGTTACGGTTCCCTATACCGCGCTGCTGGGTGCTGATGAGGTGCCCGGGGAGCTTGCTGGCTATGGGCCGGTCCCGGCTGCGGTGGCGCGGGATCTCGCCGCTGGGGGTACGTGGCGGCGTGTCCTCACTGATCCCGTCTCGGGTCGGCCCGTGGACTATGGCACCATCCGCTATCGCCCGCCAGCTCACCTCGCCGGGCTGGTGATCACCCGGGATCAGACGTGTCAGTTTCCCGGCTGTCGGGTGCCGGCACACCGCTGTGACCTTGACCACGGCGTTGCGTACGATCCCGCGACCGGCACCGGCCCGACCAGCGACACCAACCTCGGCCCCAAGTGCCGACGCCACCACCAGGTAAAGCAGACCCCGGGCTGGTCAGTTACTCAGCACCCCGACGGCTGCACGACCTGGGTCACTCCCAGTGGGCACCGGTACCACTCCCAACAACCACCGCTCACCGACCCCGAACCACTCACCACCCACCCGGCACCCGACCCAGACAAGTCCCCACCCTTCTGAACACGGATGGGAACACAAGCGGTCAGGCTCGGGTGAGACAGTCAGGCGCGGGTGACGGTGAGGGCTCCGATGCCACCGGCGGCGCTGCTGTCGAGATCGACGCGGACGGTGTCGCCGTCGGAGATCTCGCCGGCCAGCAACGCCCGGGCGAGTTGGTCGCCGATCGCCGTCTGCACCAGCCGGCGCAGCGGGCGCGCCCCGTAGAGCGGGTCGAACCCGCCCAGGGCCAGCCACTCCCGCGCCGCGTCGGTGACCTCCAACTCCAGGCGCCGGGCAGCCAGCCGGCGCGCCAGCTGCCCGATCTGGATGTCCACGATGGACGTCAGCTCCTCGGTGGACAGCGAGTGGAACACCACCAGGGCATCCAGCCGGTTGAGGAACTCGGGCTTGAAGTGCCGGCGCACGATCCCGAGCACGGCGTCGGTGCGCTGCTGCTCGTCGAGCGTGGGATCGGCTAGTGCCGCCGAGCCCAGGTTGGAGGTGAGCACCAGGATGGTGTTGCGGAAGTCCACCGTGCGGCCCTGCCCGTCGGTCAACCGCCCGTCGTCGAGCACCTGCAGCAGCACGTCGAAGACGTCGGCGTGCGCCTTTTCCACCTCATCAAGCAGGATCACGCTGTAGGGCCTGCGGCGGATGGCCTCGGTGAGCTGCCCGCCCTGGTCGTAGCCGATGTATCCGGGTGGGGCGCCAACCAGCCGGGCCACCGAGTGCTTCTCGGAGTACTCGCTCATGTCGATGCGCACCATGGCGCGCTCGTCGTCGAACAGGAACTCCGCCAGCGCCTTGGCCAGCTCGGTCTTCCCGACGCCGGTGGGCCCGAGGAACAGGAACGACCCGGTCGGGCGGTCCGGGTCGGCGACCCCGGCGCGGGCTCGGCGGACCGCGTCGGAGACGGCGCGTACCGCCTCGGGTTGGCCGACCACCCGGCGGCTCAGCGCGTCTTCCATCCGCAGGAGCTTGGCCGTCTCGCCCTCCAGCAGACGTCCCGCCGGGATCCCGGTCCAGGAGGAGACCACGTCCGCGACATCATCGGGGCCGACTTCCTCCTTGAGCATCACCTGCGGGTCGCGGGAGGCCGCGGTGGCCTCGGCGAGCTGGCGCTCCAGCGCGGGGATCTTGCCGTAGCGCAGCTCGGCGGCCCGGCCGAGGTCACCGTCGCGCTCGGCGCGCTCGGACTCGCCGCGCAACTGTTCCAGCTGCTCCTTAAGCTCTCGGGCGGTCTCAATGGCGGCCTTCTCGTTCTGCCAGCGACTGGTCAGCTCGGCGAGGTGCTCCCGGCGGTCGGCCAGCTCGGCTCGCAACGCCGCAAGACGCGCTAGCGAGGCCGGGTCGGACTCCTTGGCCAGCGCCATCTCCTCGATTTCCAGCCGGCGCACCGCGCGCTCCACTTCGTCGATCTCCACCGGCCGGGAGTCGATCTCCATGCGTAGCCGTGAGGCCGCCTCGTCGACCAGGTCGATCGCCTTGTCCGGCAGGAACCGGGCGGTGATGTAGCGGTCGGACAGGGTCGCCGCAGCGACCAGCGCGGCGTCGGTGATTCGCACGCCGTGGTGCACCTCGTAGCGCTCCTTGAGACCCCGCAGGATGCCGATGGTGTCTTCCACGGAGGGTTCGCCGACGAGGACCTGCTGGAACCGCCGCTCCAGCGCGGCGTCTTTCTCGATGTGCTTGCGGTACTCATCCAGCGTGGTCGCGCCGACCATGCGCAGCTCACCGCGGGCCAGCATCGGTTTGATCATATTTCCGGCGTCCATCGCGGACTCGCCGGTGGCACCGGCGCCGACGATGGTGTGCAGCTCGTCGATGAACGTGATGACCTGTCCCGCCGAGTCAGTGATCTCCTTGAGGACGGCTTTAAGCCGCTCCTCGAACTCACCGCGATACTTTGCACCGGCCACCATCGAGCCCAGATCCAGAGCCACCACCCGCTTATCGCGCAGCGACTCCGGCACGTCACCAGCGACGATGCGCTGCGCGAGGCCCTCGACGATGGCCGTCTTGCCCACGCCCGGCTCGCCGATCAGCACCGGGTTGTTCTTGGTGCGCCGGGACAGCACCTGCACCACCCGGCGGATCTCCGCATCGCGGCCGATCACCGGGTCCAGCTCGCCAGACCGGGCCCGTTCGGTGAGGTCCAAGCCGTATTTGGCCAGCGCCTGATAGGTGCCCTCCGGGTCCGGACTAGACACCCGGGCCGAGCCGCGGACCGCCTGAAAGGCCTCCCGTAACGCCTCTGGAGTGGCGCCGTGGCGACGCAGCAGCTGCGCGACCGCGCCGCCCTCAGCCGCCAGACCGACGAGCAGATGCTCGGTGGACACATACGAGTCGCCCATCTCGGTCGCCAGGTCCTGGGCGTGAGCGAGTGCGCTGAGCGCGTGGCGGTCGAGCTGCGGCGCGGCCACCGTGGACCCGGTGGCCGAGGGCAGCCGCTGGATGATGGCGTTCAACCCGTTGCGTACCGCGGTAGCGTCCGCGCCCACCGCCGCCAGTAGCGGCGCCGCGATGCCCTCAGCCTGCGCCAGCAGCGCCCCGAGCAAGTGCGCCGCCGTCACATCGGGGTTGCCAGCCATCGACGCGGCCTGCACCGCCGAGGAGATCGCGGCCTGAGTCTTGGTCGTGGGGTTGAAGGAATCCATGGTCGCAGCGTTCCCTCCGCAGCGTTGGCTCAACGTCGTCGTCTCGGTCAGCCTCGAGACGTCTACAGTCTCCAACGTCAGAAAAATTGAGTGTGTTCCGCTCAAGCTCAGCTCTGCGATCTCAGCGGCACTCCAGCGGCACTGAGTACCAGCGGCGCACTGTAGGCGCACTGTAGCGGTCCGCACAGCAGTGCCATACGATTTCACCGCACCTGCGACGGGCCCACCTGCTTGCCGTCCACCTGGAGAAGACGCTCCCGGACCATGACAGCCGATGCCGTGCGGAGCCCAGCGCCCCCACCCAACCGCGAGCCGCAGCCCACGGGTGCAGCCGCGATCATGGTTCGGCTGATCCGGGAGAGCTACGCGCAGGTGCAGCCGCGCGCCGAGGACGTTATCCGATTCTTCTATGCGATGCTTTTCGTGATCGCTCCGACCACCCGTGAGCTGTTCGCGGCGAACATGCAAGTGCAGCGCAGCCGGTTTGTGCGCGCTCTGGTCTACATCGTGCAGAACCTCGACCGACCGGAGAAGCTGGTGCCCTTCCTGCGCCAGTTGGGCCGGGACCACCGCAAGTTCGGGGTGCTGCCCCAGCACTATGACGCGATGGGGACCGCGCTGGTGAGCGCCCTGAAGCAGTACGCGGGCCCGGTCTGGACGCCGCAGGTGGAGCAGGCCTGGCGGGATGCCTACTGCCTGATCGCCAAGACGATGCGGGAAGCGGCCGAGGCCGACGGCGGTCCCGCGTGGTGGCCTGCGCGGGTCACCGATCATCAGCGGCTGAGTTGGGACCTGGCCGTGGTACGCGTCGCCCCTCACCAGCCGGTGCCCTATCGGGCCGGGCAGTACGTCAGCGTGGAGGTACCGCAGCGGCCGCGGTTGTGGCGTTACCTGTCTCCGGCGAACGCCCCGCGCCCGGACGGGTCGATCGAGTTCCACATTCGCGCGATACCGGGGGGCGCGGTCAGCCAGTCGATCGTCGGTCACACCCAGGTCGGCGACACCTGGCGGATCGGCCCGCCGATGGGCGTCATGACGGTGGACCGGCACTCCGGCCGGGATGTCGTGATGGTCGCCGGCGGCACCGGAGCGGCCCCCATGCGCGCCATCCTTGAGGAACTCGCCGGCTGGGGCGACAACCCGGACGTGACGATGTTCGTCGGCGGCCGGACCCGCGCCGACCTCCACGACCTCGACACGCTCACCGCGATGACCAACACGAATCCGTGGCTGACGGTGATCCCAGTGGTCGAGTCGCCCCCGCGGATGGCGGGAATAGAGCACGGGACACTCGCCGATGTGGTCACCCGCTACGGCGCATGGCCGAACCGAGACGTGTTGGTCTGCGGCTCCCCGGCGATGATCAGAGCCACCGTGTCCCGGATGCTGGTCGCCGGCACCCCGCTGGACCGGATCACCTACGACCCGTTCACCCTCGACTAGCGAGCGCCGCTGGGGTTAACGAGCGCCGCTGGGGCGCCAGATGACCAGGGCCGTTTCGGTGCCGTGGCGCACGGGGACCAGATCACGGCGGTAGGAGGCGTGCACGGCTGCGGCGGTGTGCTCGGCGAGGGCTTGCGCCGCGGCCAGCTCGGTGCGGGCCTGCTCCAGCTCAGCGGCCAGCTCGCTCAGCCGGGACCGCAGCGCCTGCACCTGATTCTCCAGATTGATGATCCGCTTAATGCCGGCCAGGTTGACGCCATCGTCCTGGGACAGCCGCTGCACCTCCTGCAGCAGGGCGATGTCGCGGGCTGAGTAGCGGCGCCCGCCACCGGCGCTACGGCCGGGCGAGACCAGCCCCAAGCGGTCGTAGCTGCGCAGGGTCTGCGCGTGCAGCCCGGCCAACTGGGCAGCCACGGAGATCACAAAGACCGGGGTGTCCTGGTCGGCACCCGGTGGAGTCGGGGGAATCATCGCGCCGCCTTCGGACGTTGCCCGCTAATGAACAGCCCTGCCCGCAGGTCCTCGCCGGCCGTAGCCTGCGCGTAGGCCGCCAGTGCCTCCTTCGCCCCCCGCTCCAGCTTGGTGGGAACCACGACCTGCAAGGTCACCAGGAGATCACCGGTCCGCCCGTGCCGCCCGGTGATCCCTTTGCCGCGGACCCGCAGGGTTCGACCGTTGGCGGTGCCCGCCGGGACCTTCAGCTTCACGGTGCCATCCATCGCGGGCCCGTCCATGGTAGGCACGGTCAGCGTCGTGCCCATGACCAGCTCGGGGAACGACACCGGCACCGTCAGCGTCAGATCATCACCGGAGCGCCCGAACACCGGATGGGGGTTGACGTGCACCCGCACGTACAGGTCACCGGCTGCGGCGCCACGCCGACCCGGCTCACCCTGCCCGGCCAGCCGGATCCGCTGACCGTCGGCGACCCCGGCGGGGATCCGCATGGTCAGCGTACGGGTTCGGGTGGACATCCCCCGACCGCCGCACTCGGTGCACGGCTCGTCGATGATCCGACCCGTGCCGCGACAATCCCGGCATGGCTCCGACAAGGCAAACGCGCCCTGGCTGCGGGTGACGAATCCGGTGCCCCCGCAGACCGGGCAGGTCCGCGCGGTGGTGCCGGCGCGGGCCCCGGAGCCGCCGCAACTGCCGCAAGTGGCCGGGCTGGCCAACCGCAGCGGCACGGTGGCGCCGCGAACCGCCTCGGCAAAGTCGATCCGGACCTCCGTTTCGATGTCGGCACCGCGTCGCGGACGGCTCGCGCCAGCGCCACTGGTGGCACCGGCGCGGTTGCTGAACAACCCACCGAACAGATCGCCCAGCCCGCCCGCCTCACCAGTCCGCGACGTCGCGGACCCGAACAGATCACCGAGGTCGAACCCACCCGGGCCGCCGAAGCCACCGGGGCGGAAACCGCCGTTGAACAGGCTGCGCGCCTCGTCGTACTGCTTGCGTTTCTCCGGGTCCGACAGCACACCGTAGGCCTCGGACATCGACTTGAACCGTGCCTCAGCCCGCGTGTCGCCCGGGTTGGCGTCCGGGTGCAGTTCCCGGGCCAACTTGCGGTATGCCCGTTTAATCTCCTCGGCGGACGCGGTGGAGGAGACACCCAGCTCTGCGTAGAAATCCTTTTCGATCCACTCTCGGGCGTTCACCGGACACCTCCTCCCCGTATCACCCGTATCACTTGTATCAAGTGTCCTGTCGTTGTCCTGCGTCACCAATAGGTTCCGCATCGCCGGTTGGCGCAGTATCACCTATTGGCGCAGTATCACCAACGGACGCAGCACCACCAGCTGGCGCGACATCGCCGAACGGCACTGCCTCGCCGAACGGCACTGCCTCGCCGAACGGCACCGCCTCGTCAGCGGCGTCGGTCACCGCCACCATCGCGGGACGCAGCACCCGATCGCCGAAGCGGTAGCCGAGGCGCAACACGGCGGTGACGGTCGGGGTGTGCACGTCCGGTGAGGTGCTGTGGTGCACGGCTTCGTGCATCTCCGGGTCGAAACCGTCCCCGATCGCCCCAAAGGGCTCTAGACCCTGCGCCGCTAAGGCGGTCGCCAGCTTGTCCGCGACGGCCTTGAACACCCCGGACAGGTCACCGTGCTGCTGCGCCCGCTCAATGTCGTCGAGCACGGTGAGCAGCTCACCGGCGACCTGCGCCTTGGCCATGGTGATCACGAGCTGCCGGTCGCGCTCCACCCGGCGGCGGTAGTTGCTGTACTCGGCGGAGATGCGCTGCACATCAGCGGTCCGCTCCGCGAGCTGGGCCGCCAGCGCATCGAGCTCTGCCGAGCTCACCTGAGGATCAGCGGCGGCATGCCGACCGGTGGCCTCCTCGACGTGCACGCTGCCACTAGCCGGCTGCTCACCCGCTGGTGGGACGCGAACCTGGCCCGTCACCGGATCGATCCTCCGCTTGTCTCGCACCACGACTCTGGGCTGCTCCTCACCAGCGGCTCCGTTGCCGAAGGAGCCATCACTGAGCTTCACTTCTTGCCGCTCCCGGGTTCCTCGTCGACAATCTCCGCATCGACGACGTCGTCATGGTGGGCTCCCCCGGACGACCCGGACGACCCGCTCGGTCCGGACGACCCGCTCGGTCCGGATGGCCCGCCAGCCGCCGCGCCGTCGCCAGCCGCCGCCGCGTCCTGGTACAGCGCCTGGCCCAGCGCCTGGGATTCGGTGGCGAGCTTTTCCATGGCGGAGCGGATCGCCGCAGTGTCGGTGCCCTTGAGTGCCTCCTGGGCCTCGCCCAGTGCGGCGTTCACCTTGTCCTTGACGTCAGAAGGCAGCTTCTCGTCATTGTCCTTGATGAACTTCTCGGTCTGGTAGACCAGCGTCTCGGCCTGGTTGCGAGTCTCGGCCTCTTCCCGGCGCTTACGGTCCTCGGCGGCGTGCTCCTCGGCGTCGCGCATCATCCGGTCGATCTCGTCCTTAGGCAGCGCGGAACCCCCGGTGATGGTCATGGCCTGGGACTTGCCGGTGCCCATGTCCTTAGCCGAGACGTTGACGATGCCGTTGGCGTCGATGTCGAAGGTGACCTCGATCTGCGGCACGCCGCGCGGTGCGGGCGGCAGCCCGGTCAGCTCGAACATGCCGAGCTTCTTGTTGTAGGCCGCGATCTCCCGCTCGCCCTGGAACACCTGGATCTGCACCGAGGGCTGGTTGTCATCAGCGGTGGTGAAGATCTCCGAGCGCTTGGTGGGGATGGTCGTGTTGCGCTCGATGAGCTTGGTCATCACCCCACCCTTGGTCTCGATGCCCAGCGACAGTGGCGTGACGTCGAGCAGCAGGACGTCCTTGACCTCGCCCTTGAGCACCCCGGCCTGCAGTGCGGCACCTACCGCGACCACCTCGTCAGGGTTGACGCCCTTGTTCGGCTCCTTGCCCCCGGTGAGCTCCTTGACCAGGTCGTTCACCGCCGGCATCCGGGTGGAGCCGCCGACCAGCACGACGTGGTTGATCTGCCCGACCGAGATACCCGCGTCCTTGATCACGTTGCGGAACGGGGCGCGGCAGCGGTCCAGCAGATCCGCGGTGATCTTCTGGAACTCCGCGCGGGACAGCGTCTCGTCGAGGAACAGGGGGTTTTTGTCCGCGTCGACGGTGATGTAGGGCAGGTTGATTGTCGCGCTGGACGAGCTGGACAGCTCGATCTTGGCTTTCTCCGCGGCCTCGCGCAGCCGCTGCAGGGCCATCCGGTCCTTCTTCAAGTCGATGCCGTGGGAGGCGCGGAACTTGTCCACCAGCCAGTCGATGACCCGCTGGTCCCAGTCGTCCCCGCCGAGGTGGTTGTCCCCGGAGGTGGCCTTGACCTCGACCACCCCTTCGGCGATCTCCAGCAGCGACACGTCGAAGGTGCCACCGCCGAGGTCGAACACCAGGATGGTCTGCTCCTTCTCGCCCTTGTCCAAGCCGTAGGCCAGCGCGGCTGCGGTGGGTTCGTTGACAATCCGCAGCACGTTCAGGCCGGCGATCTGACCGGCTTCCTTGGTGGCTTGGCGCTGGGCGTCTTCAAAGTAGGCCGGCACGGTGATCACCGCGTCGGTGATGGTCTCGCCAAGATAGGCCTCGGCGTCGCGCTTGAGCTTCATCAGCACCCGGGCGCTGATCTCCTGCGCGGTGTACTTCTTGCCATCGATCGTGGTCGACCAGTCGGTGCCCATGTGCCGCTTGACCGACCGGATGGTGCGGTCCACGTTGGTGACCGCCTGGTTCTTGGCGGACTGGCCGACGAGCACCTCGCCGTTCTTGGCGAAGGCGACCACTGACGGCGTGGTGCGCGAGCCCTCGGAGTTCGCCACCACCGTGGGTTCGCCGCCCTCCAAGACGGCCACAACGGAGTTGGTGGTCCCTAGGTCGATACCGACCGCACGAGCCATGTGTACAACCCTTTCGAACGTGATGGGAACTGACTCAAGTCAGCCAGCGACCACTACTGATCGCCTCATCCTAACTTGAGCGCTTCCCGCTCAACCTATCTGACTGATCGAACGCTGGGTGCCGCGGGAGTGTTCCCGCGGCCCGTGAGTGGCGTTGCGAGCTATGAGTCGCATTGCCACTCACGGGTTGTCCACAACTAGGCTGGCTGCCATGGCACGGCTGGTGATCGGCCTGGGTCTGACGGCCCTGACGCTCGTCCTCGCCGGCCGACGGGTGTGGTGGCTGGGGCGCCTGATTCGTTCCGGGCAGCCGACCCACGGCCGCACGGCGGGGCTGGGTGAGCGGCTGTGGACCCAGCTGGTCGAGGTGTTCGGGCAGCGGCGGTTGCTGAGCTGGACCATCCCCGGCCTCGCCCACTTTTTCACCTTCTGGGGCTTCGTCCTCTTGCTCACCGTCTACCTCGAGGCCTACGGGGCGCTGTTCACTCAGCACTTCGCCATCCCGCTGATCGGGCACCAGCCAGTGCTGGGTTTGCTCCAGGACGCCGTCGCGCTCGCGGTCCTCGCATCGATCATCACATTCGCGGTCATGCGGCTGTGGCAGGCGCCGCAACGACAGCAACGGGCGTCGCGCTTCTACGGCTCGCACACCGCCGGCGCCTGGCTGATCCTATTGATGATCTTCAATGTGATCTGGACGTTGTTCCTGTTCCGGGGCGCCGAGGTGCGCAACGGCACCTTCCCGTACCCCTCTGGAGCGTTTGCCTCGCAGGCGGTCGGTGCGCTGCTTGCCCCGATGGGCACCCGGGCCAGCCAGGTGCTGGAGACAGCCGCGCTGCTGGCGCACATCGGCGTCATGCTGGCCTTCCTGATGATCGTGCTGTACTCCAAGCACCTGCACATCTTCCTCGCGCCGATCAACGTCGCGGCCAAGCGGATGCCGAAGGCACTCGGCCCGCTGCTACCGATGGAATCCGGGGGCAAGGAGATCGACTTCGAAGACCCCGCTGAGGACGACGTCTTCGGCCGTGGCAAGATCGAAGACTTTACCTGGAAAGGCCTGCTGGACTTGGCGACCTGTACCGAGTGCGGTCGCTGCCAGAGCCAGTGCCCGGCGTGGAACACCGGCAAGCCACTGTCCCCCAAACTGGTGATCATGGATTTGCGCGATCACCTGCTCGCCAAGGCCCCATACCTGATCGGCGGCCAAAAGATCCCCGAAGACCAGGAGATCCCAGAGGACCAAAAGATCCCAGAAGACGTCGACGTGCTGGCGCTGGCCGCCGGCGACGGGCACGTGCCCGAGTCCGGCTTCGGGCGGGTCCCTGGAGCGGGTCCGGCGCAGGCCAGCAGGCCCCTGGTGGGTACTGCCGAGGTGGGCGGGGTGATCGACCCCGACGTGCTCTGGTCGTGCACCACCTGCGGGGCCTGCGTGGAGGAGTGCCCGGTGGACATCGAGCACGTCGACCATATTGTGGATATGCGGCGCCACCAGGTCCTCATCGAGGCGGAGTTCCCCACCGAGCTGGGCACGCTGTTTCGCAACCTGGAGAACAAGGGCAACCCGTGGGGGCAGAACCCCTCCACCCGGATGGACTGGGCCAGGGGCCTGGAGTTCGACGTCCCCCGGCTGAGCGGCCCAACGCTGCCCGAGGACGTGGAGTACCTGTTCTGGATCGGCTGCGCTGGCGCCTACGACGAGACCGCGAAGCGCACGGTGCGGGCCACCGCCGAGTTGCTGCACCGCGCTGGCGTCCGCTATGTGGTGCTCGGGGACGGCGAGACCTGCACCGGGGATCCGGCCCGCCGATCGGGCAACGAGTTCATCTTCCAGGTACTCGCGCAGCGCAACGTCGAGGTGCTCAACGCTGCCTTCGACGGCCGCGAGCGCGGCCGCCGCAAGATCGTGACGACCTGCCCGCACTGCTTCAACACTCTGGGCCGGGAGTACCCGCAGCTAGACGGACACTATGAGGTGGTGCATCACACCCAGCTGCTCAACCAGCTGGTGCGAACGGGCAAGCTGGTGCCGGTCCCCCCCACCGAGGCAAGCGCCACGGTCACCTACCACGACCCGTGCTACCTGGGCCGGCACAACGACGTGTACGCGCCACCCCGCGAACTGCTCGACGCCTCCGGCGTGGCGCTGACCGAGATGCCCCGGCACGGGCAACGCTCGATGTGCTGCGGGGCCGGGGGTGGGCGGATGTGGATGGAGGAACGCATCGGCAAGCGGGTCAACCTGGACCGGGTCGATGAGGCGATCGCCACCGGGACGTCCACGATCGCCACCGGGTGCCCGTTCTGCCGGGTGATGCTCACCGACGGCCTCACCACCCGTGACGCCGAAGGCGCTGCCGCCAACACCACCGAGGTCCTGGACGTCGCCCAGCTGCTGCTCACCAGCGTCAAGCGCGGGCTGTGATTCACGAGTGGGTGCCGGCTTGCGGGAATGGACGATGGTGGCGGGCGTAGTGCTCTGCGAGTAGGTCAGCGCCGAAATCTGCCAGCGGGTCCCGCCAGACGGTGTGGATGTGATTGGCGTCGCGCTGGGTATTGTCGTACTCGATCAGCAGGCGCGGCCCGTGTACCCGGTAATAGTGAGGGTGGCGGGGCTCGGTGCTGCCCGCCCACGCGAAATGCAGCTCCTCCGCAGCCGTGCCGAGCACGCGCCCGGCCTCGATGTGGGCGACGTCGTCGGGCAGCCGATCCAGGTAAGCCCGCACCAGGGCGTGCAGGATCTCCCGCTGGTCGGCCGTGAGCGCTGTCGCGACGATGCCCACGGCCTCGCCTGTCCAGGACAACGCCTGCCTGCCCTCATCGCTGATCAGACTCTCGGTGGCAGCGTATGCGCGCTCCAGCCTGGCCACGGATGCCTTATCGGGCAACCGCGCCGGGTCCCGCCACAGCTCACGCACTGCCGCCACCCGCAGCGGGGGATCGAGGGTGGGCCGGTTCCTGGTGACGATGTCGGGCGGCGCGCCCTCGGCGAGCACAGCGACGCTTGACTGGGCCGGGCTCAGCGAGCGGACCAGCTCGCGCCCGAGATCCTCCAGGGCGCCGGCCGGCCGGAGCGTCGCGCCTCCGGGCAGCGCCGACTCGGCGGGGTCGACGCCCAGAAAACTCGGGGTCGACGAGGCTGCGTCCGCGCCGACGGTGTAGTTGAGCGAGAGGTGGTGCCCGCCGAAGCGCCAGGACCAGGGCGCCTCCGACGGATTGCCGAAGATCGAGACTGAGTAGCCGAGAGAATCCCGGAACCGCTCGGAGCCGGGCCGCGCGCGGAATTGCTCCAGCCGTTCGAGGATCAGTTCGTGGCCCATGGTCGCGGCTGCCACCTGGGTGTAACCAGCAGGGCTCAGGCCAGTGGCGACGAGCCGGAGGACAGCTCGGCGCTGACCCGGCCGGCAGTCCAGCAGCGAGAGCCCGCCGTGATCGGTGGGCACGTAAAACCACGATCGCCGTTCGGCCTCCGCCGGGAACGGGTAACCGGCACGGTTGCGCTGCTCGTCGTCAAGGACATCCAGGAGCTGACACGCGGCCTCGGTCATGGCGAGGAGCGTCGACCTACCATTCTCCCCGGCAATCCCCCCGGCAACGCCCCATGTCATCGACGCGTCGTCCGGCGAGAGAAAGAGCCCAGCACACCCCGCAATCTACCTGATGCTGTCGTTCACCAACGCCAGCCCGCCGTCGAGGTCATCGCTCCGTCCTGATTGTCCCTCGGCGGGTGTCGATTCGCTGGAAGTTGAGGTAGGCCCGAGACGCGGTGGGCCCCCGCTGGCCCTGGTAACGGGAGCCCACGGCCGCGCTGCCATACGGGTACTCAGCGGGGCTGGACAGCCGAAACAGGCACAGCTGCCCGATTTTCATCCCCGGCCACAGCGTGATGGGCAAATTGGCCACATTGGACAACTCCAGGGTGATGTGGCCGGTGAAACCAGGGTCGATGAAACCTGCGGTGGAATGCGTCAGCAACCCCAGACGTCCTAAGCTGGAATTGTGTGTTGGAATGAACGTCGGCCCCGCTAAGAAGAGACCGTCTGGCGCGTCGACCTCGATGCAGCGGACTGGGCGCGTCGGCACCCGGCGAACGTCCGTGATGGCCCGGAAGCGCGGCGCCGGGGGGTCCTTTAGTCTGGCGGCCTTCCGCCGCAGGCGGAACACGCTCAGGTGCGGGGTGAACGTCACCTGATGCGCCACACCGTGATCAATACCGTGGGACGGTGCTGTCTTCCGCTTGACCGGGCGCCATCCCAGGCTCGCCGCCAGCTCGAGCACGGCGTCGGCGAGGTTCTCCTGGATGCTGACGAACTCACAGCGGCCCAGGGTGTCCACGGAGGCGCCAGAATCCATCAATCCCTGCAACAAAGCCAGGCGTTGCGGCAGCGCTGAGTGCAGGTAGGGCTCGGGAACGTGTTGATGGCCGAGCAGTCCGAGCCCTCGAAGCGTACTCGATAACTCCTCGTCCGACAGAAACTTACTGATGCCGAACGTACGCCCGCCCAGGTCCCGAACGCGATAGCCGGCCCGCCGAATTTCCGCCAGCGTCTGCTCATCGCCCGCGCCACAGGTGATCTCCGCACCGCTGCTGGTGCCCGCTATCAACCAGACGCCGAGCACATAAGGGTCGATCGGCAACGGTTGCTCGGGATACCGCACCGCCTCGGCGAGCGCGACGTGGTGGTATTCCCCCGTGGTGTACAGGTCCCTGGCGAGCTCGGCTGTGGTGCGCACCGCAGGGCAGCCGTCCTGCTGGCGGGACGACCGGGACGGCCGGCAGGACGTGGCCGTGGTCAACCAGAGGTGGCTGGAATCGGCGACGATACTCTGGCCATCGCAGAACAGCACCTCATAGCAGGGACGGCCGACCATCACCTCGGTCGCGGCGAGGACGTGATGGGCGTGGCCGTCAGCACCGAACACCTCGTCGCCGATCCGCAGCTCGCCCATCACCCGCCAGCCCGCCGGGGTGGGTATCGGGGTGTCGATGGC
Source organism: Pseudonocardiales bacterium (assembly GCA_019247305.1). Classification (GTDB taxonomy): domain Bacteria; phylum Actinomycetota; class Actinomycetes; order Mycobacteriales; family Pseudonocardiaceae. The sequence goes on from JAFAPC010000125.1 coordinate 129,347, forward strand.
GAGCGCCTTTCCCTCCAGGCGCCCGGCCAGATCATGAGGCAACGTGATCTGCTCAAACGTCGAGCCGAGCACGAACTCGCCGGGGTGCAGCACGAAGGGTTCGTCCCCCTCCGGCTCCACCAGCGACGTCAGCTCGTCCTGCCGCAGTGAAGGGTCGATGTGGGTGTAGCGGGTCTTGACGAAGACCCGGAAGAAGCGGTCCAGCCGCACGTCGATGCTGGAGGGCTGGAGCAGCTTCTCGTCGAACGGCTCGATGCCCAGGCAGCCGGCGTCGATCTCGGCCCGCAGGTCACGGTCAGACAGCAGCACGGCGTCACCCTAGCCGCGGGCCCTGACATCGAGCGGGTGCCTTCAGACAGCGACGTGGCCCGTGCTAGGCTCAGTGCCATCGCCGGGCCATCGCGGGTGTAGTTCAATGGTAGAACGAGAGCTTCCCAAGCTCTAGACGCGGGTTCGATTCCCGTCACCCGCTCTGTGATAAAGGTCCAGTTCAGAGAGTATTATCCGTAAACCTGGGTCTTTGTCTTCAGCACGGTCACCGACCTTTCGTGTCCATTTTTGTGCCACTATCTGACCGAGATCAACACACCGGCCGAACTGTCATCATCGTTGTCATCCGTGTCACCCGTCTGACTGGTTGTGTCGTCGGACTCCGCGCGGTGCGCATTGACTAGCCAGGCTGCGCCTCGGACCGCCGAGATGGTGGTCGAGGTATCACGGTGCGGCTGCCTGTCGAGTTCACGACACCGGGCTGCGCAGGACGTGATCGGCGCAGGAGATGATCGGCAGAGCGCGATCCGGAACGGGAGCCAGACCGCTGAGCCGGTCCGCGATCGCTCGATCCTCCACAGTGGTGGCATGCTGGTAGACCATCGCGTCCCGAGGGCTTGTCATGACCCATGCGTGCCATCAGGTCCCGCAGGCTCGCACCCGGCGCGGCCAACGTGTTCCCGGTGTGACGCAGATCATGAAACCGCAACCCGGGTGCACCGATGCCCGCTACGGCCTTACCCTACTTCACCAGCGGGTTAAAGTTCCCCCGTCGCATCGGGCCACCGCGAAACATGGTGAATACCAACGCGTCAGCTTGTGGCGCCACGAAATCCTGCCAACTCCAACGCTGAACACACGTACCACTGGCCAGTCGGATTACTCGCCCTCGGGTCGGACAGGGGTGGAAGCAAGTGACATTCGTCGTTATTGACTGAGGGGTTTTGAAGATCATCTCAAACAGGTTACGCACCAGCGAGGCTGGCGACTCTGCGGTAAGCGAGTTCGAGCGGAAACCCGAGGACCATCGGTGCCGCGGTGAGCTGTCCGCAGCCTGAAATTACACCGTTGCGTCATGAGATTGAATAAATTAATTCATTCCAGCAATTTAGGGCGACTCAGGCTAGCCACCATCTCTCTGTGTCGATCAGCTAATTCTTTCGTCATGTCGAGCTGGGGGTACTTGTGTTGCAGGCACACCGTCAGATCACCCAACCGACTGAGCACTGACGAATTAATGCGCTCCGAGTTGAGTGCCTGTTCGATGTGTTCGGCCGCATCGCCAGGTTGCCCAAGATCGACGTGCGCTTGCGCAAGGTTCAGGTGAGCAAGGGTCTCTCTCGTTGGCTCGCGCTGGGATAGGCTACGGTCTTGACAGAAGGAGATGGTTTCTTTGGCGTACGGGATGGCCCTGTCAGGCTGGCCAAGCCAAATGTAGGAAGTAGCCGTATAGGAAGCCAATGCCCCCGAATGGACCGAGAACAGTCCGGAACTCTGGTGGTCAAGCTGATCAAATCTCGTTTGGGCGTCTTTCAGGATCTCCTGGAACTGGTCCGCCTGGCCGAGCCTGGCGTACGCCCGAGCAAGCTGAACGCTTACCGCCACCGCTGCAGCATTGCCCTGAGGTACTTGTTTGAGACCACGCTCGGCCGCATCCCTGGCCGCAGCAAGCTGATTGCTGTACGTGAGAATGGTGGTTTTGGCATCCATGGCCCAGGCACAGATCTCATGGTCTTCGGCTTGCCAACCATGCTCCCACGCATCCACGCAATGCGCTTCAGCCGTGACTGGATCACCGAGGTCGTTCGACAGCCAGGCCAAGATGATGCTCAACGAGCCCGCGTGGCGGTATAGTTCCCTGCCTTCCCGTAACGTGTGCCGCCCAGCAATAAAATCCTCGACCTGACGGCGGTACCAACGAACCTTGGGGAACAGCTCACCCGGCGATGTGCGGTGATAGGCGGCTGCCATGCCAGAGATCACCGAGTCGAGATGTTCCAGCGTCCTGGGGCCGAGGTGGCTGGCTTCGGCACGGCGGGTGAACTCCATGGCTTCCACGGCCGACTGGCTAAACTGATCAAGCTCAGCGTGCACTGCTCCAGTCCCGAGCGTGGACATGCCCAGCAGAGTCACAGCCTGCCTACGGTCCGTAGGATCACCTCCCGCCGGGAACGCCAGCAGATCACTTCCTTCTGCTTGCTGACCACCACCGGTATCACCACGCCGGGGCGTCGTCACCACAGCTGGCGTGGTTTGGAGCTGGTCATCCGAGCAGGGTGGGTCTGCCAGCAGCTCAGCCAGTTTATCATCCGAGATACCCAGGACCCTGGCCAGCTTCGGCCGGTGGCAGGGCTGGGGAGTGCTCTGGCCTGACTCCCAGCGCTGCACTGTCGAACGGTCGACGTCCATGTGCTCAGCCAGGCACTCTTGGCTCAGGCCGGCGGTCTTGCGAGCAGCAATTAGGCCGAGCCGTTTACCGGGCATGGTCATCCCCCTTGTTGTTTTTCCCGGTCACCCCCGAGGTATCTAGACGATAGCGGGTCCTCATTGTCGTCAATCGAGCGCCGCCCAGCAGCCGCACTGCGGCGATTTCGCGGCGGTTTCGCAGTTGTCCCTGCTCGTGGTCTCCATCAAGATGGTCTGCACGGCGTACAACACCGCGACACATGCTGTGGGGAGTGCGGAATATGAACAGGACCCATAGAGATGACCAAAATTGGCCGGTGGCCCACCACCATCACCGCGTGATTTGTTGAGGTCACCACGGCCACCACCCGAATCCACGCCCCGGCACGCCGCAGGCACCCGCTGCCGGCAGAGGCTCTGACCAGGACCAGCGGTGTGTCAGCGATACTCAACCTGACCCGCCTCGCCACGATCACGGCGATCAGTGAGGGTCCTAGTCCACGGGGCAATGCCCCCGTCCATCGCCGGCTGGTCCGTCGGTCGAGCACGCGCTGCCCCCACTCGCCCGCTCCCGACAGCCAGCCGGCCACCACCCCGAGGGGAGAACCCTGATGCCTCAACGATCACCCCGAGCGGCCGACGACGAGTGGCGCGATGCCCGCGGCACCCCGATCACTCTGCGCGCCCGGGTCGAACCGATCGCTATCGACCCCGCCCACGGCGCCCTCCCCGCTCTGCTGCACCAGCATGGCCGGGTCATCGGCTGGGGCGCCGGCCGACTCTATGTGATCTTCGAGCACCTGTGACACACAGCCACTTTGCCACCGCAGCTTGTCCGCGTGCTCCCCGAAGACCCCGAACGGTGACTGATGCCTACCCCACCAACCCCCCGAGAGCACGACAGTGGGCAGCTCTCCGCACACACGCTGGCCTACCTCGCCCAGCGACCCGCCGCGCGCCTGCTGGTCCACCGAGTCTGGATCACCCTCACCGACCTGCATCGATCCGGCCGCTCCCGCAACCCCAGCGCGCTGACCGCCTTGCTCACCCAGCGGCACTCGCCGCCTGAGAGTCGACCGGCGGACAGGATCGGAATTGCCCGCAAGGGGATACCGTGTCGGGGAGCCATGCCGCCCTGGGGACTTCCGCGCAGCACCGCACGGAAACCCCTGGTGATCTCTCCTGCCCATCGTCGAACACCTGGTCACCGAATCTGCGCCGGTCCCGTGATGACGGCCGGGGTGAGGAGCCCGTGCTGCCACCAGCGCACGCAGGTCCCCCGGTTGATCCCCAGCTCGCGCGCGGCGACGCCGGTAGCGACGAGTGCGGCCACGCTTACGACGGTCACAGACAAACGCCGCGGATACCTCTGAACACCACGGTTGGCCCCGAGAGGCGGCCCCGCCGGGTGCTAGGGACACCACGGCGGGGCCTTGATCCCAGACCTGACGAGGAGGTCAAGGACCCATGACTGACCGTAGCCAGCCGGATGACCCCCCTGGTACTCCGCCACCGGGTGAGCTGCGGGTGCTGGTGCATCTGGTGGCCGCTGATGGCCTGCTCAGGAGCGAGAGGGGCCGGCACTCGGCCCGGGCCTATTGGACCGTGTGCGGGGAGGCGGTCGCCGACTCGAACCTGCCGCACGCTATCTGCCCGCAGGAGCGTGACGGCGAGCCGTCTTACTGCCCGACGTGCCTGCGACAGGCCACCGTCCGCAACACGGAGACCGACGCGCGGATCGCGGCTGCGGCCGGGATCGTGGGCGAGGAGCCGAGCAGCTCCTCCCGGACCGAGCTTGCGGCGCTCCAGCGGCTGGTTGCGGGGAGCGCGTCATGAGCGGCAAGCACCACAAGTCGCCGTGGTGGCGTCTCGGCGTCCTGTGGCGGCGTTTGTGCGGTCGAGGGCATCCGGTGACGCCGCCACCGCACCTGATCCCGATCGTTGACGGCAGCACCAGCTGGGAGCATCTCGCGACCGAGGCGGCCTTCGAGCAGGGCCTGCAAGAGCGTGCCGGGCGCTACACGGTGTTGTGTGGGCTCCAGATCAACGTGGCCAGCATGGTCACCCCACCCGATTGGCCCTGCCAACCCTGCCACGAGTTGAGGGGCCGCGCATGAGCAGCACGGCGTTGACGGTGGGCTGGGTGGAGTTGCGGGACGCCGCGCTGGGCGCGACCCGTCGGGGGTGGTCGGTGGTGCCGGGCACGTTCCTGGGCACAGATCGACGCTGGCACGGCCGGGACGACGCTACCGGGCTTTGCCCGGTCTCGGATACCTGGCGGGATGCCCCGGTCACCGACCCCGCCCATGCTCAGGAAATCTGGAGTCAGCAGCCATACGGTGTGCTGCTGGTGTGCGGGCGGGGGGTGGATGTCCTGGAGCTGCCGCACCGGGTGTTCGGGTTGCTGCCCGCCCCGGAGGTGCCGCAGCTCCCGGTCGCCGCGACGGCGACGCCACCCCGGCGGTGGCTGCTGTTCACCACCACCGGCTCCGGCGCCCTCTCCAGCGAACTAGCCCAGGCGAGAGTGCGGCTGCACACCGCGGGGGCGTGGGTGGCACTGCCCCCCACGGGGGTGGAGTTCCTGTCCCCGCAGCGATGGCTCGAACCACCCCAGCGCAGCAGCACTCAGCGGCTGCGCACCGCGGACGAGGTACAGCACGGGCTGCTCACCCTGCTCCTGCGCTCCGGGCTTAGCAAGGGAGCCGACGATGACACGGACTAACGCGGGCCGGCACCGGGCACCCTCCCGATGGTGCCACCTGGAGGATGCGGGGGAGGTGATCACGGTGGCGCAGCTGCTGAGCCGCCACCACCAGCTCTCCAGGGAACGGCCGTTGTGGTCTCGGCTGGCCCAACACCGGCCTCGGTACGCCCCGCCACCGCGGCGTATCACGGTGATCCCCCGGCCCCGCACCCCCAAGACCAGCGCCTGCGCTGCTAACTAAAGCTCCGCGCCGTGGGTTCTGAGGCTGGGATCTGCCCAGCTCCCCGCGGTGCGCTCACCGGACCGGGTCTCCGTTCGCCCACCTGCACGGGGGTTCGGTCCGTGTGTGAGAAACCAGGAGGCCCCGTCCCGCTGCCCCCTCGGTGGTGGGGCCTCCTGGGCGAACCACCGAGGGCAACCAGTAAGGGCGGACACCGCGTTGGGTAGCCATGTCGACCCGGGGACGTCCGCGCGGCACCGCGCGGACGTGGAGCGCTGGGACCGCGCGCCCTGGACTGACTGAGACTACGTGAGGATAGCATGTGACGAACGAGATAGCTGCGTATCGAGTTCAGTTTTCGGATAGGGAGATTGAGGAGTTTCTCACCAAAGCACGCAGCATACTGTCTTCTGGGTGGTTGATACCTGGGGCTCACAACGCGGAGTTCGAACAGCGATTTGCTGAGTTCATTGGTGTGTCTCATGCGACGGCGGTGGCGTCGGGTACGGCGGCGTTGGAGATCGGATTCCGGTGTTTGGGTCTTGGTGGGGCGGCGGTGTTGGTGCCGGCCAATACTAATTATGCCACTGCTGAGGCGGTGCTGCGGGCGGGTGGTCGGCCGGTCCTGTATGATTCGGATTTGTATGCTGAGGCTTATTCAGGGCGGCACTATCGATCTTGTGAGACACCTGCTGAGCTGCAACGATCAGCCGTCGATCAAGATCGCTGAATAAGCCTCGCTGATGTGCGGTCTATTGAGGCCGCCTGTACGTGTGATGTTGCCGCTGTGGTGGTGGTGCATATCGGTGGGTACCTCGCGCCGTGCCTTCCGGTGATCCGCCGGTTCTGTGACGAGCGTGGACTTTTCCTGATCGAGGATGCCTCGCACGCTCATGGAGCGAGCTTGCGGGGCAAACCTGCCGGGACGTTTGGAGATATCGCCGCGTTTTTCCTGTTCGCAACGAAAGTAGTGACCACCGCTGAGGGTGGCATGCTCGTCACTGGTGATGCGCATGCCGCGGCCGACAGTCTCGTATCCAGCCCTATCGCAGCCAAGCCAGACGTTAACCACAGACTACCAAGAAGTCCTGGATGAGGCCGTGTCCGTTTCTAACGAGAGTCGTTGTGCTTCAGCGACCTAGCAGCTTATATTTTGCCTCGACGCTGTCTTTCTGAGGTTTCCACCACCACTCGTTGTTACGGTACCACGCGATCGTCGCAGCGAGCCCGGCGCGGAAGTCACCATACACCGGCTTCCACCCCAGCTCGGTGCGTATTTTTGTGGTATCGCTAGCGTATCTCAGGTCATGACCCGGCCGGTCCGGCACATGGTCATACGCGTCAGGGTCCTGGTCCATCAACTCCAGGATCAGGTCTAGGATCTCTCTGTTGGTGCGCTCGTCGCCTGACCCGATCAGATACGTCTCGCCAATCCTGTCTTTGGTCAGGATCAGGTGCACGGCGGCATTGTGATCGTCCACATGGGTCCATTCTCGGATGTTCTCACCCGTGCCGTACAGCTTCGGGCGCTCACCGACGAGGACATTAGTGATCTGCCGCGGAATGAACTTCTCCACATGCTGATAAGGCCCGTAATTGTTGGCGCAGTTCGACAGTGTTGCGGCCACACCGAACGATCGTACCCACGCCCGGACCAGCATGTCCGAACTCGCTTTACTCGCCGAATACGGGCTTGACGGATCATAGGGCGTGTCCTCGGTGAACTTCTCCACGGCATCCAGCGGGAGATCACCGAAGACCTCGTCGGTCGAGATATGATGAAAGCGCCCACCATGTCGGCGCACCGCCTCCAGCAGTGAGTAAGTACCCAGAACATTACTCCGAATAAACGGCTCAGGATCATGCAGCGAATTATCCACGTGCGACTCGGCGGCGAAGTGAACAACCACATCCGCTTCCGCCACCAACCGATCAACCAAACCACGATCGCAGATATCGCCCTCGATGAACTCGATCTGATCGGCCACCGAACGCAACGTCACCCGATCGCCAGCATAGGTTAGCGCATCCAGCACCCGCACCCGATACTCAGCGTGATGTCTCACGGTATACTGAACAAAGTTCGCACCAATAAAACCAGCACCACCCGTCACGAGCATCCGCAGCATGACCGCGCATCCTACGCATCAGATCACCACGAACCCGCGAAGGCTGCTACGAAGGCTCTCCCTGCATAGACCACCCAGGTCGAGCTCTCGGTCGACAGCACCTCCTCACCGCTGCCCGCGTGTCCGCGGCCGAGAGCGACGCAGTGCGGGGACTGACCGAGATCCCGCTAATACTTAATGTGATGATCTTGATTGTCATCCCGACGGGCTTCTACCATGCCACGGTGTACCGATGCTGGCGCTGCGTGAGAGGATGGTGGATCAGTGACGCGGGAGACGGCACGCTCGGCCCAGCGCGTGGCACATGGATGCTGAGCTGGACCTGGGGTTTGCTCGGGCGTGACTCGTAGGAGGGGCAATCAGGCGCTACCGGTGACGGGTGTGGGGTTGACGCGGCTTAGCAATCTTGCTACACGAGATGTTTCGGCGGCTTGGTGCACAGGGTGACCCGGGATGGCAGGTGTGATAGGCCGCCTCGTGGTAGGAGGGGTCGGTCGTTATTGTCTTCGGGTTACGGGCCGTCCTAGAGGGCCACGACGGCGGCTCGGATGTTCGCGGGCTTGAGGGTTGGAAGCTCAGGCATGCGGAGTACGACGCCCGCATGTGGTGCTTGGGGGTGGCATGGATCCGGAACTGACGGCGCTGACGTCCACGGCGGCGACGACGGTGGTGCAGTTGCTGGCAACGGCGGCATGGGAGCAGGCCACGAACGCGGTCGGTGGGTTGTGGCGGCGGGTGCATCCGGATCGGGCCCAGACGGTGCAGGCCAAGCTGGACGAGACCCGTACTGAGCTGCTGGCTGCTCGACAGAATGGGGATGAGCAACTCGAGCAGGCTCTGGTGAGGGAGTGGCAGGGCCGGTTGCGGCGCTTGGTGGTCGCCGATGCGCAGGTTGTGGATGATCTGCGTCGGGTGGTGGCGCAGTTGCAGTCGGCGTTGGCTGCCGCCGACCTCCAGCCGGGGAGCGTGATCACCATGCAGGCTAGGGCGTTCGGCCATAGCCGGGTGAATCAAGCGGGTCGTGACCTGCACGTCACCACCGGGAAATGATCGATGGTGCCCTCCGGGGAGCAGTCCCCCGAACCGCCGACGCCGCCAGGTGGGGGTGACTCTGTTCGCCTGGAGGCCCACGCGTGGGGCGAGGCCAGCACTATTAATCAAGCCGCCCGGGATCTGCATCTGCACTATCAGAACGGTGTTCGTGGTGCGCGGCGCGTTGAGTCGGGCATGCCAGTGGGAGAGTGTCCGTATCCGGGATTGGCGTCGTTTGGTCGTGAGCAGGCCCGGTGGTTTTTCGGCCGGGATCAGCTGACTTCCAAGTTGATCGCGCGCCTGGATAACCGGCTGCGGTCCGGTGGTATGCAAATGGTGGTGGCACCCTCGGGGGCGGGAAAGTCCTCGCTGCTACACGCCGGTCTGTTACCGAAACTGGACAACGGCGCCCTGCCGGGGTCGAGTCAATGGCCCCGGATTGTGTTCACCCCGACCGCCGACCCACTGGCCGCTCTAGCCAGCCACATTGCGGCACTCATCGACGCTGACTCGGCAGCCCTGGCCGAGAAGCTAGCGGCTCCCTCCCCGTCGGCCAGGGCGGTACTACGCCAACTGCTGCTCAATCGTCTCGGTAGGGAGGGTTCGGGAGCCCGGCTGGTGGTGGTCGTGGACCAGTTCGAGGAACTGTTCACCCTATGCACCGATGACCAGCAACGGCGCACGTTCAGTGACGTGCTCTTCGAGTTGACCAGACCACCATTGAGTGTCGAAGCTGACGGGCAGATCCTTGGATTGGTCGTGGTGGGTGTGCGAGCGGATTTTTACGCCGCCTGCGCCAATGACACGCACCTGCGTACCGCGTTAGAGGACAACCCGCTCCTGGTGGGGCCGATGTCGGACACCGAGTTACGGGAGGCCATCCTCTACCCGGCGCAAGACGTGGGATTAGACGTCGAACCGGGCCTGGTCGACCTGCTGCTGCGAGATCTTGGAGACACCGCACCCATCACAGGTGAGTGCGCGGTAACCAGCTATGAGGCTGGGCGGCTTCCGTTACTGGCGCATGCGCTGCGGGCCACCTGGCAGCAGCGCCACGGCCACACCCTGACGGTAGAGGGCTACCGAAACACCGGCGGTATCCATCACGCGGTGGCGACCACAGCCGAGAATGTCTTCACCGGCTTAGACCCGACGAGTCAGCACGTGGCCCGGACTCTGTTCCTGCGACTGGTCAAAGTTGGGGACGGCACCGAGGACACCCGACGTCGCCTGGCCCGCAGAGATCTGCTAAGCGGCCTCAATGCTGGCAGCGTGGGGCCGGTGGTGGACGCGTTCACCACCGGCCGGCTGCTCACCCAGGACCAAGACACCGTCGAGATCACCCACGAAGCCCTGTTGCGCGCCTGGCCGCGGCTGCGGCAGTGGATCGACACCGACCGGGTCGGCAACCTGATCCGCCAGGAACTTGATGACGCCGCTACCGTCTGGGACCGGCAGGGCCGTGATACCGCGGGACTGTATCGGGGAAGCCGCCTAGAGGCGGCCCGCACCTGGGCTGCCTCCCGATTGCATGAGGACGATCTGAGCCCTGCCGCGTCCGCGTTTCTCGCCGCCTCCACTCAGCAGGAACACCGCGCCGCGAGACTGCGTCGCACCGTGCTCGTCGTGCTGTCCGTGCTGGCCCTCGTCGCCTCGGGAGCCGCAGTCGTCGCACTTCACCTCAGCTCCACCGCGCAGCGAGAACGCGACACCGCCATCTTCAACCAGCTCACCGCGCGAGCGGACCGGCTACGCAGCACCGACGTGTCCCTCGCGGCGCAACTCGACCTCACCGCCTACCGGATGCAGCCGACTCAGGACCTCTATACAGCCCTGGTCACTCTGGGGAACGCCGCCTTGTCCACCACCCCCCTGACCGGCCACACCGACCACGTCCGCTCGGTGGTGTTCAGTCCTGATGGGCGCACCCTGGCCAGCGGCAGCGCCGATCAAACCGTGCGGTTGTGGAATGTCGCCAACCCGGCCCACCCCACGCCCTTGGGCACACCCCTGGCCGAGAGCACCCCCTGGGGCAACTTGGTGGTGTTCACTCCTGATGGGCGCACCCTGGCCACCGGGGATGCCAATACAGTGCGGTTGTGGAATGTGACCGACCCGGTCCACCCCACGCCTTTGGGCTTACCTCTGACCGGCCACACCGACGACATCAATGCGGTGGTGTTTAGTCTTGATGGGCACCTCCTGGCCACCGGCAGCGGCGACCAGACGGTGCGGCTATGGAACGTGACCGACCCGGCTCATCCAACGCCCCTCGGCCCGCCTCTGACCGGCCACACTAACGTCGTCCGCTCAGTGGCGTTCAGTCCCAATGGGCACACTCTGGTCAGCGGCAGCGACGACCGTACGACGAGGCTGTGGGACATTCCCCAGACTTTCTTGAGCCATACCGCCCACGTCACCGCAGTGGCGTTCAGTCCACATGGGCGTACCCTGGTCACCGGCAGCGACGACCGGACGGTGCGGTTGTGGAACGTGACCGATCCAGCCCGCCCCGCCCCGCTGGGCCCACCCCTGACCGGGCACACCAACTGGGTCCACGCGGTGGTGTTCAGTCCTGATGGACGCATCCTGGGCACCGGCGATGGCGAGACGGTGCGGTTGTGGAACGTGACTGACCCGGCCCACCCCACACCCTTGGGCCCACCCCTGACCGGTCATACCGACGACATCACTGCGATGGTGTTCAGTCCGGATGGGCACACCCTGGCCAGCGGCAGCAACGACCACACAGTGCGACTATGGAACGTGACTGACCCGGCCCATCCCACGGCTTTGGGCCCACCCATGACCGGCCACACCGGCTGGGTCAAATCAGTGGTGTTCAGTCCGGATGGGCGCACCCTGGCTAGCGGCAGCGCTGATCAGACCATACGGCTGTGGAACGTGACCGACCCGGCCCATCCCATTCCACTGGGTCAGCCCCTGACCGGCCACGGCAGTCTGGTCAACTCGGTAGCGTTCAGCCCGAATGGACGCACCCTGGCCAGCGGCAGCGACGACCACACCGTGCGGCTGTGGAACGTCACCGACCTGACTCATCCCCTTCCGCTAGGCCCAGTCCTGACTGGCCACACCAGCTATGTCAACGCGGTGGTATTCAGTCCTGATGGGCACATCCTGGCCAGCGGCAGCTACGACGGCACGGTACGGCTATGGAACGTGACCGACCCAGCCCATCCCACGTCCCTCGGTCAGCCCCTGACCGGTCACACCTACTCCGTCGTCCGGGTGGCGTTCAGCCCTGACGGGCATACCCTGGTCACCGGCAGCGAAGACGACACGATTCGTCTGTGGGAGATGAACGTCGACCAAGTAATCAGGCGGATCTGCGCCATTACCACGAATACTCTCACCCCCGTGAAGTGGGACCAGTACGTATCACCGGACCTGCCTTATCGACCGCCCTGCCCATGATCGCCCCAGGCATGACCAATCCGGTGATAGTCCGGGCATGGCGGCACGCTGGCATGAACATCGTTATGGTGTCCAGATGCCGGTGATGGGTGGTGTTGCCGCAGCTGCGCCGAGCGGGGCAAGTTGGTACATATCTTCGATCGTGCGCAGGATTGTGTAGTGGTCAATGCGAGTGGGCACGTCGCCGGGTCGGACCATGGGGCCTACGAACAGGGTCGGGATGTGGTTGGCAGCAGTGCCGTTGTCCTCGTCGAAGGTCACGATCAGCAGGCTGTGGTGAGTGCGGGCCCAGTCGAGGTAGGCGGGTAGGTGATGCTGCGCCCAGGCGTCACCGCTGGCCACGGGACAGTCATGCATGTCATCGCACAGGTTGGGGATCACGATAGCGAGGGTAGGGAGCGCGGCGAGGTCGGTGGGCAGTGCGGACAGCGGGAGGTTCGCGCTGGTGGGGATGTTGGCGAAGTCGACCCAGGGGTTGTGTTTGCGGGCGTAGCGGCCATCAGGTGAGAAGCAGCCGGTGAAGCCGACGCCGGGCAGGTCTTCCGAGTAGCCGGCGAAACTGAGACCGCGCTCGAGCAGTTGACGTGCCAGGTTGGGTTGGTTGCCCAGTTGTTGGGGGCAGGAGTCGTTGGTGACGCCCTGAGTGGAGCCAGAGAGCAGGGCAACGTAGTTCGGTTGGCTGGGATGTCGCTCCCCGTGCGCGTCGGTGAAGTTAGCCCCGCTGTGGGCGAGCGCGGTGAGGTAGGGGGCAGCCGCGGAGCCAATGACCTGCTGGTAGGCCTTGTTCTCGAAGACGACAACCACGATGTGGTCCGGCCGGGGGACTGCGCCGGGCACGCTGGGCACGGGCGGCCCGCTGGGGTTCGCCGCGGGCGCGGTGAGGTTCGGGCCGCACCCGCCGAGCAGCAATACCGTCATCAGTGCCGTCACAAGCTCACTCGCCCAGGGTGGTCGGTGTGGCTGCCAGCGAATCATCACAGACGCTCCTTATTCCGATTACCTCACCGCGTGGGACCCGGCAGGTCGGACCACAGCCACCATGCCACCACCTCCAGCGGCCCGCGGCGCCGAGTGAGTTAGCGGCGGATCTGCTGGTCGGGTGGTGCCCAGTCGTCAGGACGGCCGGTGTGGTTGGAGAACTCCACAGACCACCGCCACCAGCTGTGGTCCTCGGCGTGCTGCCACGTCTGGAGAAGGCCGACCTCGCCGCCGGCGAGCAGCACGGGCAGCCCGTACAGCTCGTCGGTGGGCCATACCTCGCGGCGGCGCAGCGTCGACCTGTCGAGCTCGATCAAGGTCATCGGGGAGTACTCACCGTGGCGCTCAAGATCGCCACGGGCCACGATGCGGTCGTCGTCGGTGATGATGTCGATCGTCGCGTGTCCCGGTGCGGCGTGGATGAGCACTCGGGTAAATCCACCGGCGGTGGTACACCGGGCAAACTCAAGCCCGTTCATCGCCCCGTCGCGGCTGCGGATGTTCCAAGTCCAGTTCATCTCACCCTCCCTGATTCACACCTAGCATCCGCATCACAGCACCACGAGTCGACGAAGATCGATCATAATCCTGCTGCGTACACTCCACAGCAGGCTGGCCAGTGGGTGTAGGGAAGGGATGCTGCTATGGCCGTGGTGCTGGTGCACGGAAATCCTGAAACTACGGCTGTGTGGGGTCCGCTGAGCGCGGCGCTCGGCCGTAACGACATTATCTGTCTGTCACCGCCGGGGTTTGGTGCTCCGGTCCCTGAGGGCTGGGATGCGACCGTGGAGAACTACCGGGATTGGCTGATCGGTGAGCTGAAGGCCCTGAAGGCACCGGCTGACTTGGTGGGTCACGACTGGGGCGGCGTGCACGCGGTAACCGTGGCGATGACCCGTCCCGATCTGCTGCGCAGCTGGGCCACTGATGCGATCGGCGCCTTCGATCCCGATTACGTCTGGCACGACCTCGCGCAGACGTGGCAAACCCCCGGTGACGGCGAGGCGGCGATAGCCATGCTAGCCGCGGCCACGCCGCAACAGCGAGCTGTCCACCTGACGTCGCTGGGCGTTCCTGCGGAGGTCGCTGAGCAGCTGGCCGCCGCGTACGACGACACGATGGGTCGGTGCATCCTGGCGCTGTATCGTTCGGCGGCACAGCCGGCGATGGCTGAGCTGGGGCGTGGGCTGTCATCTGCTGCTCAGCGCCCCGGCTTCGCCGTGCTCGCTACCGAGGATCACTACGTCGGGACCGACGAGATGTGCCGCCGCAGCGCGGAACGAGCGGGCGCCCGAGTGGAAGTGCTTGAGGGCCTCGGCCACTGGTGGATGGCGCAAGACCCGGTGCGGGGCGCCGACGTGCTCACCCGTTTCTGGGCGTCGCTTCCCGACTGACCGCGCTACTCGTGCGGACACCGCCGACGCGACACAGGGCCCGACGGGTTCGATTCCCGTCACCCGCTCGGTAACAAAAAACACGCCGGCCGAACCGTCGTCGCCATTATCGCCGGACTCCGCGCGGTGCGCATCGACCAGATCGCTGACCCAATTGAGGGCGGATCGGCCAGCGTCAGCGCATCAGGATAGGAGCAGAAGCGGGGTCAGGAGCACGATCGTGACCAGCAGCGCTGCTGTCATATACGTCGGCTTAGGCATGCTGGGGCGATCGGCGGTGTGGCCTGCCCACCAGCGGGTCCATGGTCGTGCCACGACGGGCCAGGTCAGCAGGAGTACCGCAGCGGGTCCCCAAAGACGCGCGCTGTCCGCGAGGAATGCCCCGCTGTTACGCACCGCAGCCCCGAGAACCTGCTGGCTGGGGGAACCCAACAGCAGCCATGCGGGGATCGCGCTGGTCAAGGTGACCAGAAGCTGGACCAGGACTAGCAGCGGCCAGGACGCCAGCAGCGTCACGTCCCGGCGGGGCCCGCTGCGGATGGCGCAGCGCCGCAGCGCCCGTGGTGGGTGCGAGAGGTGAGTGAGCGCGCGCAGGTAGCGGCCCCCCTGACGGTCTTGGGTGCCGAGTGCGCGAAGCAAGCCGGCCCGGAGCCCACAGTCGATGACGTAACGGTCGGCGGCCAGCTCAGCCAACCACAGCGCTCCGACCGGCAGCAGCAACACCCGGGGCACCTGCGTCAGCAGCAGCAACAGTTGCGCGGACAGCGCCTGGGCCGTCGGGTATTGCACGAGCGCGAACCCGGCCAGCGGCAGCACCCCGAACACGGTCAATAGCGGCAACCACAGGTTGGCCAGCGCGACGAACGGGCTGCCCAGCCCCAGGAACAGCTGGTCTCCGGTCCTGATGTGGGCCACTTCGTGCAGGAGTACGGCTTGCGCGGCGGGCTGGTCACGGCGCCACAGGGCGACGAGCGGGCCGAACACGGCCAGTCGCGCTCGGCGCCAGCCCGCCGGGTAGATCCGGGCCAGTCTGTCCTGCCGCACCAGATTGGCCCGCACCTCGACTCCTGAGCCGTGTTCGCGCAGAAAGTCCTCGATCTCGACGATGACCGCTCGTCGTTGCTCGGTGAGCCCTAGCCGGTGTTCGACGATCGCCGCCCGTACCCACGGCAACGCGACCGCGAGCAGCCCAATCGCCATCACGAGGGTGGGGACGAATTGAACCATGGCGTCCAGTCGCAGCAGAATGAACGACGGGCGGCTAACCACATCGGCGCGGTAGGCCCCGCTGCCAGTTAGATCCGCGCTGTACTGCCGCCAGTACTGAGCCGTGGCGGGAACGCTGAGTGCGAACCCGATCAGCCAGAGCAGCATCCACGGGGGTAATGCCGCCGGGGTGGTCGTCCGGTCAGTCGGCGCGCTCTGGCCGGTAGGGACGCTCATGTCCCGGACTTCCCGAGGACGTCCAGGAACCGAGTGGCGCTGCTGGGGTCGGTGGCGAGCAGGCTCAGGACCTCACGCGCCATCACCTCAGCCTCGGTGGCAGACACTGTGCTTGACTCGGCCTTGGGCAACTGCCGCAACGCCACCACCAGGTTCGCGGTCGCAATCGCGGAGTTCACCGCCGGATCGCCCAGGAACGCCTTCACGAGGAGGTAGCAGTGGGCGAGGGCGTCGATAACGTAGGGCAGCATGAGCGGCAGGCCCACCCCGAACGCGCCCGGATCAGCCCGTGGACCGGCGAATAGCTGCCGTCGCGCCGCCCCGCCCCTGAGGTAGGCCGCCAACACGTCCGGGGCGAAATTGATTTCGTCAGGCGCTACTCGGGCCGCAAGGCGTTGCGCCCAGTGAGCGAGTACCTCACGCTCCGACGCTGGACTGCTCATCGATTCTCTCCTGACCGATCGGATGACTGAGCAGACCGCAATCCCGCAGCAGGGTTCCCTACGATCACAACCCGCACCGGAGTAGTCGCTCCGGGTCCGCGAATTGTTCAGATTTTGGGGGTACCAGCCGAACCCGGTGAATCTCTATCATTCCACACCAGACACCTACCCACACACCAATAGCTGATAAAATCTCGCTGTCCCCCGATGAAATACCTGGCAATCCCGGCCCAGGCCGCTACCGGATCGATGCTGACCACGACAGTGTGTTGCTGAGCTGGGGCGCGGCCACCGGCAACCTCTCCGGATACGAAATCTACCGTCAAGTCGTGGGGGTTGACGGCGACCAAAAACTGCTCGCCCGGACCACTGACACTTCGTATACCGACCGGGCACACCCCGTCTCGCTCGCGAATTCCGGAGCGCACGACCTCCTCTATTGGGTCTACGCGATCGGCCCGACCGGACTAGACAGCGCCCAGGATATCCCGATTTCGATCCTTCTCTTCTGACGTGGTCGGCTGATGACGCATTGCCAGCTCTATCGCCGCTACCCGGGATGGGATCGCGGTGGTCACGGCAAGGATGCATCGCGCAGACGCGGACCAGGGCTGGCCGGGTGGTCGAGGATGGGGAGGGTGAGCGGTATGCGGGCGACCACGACGTTGGGCCGGGTGCGCAGCGCGTGGGAGAGCACCAGGTCGAGTTGGTTGTGCAGGATCCGGTACCGCAGGCGGGTGGGAATCACCACCGGGATGAGCACGACGATCTGGTCGTCGCGGCGGGTCCGCATCCGGTCGACGAACTCAATGATCGGCTGCACGATCGAGGCGTAGTCGCTGTGCAGCACCTCGAGCGCCACCCCGGGATGCCAGCGTTCCCAGAGGCGTTGGAGCTGGGCCACCGAATCTGTCGTCGTGGTGCCCTCAGTGGTGGCTGGGCGCTCCGGGGACCCGTCCTGGTGTTGTTGATCAAAATCCAACGCGACGGTGACGGCGACCACCTCATCGGCGAGTGAGAGCGCCTCGGAGAGAACCTGGAAGGTCAGGAGGGACACGCTGGTGACGGGCACGATCGCCAGCGTCGGTTTGCCGGCGGGCGGTGGCGGTATCTGACCCAGCCGCAGCACCGTGGCCACCTGGTCGTAGTAGCGCCGGACCCGGTGAAAGAGCAGCACAAACAGGGGTAGGGCGACCACGACCACCCAGGCGCCCTCGGTGAACTTGGCAACCAGGAAGATGACCGTGGACACTCCAGAGGCTGCCGCGCCCACCCCGTTGATCACCGCCCGATGACGCCAACCGCGCGGCCTTCTTCGCCACCAGCGCACGACCAGACCGCTTTGCGCCAGGGTGAAACCGATGAACACGCCGATGGCGAACAGCGGGATGAGGGTATCGGTGTTGCCGGTGACCGCGATGAGCAAAGCGGCGGACATGATGGTCAGCACCCAAATACCGTTACTGAACACTAAGCGATCGCCACGCAGAGCAAACGCGTGGGGCAGGTAGTTGTCCCGGGCCAACAGGCTGGCCAGTACTGGTAGCCCGCCAAAAGAGGTATTGGCGGCCAGGGCCAACACGACCGTGATCGTGATCGAGACCAGGTAATAGACCCAGTTCCGGCCAACCGCCTCGCTCATGATCTGACTCAATACGGTCTGGCCGGTTCTGGGTGTGATGTGAAACCGCACCGCCAGGATCGCCAGACCCACGAGCATGGCGCCCAGGATGACCCCAAGCAGCAGCTCGGTGCGCTTAGCTCGAACGACGCGGGGTTGTTTAAACAGCGGCACACCATTGGCGATCGCTTCCACCCCGGTCAGCGCGCTGCAACCAGCCGCGAACGCCTTGAGTACCAGCAGCGTGCCCACCGTCTCCAGGCCGTGGGTGGGCACCGTGGGAGTGCCCGGAAGCGGGGTAGCGGTGCCCAGCGGATGGACCAGTCCCACCGCGATGACGGCGAACAGGCCGATGATGAACAGCATGGTGGGCAGCAGGAAGGCCCGGGCGCCTTCGCCGAGCCCGCGCAGGTTCAGCACAGTGATCAATGCCAGGATACCCAGGCACAGCGGCACCGTCCACGGCGACAGATCAGGGAAAGCCGACGTGAGCGCCCCGACACCGGCGGCGATCGACACCGCCACAGTGAGCGTGTAGTCCACGATCAGCGATGCCGCCGCCAGCTGACTCACACCCGACCCGAAATTCTCCCGAGATACCGCATAAGCGCCACCACCCCCGGGGTAAGCATCGATCACGTGGCGGTAGGAGAACACCAAGATAGCCAGCAGCACCACGATGGCCATGGTGACCGGCAGCACCAGCGGCAGCGCGCCCACACCAGCCGCGGCCAGCACGACCAGGATCGCTTCCGGACCGTAAGCCACCGACGTCAGCGCATCCAGTGACAGCGCTGAGAGTCCCTCCACCGGAGTAATCTGTTCCTTAGCCGCCTGAGCCAGCTGGAGTGGTTGACCGACCAGGAACCGCCAGACCGCCCTGATCACCCCCCGGCGGCCCTCGGCGGGGGGTGAGTCACCCCGTCCAGAACCAGATCCCGACATTCACCCAACCCTAGGGCCTCAGCAGAACCCCGGACACTCGTGGGAGCCAAGTTAAGGAGAACAACTCGCTACCCGCCACACCGATCCGACTGGACTGCCCCAGGTTTTGGCGGCGACTACGTCGTCATTCAAAGAACGGCGGTGTCCCGTGGTGGATGCGTCAGCGCGTCACCCCGCGTGCGCAAACGGCACTCTCGCCTCTGCACATGCAAGGATCCTTCGCGCCTGCACATACAAAAACCCTTCGCGTCCAACCCGGTGTTTGCCCTTGTTAACGAAAACTTGAGGTTTTGTCCGAAAACTCACCCAGATCAGTGATATCCCGCGCATGTGTTGATGGATATAGTTTTCAGTGTTTTAGGATGCACTCTGCGTGAAGGAGGCCACCATGGCGGGTGGATGTGGGTGCTGCTCCAGTTGCAGTGGTTCTGGTTGTGGCTGCTGTGACTCCTGTAAGTAACTAAGCTACTCCAGAGTCGCTACATACCTCCCTGATAAGAGGTCCACCAGGGTTGTTGGTGGTTTGACTTATGTTTGGTGGGATGTCAGCTAAGGTCGTCGCGAGGCGGCGCTTGGCCACATCGTCGGCACGGTCGCGTCCGTTCGGCGAGCTAGCCCGCTCCCTACGGTGGGAGGGCTGGGTGCCAAACGTGCTGAACGCGGATGGCGAGCCATCGAGCCACAGGAATGAGCGAAGGTGACAAAAATGGCCAAAGAAAAGACGTCTACGTTCGGTCGTATTTTTGGGACAGCTCGCTGCGCGCACTGTCGCGAGTCTTTCGACAAGGGAACGGGGTGGCCCACTAGGCACGGGCTCATCTGTCCACAGTGCAAGGACGCGTGGAACCAGATCAGCGATCTGTGTAAGTAAAAAGATTGCGCTCGGCTGCGTCTACTGGTAGGCCGAGGTCACGTTCGATCTCCGGTAGGGTGCGGTTCTTGGTCTCGGGCACCTGCCGGTAGAAGTAGCCGAGCGCGACCAGGGTCAGCGAGCCGAACAGGAAAAAGGTGCCGTCATCGCCGAGAGCAGCGAGCAGGCTGAGGAAGCAGACGGCGACGACGAAGTTCGCGCTCCAGTTGACGATGGTGGCCACGCTCATGGCCCGACCGCGGATCATGACCGGGTAAATCTCGCTGATCAGCAGCCAAAACACCGGACCCAGACCGACGGCGAACGACCCGGTGTAGACAAACAGCCCGACGATCGCGACGTAGGCCCCGGTGCCGTGTAGCTGGCTTCCGCCGAGGAGGAACGTCAGCGCGAGCGCCAGCATGCCGACCGCCATGCCGGTGGTGCCACTCAGCAGCAGCGGACGGCGGCCGGTGCGGTCGAGCAGCCAGATCGCGACCACGGTCATGCTGACATTGACGACGCCGACGCCGACGTTGGCCAACAGCGCGGCGGAATGCCCGAACCCGGCGGAGGACAGCAGCGTCGGCGCGTAATAGATAATCGTGTTGATGCCGGTGATCTGCTGGAATACCGCCAACGCGATTCCGATCACCAACGCGCGGCGGATCTTCGGGTTGAGCAGGTCACGGGCGGTAGAGCTGCGCTGGGATAGGGCGCGCACCTCGGTGATCTCCGCGTCGATGTCCCCCTCGTCGCGGACCTGCGCGAGGATCGCTCGGGCCTGCTCCTCGCGTCCCTGGCTCAGCAGCCAGTGCGGGCTCTCATCCTGGAAGAGCATCCCGGCGAACATCGCCGTCGCGGGGACCGCGGCCAGGCCGAACATCAGCCGCCAGTTTTGGGTGCTGGCCAGCCCGTAGTCAACCAGGTAGGACACCAGGATACCCAGCGTGACGGCGAGTTGGTTGAAGCTGACCAGCGCGCCGC
Source organism: Pseudonocardiales bacterium (assembly GCA_019247305.1). Lineage (GTDB taxonomy): Bacteria > Actinomycetota > Actinomycetes > Mycobacteriales > Pseudonocardiaceae. Next base: position 150,204 of record JAFAPC010000125.1, read on the forward strand.
GGATCCGCGGTGGCGCGGCCTCGCCGATGTAGAGCGGTACGACCATCGACGCCGATCCGACCGCGAGTCCGATCACCACCCGGGCGCCGAGCAGGACGCCGTAGCTGGGCGAGCACGCGGCCAGCAGCACCCCGGCCACGAACAGCGCCGAGGTGCCGAGCACGGCGGGCCGCCGCCCGATCTTATCGGCGATCTTGCCGGCGAGCAGTGCCCCGACCATCGCGCCAATGAGCAGGACGCTGGTCAGCAGCTCCTTGTCGATCGAGGACATGCCAGGGAAGTCTTTGCCGATGAACAGCAACGCCCCCGAGATCACCCCCGTGTCGTAGCCGAACAGCAACCCACCTAGGGCGGTGATGCCCGCGTTCCACACGACGTGGCGGCGGATGGCGCCCACGGCCGGCGGCTGCGGTGGTCGGCCCCGGGCCCGTTTGTCCCGCCGATGGAGGTGCACCTCACCCATTGTGCCGCTCTGCGACGACCTGACAGCAGACGACCTGATAGCGCCAGGCACCCCCCGACGACGACATCGCGGTGCTCGCGATCCGCAGACTCGGAAGTCCGTAACGAGCCGGTACGACGTGACGCTCCTTGACGATAAGCCAACCGGTCGGTCACCACATCAGAGTGCGGAGACGGCGACAGAGTTCAATGATCATTACGCGCATGTAGTACAATCCTCTGAGATATGCATGATATGAACAAATATCTCGGGGAGTCTCATGTCCAGCACGTATGACAGTCCGTCTGCCACTGCACCGGCCGTCGACGTTCCGCCCGCAGTGCGGCTTATGCAGATGGTTCAGGGCTATCAGGTCACGCAGGTTGTGGGCACTGTTGCTCGGCTGGGTCTGGCTGATCTGCTCGCGGCAGGGACGCGGTCCAGTGCTGAGTTGGCAGAGGCTACGGGTGCTGATTCTGACGGGCTTCTGCGGTTGTTGCGCGCCGCGACCACGGTAGGGTTGCTCGCTGAGGTGGAGTCGGACCGGTTTGCGCTCACCCCGGTGGGGGCCTGTCTAGCCAGCGACGCTCAGCCGGCATCTCTGCGTGATTTCGCCGTCATGCCGACCGCCCCGGGACATTGGCTTCCCTACGGGCGTCTGCTTGAGGCGGTGATGAAGGGCCGTCCCACCACCAGCACCACCCTGGGCATGGAGCAGTGGGACTACTACCAGGAACACCCCGAGGACGACGCGGCCTTCGCCAGGGCCATGGGAGACCTGACGGCCAGAGGCGCCCGGGAGGTCGCGGCCCGCTATGACCTGAGTCGGTTCACCCGGATCGTGGATATCGGGGGTAGCCAAGGCGTCTTGCTCGCTGCTCTGCTGGCGGCGGCGCCGCGGGCCACCGGTGTGCTGTTCGACCGACCTGAGGTGATCGCCGAAGCCCGTCGGGGGATCAGTGCACGAGGGCTGGCGCAGCGGGTGGAGCTGGTGGGTGGTGACTTTTTCACCGAGGTCCCGCCCGGTGGTGACCTGTATGTGCTCAAGTCGGTTCTGCACAACTGGGATGACGAGCAGGCGTTGCAGATTCTGACCAGCGCTCACCGGGCCGCCGAGCCGGGGTCCACCCTGCTGGTGATCGAGGGCGTCCTGCCGAGCGAGCCCGAGCCCTCCCCACTGCACCTGATCAACCTGCTCATGCTCGTCCAGTTAGGGGGATGTACCCGCACCCGCGAGCAGTGGCAAGCCCTGCTGGAGGCGGCCGGCTACCGACTGGACCAGGTCATCCCACCCCTACCCGGCGAGTATCTCCACTGGAGCCTGCTCGAAGCCCATCGGCGCTGACTACCGGATACGTGCCCTCCGGCTCTACCTCGCCCAGGGACTGGTTTCGCCGTACACCGAGTAGGGGTTATTGGGGTGTGGCGTAGGTGACGAGGCTCTGCCAGTTTATTTGCGGCGGATCAATATTATGTCGCCGCAAATAATCCAGGGCGGTGTTTCTGTACCGCCCCGACCAACCGCTGTCACGAGTAGCTCCCCTCCGGAAGGGCCCCGTGAAGACACGCTCGGGAGTAAACACGAGCTGCTCCCGACCAGCAGAGACAGCGCCGAAGACAAGGAGCTCGCTCCACTCGCCCCATCGGACACGCTGCTTGCTCAATTGACGGGTGAGGGGTGCGCCCTGCCGGTGCCAGAGCAGGCTCGCCGGTCCGGACGCCACAGGTACCGACTCGACCGGCTTAACCAGGTACGAATTGCCATCGGTAGCCGCGGTGATGGTCGCGCGCACCGCGCAAGGCCAGCCATCGTCGTCACGACCAGTGAGCACACCCGTGGGATAGCGCTCCAGCGCATCACGAACCCTGACCGCCAATGGTGCGCTCGGCTGAGGTAGCGGTGGCTCGGCGGCACCCCCCGCCTCGCACCCCGGTAGCACACGAACCCGCTCCGGAGTAACATAGACCGCGAGGCGCCAGAAATACCAGTCCATGGTGCGCTGGAACTGTTCAGACTCCAGCTCCTGGACTGATGGCCACGAGAATCCGTCGAAGAGCTCGCGCCAGTAGTCGGGTATCTCCTCCGGCAGGACTACCGTGTGCGGTGCGATGGCGCGGCCCTGCACCAGAATTGCCGGCGGGTCCGTCAATCCAGTTCCCGTGGGATCGGAGAACAACACCGCGACTCGACCGTCACGTCGGACGTTGTATATCTTTTGCGGAAACGCAGGTGGGGTGGTTAGGATAATCTGGTCTCGCTCGGGCGACCAGAGCTTCCTCATCGGTCTCGTACTCAGCGTACCTTTCGGGGTAATGGTCGCGAACTCGACAACCCTCGTCCGCGCCAATACCTCCGACACCTGCCCCTCGATCCGCATCATCATCCCTACCAACAACTTGTCTGACGGCACCTCAAGTCCGTCACCAGCACCTCCTTCAGCCTAGTAGGGGAGCGCAACGAAAAACGAAGTCGCCGAGCTCGGCGGAACCCCCAGCAGAGGCGTTACTGACCTTTGACACCCCGCGCGGGGCCGACGCGGAGTATCGCGGGATCAGTCTGGCGTGCAGCGGCCGAAGCGGCACACCGTTACCGGCCGCTGGTGCCGCCGGCGTTATCGACGTGGACGATGGTGTCGTTCGAACTGGAGTCGTACGTGAAGGTGGTAGTGCACAATCCCATTAATACCGTGGGGCAACCACCCGTGCCGCCGGAGGAGTTGGTGTTTCCGCCGGTGCTGACATGCCACAGTGACAGGACCGTGCGGGCCGGCAGTAGCTCTACGTATTGTTCGGCGAGTTCGGCAAAGCTCATCGTGTCAAACATTGAAGCCCCCTAGAGAAAAATTGTCCCGGTCGCTCAGGTTGGTAGGCACCGCACCCGTGGCCGTATCGGTTCGGCATTACTTAAGATGCCCAGCTCGGCGCTCGGTGGCAATCCGTCGTAGTACGTAACTTTGTGAGAGCACTACTGAGGTGCGCACCGTGAGGTCCTTCTGGCCCTGTGTCATGCCTCCAGCTACTGTGTGTTGGTGCAGGGCCTGACCGAGGCGGGTGCTACCGTTCTTGCGCTCGGGGTACTCATCCACCAGCACGGTGGAGAGGTCCCCGGCACCCGGTGACCACCTCACCGCTGGGATACCGTGGACCAAAGTTAGTCATATAATGCATTCCGGCACACCCAGCGACTGGAAAGATTTTGTCAGTTGTGCGGCAAGTTGATCCGCGGCGGCCAGTTGTGTGGCTAGTTCACTGTCGCTCAGCCGGGGTAACTGATGATATACTGATTCGAGTAGTCTGACACGACGACGCCAGACAGAGAGCATGTCTGCGTGAGTATTTTTGAGCTTGTCCGGCGGTCGAAGCCTTGCTATCTGGCTCACTTCGTCGCGTTCTATTTCGATAACGGTCCCGAGTACTGTCTCCCGAGGTTGCAGATCCTGGGTCCGCCGCGCTTTCTCCTTCGCGTCGGAACATATGACGCCCAGTTGACTTTCGTACTGCGTTTCCGTGAGGTGTGTCGTTACTTCGGGGCTCTCGGCGTCAGCGGGGCTCTCGGTGTTTGATCCGAGTAAGAAAGTAAGTGCGACGCCAGCGGCTGTCAGGGCAAATATTCCAGCGCACGCGATGACGAAAACCCAGCGGAAGCTCTCCCTGTCCTTTTTGTGGCGGTACCAGTGAGGAGCAGTCCAAGTGCTGGTATAGCTACGCCTACGACACCGGTTGCGACGCTAGTAGTCTGCGCGTCCGCCATGTGGCACCTCGTTCGCTATTGTCTGTTGGGTGTGTTAACCAAAAAAGTGGTAACTTTCACGCTGGTATCAACGTAACTCAGTTGAAGGTGGTCCTGACCGTCAGGGCTGCGAACTGCTAAAAAGGCGATCTCGTGGCTGGTGCTCGGCCCATGTGACGCCATGTCTTCTAGTATCTTGTTAATCCTGTCGGTGGCTTCCTGGAGTTGATTAAAGGCGTGTGCAGACTTCCGAAGAGGTGGATTCTCAAGTTTTTGTTCGAAGCAGGTGGGCGGCGAACCCTCGGCACAAAATGTGTCGCCATCCATTTTTACCCAAAATTTTGGCACATCGACCTCCTCTGTGTTCCTCGCGATTCTGGTGCACGAATACGTGGGCGTAGCAGACTGATTGCTCTATCTTGCGCAGCGTCGATGTCGTCATCTGGGGTGCCTTCATCCAGCGCGTGTGGGTCCCCCAGGGCGCGCTCGGCGGGCCGGTCCCACAGTGCTGTCTCTACGCCCCAGTGCCGCCAGGTTGGCGCGGTCAAAACCAGCGGGATCAGTCATCGAGGCGCGCACGCCAGTCCTCTGCGGCCGTCTGTGGGCCGTTGCCTCGCTGCCGCTGAGGTGTTCGGCGCTGGCGGCGCATCCGGGCCGGGGAGGTGTTGGCCAAGTCGGCCTCAATGTCGGCCAGGGAGCGGTCGGCCCGATGCAGGTCCTGCCCCGATCCCACGACCTGACCGTAGTTGAGCAGACTGACGATGATGACCCCGCCCATGGTGTTTCCCACCGTGGCGGCCAGCAGCCACTTCGCAAAGGTGCCCATCGGCACCTGCCCGGCCAGTACGGCCGAGAGCGCCTCGGTGCTGCCCGCGATGCAGTGCGCCAGCCCCGCCGCACCCACGGCGAAGGTCATCAGGTAGATCAGCACGATCTGGCCAATGGTGAACCGGCTGGCGGTGACCAGCCAGGCCATCAACGCGATGATCCAGCCACCGGCCACGCCCGACCAGAAGAGGTGACCGAAGCTGCCCTGAACCGTCTGGCTGCCGAGCTGGCTCAGGGCCCGGGCCACCTCGGGGGACACCGCCCCACATTTGATCATGAGCACCGCGAACAGCAGGGCGCCCACCACGTTGGCGACGAAGACGACGGCCCACAGGCGCAGCGTGTTGCGTAGGTGCCGGCGCCGGTCGAGCACGAGGATGACCGGGAACAGCGTGTTTTCGGTGAACAGTTGGGCCCGGCCCACGATGACGACGATGAAACCCAGCGGGTAGAGCAAAGCGCCGAGCAGGTGATGAGCCACCCGGTCGCCCACGTCGGCGAGGATGGCCGCCGAGCCCAGGCCCGTCAGGCCCATGCCCAGGCCCGCGGCCAGGCCCGAGAGCGCCAGCCCTGTCGAGGAGCGCTTGAGCTCGTCCTCCCCGATTCGCACCGCAGCGGCGTAGATCTCGGCTGCGGTCAGCCGGGAGGTGACCGGTGGGGCAACCCGCAGTGCGTTTCCGTCGGCCGCATCCGCGTCCGTGCTCATGCTCTCCACCGTCCGCCTCTACCCACCCACGCGGCCACCCAACCCTGTGACTGGTGTGACACGCCTCAACGCTAGAGGCATCTGGCGCGCTGGCCACGAGCTAGTCAGCACTGACCGTCCCCAGGGCGGTGCGCAGCGCGTTCCGGACAGCTGTGCAGGTCATGAGCACCGAGTCGGTGGTCGTGTCGAGCACGTGTGATTCGAGCTCGCCGAGGTCGCTGAACTGGTGGTGCAGCGACCGAATCGGAGCTGAGCGCCTCAGCGCCTGCCCCATCCGGGCTTGTGCGCGTCGCAGAGTCTCCGGGAGGGTGGGGCGCAGCACGAGGTAGTCGAGCCGGACGCGGTTGGTCCGTGCGGTCGCGATGAAGGGTGGCAGAAACCACGGCCCGATGATGCCGTCGAGCACCACGAAGTACCCGCCGAGGGCGTAGCGGACGGCGGTGTCGGCGAGAATGTCGATAACGACCTTATTCTGCGGGTGCGCCTCGGGCAAGAAGGGCGCAACGGCGCCGGTGACGATGTAGCGCCAGAACTCGTCGGCGGGCAGGTGGACCGCTGGCGCGGGGTGCGCTTCGGTCAGCATCCTCGCGATGGTGCTTTTGCCCGCCCCTGGGGGTCCGGTGAGGATCACCACAGCGCCTGGTGCGCCAGCCAAAGGACCAGGACTGCGCACAGTCGCAGTATTCCCCGGCCCGGTCTCGTTCGGCCAGCGGCCGCGCTGCCCAGCGATACGCCGTCGTGCGCACCGCAAGCCACTGTCATCCTGGGGGATCACATCGAGCGTGCCGCGTGGTACATCTTTGTGAACACCAAACACCAGACGTGCCCAGTGCCCACCACGGGCGCCGGGCCGACCCACACCAGGAGGCCGGGCCTTGCCCACACGGAATAGGTACACATCAAATCATCAGTTTCGGGAGGCGCGGGCGCGCACCGCGTCCCTCACCCACCCCAAGGAGGGCCTGGGCCGTCAGGAACTGGCTGAGCTGGTCAACGACTGGGTTTGGAAGCATCACCGCACGAGGGTAGAATTCGACAGGAACTATATCGGCAAAATTGAACAAGGTGTCATCCGCTGACCGGGAGCACTGTGCCGGGAAGCCCTCCGGGAAATTCTCAGCGTCTCCGCCGATGCCGAACTCGGATTCGTCAACGCCCGGGCCCGCCGCCAAGCAGTGAAACTGGAGGAGGTGGACCAGGCGAAACGGCAACAATTTGTCCACACCACCACCCTCGGCGGCGTCAGCCTCCTCGCCGAACCGAGAGCGGCGCTGCCGGAGCGCAGCACACCCCGCCCAACCCCACGCCGGGTCGGCGCGAGCGACATCGCGCAGCTCCGCGACGCCACCCAAACGTTCACCTCGTGGAGCCGCCTCTACGGTGGGGGAGTCTCCCTCGATGCCGCCCTGGGCGAGCTACACTGGACAGCCGGCCTGCTGGACGCTATCTGCCCGGAGCAGCTGCGCCCCGAGCTGCACGCCGCGGTCGGCGCCCTCGCCGATGTGGTGGCGTTTTTGGCCGTAGATGCCGCAGCCCACGAAGAGGCCCGCCAGATCTACGGCTTCGCGCTGGCCTGCGCCGAGCAGGCCAAAGACTGGAACCTGCGTGCCAAGGTCCTGTCGAGCATGGCCAGGCAGGCGATCTGGACCGGACAGCCCGATGAGGGCCTCACGCTGGCTGAGCAGGCTCTGGTTCGCGCGGACTGGCTCACCCCGACCGGACGCTCGCTACTGCACACCGATCGAGCCCGCGCCCTGGCCAGGATGCGCCGGGTCCAGGATGCCCTGAGGGCGATCGGGACCGCCGATGAGCACTTCGCGCACGCCACCCCAGACAACGAGCCGCTGTACCTGGCCACCTACAACACCGCGCACCATGCCCAGCTCACCGGGCAACCTCTGCTCGACCTGGCGATTCTGGGCCACGACTCCGGTGAGGCCACTACCCGGCTCACGGCGGCCGTGGCCGGGCAGCCCGACGCCCGCTCCCAGGCGCTCTGCCTCAGCAAGCTCGCCAGTCTCACCATGGCCACCGGCGACCTACTCCACGCCGTCGCCATCGGGACCGAGGCCCTCCAGGTCGCGGGCACCCTCCGCTCCCACCGCGCCACCGAGGAACTGCGGGAGCTGTTCCGGCACGCCGCCACACACCAGGACCTGGAAGAGGTCGCGGACCTGCGGCACCGAATCCGCACCCTGGTCTGCACCGACAACCCAAGCAACCCGTCCCTCGATGATCCTCCCGGGGCACAGGAATGATCGTGTGTAGCTTGGGCGTGTCCTGAGCCGGAACAGACACCGACCCACACCGGCCGAAAGCCACCACTCAGGCCCCTGCATGGCGGTGCACTCTGGTGATCGTCGAAAGTGAGCCGTGGGCGTGCACCGTCGCACGGTCACGGCTCACTTTCGACGATCATGCTGCGGCTGCCGCGCAGTGCGCCTGCCGAAACGGACGAAGTGCCGTTGCCAGCGGTGGCGGGTCAGGCGGTGCCGGAGCTCGGTGACACCCGATTCGCCCCCGGTGGGGCGGCGGGCTAGTCTGCACCGCGATGAGTTCACGAGCGCAGGTCATCCACCTCCAGGCCCTGTCTGGCCAGCTGTACCAGGTTTTCCGGCACGTGCTTGAGGTGGTGCTGGCCCCCCTGGGCCTGTTCTACGTGCTGCTGACCCTCACCAACCTGACCGGTGGGTTGCTCGCAGCCCTGGGCTGGGCGTTGGTCGCGGTGGCGCGCCGGGTGCTCACGCGCTCGCCGGTTCCCGCTGTGCTGTGGCTGACCACCGGGTTGCTCGTGGTCCGCACTGCCATCGGGTACGCCACCGGGAGCGTGTTCCTCTATTTCCTGCAACCCACGGTGCAGAACTTCGTGATCGCGTTCGTGCTGCTGGCCACCGTGCCGCTGCGCCGTCCCCTGATCGCTCGCCTGGCCGACGACTTCTGCGCCTTCCCCGCCGCGCTCACCAGCAACCTTCGGGTGCAGCGGTTCTTCCGGCGGGTGTCGCTGCTGTGGGCGTTGGTCTTCCTCACGAACGGGGCGGCGACGCTGTGGGTGCTCGCCCGCGCCACGCTGAGCAGCTTCCTGATGGTCACCACCGCCGGGTCCTTCACCCTGGTAGCAGTCGCCGCCGTGGTGTCGCTGCTGTGGTTTCGCCGGGAGCTGCGCGGCGAGGGCATCCGGCTGCGGTTCGGCGCTGCGCCCGCGAGCTGATCAGCCGAAGTGGGCGGCCAATCGGTGGAATAGCTCCGGAACTGCGCCCTGTAGCCGGGCCGGCACCGTGAGCCAGCGCGGCACGAACACCTCCGCTGCGCCGCGTTCGATCCCCTCCAGCAGCGCCGAGGCCACCTGGGTGGAAGCGACCTGCCGGGGGAACCGGCGGTCGTAGGGCGCTCCGCGGTGGTCGAAGAACGGGGTGCGGACCGCACCAGGCAGCAGCGTGGTGACGCCAATCCCCTGCTCGGCCACCTCGTGGCGGACGCTGGCCGCGAAAGCCCGCAGCCCGGCCTTCGTCGCGGCATAGACAGCTTCGCCGCCCACACCCACCGTCGCGATGGAGGACACGAAGACCAGGTGCCCGCGCCCGCGCTCGCGCATTCCGGGCAGCGCGGCGCGGGCCAGCCGCAGCGGGGCGAGCAGGTTCAGCGCGACCAGGGCGTCGATATCCGGCTCAGCCATCGCCGCCAGATCCCCAGCCCACCCGCAGCCCGCTGAGTTCACTAACAGGTCCACCCCCGCCGCGGTGTCCGCTGCCTGGGACAGACCCTCCGGGCTTAACAGGTCGGCGACCAGGGTCGCCGCCCCGGTGCGGCGGGCCAGCGCCTCCAGCCGCTCGGCGTCCCGACCGAGCACCACTAGCTGGCAGCCGGCTGCGGCGAGCTGTTGCGCGATGGCCGCGCCGATGCCTGAGGATCCGCCGGTGACCAGGGCCGTCCATTCGTTGATCATCCCCAGGCGACCCGGCGGGTGGAGCTGGTGCCCCGATCGCTCGCCTGTTCGACCTCGCGGCGGAGCTGGGTGCTGCGCTGCGCCAGCAACGCGACACTGCCGATGAGAACCAGCGCCGCCAGCACCTGACCGGCAAGTACCGCAGGCGAGCTGTCCACCCGTTCCCCCAGCCAGTTCACCCCGATCGCCACGCCGACCAGCGGGTCTACGATCGTGATGATAGCCAGCGCCGGGGCGATGAGGGTGCCTTGTTGGAAGGTGTTCTGACTGAGCAGGAACGCCATCGGGCCCACGGCACAGACCACGTAGAGCACCGGGTGCCCGAAGGGCTCGACGACTCCGCCGTCCCGGAACTGGCTGGTGAGCACCTTCATCAGGCCAGCGGTGAGGCCGTAGAGCACGCCAGTGGCCGCCGCCAGCGCCGCGACGTGCACCGCTCCGGAGTACCGGGCGGCCGCGGCGAGGCACCCCAGGACGATCACGGCCAGCGCGAGCGCCAGCGGCAGCAGCGCCCAACCCTGCGCCCGGTGGGCGGTGGTGCCGTTCGGCCGGGCAAGCACCAGAAAGGCCGACAAGCCAGCCACACACCCCAGCGAGCCGAGCACGACCACCCGGTCCACCCGGCGATGAGCCAGCAGGGCCGAGAACAGCGCACCGAACAGCACGCCGGTCACCAGCAGCGGCTGCACCAGCACCAGCGGGCCGAAGGCGAGGGCGAGGAGCTGCAGGCTCAGGCCCACCAGGACGGTCGCCACCCCCAGCACCCACACGGGCCGGCGGATCAGCTCCAGCAGCAGCCGCGGGTTGAGCGTGCCCGAGGTCGGCACCTGCTTGGTGACACGCTGCTGGATCGCGCTCGCCAGCCCGAAACTCGCCGCCCCGGTCACCGCGGTCGGCACCGCGACGAAGAACACCGTCGACGTCGAGCTGGACACGTCTCTCACCCCTGTGCTGTCTCGGCTGGCTGGTGCGCCCTCGGGGGCTCGTGGCCGGCCCCCGGCACATCGGCCGTCAGGTCGGCAAAGGCCTGGCGCAGCGCGTTCGCGAGCTGACCCGCGCCGGGGAACAGCCCAGTGTCTGTGGTCACTCCGACACCGATCATGTCTCCCCACGTCAGAAAACCGACAGCCAGTCCGACGCCCTCGGCGAGCGGCAGCACCGGGAACACTGAGACGACTCGGGCCCCCCCTATATCATGCGCTTTTCGCGGTCCTGGCAAGACCGAGGCGATGAGCGTGAAAAACCGCCGCCGGTAGATCAAGCGCACCAGCCTGGCGTGCAGCGGGGCTGGCAGCCGGCCCAGCGCGGCCACCACGGTCCGCGCGGCGATGGGCTGATCGGCGTGCTCCAGGCTCTTCAGCGCCTCCGCCACCGCCATGACCCGCCGAGCCAGCGGCATCGGCCCGACCGGGAGGTCCAGGGCGAGGGCAGCCGTTTGGTTCCCCTGGTACCAGCCCTCCCCGCGACGGTCCCCCTGGTGGTCCCCGACATGACCACTGCCCTCGGCCCGGCGCAGGGCGTGGGCGGTCCGGGGGACCATCGCCCGCAGCCGAGCGTCCACCGCGGTACCGGGCCCGCCGATGCGGTGCAGTGCCTCGCTGAGCAGGGCCAGCAGCAGCGCGGTCGTGCCCACCCGATGCTCTCGGGCACTAACCCGCACGGCGGCTGCGGGCAGCTCCACCAGGGTGTAGTCCCGCGCCGGGGTGCTCGCCCTGAGTGGCCCCCCCGCCGGTGCGGGGCCCGCGCTGGCCAAGCTCCCCAGGCCGCGCAGTACCCGGCGGGCGTGGCCGGCTCTGGCCCGCCAGCGGGCCGCGGTGCGGCGCCCAGAATTCGAGGTGTGTTCGTGCTGCGAGGCCTGCGACCGGACCTGTGGCTGTTCCTGGTCGGAGAGCAGCCCAACCAGGGTAGCGGTGACCGCCAGTCCGTCGCCCAGGCTGTGGTGCAGCTTCGCCAGCACCATGGTCCGCCCGGTGTCGCCGTCCTGCACCACGTGCAGTTGCCACGGCGGTGCCTCCAGCGGCACCGGGGCCGTGAAGAACTCCCGCAGGGCCGCTGAGACGCCGCCGTGCGCGGCGCCGACCGAACGGGTGCTCAGATGCGCGCGGGGGTCGATGTCCTCGGCGAGCAGCCAGCGCGGCCGCCGGCCCGGGCGTGTCTCCAGGCGGCGGCGCAGCATCGGCAAGGCGGGCACCCGCTCGGTGATGCGCACCGCCAGCAGGGCGGCGAGCCGTTCGGCTGGCGGGCTACCCCCGGCGGAGCCGGCAATCGGGCTACCCCCGGCGGAGCCGGCAATCGGGCTACCGCCGGCGGAGCCGGCAATCGGACTTCCGCCGAGCAGCAGCACGGCGCCGATCTGTTGGGGAACCGTGGACGTGGCCGCGTAGGTGAAGAAGGCGTCCGACGCGCACAGCGGGCGGGCGCCGTGGTGGCGGGGCAATCCGGGTAGGGCGGCGATCTCAGCATCCAGGTCAAGGGCACCGATATGCCTCAGCGCGCGGTGCTCGGCCTTGGCGAGCAGCGCGGGACGGGCGAGGAGCCGGCGCAAAGCGGCGAGCAGCTCCGCCGGTCCATCGCAGCAGGTGGCCAGCCCGGCTTGGGCCATCAGCGCGGCGTTGGCTTTGCCGTGCCCGGCGATCGGCTCGAACATCAGCACCGCCCGTCCGCACGCCAGCGCCTCCAGGGCCGTCGCGCCGCCAGCGTTGGTCACTACGACGTCAGCGGCTGTGGTCAGCGCTGGCATCTCGGAGGTCCAGCCCAGCGGCACCAGCCGCGGCGCCGGGACGGGCACCAGCCGCATGGCGCGCGCCGCCAGCCGGGCGCGCAGCGCCTCGTTGCGCCCACAGGCCACCACGACGCAGACATCCGGGCCGGCGGCCAGCCCGACTGCGACCGCGCGCTCCACCGAACCGAACCCCAGGGAACCGCAGGACACCAACACGACCAGGCCGTGCTCGGGCAGCCCGCAGCGCCGCCGCGCGGCAATCTTGTCGGTCTCCCCGGCCGGGCGGAACGCGCCGACGACCGGCGGCGCTCCGACCGCGCCCCGCGCGTCGGGCTGGGCCTGGTACATCGCCCGCAGGCTCGGCTCGCTCGCCACGTAGTGCAGGTCGATCTCCGGATAGACCCACAACGGGTGCGGGGCGAAGTCCGAGATGATCGCCGCAACCGGCACGTTGAGGCCGCTGCGGCGCCGGAGCCAGTCCAGCCCCGCGGTGCCCAACGGGTAGGTCGAGACCACGAGGTCCGGCTGGTACTCCTCGATGATCGGCGCGAGCCGACGGCCGCTCCACATCCCGAGCAGGCGCCGGCATGAGGAGGCAAACCAGCGGTGGCGCCACAGCGAGCGGTAGAAAAAGTCGTAGAGCCAGGGGGTGGTGTCCACGTTGACTCGGTAAATCCAGCGGAATCCCGGGCCGACTCCGGCGCCCATCTCCACCAGGGTGTCGACCCAGCGGATCGTGCAGCCGGGCCAGAGCCGGCGGGCCCGCTCCTCCACCGCCCGCGCGGTCGCGTTGTGGCCTTCGCCGATGGTGGCGCTGACCATCAGGATTTTCCGGGCGCTCACCGGTGCGACCCCGATTCGGGGCGCGGGGCTAACGGGTCGGATTCGGTGATCGCCGGACCCCACGCCAGCGCCAGCAGCAGCGCGGCGCGGGCGGTGGGGTCCTCCAGCGTGGACCCGAAGATCTCACGAAGCTGGGTCAGCCGGTATCGCACCGTCTGCGGATGCACGTGCAGCTGCTGCGCCACCGCCTTGCGGTTGCCCATGTTCATCAGCCAGGACGTGAGGGTCTCCACTAGCCGGTCTCGGGTGCCCTCGGACAGCGCGGCCAGCGGGGCCAGGTACTGCCGGCGCAAGGCCGCCAGCAGCCGGTCGTCGCGGTGCACCACCATCGCGTCGAGGTGCTCATCAACAAACAGCGGATCCTCCGGGAGCACCCCGGCCCGCTGCAGCCGCACGGCGTGCTCGGCGAGGTTCATGCTGGCCGGCAGCCCCTCCAGTGGCCCGGTGGTGCCCACCACGGCCCCAGCCCCCCGCAGCGCGGTCCTCAGGCGCTGGCGCACTCCGGGGCCTTCGGGATCCGCCACGATCGCCACCAGCATGGTCGGTCGCCGCAGCCGCAGGCAGGAATGGTTCAGGCGCTCCAGCAGCGCGCGGCCGACCTCGTTGTCAGGTTCGATCAGGATGACCGCGGCCTGTCGGGGCAGCGGCCACTCGGCCCGGGCCGCCGCCGCCCGCAGCGCCGCCGTGTCGGCGCGGTCCGACAGCAGCAGTTCGGCCAGCTCCTCACGCAACCGCTCGCGGGCCTGCCCCGCGGTGGTCTGGGCTTGGACGTACCCGCGCCACGACGCGGAGGACAACTGGTCTACGGCGGCGAACACGGCCGCGGCTAACCCGGCTAACGCCTCAGCGGGCACGTTGAACTCCAGGGCTTCCTCGGCCACGTGGCGCCAGGCCACCGCCGCGCCGGTCCGGTAGGCGGCGAGCAGCGGGGTCACGTCGTGTTGCTGCTCGTAGTGCAGGCGCCCGATTTCCTCGAAGAGGGCCTGCTCCACCCCGGAGGCCAGCTGGGGCGTCGCAGCCTGGGGGTCCTGTTCGGCCAGCGCCACCAGCCGGGCGATGAATCCCTCGGCGGCGCTGAGGATCTCCGTGAAGGCGTCGGAGAGGAACCCCGCGTAGTCTGGCTGCTGCTCAGCGAGCAGGTCACGAACCTCAGTCAGAATGGCCGGCAGCCGGTGCACAATCGCTGGGACCAGGCCGGGTAGCCATATGTGATCTTCTTCGGTGTCCATGCCAGTACCCCCGTCCCCCCGTCATCGCCCTACTCGATAGCCTGGAGTACCCCCGATAGAATCGCATGACTTTTGCTCATATGTGACAACTCGACGGCCTGAGAACTGACAACTTGGGTGCAGAAATACCACGGTCGGCGGTCTGAAGATGGCTTCATGGCCGCGACCTGGGAGCCGGGCCTGCGCACGCGGGATCGTGCGCTGCGCCGTCAACGCCGCGCCGAGAACTTTCCTGTCGCGCTGTGGCTGCTGCCCCGAGGGCTGCGGGCTGACCTCATCGCGGTGTACAACGTTGTCCGAGTCATCGACGACCTCGGCGATGCCGCCAGGGGCGACCGGGTCGCGCTGCTGGAGGAGTTCGGGCGGGATCTCGCGACGGTCTGGGCCGGGTGGCGGCCCGAGCATCCGGTGCTGCGGCGGCTGCGGCCCGTGGTGCGAGCTCACGGGCTGGACCGCGAACCGTTCGAACGTCTGGTGCACGCCAACCTGCTCGACCAGCGGGTCCACCGGTACGCGACCTATGTGCAGCTGCGCGGGTATTGCGCGCTGTCCGCGGAGCCGGTCGGCCGGATCGTGCTCGCCCTGCTTGGAGTGGACGCTGTTGGAGTGGGCGCCCCGACCGCCCTCGAGTACTCCGACCGAATCTGCGCCGCTCTCCAGCTGATCGAGCACTGGCAAGACGTCGCCGAAGACCGCCGGGCCGGTCGGGTGTATCTCCCGCAGGAAGATCTCGCGGCGTTCGGGGTGGCCGAGGCCGAGCTTGACGCCGCCGTTGCCTCCCCGGCGCTGCGCCGGATGATGGCCTTCCAGATCACCCGGGCGGCGGAGTTGCTCGACTCCGGGGCTCCCCTTCTCGGGCTGGTGCGCGGGTGGGCGCGGCTGGCAGTGGCCGGCTACGTGGCCGGTGGGCGTGCCGCGCTCGACGCGCTGCGCCGCGCCCACGGCGACGTCCTGGCCGGCCCCCACCGTCCGCGCCGCCAGGACCTGCTCCGCCACCTGGTGCTGGGGAGGTAGTTGCAGTGAGCGGTGTCGCGGTCGGGGTGGCGGGGGCCTTCGGGGTGTGTGAGTCGATCACCAGGGCGCAGGCGCGCAACTTTTATTACGGCATCCGACTGTTACCCGGCGACAAGCGGGCGGCGCTGTGCGCGGTGTACGCGTTGGCCCGGCGGATCGATGACATCGGCGACGGCGATCTTCCCCGGGCCGACAAGCTCGCCGCGCTGGCCGGGCTGCGATGCTCGTTGGCTGACCTGGACCATCCCGGAGACGATCCGGTGCTCACCGCGGTCGCGGACCTGGCGGCCCGGCTGCCCCTGCCGCCGGGTGCCTTCGACGAGCTGATCGCCGGGGTGCAGATGGACGTGCTGGGGCGGCGCTACGCCGACTTCGACGAGCTGGTCGGGTACTGCCGATGTGTGGCCGGCTCGGTCGGCCGGCTGTGCCTGGCGGTGTTCGGCAGCCGTCCTGACCCGCGGGCACCCGAGTACGCCGACGCGCTGGGCATCGCCCTCCAGCAGATCAACATCCTGCGGGACATCCGGGAGGACTTCAACAACGGCCGGGTCTACCTGCCCCAGCACGACCTGGATCGGTTCGGTGTGCAGCTGATTCGAGATGATCAGGGCACGCTGGTGGATGCGGATGGGCGGCTGAGCGCGCTGATTCGCCACAATGCGCAGCGCGCGCGTCAGTGGTATGAGCACGGGCAGCGCCTGATCCCGTTGCTGGACTGGCGCAGCGCGGCGTGTTGCGGTGCGATGTCCGGGATCTACCTGCGGCTGCTGGACCGGATTGCCCAGCAACCCAGCGTGGTGTTCGACCAGCGGCTGTCTTTGTCCGGGTGGCAGAAAGCGGAGGTGGCGATGCGGGCGTTCACGGGATTACCAGCATGATCCGGCGGGTCGCGGTGATCGGTGGTGGCTTGGCGGGCATCACCGCAGCGCTGCACTGCGCCGAAGGGGGCTGCCAGGTCACCCTCTTCGAGGCCCGGCCGCAGCTGGGCGGCCTGACCCACTCGTTTCGCCGCGGCGAGCTCTGGGTCGATAACGGCCAGCACGTGTTTCTGCGCTGCTGCACCTCCTACCGGGCCTTACTGCGTCGGCTCGGGGTGGCTCACCGCGTCGAGCTGCAGCCGCGACTGGCCATCCCAGTCCGCTCACCTGATGCGCCCGGGCCGGTGTGGCTGCGCCGCAGCGTCCTGCCCGCCCCGCTGCACCTGCCCGCCCCACTGCACTTGGCCGCCTCGCTGCTGCGCTACCGCCCGCTGAGCATCCTGGAGCGGGCGCGGTTTGCGCTGGCCGCGCTCGCGTTACGCCGCCTTGACCCGTCGCGCTCGGCCACCGACGAGCAGAACTTCGGTGCTTGGCTGCGCCGGCACGGGCAGAGTGAGCGCGCCATCGCCGCGCTGTGGGAGGTGGTCGGGGTGGCCACCCTGAACGCGCGGGCTGATCAGGCCTCGCTCAGTCTGGCCGCCACGGTGTTCCAGGAGGGCCTGCTCACCGATGCCGCAGCGGCGGACATCGGCTGGTCACGGGTGCCGCTGCGAGCGCTGCACGGGGATCCGGCGCTGTCCTGTCTAGGCCTGGTGGGTGTCCAGGTGCGCACCGGTGTCGCGGTGCGCGGCCTTGAGCCCCGCGGTGGTCTGATTGCCGGCTCCGCCGGCGGGGGTGGCTGGCAGATTATGACCGACGGCGCCCCCATGAGTGCCGAGGCGGTGATCGTGGCGGTGCCGCCGGTCGCGGCGGAAGGGCTGCTGCCGGCGGGCAGCGTGGCGGCCGCACCCGGCTGGGCAGCGCGGCTGGGCAGCGTTCCCATCGTCAACCTGCATGTGGTGCTCGACCGGACGGTCCTTGACGAACCGTTCATCGCTGGGGTGGACACGCCAGTGCAGTGGGTCTTCGACCGCACCGAGCAGTCCGGACTCATGACGGGGCAGTACCTGGCGGTGTCGCTGTCCGCCGCGGATGATGTGGTGGACACCCCGACGGCGGCGCTGCGGACGCGGTTTCTGCCGGAGCTGGCCAGGCTGCTGCCGGCCATCCACGACGCGCAGGTGCGCGACTTCTTCGTCACCCGGGAACGGCAGGCCACGTTCCGGCCAGCTCCCGGTACCGCAGCGCTGCGGCCACCGCCGGTGACCGCCGCCCCGGGGCTGTTCCTGGCGGGGGCGTGGACCGCCACCGGCTGGCCGGCGACGATGGAGGGCGCGGTGCGCAGCGGAGCAGCAGCCGCCACCGCCCTGCTCGCCCAAAGCCCGAGAAGCGTCCCCGCGGAGACGGCGTCATGACTACCTCCGCAGCGCGGGTGGCACCCAGCGCGCTGCGCCGCGCCCAGGACGTCGTGGCACCCGCTACCCGGGCTTTCATCGCGCGGCTGGACGACACCAGCGCAGCGATCGCCTCCTACCACCTGGGGTGGACCGATGCCAGTGGCGCGCCGACCGGCCAGGGTGGGGACAAGGGTGGGGGCAAGGCCATCCGCCCCGCCCTAGCCACGCTCTCGGCGCAGGCCGCCGGCGCGCCGGCGCAGGTGGGCATCCCCGGCGCGGTCGCCGTCGAGCTGGTGCACAACTTCTCCCTGGTGCACGACGACGTGATGGACGGCGACACCGAACGCCGACACCGTCCCACGGTGTGGGCGGTGTGGGGCACCACCAGCGCGATCCTGACCGGCGACGCGCTGCTGGCGCTGGCGCAGGAGGTGCTGCTGGAGGGTAGCTCGCCGCACCGGGCTGCCGCCGCCCGGCTGCTCGCCGAAGCCACCCGCCACCTGATCCGCGGCCAGGTGCAGGACGTGGCGTTCGAGCGACGCGGGGATGTCACCGTGGCGGAGTGCCTGGAGATGGTGTCCGGCAAGACCGGTGCGCTGATCACGGCTAGCGCGGCGATCGGCGCGGTGCTGGCCGGCGCTTCGGCCGAGGTGGTGGCGGCGCTGTCCACCTTCGGCGCGCAGCTGGGTATCGCGTTCCAGCTGGTGGATGATTTGCTGGGGATCTGGGGAAATCCGGAGCACACCGGCAAGCCGGTGTTCTCTGACCTGCGCTTGCGCAAGAAGACCCTGCCGGTCACCTACGCGCTCACCCATGGCGGTTCCCCCGGGCGTGAGCTGGCCGACTGGCTCGCCGGATCCGAACCCCCCGGCTCGGACTCCACCGGTGCAGCCCGAGCCGCTGACCTGATTGAAGCTGCCGGAGGGCGGGACTGGGCCGCCACCGAGGCGCAGCACCGCCTGGCGGTTGCCACCCAGGCGCTGGCCGCCGTCCCGATCCCGACCGGTCCGCGCGAAGAACTGATCGCGATCGCCCACTTCATCGTCACGAGGGAAACCTGATGACCCAGACCAGTCCGACCAAACTTCAGCCGCGTTCGGCGGCCCAGGCCCTGGCTGCCGCCCTCGCGCAGCTGCGCGAGCGACAGCACCCGGCGGGATGGTGGAAGGGGGAGCTGGCCACCAACGTGACCATGGACGCGGAGGATCTGCTGCTGCGCGAGTTCCTCGGCATCCGCGGCGCCGGCCAGACCGAAGAGGCCGCCCGCTGGATCCGCTCCCAGCAACGCGACGACGGCAGCTGGGCGAACTACCACGGTGGCCCGGGTGATCTGTCCACCACCGTCGAGGCGTGGGTGGCGCTGCGCCTGGCGGGCGAGGCACCCGATGCCCCCCATATGGTGATGGCGGCGCAGTTCGTCCGGGCACGGGGCGGCCTGGAACGCAGCCGGGTATTCACCCGCATCTGGTTGGCTTTGTTTGGGCTGTGGTCCTGGGACGAGCTGCCCAACCTGCCACCAGAATTGATCTTCTTGCCGTCTTGGTTCCCGCTGAACGTCTACGACTGGGCCTGCTGGGCTCGGCAGACGATCGTGCCGCTGACCATCGTCTGCACGCTGCGCCCGGTGCGCCCGGTGCCGTTCGGGGTTGACGAGCTGCGCAGCGGTGTCCCCCCGCGACCCCCGCAGCCGCTGCTGAGCTGGGCCGGGTTCTTCCAGCGGACCGACCGGGTGCTGCACGCCTACGCGCGGCGGCCCCTACGCCTGCTGCGGCAGGCGGCGATGCGCCGGGCTACGGAGTGGATCCTGGCCCGGCAGGAGGCAGACGGCTGCTGGGGCGGTATCCAGCCACCGTGGGTGTATTCCCTGCTCGCACTGCACCTGCTGGGTTACTCCCTCGACCACCCCTCGATGCGGGCTGGGATCGCGGGTCTGGAGGGGTTCACCATCCGCGAGCGCACCCCGGACGGGTGGGTGCGGTGGTTGGAGGCCTGCCAGTCCCCGATCTGGGACACCGGGCTGGCCCTCAACGCGCTGCTCGACGCGGGAGTACCGGCTGATGACCCCGCGCTGGCCCGGGCTGCCGACTGGCTGCTCGGAAAGGAAATCCGGGTGTCCGGCGACTGGGCGATCCGCCGGCCAGCCCTCGCTCCAGGCGGCTGGGCCTTCGAGTTCCACAACGAGCGCTATCCCGACACCGACGACACCGCCGAGGTCGTGCTCGCGCTGCGGCGGCTGCCGCTGGCGGATCGCAGCGCGCTGGATCGCGCGGTGGCCTGGTTGATCGGCATGCAGTCCCGGGACGGCGGCTGGGGCGCCTTCGACGTGGACAACACCCGCACACTGTGCACCAAGCTGCCGTTCTGTGATTTCGGCGCGGTGATCGACCCGCCGACGGCGGATGTGACGGCGCACATCGTCGAGGCGCTGGCCACTGAGGGTCTCACCGCACACCCGGCCTGCCGGCGCGGCGTGCACTGGCTGCTCGCCGCGCAGGAGACCGACGGGTCCTGGTTCGGACGGTGGGGCGCGAACTACGTCTACGGCACCGGCGCGGCGGTACCGGCGTTGATCGCTGCCGGGGTGAGCGCCGAGTCCCGGTGCGTGCGGCGGGCGCTGCGGTGGCTGATCGACCACCAGAACGACGACGGCGGGTGGGGCGAGGACCTGCGCTCCTATGTGGACTCCTCCTGGGCGGGCCGGGGTGAGTCCACGGCCTCGCAGACCGCCTGGGCGTTGCTGGCGCTGCTCGCAGCCGGCGAGCGGGGCGAGCGATCAGAGGCCGGCGAGCGGTCCCAGGCCGTGGAGCGTGGGGTGCGGTGGCTGTGCGAGCGCCAGCGCGACGACGGGTCCTGGGACGAGCCGCAGTTCACCGGCACCGGATTCCCGCGCGACTTCTACATTAACTATCACCTTTACCGGCTGGTGTTCCCGATCACCGCGCTGGGCCGGTACCGGCGCGCGGCACCCTCAGCCGGGCCAGAGCAGTCCCTGCGAGTCGAGCCATGAGCCGCGCGACGCCGGCCCGGGCGCCTCACGACATCAGCCACGCCGTGCTGTGCACGCCGCTGCGCGTCGAGCAGGCCGCGCTGTCCCGGGCCGGGCGCAGCATGCGGCTCGTGCACACCGGGATGGGGCCGCGACGTGCGGCCGCTGCCGCCTCGGTGCTCGCCACCAGTGCCGAGGCGGTCCTGGTCGCGGGCGTCGGTGGTGGTCTGGCTCCACACGTGCACCCGGGCGAGGTGGTGGTGGCCAGCGAGATCCGCGCCGAGAACGCCCCACACCCGCCGAGTTCGACCCCAGAGCTGGTGGGCCGGGCGGGGAGCGCGCTGCTGTCGAACTCGGCAGCAGGAGGGCGCCTCGCTGGCTGCGCCTTGGGCAGCGTCGAGGTGCCGTCGGCGCCGTTGCTGGCGGGGGCGCTGCGGCGGCTTGGCTTGAGGGTGCATCTCGGGGCTGTCAGCTCGGTGTCCCGGATCGCCCGGACACCGGGCGCCGATGGCGCACTCGCGGTGGACATGGAGTCCGCCCAGCTGGCCACCGTAGGCGTGCCGTTCGCCGTGGTCCGCGCCATCGTGGACACCCCCGCGCACCCCTTGTGGCGACTCGGCACGCTGCACCGGGGGATGAGCGCGCTGCGGACCCTGCGGGCGTGCCGGCCGGCGTTGGAATGGTGGGCGGGGGCGATCGGCCCACGGGAGGTCCTGCTCGCCGCGCCGCGGTCGTTCTGCGCGGGGGTGGCCCGGGCAATCGACACCGTGCACCAGGCGTTGCGCCGCTACGGCGCCCCGGTGTATGTGCGCCGCCAAATCGTGCACAACGCGCATGTAGTGGGGGAGTTGGCGGAGCTGGGCGCGGTGTTCGTCGATGAGGTCGAGCAGGTGCCGGCCGGGGCCGTCCTGGTGTTCGCCGCGCACGGGGTTTCCCCCGCCGTGCGTCAGGACGCCTACGCCCGCGAGCTCACCGTGATCGACGCCACCTGCCCGCTGGTGAGCAAGGTGCACACCGAGATCCGCCGCTACGCCCGGCAGGAGAACACGGTGTTCCTCATCGGCCATCCCGATCACGAGGAGGTGCAGGGCAGCCTCGGCGAGGCACCGCAGGACGTGATCGTAGTGCCTGATGCCGACACCGCCGCCCGAGTTCAGCCGCGCGATCCGTCCCGGGTGGCCTACACCATGCAGACCACGCTGGCGGTGGACGAGGCAGAGGAGATCGCCGGCATCCTGCGCGAGCGGTTCCCGGCGCTGAGCGCTCCGCGCACCGATGACATCTGCTACGCCACCACCAACCGCCAGCGCGCCGTGCGCGCGATCGCCAGCCAGGTGGACCTGGTGCTGGTGGTCGGCTCACCCAACTCGTCCAACTCGGTGCGTCTGGTGGAGGTCGCGCAGCGGGAAGGCGTGCCGGCGTACCTGGTCGACGACGTCAGTGACATCGATCTTCGCTGGTTGAGGGGCACGAGGAGGCTGGGCATCACCGCGGGCGCCTCGGCGCCCCCGCATCTGGTGGATCAGATCGTGCACTGCCTCGGTGGCCTCGGTCCGGTCCGGGTGAGCGAATCGCGGCTGGTCGAGGAGGACGTCACCTTCGCGCTACCCCGAGAGGTGGTCTGAGCATGCCTATGCCCCTGCGCCAGTCCCTGAAGCTGGCCGGCTTCCTGCTCAAGCAGAAGCTGTTGCGTCGGGAGCGCTTCGCCTTGCTCTTGGAGCTGGAGCCGCTGTTCGCGTGCAACCTCAAGTGCGGCGGCTGCGGCAAGATCCAACAACCGGCTGCGCTGCTCAAGCAGCGGATGCCCGTTGAGCAGGCGATCGCCGCCGTGGAGGAATGCGGCGCGCCGATGGTCTCCATCGCCGGTGGGGAACCGCTGATGCACCCGCAGATCGACGAGCTGACCCGGCAACTGCTGGCCTGCCGCAAAATTGTTTTCTTGTGTACCAACGCGTTGCTGCTGCCCAAGCACCTGCACAAGTTCGCCCCGCATCCCAACTTCGCCTGGATGGTGCACATCGACGGGTTGCGCGAGCGCCACGACGCCTCCGTGCGCCGCTCGGGCGGTTTCGACGCCGCGGTCGAGGCGATCCGCCAAGCCAAGGACGCCGGTTTCCGGGTGATGACCAACACCACGTTCTTCACTACTGACACTCCGCAGGACGTCATTGAGGTGCTCGACTTTCTCAACGACTCACTCGGCGTGGACAATATGCAGATCTCCCCGGCCTACGCCTATGGCAAGGCGCCCGATCAGGAGCACTGGTTGGGTGTGGCCCAGACCCATGAGCTGTTCGCGAAGGCGTTCGGCGAGGGGCGTCGGCGCCGGTGGCGGCTCAACCACTCCCCGATCTTCCTGGATTTCCTGGAGGGCAAGCGGGAGCTGGCCTGCACCGCGTGGGGTATCCCGTCGTACTCCCTGCTGGGCTGGCAGCGCCCGTGCTATCTGCTCGACGATGGCTACGCGGCGAGCTACGCCGAGCTGCTGGCGGACACCGACTGGTCGGCGTTCGGCCGCGGCCGTGACCCGCGGTGTGCCAACTGCATGGCGCACTGCGGTTACGAGCCCACCGCGGTGATCGCCACCATGGGGTCGCTGCGGGAATCCCTGCGCGCCGCCGTCGGCGGCTGAGGACACTGCTCCCCGCGTGGGGCCGCGTGGCCTAGCCGATTTTGTCGGTGTCCGCACCTACTCTGTGTCATGTGGGTGATAAGAGCTCGATCGAGTGGACCGAGGCCACGTGGAACCCGACGACGGGCTGCGACCGCATCTCCCGGGGCTGCGATCACTGCTATGCGTTGACGTTGGCGAAGCGGTTGAAGGCGATGGGCAGCGCGAAATACCAGACTGACGGCGACCCGCGGACGTCGGGTCCGGGCTTCGGGGTGGCGGTGCACCCGGACACGCTGGACCTGCCGTTGCGCTGGCGGGAACCGCGCATCGTGTTCGTCAACTCGATGAGTGACCTATTCCATGCTCGGGTCCCGGACGAGTTTATCCTTCGCGTTTTCGCGGTGATGCACGCGACGCCTCGGCACACCTACCAGGTGCTGACAAAGCGCTCGCTGCGGCTGCGACGCCTCGCGCCCCGCCTGTCTTGGCCCAACAACGTCTGGATGGGCGTGAGCGTGGAGGACGACGACCACGTGCGTCGGGTTGACGACCTTCGCCACGTGCCGGCGGCTGTGCGCTTCGTCTCCGCCGAGCCGCTCCTTGGCCCGCTGTCGAGCCTGGACCTTAAGGGCGTCGACTGGCTGATCGCGGGCGGGGAAAGTGGGCACCAGGCTCGCCCGGTGGATGCCTTGTGGGTGACGGAGCTGCGGGATGCCTGCGCGGACGCGGAAGTCGCGTTTTTCTTCAAGCAGTGGGGCGGGCGTACGCCTAAGGCGGGCGGCCGGGATCTGGAGGGCCGGACGTGGGACACCCTGCCGCTGGCGCATTCCCGCTGGCCGCTGGCCAACCAGGCTGAGCGGCCGCAGCATCCCGCTGCCGTGTGACGGGCGGGCAGGGACGGTGGCGGAACGGCCGTGGGGCTTCTGGACCGAGAGCAAGCTCGACATGCTTTCGGCGTACCTGCCGGCTTTCACCACCGCGAGCAAGAAGGCACCAAGCACGGTCTACCTGGACCTGTTCGCTGGCCAGGCCAAGAACGTCAGTCGGGACACCGGAAGGCCGATCCAAGGTAGTCTGCTGCGCGCGTTGCAAACCAAGCCACCCTTCACTGTGGTGCGCGGGTTCGAGCTTCAGCACAAACGGGCGCAAAGCCTCCAGGAGGCCTTCCGGGCCGAGTTTCCGAACCGTGATGTGGCCGTGCACGCCGGAGACGTGCACGGCGCCCTGCCGTCGGCGCTCGCCGCCCTCGCGGCGTACCGATCGTCACCAACGTTCGCTTTCATCGACCCGGACGGCGTCGAGGCCCGTTGGGAACTGCTGGAGACGCTGGCCGCGCACAAGGCGCCTCAATCAACGAAGGTCGAACTGTTTCTGCTCCTCACCTCCCCACAGATTGTGCGAGTCGTCAATAACAGCCTTGATCCACACGACCTAGAACATGCTAAGAAGAAGATCACCGAGCTATTCGGATCGACCGAATGGCAACCGATCCTCGACGGGCGCCAGTCGGGTATGCTCGACGCGGAACGTACCCGCGACGAGCTGACCAATCTCATGCGTTGGCGGCTGGAGAAGACGCTAGGCTACCGTTTTACCCACACTCTGCGCTTGACCAACGTCTCCGGCGCCCCGCTCTACGGCATGATCTTCGCTACCGATCACCCGGTTGGCGATAAGATCATGAAGTCGGTGTATCAGAAGGCCGCAGAGCGGTTCCCTGAGATGCGGCGGGAGGCGCGCGCCCGCCGCCGAGACCGCAAGGAGCTGGAGTCCGGCTTCAACCCCCTGTTCACCCATGCGGAGCTGGCCCAAGACGCGCCGTTAGGCGCCCATGAGTCCTATCAACACGCTCCGCCGGTTCCGCCGTATGGCCAGACCGTCCCGGACCCGGGCTCATTACTTCCGACGCGCGTCGAGTGCCGTGACGGCACCGGATGTGGTGCATCCCCATCGACTGGGACGCGATGACAGACACGGTGCGCATCCGGGCATCTGGCGACGGCCGCCGCGGTACAGGCCTGTGTGGACGAGGCGGTGTCCACAACGGTGAACCTACCTGCCACCGCGCGGGCGATCGACGTCTACGACACTTACCTATCCGCCTGGGAACTGGCCTGCAAGGGCGTTACCGTCTACGTCGATGGCTCCCGCCAAGTCCAACCCAAGGCGCTGTGACTGGCCAGCGATTGGTGGATCTCCCCGAGGGTGAGGAATGACTGAGTACGTCTTCGACACCAAGCACGACCGCTACCCGGTGGCGGTCCACGTGATCCTCACCGACGGCGGTGGGACTGTCGGCTCCGCCGACGGCGGTTGGATTGTCGGCTCCGCCGATGGTGACGGCCGGGTGCTGCTCATGCGCCGCGCCGGCAGCGGGTACGCCGATGGGCTGCTCGCCCTGCCGGCCGGCCACGTCGACCTCGGGGAAACTCCCACCCACTGCGCGATTCGGGAGGTCGGCGAGGAACTCGGCATCTCACTCGACCCGGGCGAGCTGAACCCGGCCGGGGTGATGTTCCGCCGCTCGCTGGAACCCCGGGTGGATATCTTCTTCACCACCAGCGCCTGGTGCGGCACACCGACGATCCGCGAGCCGAACAAGTGCACCCAACTCGTCTGGGCCAACCCCGCCGACCTTCCCGATGACACCCTGGACTTCGTCGGCCAGGCCATCACCGACGCCCGCCAGGGTCGTCACTTCCACGAGTACGGCTGGGCAAGAGCAGCCGGATGAACAATAAACACCGCAGCTGGCCTCACCTATGGTGCGTTCGATGTCATTGTCACCGCTGACACCGAGGACTATGTCTTTTTAGAGTGTAACGCGGCGGGGCAGTGGGGTGGCTTGCCCAGGAGTGCGGACTGCCCGTCGCCGACGCCATTGCCGACGAGCTGATCGGAGACGACCGGTGACGGACTGGCAGCCGCTCGCCACCGCGATGACCGAGACACTCGCCGCCACCGGAGAGCTGACCGACCCGGCGTGGCATCGAGCGTTTCTCGACACTCCGCGACACGTCTTCGTTCCCGAGCACAGCCTGGCCGACGCGTACTCCCAGGACGCGCTCGTCACCCAACGGCGCGCCGCCGACGAGCTGGGCAACCAGCGTCCCACCTCCTCAGCAAGCGCGCCGAACGCCGTCGCCATCATGCTGGAGCGGCTCGCCGTGCAGGATCACCACCAGGTCTTGGAAATCGGCACCGGAACCGGCTACAACGCAGCGCTGCTGTGTCACCGGCTCGGCGCGGCGAACGTCTACTCCATTGATCTCGATCCCGTACTTGTCGAGGCGGCCCGGCTTGTGCTCACCAACCTCGGCTACCAGCCCACACTGGTCGCCGCCGATGGCTATACCGGTCTGCCCGAGAGGGCACCTTACGATCGCATCCTGGCCACCTGCGCGATTACCCACATTCCGCCCGAATGGATACGACAACTCGCCGAGGGCGGCCGTATCGTCGCCCCCATCGCCGGCAACTCACGCAAACCCCTTCTTGTTCTCGACAAAACAGCGCCAGATGAGGTGACCGGACACTTCGACAACAGCCACAATATGGGCTTCATGCCGCTACGCCACGACCTGCGCAGTCCCTGTGGCCCCGGTGAGACAGCCGGCTGCACCGCGTCTGGAATGGCTCACTACGGCACCACCACCACCACAGATCCCCGTCGCCTACACGAAGCCAGCCCTGAGCTGGTCCTGTTCTGCCAACTCCATGTGCCCGGCCTCCAGCTGAGTTACGACACGGACTCCCCGCACTCCACCGACCGCACCCGCGCGAGGAGGATCATCGCCTATACCGCCGATGCCCTCGCCACCGTCTCCTTCCGCCCCGAGAACGGGAGGTGGCCGGTCATCCAACGGGGTCCCTACCGAATCTGGGACACCATCGAGACAGCCATGGCCTTGTGGGATCACCTGCGCCAGCCCGACGTCTCCCGGCTCGGCGTCTCCGCGCTCGATGACATCACCCGACAATACGTGTGGCTCGATAACCCCAACGGGCTTTACTGCTGGTCCATGCCGCTGTGACGACTTAAAACCGTGAGGCCACAGTGTCGACCAAAGGCTACCGAGCGCCGGTGAAGCGCAGTGGCAGGGTGACGGGGCCGGTGATGCCGACGTGCGGCCGTGCGGGTACGGGTCCGGCCAGCGCGATGTCGCCGAGCCGAGACGCCAGGATCGGCAGCGCCTCGCGCATCTCGGTGCGGGCCAGCGATACGCCCAGACAGTAGTGAATGCCGCCGCCGAAGGTGAGTTGCGCAGGGCGCGCAGCGGTGATGTCGAATGGTGCGTCACCGAAGGTGCCCGGTTCGGTGTTGGCCGTCGCCACGAACAGCGCGATGTGGGTGCCGGCTGGGATGTCCACGTCCCGGAAGGTGAAGTCCTCACGTGCCACCCGGCCGATGATGGGGACGGTGGGGTTGACCCGCATCAGCTCCTCGACGGCGGTGCTGGCCAGCTCGGGTCGCTGGGCGAGCAGCCGCCACTGCTCGGGGTGCTCGGCGAAAGTGATCATCGCCAGGCCAAGCTGGTTGCGCGTGGTGTCCTGGCCGGCGAAGACCAGTGTGCTGACCAGGATGCGCAGCTCCTCGGCGCTCAGGCGTTCGCCGTCAGCCTCCGCCGCGATGAGGGCGGAGATCAGGTCCGCGCCGGGGTGCTCGCGGCGCCGCGCGGCTAGTTCGTCGCAGCAAGAGTAGAGCCCAGCCACCGCAGCGTCGATGCGATCCTGTTCCGCCGCGATCGCGGGGCCGAACCCGAGTCCTATGTCGGTGGCCCAACCGAGAAACGCCTCGAAGCGCTCGGCGGGGATGCCGAGCAGTTCGGCGATCACCCAGGCCGGGTACGGGTCGGCGAAGGCCGCCATGAACTCACAGCCGCGCTCGGCGGCGAAGCGCTCGATCAGCTCGTGCGCCTTCGCCCGCATGAACGGGCGTAGCACATCGACACTGCGTTGGGTGAACGCCGTGCTCACCAGCCGGCGTTGGCGCTGGTGCGGATGACCTTCAAGGTTGAGCAGCATCATGCGCAACCAGTCGGCGAACCCTCCGGTGGTGACGCCGTAGGCGGCCACCAACTCCGCGCTGCCGTGGCGCAGCCGACGGTCCCGCAGCAGCGCGAGGCACTCCTGGTAGCCCAGCACCGCCAGACCGACCGGGGTGCGCGCCCACCAGCCGGCCTCGGCGGCGGCGCGGACCTCGGGGGAGTCGGCCCGAAACGCCGGGTCGAGAATGTCGAGCACGGCGATGTCGTCGTCCTGGGGTGTGATCATCGTGGCCTCGCGTGCGCGGTCGGTGTGGCGGTGACCGCGCGCCCGGCTGGGTGGCGCCGGTTGGTCCACCACACCCGCAGCAGGCGGTCCGGCCGCAGCAACGTCTCAGGCGCCTCGAGCAGCCCGACCACCCGGGCGAACGCCGCGCTCAGGGTCACGTCGTAGACGGCTGCCGCATGCAGCCGGGAGAGGTAGGCGTTGACCAGCCGGATCTTGAGGGTGCGGGTGCCCGGCACCTCGGGGAAGCCCAGGTCCGCACCCACCGCGATGTCCCACGGCGGGTCGATTGTCTTGGCGATGGCCCGGAAGTATGCGCTCGGTGCCGGGTTCGGACTCCGGGCGAGCATCCGGCGCAGCGCCACTGCCTGATTGGCCGCCACCGTCATACCTTGACCGTAAATGGGATTAAACGAACAGACCGCGTCACCGAGGACCAGCAGGCCTTCCGGAAAGTGGCGCAGCCGTTCATAGCGATGCCGCACACTGGCCGGGAAGCGGAACGCGACCGGATCATCCAACGGCTGTGCCCCGGTGATCGCGTCTACGACATCGGGGAAAGCCAAGCTGGCGGCGAAGGCGTCGAAGCCAGCCGGGTCGGTGGGCGGGTAGTCACCGAGGATGCCGCCCAGGGTGAGGGCGTGCCGGCCACCTTCGAGTGTGCTCACCGCGCCCGTCCGCGGGTTATCCGGCGTAGCGGCGATGATCATCGCCTTGTCCGACCCGAGGGCGCCGGGACGCAACCGGTAGGTCCTCGTGGCGTAGCCCAGCCCGATGTCGACCCGGTCTTGCGCTGGACGCTCATAGCCCCATTCCGGCAGCCAGACTGGGGTCCGGGAACCACGGCCGGTGGCGTCCACCACCAGGTCAGCCGCGATCGTCTGAGGTGGGATTGTCGGCTCCGCCGATGGATGTTGGATTGTCGGCTCCGCCGAGAGAGGTTCCCTGGTGACCCCCTGGCCGGTGCCGCAGCACCGCACCCCGGTGACCCGGCGCCGGTCGGCCGTGGTCGTCAGACCAACGATGTCGGTGCGTTGCCGGAAGGTCACGCCGGGCAGCGCCTGTACCCGGGCGCGGACCTGGCCCTCCAGGAACGGCCGGCTGGCGAACAGCGTGGACCGGCCGATGTCGGCTCGCCGCAGCCGATGCCCGGACAACACGCCGCGAATGCTGCCGAGGGCGTCTGCGAGCTCGGCCCCGGCGTGGACGACGTCGGTCGTGAACCCGGGAAACAGCTCGTCGAGCACCTCGCGGCCGCGTGGGTGCAGGATATGAATGTGACGTCCTTGGGGCACGCCGCGGCGCGGGGCCCCGATCTCGGGCAGGACGTCCCGATCGATCACCGTGACCGTGCGGTACACGTCGGCAAGGACCCGGGCCGCCAGTAACCCGGCCATGCTCGCCCCGAGAACTACCGCGTGCTCACTGGTCTGCTGGCGCGCCACCGCTAACATCTCCGTCGGTGGAGCCGACAATCCCACCATGGGACCTCTCTCCCGTTAGTCGCTTCGCCCAGCTCCCAGCCGCGGGTGCAGAACGAGATGGCCAGCTCAGCCGGCCGCCGTCTACCGTCAGATACCACAGTTGGTGTCTGCTTGGGAGCTATTTAGGGGGCGCTCTCGGCAGCGGGCTGGCATCGCCGCTGAGCGGAAGCCGCGGACACACCAGGCACGAGCGCGCGACACACCGATGTTGTGGAGGCTCCGCGGCGGTGCGGGCCGTGTTAGGCGGAACTGTCGGGGTAGCGCGCCATACTGCTCGCCGACCGGTTGGACCTGGAGGCGGGAGGATGCGGGTGGCACAGCGGAATCGGGAGCGACGGGCTGCTGCGGCGGCGCTGCGCCGGGCGCGCCGCCGCGCCCACGCGGGATCCGGCAGCGGCGGATCCGGCAGCGCGGGATTCAATGGCGCGGGATTCAATGGCGGCGGGCCGGGGACCGTGGGCCCGGACAGTCCCCACGCGGGCACAGCACGGGCGAGGCCGTCCGCGGAGACGATCTCGACCGTGTTGCTCAGCGCTGCACGCGAGCACTGTGCGGGCGATCCCCAGGCCGGGGCGCGCATTAGCACCATGGTGGCCGGTCGGTGCGCCGAGGAGCCCAACCTCCTCGCAGCGGCCCTCCGGTGCGCAGTGCCTCCGCTGATCACAGCGACCTGGGGACGCGGCTGGTCACCGGAGGACCTCCACCAGATAGCCCGACGGCGGCTGAATGCGGCGGGTGTCAGCTATCTTGTCGATGCGATCGCTGAGGAGTCGCAGCGCTACGCCAAAGCCACGGTCCCGCAGCGCTGGAGCGAAGATCTCCGGCAGATCGGGGCGGTGCTGTGGTGGGAGCCCACCCGAACCGGGGGGCATCTGCCGCAGTGGGCTGCGCGGCACGGCCGAAGCCTGGCGGACGCGCTCGTCACGGTGATCGAGGTGCTGGCGATGCTGCTGGCGTTGCCGGTGCTGCCGAGGATCGTGCCGCCGCCGGGATCTGCCGATGCCAGCCCAACCCCGCGCTGCGGCGTCGACCAGAAGATCCTGGCCCGGGTTCGAGCGCTGCTGGCCAAGGCGGAGTCGACCACCTTCCCCGAGGAGGCCGAGGCACTGTCGGCCAAGGCGCAGGAACTGATGACCCGGTACTCCCTGGAACGGATCGTGGCGCAGAGCGCTGAGGGCGCGGGGTCGGATCCGCGTCCCGCCGCCGCCCGCAGGATGTGGCTGGACAGTCCCTACGTGGCAGCCAAAGCGCTGCTGGTGGGTGCGGTGGCCAAGGCAAACCGGTGCCGGAGCGTGCTGTCGGAAAAGCTGGGCTTCACCACCGTGCTCGGCGACGAGGTCGACTTGGAGATCGTTGAGTTGCTCAGCACCTCACTGCTGGTCCAGGCGACCAGAGCGATGGTGTCGGCAGGTAGTCAGACCACGCGCACCGGGCAGTCTCGGACCCGGTCGTACCGCCAGTCGTTCCTGATCGCCTACGCAACCCGCATCGGTGAACGGCTGAGCACCGCGCACACCGTGGGCGCCGCCGCGGTGGCCGATGCAGCTCGGCTCCTGCCGGTGCTGGCCGCTCGGGAGCGGGTCGTGGACGAACTGCTCGAGTCCATGTTCCCCCAGTCAGTGTCCCGCTCCTACAGCGTCGGCAATGCCGCCGGGTGGCACGCTGGCCGCGCGGCCGCGGACCTCGCCACCCTCGATGCCCGACGTGCCGTGGCGGCAGGAGAGGGCTGACCAGGACGCACCCCGGGTCCCGGTCCTCACTTCACGGGTGGTCACAATCCTGGCATCTCCCGGCCCCGCCCGATCTCGACGTTGTCCAGGATGCCGAGCGCGTCGGGCACCAGGACCGCCGTGGAGTAATAGGTGCTGACCAGGTAGGAGATGATTCCCTTGTCGCTAATGCCCATGAAGCGTGCGTTCAGGCCGGGCTGGATCTCATCGGGGATCCCGGTTTGCTGCAGACCGATCACGCCTTCGTCATCCACACCAGTGCGAAGTACCAGGATCGAACTGGTGCGGGTCTTGGTGATGGGAATCTTGTTGCACGGAAAGATTGGTACGCCGCGCCAGGCCATCAGTATGCGGCCGTCAATGTCGACAGGTTGCGGGTAGATGCCCCGACGGGTGCATTCCTGACCGAAGGCGGCAATCGCGCGGGGATGGGCCAGGAACAATTTCGACTTCCGTCGGCGGCTGAGGAGCTCGTCGAGATCGTCGGGGGTCGGTGGCCCGGTGCGGGTGTTGATGCGCTGGGCCAGGTCGGCGTTGTGCAGCAGTCCAAAGTCACGGTTATTCAGCATCTCGTGTTCTTGGCGTTCCCGTAGCGCCTCGATGGTCAGCCGCAGCTGCTGCTCGACCTGGTTCATCGGATTGTTGTATAGATCCGCCACCCGGGTGTGCACCCGCAGCACGGTCTGGGCCACGCTGAGCTCATATTCTCGGGGTAGGGTCTCGTAGTCGACGAACGTCCGCGCCAACTCTGGTTCCCCGGCATGACCTGAGGTCAGCTCGATGTCGGCTTCACCCCGTTTATTCTGCGGTCGCCTGGCTTGCGCCCGGAACCGCTCGAGATGCGCCCGCAGCGCCTCGGATTGTTCGACCGCCTCCTGGAACACGTGGCGGGGCAGCGACAGCACGGTGCACGGCGTAACCGCAGTGATGGTGTAGCCCCAGGTGTCCCGCGCCTGCACCCATTCCTGATCACCGAAATAGTCCCCATCAGCCAGGACGTCCAGTCTCGTTGGCTCGCCGTACTTCCCCGTGCCGATTTTGTTGACTTTGCCGTGCGCGATGAGGAACACCTGATCAGCCGGCTGACCCTGCTGCACGATCGTGTTTCCAGTCGCGAACTCATGTTGGGTGAACCGGCCGGCTAACGCACCCAGCAGCTCAGTGTCCGGAAAGCCCCACAGCGCTGGCAACGCACCCAATTCCTCGGGACTGACCCGCATCTCGGTGCCCGTCGTGGTGAACGTCACCCGTCGGGTGCCCACTACATAC
Source organism: Pseudonocardiales bacterium (assembly GCA_019247305.1). Classification (GTDB taxonomy): domain Bacteria; phylum Actinomycetota; class Actinomycetes; order Mycobacteriales; family Pseudonocardiaceae. The sequence continues at coordinate 183,269 of JAFAPC010000125.1, forward strand.
GTCAACCGACGGTTCACCCGGTACGTTCCACCCGAGACATCAACCCACGGCAATACCCGCAACAGCCACCGCGGCGTGATTTCCTGCATCTGGGGCACGGACTTGGTCGTCGTCGCCAGATTACGGGCCGCCGCCGTACTCAAACTCAACTGTGTGTTTAAACTTAACTGGGGCTGCTCATCATTCACATCCGCCGCCGGCTGCACCGACTCAGTCACCGCACACCACCCATCGCTTTCATGAGCGCGGCGGAGGTGCCCAGCCCGGCGGGGCCGCCTAACCGCTGCGCCGGTCTCCGGTAGCGTCGCCGCAACGCTGACTCGTCATACCGGCCGCACAATATATGCCAGTCGAGAATACCGGCCATCCAGTCCTGCATGCCCACGACGTAGCCGTCCAGTGCGTCCCGGGCATCGGCATCTAAGGCGAAATCCTCGGCGAGGACGGGCAGCTCGGTGGCGATGATGTGCTGGAACTGCAACATCCGCGAGGTCATCAGGTCGTTGACGACCGAGACCGCCTGTCGGCGATCGATGTCGAGGAACTTCTGCACCACCAGGACACAGTTGTGCACCTCGCCTTCGAACTCGATTTCTTTTTGGTAGGAGAAAATGTCGTTCGTGAAACAGGCGTAGTCTTGGGCTGAGTTTTTCAGGTCGCGCATCGCTCGGGTGCCCAGCAGCTCGGGTGGGATGTTCCCAGCCTTCGTGATGCGGGCCAGGCTCATCGTCAGATCTGAGCCGAACGTCTTGCGGCGCATCTCAATATAGTCGACTGGGTCGGGGATCCGGTGCTGGATGTGGTTCGCCAGCTCCCACAACCAGCTCGCCGTCATGTCCTCGACGCCTTGCCGGACCTGACGCCGCTGCTCGAGCGTCATGGGGGACGCGGTACGGATCCACAGGTCGGCCAGGCCCGTTTCCACCGGGTTGACCGGCGGGGGTGTGGCGCCGCAGTCCAGCGGCATGAACGCCGACAGCCTGGCGGTGAACACCTTCGCGCCCGCCATGTCCCGGGTCCTCCCGAAGACCGCCAGGAAGTAGTCGTCGCCGTAGGTTCCCCAGGTCAGCCAGACTGAGGACAGATCGAGCTCAGGGCCGGATGCATCCGGGTGAATCCGCGCCGCACAGACGGCGAAGTCGAACAACCGGAGGTTCTCCTCATCCCAGATCCCGATACCGCCGGGGGGTGACTCCAGCAACCCCATCTAACGCGACCAGTCGACAATATGCTGGCGTGACCGTTCCAGGTTGACATTGACCCGCGCGGAGTACGGCATATAGAACTCGGGCAGGGTCGTCGGCCCCACTGTTTCGTACGGCACATGAGTGTAGCTTTTAAACCGTTGTAGACCAAGGGCACCGGGTGACAGCGTAATCCGCGCTGCCGACGTGCCTAATCCGGTGGGCCCGCCGAGCAGTCGCTGCGCTACCGACGGTTCGCGATTCGCCGCGTCCCCGCACTTCCGCGCCGACGGTGGTGAACTTCACCCGACCGTTCCCCACCGCGTAACTGAGCCGACGGTTCACCCGAAACGTCCCGCCCGAGGCCTCCACCCACGGCAACACCCGCAACAGCCACCGCGACGTGATCCCCTGCATCTGCGGCACAGACTTGGTTGTCGTCGCCAAATTACGGGCCGCCGCCGTACTCAAACTCAACTGCGGCACCTGACCATTCGTACTCGGCTCCGCGGCCACCGGCTCGGTCTGTAACGATTCTGTCACGACACGCACCACCAATCGAATCGCTGTCCCTACGATAGAGAAAAGAAAAAATGGGTGAGGTCATAACGTGGCAAGAATCTTGCCCACGCTTAACGAGGGACACCCCGCATGGTGATCAGCGAAAATGGCACAACTGAACCACTGCACGGAAGCGCTGGGAATCTCATAACCCCGGAACGCCGTTGACTCAGTGCGCTGGACGGTTCATTCGGTGATGTTATGAAGGTACCGCGTGGTTGATGTGGGGACAAGAGGGTTCCCTCCAATGCTCTATGCCCCGTTCACGCTCCGTGGATGCGCTAGCGTGGCGGCATACGTCAGGCAGGTGGTAAACCGCCTCGCCGGTCACCAGCTCATCGGTAGTGACTTTGCGGGTCGTTCACGTGGTGCCGCCAGCGATCACTGGCGATGCGGGTCCCGGTGAGTGCCCCCCGCTTACCGGAGGGCCTCGTGGCGGTCCCGACGGTGATCCGGTCGTGCCTGCGCTCCTCGGGACAGGATCTGAGGTGTCGCCGTCAGGATGGCGCGCAGCCGGTTCAGTGCTCGGTGCTGCGCCACCCGGACCGCGCCCGGAGTCGAGCCGATGGCCTGGGCGATCTCCTCCGTCGACAGCCCCACGACGATCCGTAGGCGGAGAATCTCTCGCTGCTTGACCGGTAGGATATTCAGCAGCGTGGCCATCCGCCGGGCCATCTCGACCTGAAGCGCTTGCGCCTCCGGTCCATCGGCCAGGTCCTGGCTATCGGGGAGCTCCGGGACCGGCTCGGCGCGATTGCGCGCCGCCGACCGGTGGGCGTCAGCGACCTTGTGCACCGCGATGCCGTAGACGAAGGCGAGAAACGGCCGGCCTTGATCGCGGTACCGGGGCAGGGCGGTGAGCACCGCGAGACACACCTCCTGGGCGACGTCATCCGCTGAGATGAGCGTCTTGTCCTGGCCACCGAGGTGGGCACGGCAGTACCGCACCACGAGCGGACGGATCCAGCGGAGCACACCCTCAATAGCGGCTCGGTCGCCGTTGACGGCCGCCCCGATGAGAACGTCGCAGTCGTCACCGATTGTTTTCTCGAATGTTGTGCTCTCGGGCGCGCTCGTACCCGGAAGAAATGTGAAAATGTTAGTGTCGACAAGCGTGGCGAGAGGTTGATGCGGTGTTGTGATGTCGGCCTCATCTGTCGCGGCGAGGGTGGGCTCGTGGTCCTGTACTACCTCGGTCCGATCGCCGGCTCGGCCGGCGATGAGCGGCGCACAATTACCCACGGTTTTGCTCACCATCCCTTGCGTCGCTGATTGACCCGCCGCTCCACCAACGGCGCCTCGGTGTGGCCGCGTAGGACCACGCGACAACGACCAGGCACCTCAGGTGGACCTGCTGCCTCGGGCGCGGAGCCGATGCCCGAGGGATGATCCTGCGTACTTCGCTCTCAATATGTCGGATACCCGGGGCAGCGGTCATCCCTTCCTCAGGCCATCTTCTGGGTACTTCACGTCCTGCAGTCCCACTACCTCAGATGAAGTAGCTGGGATGGCTCCTACATCTGAGGGATGATTGCGGTCGACTCACCGTCGGGAACGACGACACCGGCTCCCGGAAGGTTGCCGAAAGGGTTGCCTACGGATAGCAGATTTCACTCAAAAGAATGAATGCGTCGCTGTATCAGCTGTCTGTTTACCGCGACGTCATCCCTCGACGAGGCAGGCGGCTGTCGGGACGGTGGGGCGGACGCAGACGGACTCCGCGCGCCGTGGCACTCAGGTGCGGTGTAGCCCCAGGCGCGGTGTATCCCAGGCTCTGAGGGGAGTAAGAATAACGCATGCTACCGCCAGTTCTGGAGATCTACCTGGTGTGGCACCCCGATGACCGCGCGGGGGCCCGGGCAGCGCACCAGCTGGTGAAGCATTTCCACGGTACCCTGTTCACCGGGCTGATCGGTGGGGCCATCGAGGTCTACGTGCGCTACCAGGGCTGGCGCGGGGCCACGGACGCGCCACGGCCCATTCCCGTCCCGGGCTGGCCTCCACCGAACGGGGTGGCCCAAGCGCAGTACGTCGCCGTCGTTCCGGTACTCGGCCTAGGGCTCGCCCGGGCAGTACAGCCAGGTACTGGACCGTGGTTCGACTACCTCACCGCGCTTGTGCGCGCCGAGCGCAGCGCTGCCCGGCAGGTGCGGGTCTTCCCGCTGCTGCTGGCCGACGCGGCGGTACTGCACGGCACGACGCTGGATCGGATCCTGGGCAGCTACCAGCGACTCGGCGCCCGCCTGCCCGCTACTGACGAGGGGCCCGACACCGGCTGGCGGCGTGAGCTGGTCCAGGGGTTGGCCCAGGTCCCCGGGCGCACCGGTGACCGGCTGCGGGTGTTCATCAGCCACACTCGGCAGGCCAGCGGTGACGGTTCCGGCGTCGCTGAGCTCACCCAAACGGTGCGCGCGGTGATCGCCGGCACCAGCCTCGCCGAGTTCTTTGACGCCCGTGACCTGCAGGCGGGCCAGCAGTGGCCGGAGGCGCTGCGCGCCAACGCCGCCCGCAGCGCCCTGCTGGCCTTGCGCACTGATCTGTACGCCAGCCGCAGCTGGTGCCAATGGGAGGTACTCGCCGCCAAGGAGCAGGGAGCACCGGTGGTCATCCTAGACGCGCTCGAGCGCGGCGAGGAGCGAGGTTCCTTCCTGATGGACCACGTCCCGCGCGTTCCCGTCCGGCGCTCGACAGCTGGCTGGGCTCACGGCGACGTCGAGGCTGGGCTCGCGGTGCTCGTCGACGAATGCCTGAAGCGCGCGCTGTGGGAGCGGCAGCGCCAGTTGGCGCTGGGACGGCCCGATCTCGACGTGGTGTGGTGGGCTCCGCATGCGCCGGAGCCGCTCACCCTCGCCCACTGGCTCATTGCGCACCAAGACACCGGAGGGTTGGCCGGCACTGGTCCGTTGCGGATTCTGCATCCGGACCCGCCGCTCGGCGCACCCGAACGGCTCGTCCTTAATCAGCTCGCTCGCCTCGGCGGGGTCATGAGGGATCTTGATGTGATGACGCCGCGGCTGCTCGCCGCCCGCGGTGGCTGAGGGGAGTGCGTGAGCAGCGGCCTGTTGGGTCCCGACGCCCTGCGGGGTGTGCGGGTGGGTATCTCCGTCTCCGAAAGCCCTGACCTGGGCAGACTGGGTTTCGTCGAGACGCATTTTCGGCTCGCCCTCGGCGAAATCGCCCGGGTTATTTTGCTGGGGGGGGTTGCTCGCCTATGGCGGTCACTTGAGCCCCGAGGGCTACACCCCGTTTCTGGTGCACGAGATCGAGCGGTGGAACCGGCATGATGAGCCCCTGTTGGTCTGCCTGGCCGCCTCAGTGCACCGCGGGACGGCGCTGACGGCCCTGCGGGAGTTCGAGCGCGACCTCGGGCTGCTCGGCCGGATCGTCTGCCTCGACCCCGACGGCGCCGAGGTCGATCCTGCTGTGGGCCGCAGCGAGGCCCCGGTGCGCATCGTCGACCCTGCCGAGCAGCGCCGGGCCCTGACCAGCATGCGTCACTACATGCAGCAGCACACCGGTGCCCGGGTGTTCCTGGGCGGCAAGCGCAGCGGCTTCCAAGGGGAGGTCCCCGGCCTGATGGAAGAGGCGCTGCTCGCCGTGGCGGCCGAGCAGCCGATCTACCTCGCGGGTGGCTTCGGGGGTGTCACCGCGGATATCATCCGCGCGCTCGGCGTGGACGACGGCAGCTGGCTGCCCCCGGACGCCAGCGCCGAACCGCCGGACCCGCGGTGGGAGGCCGGCTACGCGCGCTTGGTCGCCCACACTACCCGGCCGCGCTGGCGCGGGCTGGGCAATGGGCTTGATGCTGCGGAGAACCGCCGGCTCGCGGCCACGCACCGGCCCAGCGACATCGCGGCCCTGGTCAGCCTGGGAATCGGGCGGCTGCGCCGGGATGGCGGTATGAGTTAAGCCCGGCTGCGCAGCGGCGCTAGGGCGTTACGGCGGCGAGGAACGTGTGCCAGGCTGGGGTGGGGACGGCCAGGGCGGGGCCGTCGGGGTCCTTGGAATCGCGCACCAGGATGCGCTCCGGCGTGGACGCGACCTGGACGCAGGCGCTTCCCTTGGGGCTGTAGCTGCTGGTGCGCCAACCGACCTGGACGCAGGCGCTTCCACTGCCGCTGTAGCTGCTGGTGCGCCAGACGATGCCGTCCGGCTCAGGCGCGGTCATCCTGGTCCTCTCGATCCCCGTAGAGCTCGGTTGCCAGGGTGGCAATCAGCTCCCGCGATTCTTCCTCGCTCAGCGCGGTCTGCGCCAGCGCCGCCAGGATGAGCCGGTAGGCCTGGATCTCTTCCGGTTTCTCCAGGAACAGGCAGGAGGTCTCGCTCTCCAGGTACACCACCGGCTTGAACTCGGCGAACTCCAGGAAGATGAACGGCCCGGCCGTCGCGGCGTGCGCCCCGAGCGACACCGGTACCACCCGCAGCGTGATCTGGGGGCGCACCGACATCCGCAGCAGGTGGTGCAGCTGATCCGCCATCACCTCCGGACCGCCGACCGGTAACCGCAGCACCGACTCGTGCAGGTAAAAGGTGAAGCGCGGCGGCCAGTCTCGGGTGAACAGACACCGGCGGGCCAGCCGGGCGACCACCCGCTCCTCCACCTCAGCGGCGGGCACGTTGGCGACGCGGCTGATCACCGCGCGGGCGTAGTCACCGGTCTGCAACAACCCCGGCACCAACATGGGCTGGACATCGCTGTAGTCCACCGCCTGGTCCTCGTGGTTCACCAACGTCACCAGCTGTTTGGGCAGCCGGGAGCCGTGTTGCTGCAGCCAGCCCGGGGTGTGCAGCTCCGCGCAGAGCGCGAGCACCTGATCTCGCTCCGGGCTCTTGACCCGGCACGCCCCCAGGAACGCTGCGACGTCCACCGCGCTGCCGCCGCGCTTGCCGGACAGCAACCGCGACACCCAGCTTTCTGACCAGCCGAGCAGACGCGCGGCTTCCTTGTTGTTCAGCCCGGCGCGCCCCATCGCCTGGCGCATCCGCTCACCCAGCTCCCGGCTGCGTACCGTGGGCTCCCGATCTCGCATGACAACCTCCCCCACTGTGGGTCCTCGACCCGGTGTGCGGCGCGGGATCCCCCCTGCGGCCCTGGGTCTTTCGGCGGAGGCTATGGCGTGTCCCGTGGACAATGACAGCATCCGCGTTCCTCGGCGCGTGTCGCTCTCTGTGCGCGGCCCTCTTGCCTAGGCCGGTCACCTGGAGTATTGCCGAACATGTGTTCGATATTGACTGTGATGTGGGATGGGACTGGCCGCCCCCGCCGGCCACCACGCCACCTGAGGAGGTCATCGACTGCCTGGTCGAGGACCAGCCCGGCACTGTCGAGCCGGTGCGGTGGTCGGAGTATGTGCCGGATGGTCTGTTGGCCGACATGTTGAGTTACCCCGCTGATACTGGTCCGGAGCATCGGGAGTTTGAGGCGCTGGAGCGGATCGGGGCGTGGGAGCGGGTGATGGCTTGGGCGCAGGCTAGGCAGTTCCGGGAGATCGCGTCGTTCATGTCCTGTGCGGAGGCTCGTAATGCGGCTTTGGGTGCCAGTTCGTCGCAGGCGCATGAGTCGGCGGTGGCTGAGGTTGGTTTGATGTTGCGGGTCTCGGCGGGTACTGCGGCTGCGCGGGTGGGGGATGCTTGGTCGCTGTGTACTCGGTTGCCGGGGACGTTGGCGGCGCTGGAGCAGGGTCGGATCACCCTGGCGAAGGCTCGGGTCATCGATGCGGAGACCGCGAACCTGGCCGAGGAGCACACGGCGGCGGTCGAGCGCCAGGTGTTGGCTAGGGCGCGGGGGCAGACTCCGGGGCAGCTGCGTGCTGCGACGCGTCGGGCGGTGCTCACGGCTGATGCTGCGGCTGCGCGGAAGCGGGCTGAGCGGGCTCGGCGGGAGCGGGGGGTGCGGATGTGGCCCGAGCCTGAGGGGATGGCCACGCTGTCGGCCTACCTGCCTGCCGAGGACGCCGTCGGTGTGTTCGCGGTGCTGGATGAGTATGCCCGCCACAGCGCAGTCCCCGGGGATGAGCGCAGCATGGAGGCCCGCCGCGGTGACGCCCTGGTGGATCTGGTGCTCAACCCCACTGGTTATGCCAGCGAGAGCACCCGGACCGCACGCGAGCACACCGCTCAGGAGCCGAGCGGCCGGCAGAACACCCCAGACCCCTCGAGCGCCGGCGCCTCGACTCCCCGTGCCTCAGGACACGCTCGCGACCACACCCCGACCGGGCCCGTGCCCGATTCGGCGGGCTGCCGCTGCACCTGCGGGCAGTGCCGACGCGGCGGGGGCGTGGATATCCGGGTCACCATCCCCTACACCGCGCTGCTGGGTGCTGATGAGCTGCCCGGCGAGCTTGCTGGGTACGGGCCGATCCCCGCTGCGGTGGCCCGGGATCTCGCCGCCGGGGGCACCTGGCGGCGTACCCTCACCGACCCCGCCTCCGGCCGGCCCGTGGACTATGGCACGACCCGCTATCGCCCGCCCACCCACCTCGCCGGATTAGTGATCACCCGGGACCAGACCTGTCAGTTCCCCGGTTGCCGGGTACCGGCGCACCGCTGCGACCTCGACCACGGCGTTGCGTATGATCCCGCGACCGGCACCGGCTCGACCAGCGACACCAACCTCGGTCCCAAGTGCCGGCGACATCATCAGGTGAAACAAACTCCCGGCTGGTCAGTTACTCAGCACCCCGACGGCTGCACGACCTGGATCACGCCCAGCGGGCACCAGTATCACTCCCAACCACCACCCCTGACCGACCCTGAACCACTCACCACCCACCCGACACCCGATCCAGACCAGCCCCCACCCTTCTGAGCTTCAGCAGGGTCCGAGAATCTATCACCCAAACAGGTGGTTGATGAGGTCGTCGCCGATGCCGAATCCGGCTCCAGTGGCGATGGCCCGGCCGACGCCGCCGCCCAGAAAGCGCTGCAGCATCCCGCCGCCACCTGGGTACCCGGGCTGCGGATACTGCGGCGGCGGAACCTGCTGCTGGTACGGCATCTGCTGATACGGCATCTGCGAGGAGGCCGGTGGGGACGGGACCTGGAGTTGGGTGGCCGCGAAACCGTGGATGGCCTGGAGCAGGCCGCTGACCTGGTTCTGCTCCTCCTTGATACCGAGGGCGATCTCCCGCAGGTCCAGCATCCACTCGCGGGCGTTCTGGTCGCCCGCCTGCGCGGCCAGCTGAAGCTTCTGGGCCAGTGCGGTCAGGGCCTGGATGGTTTGCTGGCTCTGGCTTTCCAACTGGCGGTAATTCTGCTCGATCGTCTCGACATCCATCCGCCCAGCCTTTCAGACAGTCAACCCCACTGACCCCGGGACCCCCGGCAACGCCCGCAGCGGCTTACCTCGGTCCCCGTGGCAAGGTCAGGGCAACCTCAGCGTCGCTGATGGCAATACCCAGACTGGTGCCGTTGGCGTCCATGAGCAGTCGGGTGATGTGTCGTATCCCGGTGCCCGCGCGGGTGGCGAGTTCCGCCGCCGTGACCCTGCTCTAGATGTGCGGGATGTAGATGTGCGGGCTGCGGGTGACGTGCACGCCGGCGCGCATCGCCTCGGCATCCACACCGGTGGGCGACCGTCCAGGAGATCTCACCTCGACCCGGTCGGAGAGCACGAACACGCGGGTTGCACCGGGGATCGTGTAGTCGCGGTGCACCAGCGCGTTCACCACGGCCTCGCGCAGCGCCGCCATCGGGATCTCTATTGCGCTTCTCCTGCTCGAACCCGACGATCTCGTGACCAGTCCTGAGGTAGAGCCGCAAGAACGTCTCAATCTGGGCGATGACGCTGAGCAATGGGCCGTGCAAGTCCTTGCGGTCGATGAAGTCATCGCCGATGTCAGTGCCGGCCAGTGCACCGACGACGACACGGGACGATTCGAGCGTGGCCTGTGGGCGCCGGCCGAACAGCACGAGCCCACCCACGGTGGGGTGGGAGCCGTCGTACATCCGCCATGCTCGCAGCAGCCTTGCCAGATCGTCGTCGAGATCTGGCTGGTTAGTGTCATCGGGGTACCGGGAGACTGCATCGAGATCCAGATCGGCCAAATCGAGTCGCGGGAGTGGCTGCTCGTCGTAAAACAGGGAACGCGCCGCTTGGAAGAGCCTGAGCAGCTCCTCCCGACTGGCCCGACGACATCGGGTTCCAGATCAGATATAGTAACGGCCCTCGTTAGTGGAATAGGGTCGCTGGTCGCCCTTGGGTATGTTGAGTACAACGACGTCCTTACCGTCCAGCCTGACAATCTCAGATACCACCGTGACCGGGGGTGAACAGCTCTGGAATGCGACGTCATCCACCTTCAAGAGCAGTTGGTCGGTATCGGAAATGCCGAGGACGCTGCGGTCTTTGGCGACCCCAATCACGAGTTGCCCGCCGTCGCTGTTGGCGAAACAGACGAGATCCTTGGCGAGTTCACTGTTGTGCCCGACGGCTTCCTGGAAGTCGGTATGCGGGCCCTCCCAGCGGAGGATACGATCACGCAACTCGTCAGGCATCATCTATGCCACCATATTCAGCACCGGGCGGCAGCACGAAGGTGAGCACGCCCGGTGGGTGCAGGTGCAGGTCCACACTGTGCCAGATGACACTGTGCCAGATGACACCTGGCAGATGGCACTAGAGGGCACGTCCGGCAACGAGGTCACGGGTGCATCCTCCCCGATGCGACCCTGCTGCCGGCGCCTGACCCGGCAGGTATCCCACGGTTCTCGGGGTATGTGACAGCGACACTGTCGCGTATAATACAGTTATACTGTTACATCAGAAGGGTCGCTAGTGGCCGACGAGCTGACCATCGGGGAGCTGGCCGCGCGGACCGGGATCAGTGTGCGCACTATTCGGTTCTACGCCGGGATGGGCCTGATCCCACCACCGGCGGTGCGCGGTCGGTTGGGCCTGTATGACGAACGCCACGTGGCCCGTCTGGAGCTGGTTCGCGACTTACAGCGGCTGGGGTTCACGCTGACGGCGATTGAAGGCTATCTTGCCCGGATCCCGCTGGAGCGCTCCCCCGAGGACCTCGCTTTGCACCGCGCGCTGCTCGCCCCGTGGTTGCCTGAGCAGCCCGAGACGGTGAACCGGGCCGAACTCGACGTGCGCGCCGGGCGGAACCTGCACGATGACGAGCTGGCCCGGCTGGTGACGTTGGGCGTGATCCGCCGGGATGGGGCCCGGCGGGATGGGACGCAGAGCTGGACGCTGAGCAGCCCCGACATGCTGGGCTATGGGCTGAGCCTGCTCGACACCGAGCTGGACTTCGCAGTCCAGCTGGCCGCCAAGCAGATCATCGAACGGCACACCAGCGCCTTGGCCAGTGAATTAGTCGAGCTGTTTCACACCACCGTGCTCCGGGAGTACCGCGAGCGCGGGCGCCCGCCCGAGCTGCGTAAAACGCTGATCACCCTGCTGGAACGGCTCAAACCGATCACCGTGGATGGCGTGGTCACCAATTTTCAGCTCGCCGTCAACCGCGCGATCCGCGAATCGGCGGTGCCCTCCCCAGCCCACAACAGCGAGATCACAACAAGTGAGACCACAACAGTGAGACCAAGACAGGAAGTCCGTCATGAGTGAAGCATTTCTTTACGATGCCGTGCGCACCCCGCGAGGCAGGGGCAAGCCCACCGGCGCGCTGCACAGCGTCAAGCCGATCTCCCTGGTCACCGGTCTGATTGACGAGCTGAGCCGCCGACACCCGAGCCTGGACCCGGCGCGTATCGACGACATCGTGCTCGGGGTGGTCACTCCCGTGGGCGACCAGGGCGGGGATCTTCCGCGCGCCGCCGCGCTGGCCGCCGCCTTGCCCGACACGGTGGCGGGACTGCAGATCAACCGGTTCTGCGCCTCGGGCCTGGAGGCGGTGAACCTCGGCGCGATGAAAGTGCGTTCGGGCTGGGAGGACCTGGTGCTCACCGGGGGTGTCGAGTCGATGTCTCGGGTGCCGATGGGCTCCGACGGCGGCCCGATGGCGATGGACCCAGAGACCGCCTACGCCACGCAGTTCGTCCCGCAGGGCATCAGCGCCGATCTGATCGCCACCATTGAGGGCTTCACCCGCGATGACGTCGACTCCTACGCCGTGGAGTCGCAGCAGCGCGCCGCGAAGGCGTGGAGCAACGGGTACTTCCAGGCTTCGGTCGTGCCGGTGCGTGACCGCACGGGCACCGTGGTGCTGGACCGTGATGAGCACCTGCGCCCGGATACCACCCTGGCGGGCCTGCGCGCGCTCCCGCCGTCCTTCGCTGAGCTCGGCGAGCAGGCCGGATTCGACGCCGTCGCGTTGCAGCGTTATCACTGGGTGCAGCGCATCGAGCACGTGCACCACGCCGGTAACTCCTCGGGGATCGTCGATGGCGCGGCGCTGGTGGTGGTCGGCTCTGAGCAGGTCGGGCGGGATCTCGGGCTGGCCCCGCGGGCCCGGATCGTGGCCGGCGCGGTCACCGGTGAGGAGCCGACGATCATGCTGACCGGCCCGGCGCCCGCCACCCGTAAGGCGCTGGCCAAGGCCGGCCTGACGATGGACCAGATCGATCTGGTGGAGATCAATGAGGCCTTCGCTGCGGTGGTGCTGCGCTTCATGCGGGAGATGGACGTGCCCCCCGAGCGGGTCAACGTCAACGGTGGCGCGATCGCCATGGGTCACCCGCTGGGCGCCACCGGCGCGATGATCCTGGGCACCCTGATCGACGAGCTGGAGCGCCGCGACCTGCGGTACGGCCTGGCCACGCTGTGTGTCGGCGGCGGCATGGGCATCGCCACCATCATCGAGCGGGTGTGACGGTGATGACCGACACCATTCGGTGGGACACCGACGCTGAGGGCATCGTCACGCTGACCCTGGACGACCCGGACCGCTCGGTGAACACGGTGAACGAGCGCTACGTCGCGTCGATGGGTGCCATCCTGGGTCGCCTGGAAGCCGAGCGGGACTCGATCACCGGGGTCATCATCACCTCGGCGAAGAAGACCTTCTTCGCTGGCGCGGACCTCACCACACTGCGGAACGTCACTCCGGAGCGCGCCCCCGAACTCGCGGCCCACCTCGCGCTGGTCAAGGGCCAGTTTCGGCGGTTGGAGAAGCTGGGCCGCCCGGTGGTCGCCGCCATCAACGGCAGCGCGCTGGGCGCTGGCCTGGAGCTTGCGCTGGCCTGCCACCACCGGATCGCCCTGGAGGGCACTGGGTCGCTGGAGGGCACTGGGTCACTGAACAGCGCCGGTTCATCGGGCCAGGCCAGCAAAATCGGCTTTCCCGAGGTGACCTTCGGGATACTGCCCGGGCTCGGGGGCGTGGTCCGCACGGTGCGGCTGCTGGGCCTGATGAACGCGCTGACGCAGCTGCTGGTACAAGGCCAGCAGGTGCGCCCAGCGCAGGCCAAGGAGATCGGTATCGTTGACGAGGTCGTCGCCACTCCGGAAGAGATGTTCGGCAAGGCCCGCGAGTGGATTGCGGCGCATCCCCGAGCGCAGCAGCCTTGGGACGTCACCGGCTACCACATCCCCGGCGGCACGCCATCCACTCCGAGGTTGGCGCAGCTGCTGCCCACGTTCCCGGCCACGCTGCGCAAGCAGCTCAAGGGGGCGCCGATGCCTGCCCCGCACCACATCCTGTGCGCTGCGGTGGAGGGCGCGCAGGTGGACGTGGACACCGCACTGCTGATCGAGAACCGTTACTTCATGGACCTCGCCACCGGCCAGGTCGCCAAAAATATGATCAAGGCGTTCTTCTTCGATCTGCGGCACATCAACTCCGGCGGCAGCCGGCCGCAGGGGTACCCGCAGCGCAGCTTCCGCAAGGTCGGGGTGCTCGGTGCCGGGATGATGGGTGCCGGCATCGCCTACGCCTGCGCCCGCGCGGGCCTGCACGTCGTGCTCAAGGACGTGGATCTCGCGGCGGCCGAGCGGGGCAAGAGCTACTCCACCGGACTGCTGGACAAGGCAGTGGCTCGGGGGCGCTCCAGCGCCGCGCAGCGCGAGGAGCTGCTGGCCCGGATCACCCCGACCGCCGAGGTCGGCGAGTTAACGGGCTGCGATGTGGTGATCGAGGCGGTGTTCGAGGACCCGGCGCTGAAGAAGAAGGTGTTCGCTGAGGTGCTCGAGGTGGTCGATCCCGATGCCTTGCTGTGCTCGAACACCTCCACGCTGCCGATCACTGACCTCTCCGCGGCGCTGAGCCGCCCGGCGGACTTCCTCGGCCTGCACTTTTTCTCCCCGGTGGACAAGATGCCCCTAGTGGAGATCGTCCGTGGGCAGCGCACCTCGGACGCCGCGCTGGCCGCCGCGGTGGACGTGGTGCGCCAGATCCGCAAGACCCCGATCGTCGTCAACGACAGTCGCGGCTTTTTCACCAGCCGGGTCATCGGCACCTTCCTCAACGAGGGCATCGCCATGCTCGCCGAGGGCGCCCCCCCCGCGTCCATCGAACAGGCCAGCTTGCAGGCCGGCTACCCAGCGCCGGTGCTGCAGCTCGTGGACGAGCTGACCCTGACGCTGACGCACAAGATCCGCGAGGAGACCCGGCGCGGGGTCGAGGCGGCGGGGGGTACCTGGATCCCGCATCCGGCCGATGCGATCGTCGACGCGATGGTGCTGGACCTTCAGCGTCCGGGGCGTTCCGGCGGTGCCGGGTTCTACGACTACGAGGCCGGCAGGCGCACCCGGCTGTGGCCCGGCCTGGCTCAGCACTTCGGCCCCGCCCGCCCAGACGCGGTTCCTTTTGGGGACATGAAGGACCGGATGCTGGTCATCGAGGCGCTGGAGACGGTGAAGTGCCTCGACGAGGGCGTCATCACCTCGGTGCCGGACGCCAACATCGGCTCCATCATGGGCATCGGGTTTCCGCCCTGGACCGGAGGGGTGCTGCAGTTCATCAACGGCTACCCCGGTGGCCTGACCGGTTTCGTCGCCCGGGCCAGGGAGCTGGCCGACCGCTACGGCGACCGGTTCACCCCGCCCCCCTCATTGATCGCCAAGGCGAACGCCGGAGAGTCGTTCGAGTAGCTCCTGGCGAGGCGCTCCCGCGCCAACCGGCGTGCCGGGCACGCCAGGAGTGCCGATCGCTGGGAGGCGGCAGCTAGCGTGGCGGTGTGAATTACCCTCTGGCTCCCAGCCCGGCCAGCCGTGATGCGACGGCTGCCGTGCCCTACTCGCTGCGGGTGGCGGCGTCGCTGTCCTGGCGGCTCCTGGCGATCGCCGGGATGGTCGTCGTGGTGGGCTATGTGGCGATCGCCCTGCAGCTGGTGGTGATCCCGGTTGCGCTGGCCTTGCTGCTCACCGCGTTGCTGGGGCCGGTGGTGGACTGGTTGACCAGGCATCGGGTGCCCAGAGGGCTGGCCACCCTGGTGGTCGTGTTCGCCGGACTGGCGCTGATCGGCGGGCTGCTGGCGTTCGTCATTCAGGCTTTCGTGACGGGCTTGCCCGCGGTGACCAGCCAGATCGCCACCAGCGTCCAGCAGATCCAGGTGTGGCTGCAGCATCCGCCCTTCGGCCTGCCTCCGGTGAGGCTGCAGAACCTGCTTGACTCGCTGAATCGATCGCTGTCCGCCAACAGCAATGCGATCACCTCGGGCGCGTTGTCCACCGCAGTCACCCTCGGGCAGTATCTTACCGCCGCCGCACTGACGCTGTTCACGTTGGCTTACTTCCTCTACGGCGGCAGATCAATGTGGCGCTTCCTGCTCCGTGCGGTGCCGCGCCCATTCCGCGTCCGGGTCGATATAGCGGGCCAATGTGGGTTCGCCGCACTGGCCGGGTTCATCCGGGCCACCACGCTGGTGGCCATGGCCGATGCGGTGAGCATCGGGATCGGGTTACTGGCCGTCGGGGCCCCGCTGGTGGTGCCGCTGGCCGCGTTGACGTTTCTGGCGGCATTCATTCCGATTATCGGCGCGGTGATCTCCGGGGTGATCGCGGTGCTGGTGGTGCTGGTGGCCAACGGTCCGGTGCCGGCGCTGATCCTGCTCGGGGTGGTGATCGGCGTGCATCAGCTGGAAGGCAACGTGCTGCAGCCGCTGCTGATGGGCCGTGCCGTGCAACTCAACGGCCTAGCGGTGGTGCTGGCCGTTGCCGTGGGCTCGGTGTTTGCTGGCATCGCTGGCGCGCTGCTGTCGGTGCCGCTGCTTGCCGTGCTCAATGCCGGCATCCGGGCGCTGGTCAGCGGCGATGTCGAGGCCGATACTGGTCCAGTGACCGTGACCCCAGCGCAGCGCACCGAACTAGCCCAGCAGCGGGACCAGATTCGGGCTGAGCTGATGCCGGTGAAGGAAGACCGGCCCACCAGCAGCGCGCGAGGCATCCACCACACCGCGCTGATCTCCTCCGACGTGCGCCGAACCGTCGAGTTCTACCAGGGCCTGCTGGGCTTTCCGCTGATCGACATGTTCGAGAACCGGGACCTGCCCGGCTCCACGCACTTCTTTTTCGACGTCGGCAACGGCAACACCGTCGCGTTTTTCGACCTGCCCGGCGTGGACGTCGGCCCGTACGCTGAGGTGTTCGGTGGCCTGCACCACCTGGCTATCTCGATGGAGCCCCAGCGCTGGCAAGAGATCCGAGACCAGATGGACGCCCAGGGCATCGAGTACTCGCTGGAGAGCGGGACGTCGATCTACTTCCGGGACCCCGACGGGGCCCGGCTGGAGCTGATCGCCGACCCGCTGGGACAGATGTACGGCCGCAGCGTGTTCTGAGACGGCGTGCGGCTGGGGTGCGGCTGGCTCACTACGCTCTCGCCGATGAGCGTGCAACCGGATCTTCCCCACACAGTCAGTGGTTGGATTGTCGGCTTCGCCGACGGACAGATGCGTCATGATCTCGACGGCCGGCTGGACCGGATCGAGGACAGCTATCGGCGGCTGGAAGACAGTCAGTCAACGGCGGTTGGAAGATAACCAGCAGTGGCAGTTCGAGCAGCTCTCCACCCAGATCGCCGAGATCCTGGGTCTGCTCCGGGGCCCCGCGACCCCGGAATCCGAGCGATAGGCAGTGCCGCCAGAACATGGTTTTCAGCAGAGTGACGGTGGTGGCTCCGCGTACCCGCATCGACGTGGCGCTGCCCGCAGACGTTGAGGTGGCCAACTTGTTGCCGATGCTGCTCACGATGGCTGGTGAGTCCGGTCCGGACGGGGGCAGCGAGCACGGGGGCTGGTGTCTGGCCAAGCTGGGTGGCGAGGGGATCGATCCGGACCTCTCGCTGAGCGCGCTGGGCGTCCTTGACGGTGATCTGCTGCAACTTCGGCGCCGCAGCGACACCCCGCCGCTGCCGCTGTTCGACGACGTGGTGGAAGCCATCGCGGTGGCCGCCCCGGACAGCTACCGGCCGTGGACCCCGAGCACCGCCCGCACCCTCGGAATGGTCGGGGCCGGATTGGCGCTGCTAGCCAGCGCCGTCGCGTTGTTTCTCGCCGGCATCCTGTTCCGACCCGGGGCCCAGGTTGAGCACGGACACACCACTCTCGCCGTTCTCGCGGGCATCGCCGCGATGGTCATGCTGATCATCGGGACGGTGGTTGCCCAGGTGTATGGCGAGGTCAGCGTCGGTGTGCTCATCGCGGCGGGAAGCCTGCCGCTGAGTGTCGTCTGCGGGCTCTCCGCGCTGCCCGGCGGGATGCTCAGCCATGTATCCGCTGGCGAGCTCGCGCCGAACCTCTTACTGGCCTGCACGCTGACGTTCGTGTTCGCCGCCGCCTCCATCATTCTGCTCGGTGCCGGCATCACGCCGTTCACCGCCGCCGCCACCGCCGCCGCGCTCGGCGCGCTGGTTTTTCTCACCGATGTCCTGATTCGCAAGTCTCTTCCCGCTGCGGGCATCGCGGCGGGGGCTGCGGCGGTGGCCCTGGGCAGCATCTCAGCACTGCCTCGGCTGGCCATTGAGTTCTCCCGACTGCCCAAGCCCCAGGTTCCCAGCAGCGCCCAGGACCTGCGGGAGGACCCCAGCTTCCCGGACTACACCGCGATCGAGCGCCAGACCGGTCTGGCTCACCAGTACCTGACCGGAATGATCATGGGATCAGGCGGGGTAGCCGCGATCGGCGCGGTGCTGGCCGCGGTCCAGGACAGAGGTGTCACAAGCCCCTGGGGGATTGGACTGGGCGTCGTGGTCGCCGCCGTGCTGCTGTTGCGAGCCCGGTCCTACCCCAACGCCAACCAGGCGAGTGCGCTGCTGGTCAGCGGCATGGTCGCCGTAGCTGGGTTGATCGCCGCCTTGCTGATGAAGCCCGGGTTGCTGTGGGTCGGCTTCGGTGCCCTGCTGGTGCTCGCGATGCTCGCGCTGGTGGCCGGGGTGGTCCTGCCCCGCCGCCGGTTCTCTCCGGTGCTGCGCCGCTCGGTGGACGTGCTCGAAGCGGTGCTCATCGCCGCGGTGCTACCGCTGACCTTGGGCGTGCTGGGGCTCTACCAGCACCTGCATTCACGGTGAGCGCACGTGCGGGTTACCGCCGCACCCCGCTGCTGGCTGTCGCGGTCGCGTTACTGTGCCTTGCCGGGCCGGCATGGCCCCTCGCCGCCCAACCTGCCGATGGGTCACCGGGCGTACCCCCTCCGGTTGATCCGGCGGCCCTGCCCACCCCAGCTAGCGTGAACGCCATGCCCTACGTCGTGCGCAACGACGTCGACTGGCAGACCGGGCTGGCCGAGCAGCAGGCACCCTGCCAGCAGCAGCTCCAGCAGCAGATCACGGACAGCAAGCCAGATCTCCATGCCGAGCCGGCGGCGCAGCAGCGGCTGCAGATCCGACAAGCTCAGCAGTACGCCACCGGACGCGGCCAGCTGGTCGCCGTGATTGACAGTGGGGTGTGGCCGCATCCCAGCCTGCGTGGCAGAGTGACCAACGGCGGGGACTACATCGAGAATCGCACTGACCTGTTCGACTGTGACGGGCACGGCACCGCGGTAGCTGGTCTCATCGCCGCAGCTCCCGATCCGACCATCGGGTTCGTCGGGGTCGCTCCCGATGCGCGGATCTTGTCTATTCGCCAGGCCAGTACCTTTTACACGGTGCCGCTACTCCACCTCCAGGACGGCCAGAGCCGCCGCCCGAGCGCTGGCGACACCGTGAGCATGGCCCAGGCGGTAATGCGCGCCGTGCAGCTGCACGCGACAGTGATCAACATTTCGGAGGCGGCGTGCTTCCGAGCCGGACCTGAGCAGGACAACGCACCCGCGCTGCACGCCGCCGTGCACGACGCGGTGGAGCGCAACGTCGTCGTGGTGGTGGCCGCCGCCAACACCAGCCCCACCTGCCCGCAAAACAGGCCCGGAGTGGTCACCACGATCTCCTCGCCGGGCTGGTTCGGCGATGACGTCCTCACCGTCGCGGCCACCGACGACACGGGCCAGCCAGCGGCGTTCTCGATCCGCGGGCCGTGGGTTGCGGTGGCCGCACCGGGCACCGGTGTGGTATCCCTGGCGGACGGGCGAGCGGGCGTGACCAACGAACTCCTCGACGCCCACGGCCAGGCGTACCCGCTGGCGGGCACCAGCTTCGCCGCCCCCTACGTCGCCGGGCTGGCCGCGCTGGTCCGGGAGCGATTCCCGAATCTGACCGCCCGCCAAGTGACCCGTCGCATCGAGCGGACCGCGCAGCGCCCCGCTGGTTCCGCCGAGCGCACCGAGGATCTGGGCTACGGCGTGATCAACCCGGTCGCTGCGCTCACCCAGGTGCTGCCCGAGGAGCCGGGTGCCCCGGCACCGCCGGTGCGCCCAGCCAGGTTGGACGGTCTCGGCGTGCCGCCGGGGCAGGACACGCTGGCGCGCACCATCGCGCTGGCCGGTTCCGCCGCCGCCCTCGGCGTGCTCGGACTGACCCTGCTGGTCGTCCAGACCGTCAAACGGCACCGGCGGAGCCCCGGTTAATCTCCGTCCTGGCTCCTTGTGCTACTGGGCGAACAGGCGGGCCGCCACCAGTCCCAGCACCGCCAGGATCAGGCCTACCGTCATCGCCCGCAGGTGCTGGCGCATCGGCTCGTGCACCATCACCGCGTCCTTGCGGACCAGGGCCGACTCCATCCTGCGGAGCACGAAGCGGTAGGCCTGCACCTGTGAGGTGGTGGTCGGATTCGTGGGCATCGGGTCCCTGCTACTCATTGGGTGCGGGGCGCTACGGTGCGCCACGATAGCCCCCGCGTCCTCGGCGCAGCGCCCCCTCCGTCCTTGTCCCGCCCGTCCTGTCCCACCCGTCCTTGTCCCGCGGAGACGCAGATGATGACCACCGCAGCGCCTTCGCGCCTGGGCCCACTGCCCGTCGTCAACCTGGTTGTGTTGGAAGCAGGGCTCGCCCTCGGGGGGACCCTGCTGTCCAGGCACGCCGCCCTGGGGTGCGCTGCGCTGCTGATCGCGGCGCCCCTGACGCTGGGGCGATGGCACGGCCGCTGGCTGCTGGAGTGGGTCCAGCTCGCCGCGGGCTACCTGCTCCGCCCGCACCGCCGTCGCCTCACCAGCCCGGGACCGGTGGCGCCCGGCAGCCCACCGAGCCCGCTGCAGCTGATCGTGGGTTCTGTTGAGCCCCGGTCTGTTGAGCCCCGGTCTGTTGAGCCCCGCCTTGCCATGCTTCGGCTGCTGGTGCCGGACCTGAGCGTCGCGCACAGCATCGACCATCAGCGCGCACCACTCGGCTTGGCGTGGCAGCGGGGCACTTGGACGGCCATGCTCGAGGTGGACGCCATCGCCTCGATGGTTCTCCCCCTCGGCGCCAGCCCCAGCCTGCCGCTGAGCGCGCTCGCCTCCTGCCTGGAGTACCGCGGTGTGGTGCTGGACGCGATCCAGGTGACGTGGCAGTGCTACTCGGGCAGCACCGCCCTGTCCGCATCGTCCCCCGCGCTGCGTGCCTACCTGGAGGTTCTGGGTCCGCTGTCGGCGCCCGCCCGCCGCACCACCTGGGTCGCTCTGCGGCTGGACCCCCGCCGCTGCCCGGCTGCGGTGGCCGAGCGTGGTGGCGGGGCGCTGGGCTGCCACCGGGCTCTGATCGGTGCGCTGTCCCGGGTGCGCAGCGCGCTGGAGTCCCAGGGAATCTCAACCCGGCCGCTGGACCCTGACCAGCTGATGCGCGCCGGGATCTCCGCTGCGGAGCTCTCCGCAGCGGCCGGCACCGCAGCGCCGGTGGCGCTGTGTGAAGGGTGGACGTCGGTCAGCGTCGCCGGGGTGGGACATGCCAGCTACGTGATCAGCGGCTGGGGGATTCGGGGTGTCGCGCCCAACCTCACCGCGGTGGCTGGTGTCCGCGCGCGGTCCGCGACGGTTGCCCTGTCCCTGTCCCCGGGTTCACTGTCCTCGGGTGCGGATGGCGCCGAGGTCGGGCTGCGGGGTCTTCTTCGCCTCAGCGCGCGCGACCCCGGGGAACTTCAGGCGGCCGAGCGCCGGCTGCAGGCCCTGTCGCCACGACTCGGGGTGGCGCTGCGTCCGCTACCCGGAAGGCAACTCGCTGGTCTGGCCGCCACCCTACCGCTCGGGGTGCCCGGGTGAGCCGGACCGTGGGTTACCGCGCCGGACTGGCGCCGGAGTTCCTCGTGACGGCAGGTCTGCTGGAGGCGATCAGCCCCCCGGTCGATCGCGGGGGTGTGATTCTGGGCTGCGGCTCGCGGAATGAACCGCTGAGTGTGTCGGTGCTGCGCCCACTGCCCACCCGGCTGGTCCTCGTCGGTGGGCTCTACCTGGCCCGCCAGGTGGCGCTGCGCGCGATGGCCACCGGAGCCTGGGTGCTCGTCGCCACTGCTCGGCCCGCCGCCTGGGAGCAGCTCGTTCGCGCCGCTGGACCGGGCCCGGACGGCCGCCCCGCCCCGCTGGTGCACCTGCGGGCGCTTGAGCCCGTTGAGCTGCCGCAAGCCTCGGCAGACGCTCCGCTGCTGGTCGTGCACGACGGCGGAGCGGCACCGCAGGACCTGTTCCCGCCCCGCTCGCCGTGGCAGACCACCCTGTACGTGCTGCCCTACCTGCATCCGCAGGCCGAGGACATTGCCCGCACCGCCGATGTGGTGCTGCTTCAGCGGCTCCCGGTGGCTCAGGCGCAGCTGGCCGCCGGGATGTGGCAACTGCCAGAGCCGATGACCAGGCAGCTGAGCGCGTTGACCGACGACGCTACGGTGGCGTTGGGCCCAGACCTGTGGCTGCCGCTGCGACTGGTCACCACGCCTGCGGAACAGGAGATCCTCGGGCCGCTGCGCCGAGATTGACTGGCAGGGGAAACGCGATCCGCCTCCGCCCGTCTGGCAGGATGGCCACGATCGTGGCGCTGCAAGCACGGTGAGGTACGACAACGCTGGGGGTAAGCGATGCAGACGGGTGACCTGCTCACCGCCGATGAGGCAGCCCCACGCAGCGTGCCTGTGCGTGGACGACCGGAGACGGTCCTCGGCCTGCGCTGTTGCGGCTGGGGAAGCGGCGGGGAGCCGGGTGGGCTGAGCTTCCTGCCGGCCACCGCCCCGGTCATCGGTGAAGACCCATCCGAGTATCACTACTGAGGCGCACAGTGACCGGGGACATCACGCTCACCCTGGAGCAGTACGACATCTGCTGGGCCGATCTCGGCCTGGACGAGCAGGTGTATCCGCTGCAAATCCGCGCTCACGGGCGGACCTACGAGGAGCGCGCTCACCTGCGTCGGCGGGTATACCAGCAGCTTGAGGCCCGTGGGCTGGTGTGCGGCGAGCGGCTGGCACCCGAACTGGCCGGCGCCTTGACCCTGCTGGCCCGCGCTCCGGCCTGGGTGGACATGCACTGGCTCGGTGCGCCGGAGCAGGCGCAGCCAGATCGCGCCGTGGCGGCGCGCCATGGTGAGCGGGGACTCATCGCCCGCCTCGACGGCACGAGCCTGGCCCTGATGCCGTGCTCGGGTACCTCGCTGGTGACGGCCCTCATCGGCCAGCTGCCCGC
This sequence comes from Pseudonocardiales bacterium, assembly GCA_019247305.1. Lineage (GTDB taxonomy): Bacteria > Actinomycetota > Actinomycetes > Mycobacteriales > Pseudonocardiaceae. The sequence goes on from JAFAPC010000125.1 coordinate 205,874, forward strand.
CGCGGAGGCGGCCCCTGGCCCATCGATCAACCTGCCGCGGCAGGTTCTGGTGCCCGCAACGCCCCGGACGGCCACGAGCGTCTACGACACCTCGCCCGCGACGTCAGGACGCTTCCAGCAGCAGTACCGTGCGCTGGAGGCGGTCCTGGCGAAGCCCCGGCTCCGCGGTGGCCAGATCGTCGCCAACAGCCGGGATCGCACCGGAAAGCGGCACCGCTCCCGGCCGCTGGACTGGTTCGACACCGAAGTTGGCCGCTGGAGCGCTCGGCTCCTGCCCGCATCGGACGGCAGCGCGCACCTCACCGTGTCCCCCGCCGACAGCACCCGCCTGTCCACCCAACTCACCGCACTGCTCCACAGCCTGCCCCGCTGAGCCACCCGATCCCACGGTCTCATGGATGCTTGTGTACCCCGTGGGCCGCCCGTGTCGGGTCTCATGGATGCTTGTGTACCTTCCGCGTCGGCACGCGGATGGTCTACTCACGGGTAGGCTCGATCGGACGGCGCACCGCGCGGGTCTGCTCGGCGCGGGTAGCGAGCTGGTCGTCGTCGGGGTAGTCCACGGCGACGAGGGTGAGACCGTGCGCGGGCGCCACGGTCACTGCACTGGCTCGGGCAGCGTGCAGCAGCAGGCCGGCGGGCCAGTCTGGGGGGCGTCGGTGCTCGCCCACCACCAGCAGGGCACCGACCAGGCTGCGCACCATCGAGTGGCAGAACGCGTCCGCCGCGACGTGCGCCACCAGCAGGTGCGGCTCGTCGCGGGTCCACGTCAGAGTCTCCAGCGCGCGCACCGTGCTCGCACCTTCCCGGCGGCGGCAGAACGCGGCGAAGTCATGCTCGCCGAGCAACAGCGTGCTCGCCACGTTCATCGCGGCGCCGTCGAGCCAGCGGTGGTAGCCCAGGGTGTCGTACCGGCGCAGCGGATCAACCCCCCACGGCGCGTCGCAGACCCGATACTGGTAGTGCCGCCGCAGCGCGGAGAACCGAGCGTCGAAGGTGCGCGGCACCTGCCGCACCGCGGGCACCCGGAGATCCGGCGGTAGCAGCCGAGCCAACCGGTGGGCGAGCTGATCAGGGGGCAGCGCGCCCACCGGCACGTCGAGGTGCGCCACCTGCCCGGTGGCGTGCACGCCCGCGTCGGTGCGGCCCGCGACGGTGAGAGTGGCCGGGATCCGCGCCACGGTCGCCAGCGCGTGCTCCAGAACTCCCTGGACGGTACGCCGCCCAGGTTGGCGGGCCCATCCGGAGAAATCGGATCCGTCGTAGCTGATGTCCAGCCGGTAGCGCAGGAGCCCGCCTTCCCCAGCGGGGGTGGCGGGCTCCTGCGATGCGGTGTTCAGAGTCAGGACTCGCCTTCGCCCTCCGGTGAAACGGACGACGCCGACGCCTGCCCCACCGGGGTCTCCTGCTCGGCAGAGCTGTCAGCGGCCACCGGGGTCTCCTGCTCAACCGGGGCGCCCGCAGCTGCGGTTTCTGCGGTCTTCTCGGCCGGCTGGGGTGGCTGTGGCCGGTCCTGGAAGGCCCGGCGTTTGACCTCCGCGACCTCTGCGGCGGTGCGCTCGGTGACCAGCGCGATGATCGCCATCGGAGCGTTGTCGCCTTTGCGGGGCATCGTCTTGAAGATCCGGGTGTAGCCACCCGGCCGGGTCGCGAAATTCGGGCCGATCTCCGCGACTAGCTTGTGCACCACGTTTTTGTCCCGGATCACCCGCATGATCTGGCGACGGTGGTGCAGGTCCCCCCGGCGGGCCTTACTGATCAACCGCTCGGCGAACGGACGCAGTCGTTTCGCCTTGGCCTCGGTCGTGGTGATCCGGCCGTGGGCGAACAGCGATGTCGCGAGGTTGGCCAGCATCAGCCGTTCATGGGCCGGCGATCCCCCCAGCCGGGCGCCCTTGGTCGGCGTGGGCATGTGGCTCCCTTCGGTTGCCTCGTGAGTGGCGATGCGAGCTATAGCTCGCATCGCCACTCACGCGTAGCTCTGCTACAGTTGTTCGGTTTCGGCGTACTCGTGGCCGTCGTCGGTGGCGTCAGTGCCGTTGTCGCTGGCCTCGTCCCAGCCCTCGATCGAGTATTCGGCGGACACCGCTGAGGGGTCAAACCCGGGCGGGCTGTCCTTGAGCTGCAGCCCAAGGCCCGCCAGCTTCAGCTTCACCTCATCGATCGACTTGGCGCCGAAGTTACGGATGTCCAGCAGGTCGGCCTCGCTGCGGCTGACCAGCTCACCGACGGTGTGGATGCCCTCACGCTTGAGGCAGTTGTAGGACCGGACGGTGAGGTCCAGATCCTCGATGGGCATGGCGAAGGCAGCGATCGTGTCCGCCTCGGCCGGCGAGGGACCGATTTCGATGCCCTCGGCCTCCACGTTGAGCTCGCGGGCCAAGCCGAACAACTCCACTAGGGTGCGGCCGGCCGAGGCCAGCGCGTCCCGGGGGGTGATGGACGGCTTGGTCTCCACGTCCAGAATTAACTTGTCGAAGTCGGTGCGCTGCTCGACCCGGGTGGCCTCCACCTTGTAGGTCACCCGCAGCACCGGCGAGTAGATGGAGTCCACCGGAATCCGGCCGATCTCCGCACCGGACGCCTTGTTCTGCACAGCCGGCACATAGCCGCGGCCCCGTTCTACGACCAGCTCGATGTCCACCTTGCCTTTGCTGTTCAGGGTGGCAATGTGCAAATTGGGGTTGTACACGGTAACGCCGGCCGGCGGCATGATATCACCTGCGGTGACATCACCCGGGCCCTGCTTGCGCAGGTACATCGTCACCTGCTCGTCCTCCTCGGAGCTGACCACAAGCTCCTTGAGGTTGAGGATGATGTCGGTGACGTCCTCCTTGACGCCCGGGATGGTGGTGAACTCGTGCAGCACACCCTCAATGCGGATGCTGGTGACCGCTGCCCCGGGAATGGACGAGAGCAAGGTCCGGCGGAGCGAGTTGCCCAGGGTGTAACCGAATCCGGGCTCCAACGGCTCAATGACGAACCGGGAACGGTTGTAGTCGACCGGCTCCTCAGTGAGGTTAGGTCGCTGAGTAATCAGCATAGTTGATGTTCCTCCATCTAGCGCCCACTATTTGACGCCGGTGTGGACCTTACTTACTTGGAGTAGAAATCGACGATGAGCTGCTCCTGCAGGGGGACGTCGATCTGGGCTCGCTCGGGTAGTTGGTGCACCAGCACCCGCAGCGTCGCGGGGACCACTTGCAGCCACGCCGGCACCGGGCGGTCTCTCAGGGTCTCCTTGGCAACCACGAACGGCAGCGTCGGCATCGACTTGGGCCTGACGTCGATAATATCGAACTTGGTCACCCGGAGACTGGGAACGTCCACCGCGACGCCGTTGACCAGGAAATGCCCGTGGGTCACCAACTGGCGCGCTTGGCGACGGGTACGGGCCAGGCCAGCGCGGTAGATCACGTTGTCCAGCCGGGATTCCAGAATCTGCAGCAGCGTGTCACCGGTCTTGCCGGGGCGGCGGTTAGCCTCCTCGTAGTACCGGTGGAACTGCCTTTCCATGACGCCGTAGCTGAAACGGGCCTTCTGCTTCTCCTGCTGCTGCAGGAGGTACTCGCTCTCCTTGATCCGGGCCCGGCCGTGCTGGCCGGGCGGATACGGCCGACGCTCGAAGGCCTGGTCGCCGCCGACCAGGTCGGTCTTGAGCCGACGGGACTTGCGGGTGACAGGTCCGGTGTACCGAGCCATTTTCTGTTACTCCTCCCCGCGCGCCGTCAGACCCGGCGCCGCTTCGGCGGCCGGCAGCCGTTATGCGGCTGCGGGGTCACGTCCTGGATAGTGCCGACCTCAAGACCGGCGGCCTGCAGCGAGCGGATCGCCGTCTCGCGGCCTGAACCGGGGCCCTTCACGAAGACATCGACCCGCTTCATGCCGTGCTCGGCGGCCTTGCGGGCGGCGTTCTCGGCAGCCATCTGCGCGGCGAACGGGGTGGACTTGCGCGAACCTTTGAACCCGACGTGGCCCGCGGACGCCCACGCGATCACCGCACCGGTGGGGTCGGTAATCGAGACAATCGTGTTGTTGAACGTTGACTTAATGTGCGCATGACCGTGCGCGACATTTTTCTTTTCTCTGCGCCGAACTTTCTTGACGCCGACACCTGCTCGTGCTCTGGGTGGCATGCGGTTGCACTCCTACAAGGTCTGGGTTCGCTGGCCTGTTGATGGGTTCTTCCGGGCGCTACTTCTTTCCGGCCTTCTTCTTGCCGGCGACCGTCTTCTTCGGACCCTTGCGGGTGCGGGCGTTGGTCTTGGTTCGCTGACCGCGCACGGGCAGCCCGCGGCGCCACCGCAGACCCTCGTAGCAACCGATCTCGATCTTCCGGCGGATGTCGGCCTGGACCTCACGGCGGAGGTCACCCTCGACCTTGCAGTTCTCTTCGATGTAGTCCCGCAGCCGGATGAGGTCCTCCTCGGACAAGTCCTTGGAGCGTAGATCCGGGCTCACCCCGGTGGCGTTGAGGATCTCGTGCGAGCGGGTACGGCCGATGCCGTAGATGTAGGTCAGCGCGATCTCCATCCGCTTGTCGCGGGGAAGGTCGACGCCGGCGAGTCGGGCCATGCGAGGCGTGTCTCCTCATCTCGTTCCTCGCCAGGTCTGCTCCCCGTCCGTCCCGCCTGACGAGCGCTCGTCGGCTGCGGGCCCCGGCCTGGCGTCCGGGGGTGTGACCGATCCCTCGCCGACGGTTGAACCGTCGCCTAGCTCCTGGATCGGGTGGCGCGGGGAGATCTTCTTGCGTCCCAGCGGGAGCGACGTCGTGCTCTGCTTAACCCTGGCGTTGCTTGTGGCGCAGGTTCTCGCAGATCACCATGACTACGCCGTGACGGCGGATCACCTTGCACTTGTCGCAGATCCTCTTGACGCTCGGTTTCACCTTCACGTCAGCTCACGTCAGCTTTCAGTTGTGTCGTAGGAGTGGGTGCGCTACTTGTAGCGGTAGACGATACGGCCCCGGGACAGGTCGTAGGGCGAGAGCTCCACGACCACCCGATCCTCCGGCAGGATGCGGATGTAGTGCTGGCGCATCTTGCCGCTGATGTGTGCGAGAACGCGGTGACCGTTCTCCAACTCGACCCGGAACATCGCGTTGGGCAGTGGTTCGACCACCCGGCCCTCGACTTCGATCGCCCCGTCTTTCTTGCCCATGTCCTCCGCGTTCCTGCTGGTTTCGCCGTGCCGCCCTGGTTTCGCCGTGCCGCCAAGGTGCGGCCTTGCCGCGGCAGCGGCACCCGCCAGTTCCACGACGTGGGGAGGCATCACACGGAGCGCGAGGACGCACTGCTGAGCAGGAAGCCTGCGCAGATACCTGCAGACACGCTGGGACTAGCGCGTTGCGCGCGCCGAGGAACCAGTCTACGTCGAGGGTACGCCCGGAGCCAAACCGGCCCAGGTTCTCAGGCCTGGGCGGGTTCGGGGGCGGGTTCGGGTTGGGCGATGGGATGCGCGCCGTGGATGGGCCCCTCGGCCTTGACCAGCCGGGTGGCGTCTCCGCCCCAGCGCAGCGAGATGATCTCCGCTGCGATGGACACCGCGGTCTCCTCAGGTGTGCGGGCGCCCAGGTCCAGCCCGATCGGGGAGGCAATCCGGGACAGCTCCGCGTCGGTCACGCCGGCCTCGCGCAGCCGAAGCTCCCGGTTCTGGTGGGTTTTCCGCGATCCCATCGCGCCGATGTACGCCAGGTCCAACCGCAGCGCCTCGATGAGCACCGGCACGTCGAATTTCGGGTCGTGGGTGAGCACGGTGACCACGGTCCGTTGGTCGATCCGCCCCGCTTCGGCCTCAGCCCTCAGGTACCGGTGCGGCCAGTTCACGACGACCTCGTGCGCGTCGGGGAAGCGGCTGCGGGTGGCGAACACCGGCCGCGCGTCGCACACCGTGACGTGGTAGCCGAGGAACACCCCCATCCGGGCCATCGCGGCGGCGAAGTCGATCGCGCCGAACACCAGCATCCGGGGCGGCGGATCGAGGGAGTTCACGAACACGCTCATGCCCTCACCGCGGCGCTGCCCCTCCGGGCCGTAGTGCAGGGTGACGGTTCGGCCGGCGGCGAGCGCGCCGCGGGCGTCCTCAAGAATCGCCTCGTCGGCGCGGGACGAGCCCCCAGAAGAGCCCTGCTGAGAAGAGCACACTGTGCCGGAGTGCCGGTCCGGCCAGACCACCATGCGCAGCCCCACGCGCTGGGCATCACGGTGCGCGACCACGGTGACCACCGCGACCGGCTCCTTGCGGGCCACGGAGGCGGCCACCTCGTCCAGCTCGGGGAAGCTGGCTGGGTCCACTCTCTCGACGAACACGTCGATGAGGCCGCCGCAGGTGAGCCCGACGGTGAAGGCATCGTCATCGGAGACGCCGTAGCGCTGCAGGACCGGGGTGTGCTCGACGAGTACCTGCTGGCCCAGTTCAAAGACCGCGCCTTCGACGCACCCACCGGAGACGCTGCCAACCGCCCGCTCGTCGGAGGTCACCAGCATCGACGCTCCGGCCGGGCGGGGCGCCGAGCGGTAGGTGGACACCACCGTGCCCACCGCGGTCGGTTTGCCCTGACGCCACTGCGCCACCAGTTCGTCCAGCACCTCGCGCACTGCGGACCTCCTCGTGCCGAGCCTCCACCCTTATGAGAGGGTATTTGGTTCGACCAGCATCCGCGTTCACCCACACCGCGCGTTCACCCATAACGACTGCTCACACGATCCGCCAGCCGGAAGCCACGGCGGCTATTCGCTCAGTGGTTAGATTGTCGGCTCCGCCGACGGCGACTGCTTCGGACAGTCCACGTCGATCCCGCTCGCTAGGTCCGAGCAATCCACCACAGTCAGGTCCGCCCGCCGGGCCAGCCAGTCCCGGGCCCCCCGGTCACCGTGGGCGCAGGCGAGGATGTCGGCCCAGTGCTGCCGGCCGAGCAGCACCGGATGCCCCGGCTGACTGGCGAACCCCGCCCGGGCCACCACCGCGGGAGCCCCCAGCGCGACGAGCCTGCGGACCACGGCGGCGTCCACGTCGGGGAGATCGACCAGGTGCACCAGCGCGGCCTGCACCGGCGGCGGCGCGCTGCGGAGCAGCTCGGCCAGACCGGCCCGCAGCGAGGCCCCCATGCCCTCGGCCCAATCTGCGGCCAGCACGGTGCCAGCACTCGGTGGCACCAGCGGACGGACCTGCTCGGCCTGCGCGCCGATCACGACGAGCACCGGGCCGCAGCCACCGTCGGTCAAGGTGGCCACCGCCCGGCGCATCCACGCGCCCTCCTCGACCAGGGCCTTGGGCATGCCGTAGCGCCGCCCGGCCCCGGCGGCCAGCAGCAGTCCGGCGATCATAGCTGTATTTTCCCACGGGTTGCCGGGCGCGGGAGCTGCGCAGCATCGAGAACAGATTGATCGAGCAGTAAAAAAGCATCTACGTCATTTTTTCAGCTGCCAGGTGTGTGCATTTAATTGCGCGCCGGAGAACGCTTGCCAATGCTCCGTGTGTGGCGTGTAGGATCAGTTAAATAGTGCCGAACAATTCGGATATGATCGTGAACCTTGCCGGATAGGAAACGGTCAGAAAGGGAGCAACGACGATGACCACGCAGCACACCCATGAGCACACCCACGAGGATGTAACGCATACGCATACCCATGTTCTGCACGATCATGACCACGTCGAGCACGAGCACGAGCACAGCCACGACGAGCAGACCCACGCCCACCCGCACGCCCACGAGACAAGCCTCGTCGAGGAGCACGACCACTCGCACTGATCGCTGTCCCGCCGGTGATGTACCAGCCGGTGGCAGCGGGCAGCCCTAGCGCAGCGGCTCGCCAGTCCGCACCTGGGCAAGGATGTCAATCTCGTCGCCCAGGTGCAGGGCGGCGCCGGGGGAGTCGGGAATGAGGTTCACCGCGAACCACGTCTTGCCATCCCAGCGCCGGCAGCGGGCGAGCGTGGTGAGCGGTTCTTTGCCCTTGCTCGCGGTGTCGGGATCGATCGTGGTGAACACGCAGCGGTCGCAGGCCCGTACCGCCCGGAAGCTCACGGCACCGATGCGCAGCACCCGCCACCCGTCCTCGGCCCAGGCGGGTGCGCCCGCGACGACCAGGTTGGGGCGAAACCGCGTCATCGGCACGGGCCCCTCCTGGGCGCGCGGTCCCTGGGCGATCAGGTCGTTCAGGGCGGCCAGCGACTCCTCGGTGGCCAGCAGCAGCGGGTAGCCGTCCGCGAAGGACACCCGATCCTGCTCCTGGCTGTACGCGGGGTTGCACCGACGCTGCGTGGGGTCATCGAGATACACCAGGCGGACCGGTTTGCCGACCGCGGTAGTGAACCAGGCGTGCGCTTCCTCCGCCGCGGGCGCGGCGGCCACCACACTGCGGGAGACCCGGACCTGGATAAGGGCGCCACCGTGCGGTATGCGCACCAGCAGCGGATCGGCGTCCGGCGCCTGCACCCGCAGCCCGTCGGCGGTGAACTCCGGGGTGAGGAGCACCAGCTGCGGGTACTCCCGCGCCGTCACCACCAGACCCGCGTCGTCAACGAGCATCCATCGCCGGTCACCGGCCAGGCCCCACGGCTCGACCGCGGCCTCCTGGACCGCATGGCCGCGGCAAGACTTGATCGGATACCGGTGGAGCCCGGTCAGGGTGAGCGCCACGGATGCCAGGCTAATGCCCACGGACGCCCCGAGAAGCGCGTACGGTGCAGTCGTGGCGCCCGATCGTCCACCCCGGCCGGTGGTGGCCGGATTGCCGGCTCGGCCGGCCTGACCGCAGTGGTTAAGCGTCCGGATCGTCCGTTTGGAATGGATCAGGAAGGGGAACCCTGTCAGCAGAAGATCCCCTCCGGGGTCGTCGCAGTCGAAGGTGGTGTCGTCATGGGTTTGATTCTCGGCTTACTAGTGCTCTGGCTCGTGCTGGTCGTGGTGGGGTTTGCCGTCAAGACGCTGCTGTGGCTCGCGATCGTCGGCTTGGTCTTGTTTGTCCTGACGGGCGTGTTTGGGGCAGTGCGAGGCCGCGGCGCGCTCCGCTGAGGCCGCACACTGAGTAGTCCTCATTCCCGTAGATCTTGCTCGGTTGCCCCCAGCGCGCCGAGTTCGACAGGAGAGTCGCTCGGGTGAGCGCAGGCAGCTCTCACGTCGAACTCGGCGCACCCAGAGGATCAGACAGAGCGATGACCAGCTCATCTGCGCTCAGCCGCGCCGGCGGCTGCGCGTTGGTCACTTCGAGGAAGTCGAGGGCGTGGGCGATGTGGTAGTGGGTGGCGTGGTCCATGGTTCTCACTCCTTGAGCGACTCGGGAACATGGCGACTCGGGAGCTCACCCGTTCGGGTGGTGCGGCGAGGGAGCGGGACGGCGAGCAAACCTAGGGTGGCGATCTCGACGAGGACGCTGATGAGGGCTTGCGGGGCGGGTTGCAGCCCGTATTCGACGAACCCGAGGACCCCGATGGTGCGGGAGAGGATGAACCCCACCAGCGCCCCGGCGGTCAGGGCGGCGGCGGCCAGCCGCAGCACCACCCGGGAGGTGAGCAGGAGCGGCAGCGTCACCACAAGGCAGCCGCAGGCCTGCAGGAGGAACGCCGGGCCGATCCCGGGGATGGCGCGGTAGCCGTTCAGATACAGCTGGAGGTGGATGATGCCGCTGGTTGCCAGGCAGCCGGCTGCGGCCAGGCGCACCAGCAGGGACCAGGTCCGCCTCATGTGAGCCTCCGGTCCCGGATCGCTAGCGCGTGGTGACCGCTCTGGTAGGTCACCTCGCGGATGCCCAGGGCGGCGCTGAGCTGCCCGGCGGGCAGCGTGACCGGGGTCGGGGCGGGCCCCACCCCAGGGTGGGGCAAGGGGTAGGCGGTGGTGGTCGCGCTGTAGAAGGTGACGTTGCCTTCGGTTTTGGTGAACAGTTGGTGGACGTGGCCGTTGAGGCAGGTCACCGAGGAGAACCGGCGGAGGTAGCTGAGGGCTTGGGTGGCGTCATCGGTGCCCCAACCCCAGGCCGGGTACATCGCGAACAGGGGGATGTGGCTGAACACCACGATGGGTGTGTCCGCGGAGCGCCCGGCGACGTCTTTGCGGATGAAGTCGAGCTGATCGGTGCCCAGATGGCCGAGCTTTTCCAGGGCCAGGGTGTTGACCAGGGCGATGACGTGCACGCCCTTGATGTCAAAGCTGTACCAGCCATCTCCTTGGGTGCCGGCCCCGAACATCGCTCGGTATTTCTGCCCGTGGTCGTCAACCGAGTCGTGCTCGCCGGGCACGGTGAACACTTTCCCGGTGCGCAGCCCGGAAAGCATCTGGCGGACCTGGTCGAACTGGGCCGGGGTGGACAGGTGGGTCAGATCGCCGGTGTGCATCACGAAGTCCGGGCGATACCCCAGGGTGTTGATCTGGTTGATGGCGCGGCTGAAGGAGCCGGTCACGTCGGTGTTCGCGGGCCCGGTGAAACCCAGGTGGCTGTCGCTGATCTGCGCGAACCGCAGCGCGTTCGGGTCTTGGGCCAGGGCTGCTGCGGCGGGTGTGCCAGCGAGGTAGCTACTCACCTCACCGCCGCTGACGGTGAGCACCACCGCGGAGCCGAACCACGCGGTGTGTCGTAGCAGCGCCCGGCGGCTCATTCCAGCAGGCCCCTGCTCGGCCCGAGTGTCGGCCCCGTGCTCGGCCCCATGCAGGGCGCTCATGGGGTCACCACCACGGTGGCGGTCATGAACGGGTGGATGGTGCACAGGTAGTCGAAGCGACCCGGGGTGGTGAAGGTGTGCTGGTAGGACTGGCCGGTGCTCAGCGTGGGGGAGTGAAACGCCCCCGATGTCGCGCTCACGGTGTGCGGGTCCTGGTCGCGGTTGGTCCAGGTGAGGGTGGTGCCGACCTTGATGGTCACGGTGGCGGGGGAGAATGCGAAGTTCTGGATGGTCACCGCCTCGCTGGCCGCCGACACGCCGGGCATCACCCGCTCGGCCACGACCGGCGCCGGGGCGGCTGCGCCCGGCGTCGGGGCGGCGGTGGCAGTGCCGGCCACGATCCCCATCGCGGCCCCGACCAGGAGCGCGGTCCCCGCCGCGACCACGGACACCCTGAGGCTGGTGCTGAACTGATGCATGATGATTCGTCCCTATCCGGCCCGGCCGTGGCGGGCCCGCTGGTGCACCCGCCTTCCTGGCGGATCTCACCCAGAGATAGGGGCCGGGGTTACACCACTCGCCGAAGGATCGTGGCCAACTCGGCGTCCAGTGCCCGGCGTACCAGCACGCACTCCGGGCAGGAGGAGCACCGGCCACCCCGGCACGGGGAGCACATGACAAACGTGGACACCAGGAATTCCCACACCGGATCGGCCAGGCAGCTCAGCTGACAGTCACCATCCGGCGCGGACAGCTGCACCACCAGACGACCCAGGGCGGATCGGTACAGGTGCACGTCTGCCTCCCCGCAGGGAGCGAGGAACGCTTCGGCCAGCAGACCCCGCGCCCAGGACCAGCACCGCCTCGCGGACCCGCCGAAGGGGTGCAACACCAGTGCCACGGCCAAGGGGTCGGCCGCGGTATAGGACCACACGCCGGTGACCAGGTGGCACTGCCGATCGAGGAACACGGTGTCGCGGGTCACCGTCGTAGGCCCACTCATCGTTGGTCCTCCTCGAGCAGCTCTCTCAGCTCTCGCCGCCGCGCTGACAGGTGTTCGGTGATCTGGACCGCGGCGGTTTGTACTCTCTCCTGAGCATCCATCAGCATGCTGATCGCGGCAATCTCGGCCTGCAGCCTGGCGCGGGTACTCCCGGCGGGTGTGGTTGTTGACATCTGGGCCCCTCCTGATGCGGGTGTCACCAACAGGTAACGGCCCGGGTTACATCACACCGGGGCCTGGGGGGAGCGTGTCCCCTATCGGGTCGGTCACCCGCAAGCCCGGCTTGGCTGTCCTGGTTGGTGGCCGCGCCTGGAAAGATCACTGTTTTGGTGACAAAAGTGACACATTCTGTCGGTTTTGTCACCAAAACAGTGATCATGGGGTCCCGAGCTCGGCTCAGCCACTCTGCTCGGCGGTCCGAGGCAGCGCCTCGCTGGGCGTACCGAGAAGGACCTTGATGTCATAGGGTGAGTGCACCACGTACCACGGCCGGCCACCGCGGAACTCACTCACGTCTCTGCCGACGCGCTATCGGGTCCCTTGACAACTGCGAGCGGGGTGATCCGAGACGTGCGTAAGGTGAAATCGACGCCAGGATCTCATTGCGTTATGAAACACGTCCAAATCTTCCGGCTGCAACGTCGTCAGACCAAAACCGAGTAGCGCGTCACACGCGGCGATGACGACTCGACGACCGTCGTCCGTCACGGCACCGGGGCGAAGGGCGTGCTGCAGCAACGCGAGGACCTGAGGTGTGCCGAGGTCATCACTGATGGCCGCGTCAAGGCGATCCAGCAGGCTGTTGGTGAGGGTGTCACCGGCTGCGGCCTGACGGGCATCGGATAAGGTCTCGATCATCGGCAGTGGCCGCAGCGGCTGGATTCGGGTGAGCAGCCGCCGCAACGTTGCTTGGCTCGCGTTGATCGCGGCCTGGGTGTAGTCAAGTTGCGCTCGGTAGTGTCCGCCGGCCAAGAACAGTCGATACGCCATGGGGTGAAGTCCAGCCTGGCGTAGATCAGCGACGCGGACGGTGCCGCCGGCCGACTTGGCCATCTTCTGGGCACCGAACTGCAGGAATTCGTTGTGCAGCCAGAACCGCACCCACGGCAGCCCGTCGCGAAGGTAGGCCTCACTCTGCGCGATTTCATTGATGTGATCCAATTCTCGGTGATCCACCCCGCCGGTGTGAATGTCGACATGCCGGCCGAGCAGGGCGATGCTCATCACCGAGCACTCCAGGTGCCAGCCCGGTGCGCCCCAGCCCCACGGCGAGTCCCACCGCATCGCCCGTATCTGACCCGGCTCCTCGGTGCGCCACAGCGCAAAATCGGTCTTGCTGCGTCGTCACTTCGACCTGCTCGACGCGGGCGCCTTCCCATTGTTCCTCGGTGTTGAGCAAAGCGAGGCTACCGTAGCCGCGCGACTTGGCTGTGTCAAAGTAGAGCCCAGAGTCGATGGTGTAGGCGTAGCCGTGTCGTTCGAGGTCCGCGGCGAACTCGATCATCTGGTTGACGTAGGCGGTGGCCCGTGGGTAGTCGTCGGCAGGCAGGATGTTCAACGCGGTGGATCAATGCCCGGCGCAGCGTGTCCGCAAACACGTAGGCGCGCAGATCGCCGAGGTGCGGGTAGGCGTACACAGTCGGTCCGCAGGTATACACGCCGACCGTATCGGTGGCCGGAGCAAAGACATCCAGGCGACGGCCAAGCGAGTTGTACAGCTTCAGCTGATCTCCGATGGTCATCATTCTTCCCTCCTCCCGCATCAATGCCCGCTGCTGGTCCGGGCGGACGGTCGGCTGGGTGATATCTGGGGACGCTCAGCGGCGAGGTGATGTCCGCGAACCTCATCGTTTGCTGGCACGAGCTCCACGGTGACTTGGCGCGCTGTTGCCTCCCGGACCACCAGCTCGCGGACGCTGCCGGCCCGGATCAGGTCCCGCTCGCCGACCGGGAGCACCGCCAGCTGCTCGGCGTTGTCCTCGACGATGAGGCGGGCGACTTCGCTGCGTTGCGAGCGCCGCTGCTCGGACTTGGCCTTGCGGATCTCGGTGAGGACCGAGCGGACCACGTCCAGCACGGCGGGGTCAGCGTCGCTGACCGCCTCGCGCAGCTCCTCGCTGCGCGGCCAGGCAGCGCGGTGCACCGATGAGCTCTGCCACCAGGACCAGACCTCCTCGGTGACGAACGGGAGGAACGGCGCGAGCAGGCGCAGCAGGATCGAGTGCGCGATGGACAACGCGGCCCGCGCCGACCGGGACGGGGGACCCTCGTCGTAGGCGCGCTGCTTCACCAGCTCGACGTAGTCGTCGCAGAAGCGCCAGAAGAACGACTCCGCCAGCTCGAGCGCCCGGTGGTAGTGGTAGGCCTCGAACGCGGCCGTAGCCTCGTCGATCACCGTTGCCAGCTGAGCCAGCATGGCCCGGTCCAGCCCCTCCGTCACCTCAGCCAGCGTCCCCTCCAGCTGGGTCTTCTCCGGTTGGGTCTCGTCTGTCCGGCTCAGCCCGAGCACGAAGTTCCCGGCATTGAGGATCTTGACGGCGAGCCGGCGGCCCACCTTCATCTGGGCCTGATCAGCCACGGTGTCGGTGCCCGGGGCGCCCTTGCACGCCCAGTACCGCAGGCCATCCGCCCCGTAGGTGGTGACCAGCGGCATCGGGGTGAGCACGTTGTCCTTGGACTTCGACATCTTCTTGCGGTCGGGGTCGAGGATCCAGCCGTTGATGGTGGCATGGCGCCACGGCAGCACGCCGTGCTCCAACTCTGAGCGCAGCAGGGTGGAAAAGAGCCAGGTACGGATGATTTCCGGGCCTTGGGGCCGCAGGTCGGTAGGAAAAACGCGGGAAAACAAATCTTCGTCTTCCTCCCAGCCGCCCGCGATCTGCGGGGTGAGGGAGGACGTCGCCCAGGTGTCCATCACATCGGGGTCGCCGATGAAGCCGCCCGGCTTGCCCCGCTGCTCCTCGTCGTATCCGGGGGGCACGTCGGTCTGCGGGTCGATCGGCAGGGTCGCCTCCTCCGGCAGGATCGGGGTATCCCAGCCGACCTCTCCCGCACCATCCAGCGGATACCACACCGGGAAAGGCACGCCGAAGTAGCGCTGCCGGCTCACCAGCCAGTCGGTGTTCAGCCCTTCGACCCAGTGCTCGTAGCGCAGGCGCATGAAGTCGGGGTACCAGCGCAGTTGCGCGCCCCGCCGCAGCAGCTTCTCGCGCAGCTCGGCGTCACGGGCGCCGTTGCGGAGATACCACTGCCGGCTCGTGACGATCTCCAGCGGGCGCTCGCCCTTCTCGTAGAACTTGACCTCATGGATGATCGGCTTCGGGCCACCGATCAGCTGACCCGCCTCGGTCAGCAGCTCGAGGACGTGGCGGCGCGCTTGGTTGGGGAACGTGCCGGCCAGCTTCGTCCAGGCACGGGCGCCAGCGCCGCTCAGCCAGTCCGGCGTCTCCTCCTGCAACCGACCGTCACGGCGGATGACGGAGCGGGTCGCCAGGTTCAGCTCCCGCCACCACAGCACGTCGGTGGTGTCGCCAAACGTGCAGATCATCGCGATGCCGGAGCCCTTGTCGGGGTCGGCGAGGTGATGGGCCAGCACCGGCACGCGGACCCCGAACACCGGGGTGCGCACGTGCGTGCCGATCAGTGCCCGGTACCGGTCGTCATCGGGGTGGGCGACCAGCGCGACGCAGGAGGCCAGCAGTTCGGGGCGGGTAGTTTCGATCTCCACCGGGTCACCGCCGTCGACCCGCGGGAACGCCAGGCGGTAGTAGGCCGCCTGTGTCGGGCGGTCCTCGAACTCCGCCTGCGCCACGGCGGTCTGAAAATCGACATCCCACATCGTCGGCGCCTCGGTGGCGTACGCCTCACCGCGGCGCACGTTGCGCAGGAAAGCGCGCTGGGCGATCCGCCGGGAGCGGGAATCGATTGTTGCGTACGTCAACGACCAGTCGACGGACAGCCCCATCGTGCACCATTGCTGCTCGAAGTCGTGCTCGAACTCGGCCGTAAGACGCTGACACAGCTCGACGAAGTTGGGCCGCGAGATGGGTTGGTGGCCCTGCGCTGCCCCGGTCTCGGTGAGGACGAGACCGGGCTCGTACGGGATGCTCGGGTCGCAGCGCACTCCGTAGTAATTCTGCACCCGACGTTCCGTCGGCAGACCGTTGTCGTCCCATCCCATCGGATAGAAGACCTCGCGCCCGCGCATCCGCTGAAACCGGGCGATGGCATCTACCTGGATATAGCCGAAGGCGGTCCCCAGATGAAGGGATCCGCTGATGGTCGGCGGCGGAGTGTCGATGGCGTAAATCTCCTCGCGGGTCTTCGACCGATCGAAGCGGTATATGCCCTGATCCTGCCAGTGGGCATTCCATTTCGCCTCGAGACCATCAAGTGAGGGCTTCTCCGGGATGATTGCCATGCCGATACAATAGACCTCGCCGCAGGACACCCACCGGGCCCCGACTCAGGACCTCGACTCCACCTCGCTCGGACCGTGACTCTCCGCTGCGGCGAGGGCTGCGGCGGTCTTCCTGGCCAGCCAGTGCGCTCCACCGCAGGCCAGTGCGCTCCCTAGAATGGCTCCCATGCTGCCAGGCCGGGAGCGGGAGTTCATGCAGCTTACCGAGTTGCTGTTGGCCGCGCGGCGGGGGCACAGTGCGGCCGTGGTTATCAGCGGTGAGGCGGGGATCGGGAAGTCTGCGCTGTTGGAGAGTGTGGCGGGCGCTGCGGGCGAGGCCGCGGTCTTGCGGACTCGGGGTATTGAGGCTGAGTCGGCGATTCCGTTTGCGGGTTTGGCTGATCTGCTGCGGCCGGTGCAGCATCTGCTTCCGGAGTTGCCGGAGCCGCAGGCTGCCGCGCTGGCCGGGGCTTTGGCGCTGGGGCCGCCGGCGGCGGTGGAGCGGTTCGCGGTGGCGGCTGCGACGCTGAGTCTGCTGGCGGTGGCGGCCCAGGGTGGATTTTTGCTCTGTGTGGTGGATGATGCGCACTGGCTTGATCCGTCCTCGGCTGAGGCTTTGATTTTCGCGGCTCGCCGGATGCAGGCGGAGGGGTCGGTCATTATCTTTACCGTGCGGGACAATGAGCCTGGGGCGGGGCGGTTTAGTGTGCTGGAGCAGGTGCGGTTGGGGGGGTTGGACGCCGAGTCGGCCACCGCGCTGCTGGCCCGCAGCGCTGGCCGGCCGCTGCCGCCTCAGGTCGCGCAGCGGCTGGTGGCTGACACGGGTGGCAATCCGCTCGCGCTGCGGGAGTTGCCCGCTCAGCTCACCGAGGATCAGCTCAGCGGTCGGGTTCCCATTCTGGAGCCGCTGCCGTTGAGCTCGCTGCTGCGGGAAAGCTTCCTGCGCCAGGTCAGGGCACTCCCGCAGCCCTCCCGTATGGCCCTGTTGCTGGCTGCGACGAGCGACCTGGAGGCCACCGACCTACTGGAGCAGGCGTTGCAGCAGGATGGTGGCTCGTTGGTGGATCTGGAGCCGGCTGAGGTCGCCGGGTTGGTGAGCATGAAGAACGGTCGGCTGGCCTTTCGGCACCCCTTGATCCGTTCGGCGGTCTACCACGACGCCACCCCGTCCCAGCGTCGCTCGGCTCATCGCCAGCTCGCGCTCGCTCTGGAGCAGGTGGCGGTACCCCAGGCGCAGGAGCGGCGGGCCTGGCACCTCGCGGCGGCGACCCTCACTCCGCATGAGGAGGTCGCGTTCACCCTGGAGCAGGTGGGCGTGGACGCGAAGGGCCGGTCGAGTTACGCGGTGGCGGTCCGGGCGTTCGAGCGGGCCGCAGCGTTGAGCCCCAGCCGGGCCGAGCGTGCTCGTCGGCTGGTCGCGGCTGCCTACGCCGCTGTCCCGGCCGGGTTGGTCCAGGAGGCGATGCACCTGATGGAGGAGGCCCGCACCTGGACCGACGACCCCGCGGTCGCCGCAGCTGCTGAGTGCGACCAGCACTTGTGGGCGGTGTGGGGGCTGGCTCCCGAGGCGAGCCGCGCCCGACTGCTCGATGTCGCCGAGCGGATGGCGCAGCGCCTTCCGGAGGTGGCGGCGCAGGCGTATCTGGCGGCGGCTCAGGCCAGCCTGAACAACTATGACAGTTCCGCGGTGACGTCGGCGGCCCACCAGGCGGCTCGGCTGGCGGGCTCCGACCAGAGTGTCGCGCTGCGCTGTGCTGTCTTTACCGCGTTTGCGGCCGCCCAGGCCGGTGCGGCGGATCGCGCTGAGGAGCTGCTGGGCGGGTGCCAGGCTCAGCTCGCCACCCACGACCCGTCGCAGCTCGATCAGGTCGTTCTGACCGCTGGGGTGTGCTACCTGTCGCTGGAGCGGACCGCGGCGGCGCGGGAGTTGCTCACTCGCGCTGTGCAGGCCAGCCGCCAGAACAACGCAGTCGGCCTGCTCGCCGTGCAGCTGCCCTGGATGGCCGAGCTGGAATGGTTGGAGGGGAACTGGACCTCTGCGCTCGTCCTCGCGCAGGAGGCCGTCGAGCTCGCCCCACAAACCGGGTGGCTGGCCCAACTGCCCGAGAGCCTGAGCTTTTTGGCCAAGATTGAAGCCGGGTTCGGGATGGACAGCTGCCGCGAGCACGCCGAGGCGGCCGTGGCGGCCGCCCGAGCTGGTGGCCATGCGGGCACCACGGTGCACGCGCGGGCTGCCGTGGGGCTGCTGGATTTGGGCCTGGGTTATCCCCACGACGCCGCTGAGGCCCTCCAGGAGTCCTGGGAGCTGGCCGCGCGGGCGGCGCCGAATCTGCAGTTGCAGGTCTTGCCCGATCTGGTGACGGCCTACGTGCGCGCCGGCCGGCGCGAGCCAGCCCTGGCAGCGCTGGCCCAGCTCGATGACCTCGCCGCGCGCGCCGGGCGCCCCTCAGCGCACGCGGCCGCCGCGCACTGTCACGGGCTGCTCGAAGCCCATCACTTCGCGGAGTGTTTCGAGCAGGCCTTGGGCTGGCACGACCACGGCACGCCGCTGTTTAGCCGCGCCAGGACTCATCTCGCCTACGGACTGCGCCTGCGCCGCACCCGGAACCGAGCTGGCGCGCGAGTTCAGTTGCAGAGCGCCCTAAAGCTGTTCGAGCGTCTCGGCGCGGCACCGTGGGCGGAGTGGGCCCGCACTGAGCTGATCTCCAGCGGCGGGTCAGCACCCGTGCACGGCGAGGTCATCATCGAGCTACGGCTCACCTCGCAGGAACTCCGGGTCGCCCTGGCCGTCAAGGACGGCCTCAGCAACGCTGACGCTGCGGCGGAGCTGTTCCTCAGCGTCAAGACCATCGAGTATCACCTCAGCAACATCTACCGCAAACTCGGGATCAGCTCCCGGACCCAGCTGGTCCGCATCCTGAGCGAACGCCGTAACCCTTAGTTACCGCCTAGTTACCGCAGCCCGCCCCCACACAGGCGTTCGACTGCGGACCGAAACCACGCTGCTCCAGCGTCTCCTGCAGTTCCCGCAACACTCGCCGACGGGTCGGTCCGATGCTGCCTGGGGGCATGCCGGTGGCTCGGGCCACCTCGGCGTAGCTGGAGTCGGGCTGGTAGAACAACAGGTGGATCAGCGTGTGGCGGCGCCCGGTCAGTTCTCTCACGGCGTCGTCCACCGCCTGGTAAACCTCGCTGGCGAGGAACGCGACGTCCGGCCCGTCCTCCAGGGCGACCAACTGCTCGCCGGCGAGCTCATCAGGGACCTCTCGGCGCCCGCGCCGGATCAGCGCCAGACACTCCCGGTTGGCTGTGGTGGCCAGCCAGGCACCCAGGCATTCCGGGTCCCTGATCGTGTCCCTCCGCTCCATCACCCGCAGCCAGGTGTTCTGCACGGCGTCTTCAGCGTCGGCCGGCTGCAACCGGAAGGCAGCGACGGTGGACCGAACCAGGCGGCTGTACCGGCGAATCAGCTCCTCCCAAGCCAGGGGCTGTCTCTCGTCGGCCGCTCGGAACAGGGCGGTGGTGCTCTCGTCGGTCGGGGTAGTTGCCAGGGACGGCATCGGGGTGCTCCTCACGTCTCGCCTCGATGCCGACGTTAGGGAGATCGCGTCCCGGCAAGATCCGAGCAAACCCTGGTGAGCACCCTAGGGTTTAGGGGTTTAGGGGCCACGCGGGTAGCGCCGAGCCTGCTTACGTGCCAGCCGCTCTGGGGTGGGCGACGGCCTGCCGGGCGATCCCGCGCAGCCAGTGGTTGTGCTCATGCCGGAGCGCCGGTTGGGCGATCGGGCGCAACAGGCTCGGCAGAACACCCCGGTTGGTCTCCTCGGTGACGATCCGGGTCCCGTAGGGGTGCGGTTCGAGCAGCCAGATGTGGTAGCCGTGCCATCCGGTGTTCCACCAGCGCCAGTACCAGCGCCAGCCGATGTGCAGCGGGCGTTTACACGGGGCTACTTCGCTGGTGAGGGGCAGGACGAAGGTGACCCACCGGAAGACGCTGCCGCGCTGCAGGTTGTGCTGCCGTGGATCCGTCAGCTCCACGAAATGCGCGTTGCCGTAGAACTGTGACCAGCCATGGGCGTCCACCAGCAGGTTCCACACCTGCTCCGGTGCCGCCGGGATGATGCGTTCGTTGTGGGTGAACACCTTCGCGCCTTCTGGCCGTTCCGCGTGCGGCCACTGGTCGAACTCCGAGACCGTGCTTCCGCTCCCGCGAGCAGCCCGGCGCAGGAAGAAGCCCACCAAGGCGAGGACCGTCCGAACTTGGCGCAGCGGCGCGGTGGCCGTGACCTGGAACGTCCGCAGCTGGCGCAGGAAGGACCGCAGGGACAGCCGCAGCTGCCCGCTCAGCACCGGCGTACCCGAGGGTTGGGCGCCGTTGAGCCCGTCGGCGGAGCCGACAATCCAACCTCCGTCGGCGGAGCCGACAATCCAATCGCAGTGCTGCCGCGGGAACAGCCACACATCCATGGTGGTAATACTGCGCCACAGGTCCAGCCCCGAATCGTTGCGCAGGTTCTTGATCCCGAGCAGGGTCAGCTCTCGTCCCGTCTGGTCGGTGACGTCGAGCTGGTATTGCATCGCCTCCGCCCGCCCGGTCCCGTTCTCGGAGTGGATCGTGACTCTGCCCCGCTCGATCGGCAGCACGCCACCGAGGACCTGGCAGTGCAGGGATCCGGAAACTGTGCTCCGGTGCTGGCCCTCGGCGAGGAAGGCGTCCACGTCGTCGATGTCCACCGTGAGCCGCAACGTCATCTGCTGACCCCAGGCATCACCGAGCTGAGCCGAGACGAGGGGGTCGGTGCAGCCGAAGGCCACCGGTCCCACCATGTGCTCCCGGAACGTGAGGCTTCGCCGGACGCTACCGCGCGCCCCGGCGGTGGCCGAGCGCGCGGTGACCGGGCGCGTGGTGGCTGGGCCGGACTCCACCCGGACGTCGAGCCCGCGTTCCCGGCACCACTGCCTGGCCCGCTGCACCCCTAGGTCCACGGTGGCCGCCACGGCGCGACGGGTGAAGGCGAACAGGTAATGCAATGGCACTTCCTGAACCAGCGGGACGATCCGGACCGGGTGCGGGTACTGCGCGGGGCTGCCTTCGGCGTGCGCCTGGTTGCTGCGCGCAACCCGGTCCAGATCACGGTGCAGCGCCCCGTTGGCGCATGCCTCGATCACCTGAAAATACTCGGCGACCGGACCGGTGCGCCAGCGTCCGGCGGTGCTGACGGTCCAGATCACCCACAGCTCATTGGCACCCGCCGCGATAGCGGCCTCCAGGTTGGCATCGGTGACGAACACGCCGTCGATGTACCTGGCCCCGTTGACGGTCACCGGCGGGTACCACCCAGGCAGGGAGGTCGCGGCGACGAGTAGGTTCTCGCTCATCTGGGCCGGCGGCAGAGTGATAAGGCGCTGCGCGGAGACGTCGAAGACGTTGAACGTGGCCGACGCGCTGGATGCGCGAACCCGCTGCCAGTCAAGCCCCCAGGTGTCGCGTAACACTCGGGTCCGGAACCGCCGCATGGTGAAGATCGATTCGCCGTGGGACCAGCCACGCCAGTTCAGCGACAGGCCCTGATGGACCGGTGCGGTGCGCCGCCAGTTCTCCGCGATCTGCGCCCCGCTCATCCCCTGGCACCACATCGCGAGGTTGAACACTCCGCCGCTGGCCCCATCGGCGTGCATGAACTCCAGGCGCTGGCCGTCCTTGCGGGCCTCGTCCAAACAGACCTGAAGAACACCGGCCTGGAACGCCACCTTCAGGCCGCCTCCGGCCAGGATCAGGGCGCGGCGCGGCGGACCGTCCAGCTCGGGTGCTAGCGGACCACCGGCCTGGGTACCCTCGAACATCACCGGCTCCTCTTCACAATCATGTGGGCGAAGCGCTCGGCCAGTGCCGCGATCGTCAGGGACGGGCTGACGCCCACCGGAGCGGGCAGCACCGAGCCGTCGGCGACGAACAGCCCTGGGTGGCCGAATGCCTCACCGTGCTTGTCGACCACGCCGTACGCCGTGTCCTTGCCCATCGGGCACCCTCCGAGGGGGTGTGCGGTGAGGGCACGGTGGCTCAGCCGGCTGGGGTCTCGGGGGTCTAATGGTCGGCTGAGCCGGCTGGGGTCCAATGGTCGGCTCAGCCGGCTGGGGTCTAATGGCCGGCTCAGCCGGCGGGGATCGTCCAATTGCCGGCTGAGCCGGCGGGGGTGTAGCTGCCGGATCAGCCGGCGGAAGCGGCACCCGTCCTCGCGGGGCTCCGCAACTGGCCAGTCGAGATCCAGGTGGCCATCGGTCAGTCGCATCCTTCCCATCGAGGGATCCCAGTCCGCCGCGGGCTGCGGCAGCGTGTTGCGCACGTGGCACTCACCCAGCGCCGGGCTCAGCGACTCTCCTCCCCAGTCCACAGCGGCCGGATAGCGGCCGTTGCGGAGGTGGTGGGCCCGCTCCTGATCCTGGGTGACCAGGCCGGGAACATCGTCGTTGGCGGAGAACCTCGTGCCTAGCTGCCCGCTCAGGTAGGGCAGGCCGGGGCGGTTGGTCAGCAGCAGCCAGGTGCTGCCGAGCGCTCCCGCGGCGAGGACAACCGTCTTCGCGCGGACCTGCTTGAATGCGGGCCGCCGGGGGAGCTCCCTGGCTGGGTGCGCGCTCCGGTGCACGACGTAGGCCAGCTCATACCCACCGTTGATCGCGGTGATCTGTTTCACCTCATGC
The DNA here is from genome assembly GCA_019247305.1 of Pseudonocardiales bacterium. Taxonomy (GTDB): domain Bacteria; phylum Actinomycetota; class Actinomycetes; order Mycobacteriales; family Pseudonocardiaceae. The sequence continues at coordinate 228,571 of JAFAPC010000125.1, forward strand.
AGCGGCCGAATCTCCGCCCCGCAGCGTTGCGCCTCAGACAGGTAGGGGACCTCACGAGTGCTCATCCCGGCCTTCGGCGCGGTATCGGCGAGCACCGTCGCCCTCGGGTCCCGCCCGTGCAGCGTCGGCGGGACTGGCTCAGTGCCGATCATCGTCTCGACGGTGCCGTAGTGCTCATCGATGTCGGAGTACTCCAGCGGCCAGTGCTGAGCACTGGCGCCAAACCACGTCTCGGGCATCCGCGCCGTCGCGTTGGCGTGGATCAGTGAGCCGCCACCGACACCGCTGGGCACCACCGCGTCGAGATGGCGGAAAGACCACACCTGAAGCAGTCCGAACAATCCTGCGGTGGGGTCCCAGAAGTTGGTAGAAATCTCCAGCGGGCTCTGCCGGAATTCCTCCGGCCGGTACTGTTTGCCGCGCTCAAGGACGAGGACTTTCCGCCCGGCCTGCGCCGCCCGGCAGGCCGTGACAGCGCCACCGAAGCCGGATCCCACGACAGCGACCTCGAAGAACTCCTCGACCATGGCGACTCCCGCCTTCACCAGCCGGCCAATCGGCAGACATCCTCAGAGGTAGGGAGTGCGTCGCGGTCCGAGCTGATACGTCGGCCGGTAGTCGTACGCCAAAAGGAGGACTCGTCACCCGTCGTGGGACCCGCAGCCGCGAGGGCCCCACCAGGGCCGATGGCCGGGCACAACGTCGGCTACCGGCCACGTGCGCCAGAACCGGTAAAGAATGTCCCCAGCACGGTGCGCCCTTGTAGCACAGTGCGCCCTTACCGGATGCTGGAAATCCGCGGAGGAATGTGCTCCGGCGGAATTCTGTCCCATCTCCTGTTGAGCTCATTGTGGTATTGGACGAGCGTCGCCAGGCGCTCATACTGCCGGTTGATGCTCATGGTGTGCAGACCTGATCCGACCAAGACGCCAACCCAGAACGACCCGGTCACCCCGGTCGCTATGTAGAGGATGGTATTCACATCAATAAGGGTGCCGCGCAGGTCGCGTCCGAGAAAGTTTTTCGGGCGGAGTGGGGCGGCCTCGAACGGGTCGCGGCGACTCGGACCGAACCGGCCCAGTCGGTCGATCAGCGTCCGGTCGCACCGGTGAGGCGCGGCGCATAATTGGGCCTGTGGACGACGCTAAGTTTGTAGCTGACCCTGGGCCTGATGACGCTGGGCCTATCGGCGACGATACTCCGGTCGTGCCTGTCCCAGCGGAGGTGACGCGTCTGTGGGATTGTGTCAAGAGGGCTTGGGCCGCGAATGAGTATCCCACACCTCGTCGTATCGACCGGATGGCCTCAGCCGCCGGTCTGGAGCTGGCCGGGAGCACGATCGCGGGGTGGTTTGAGACCTGGTCGGTCGTCCCGGCGTGGGAGAAGTTCGAGGTCCTCCTCAAGGCGTTAGCTGCCGAGAAAGATGCGGATTGGCGCACGCTGCACCACGCCGCGCTCACCGCCGACCGTCGCCGCAAGCAGGAAGAACGGCGACGCAAGAAGCCGGGCGAGCACCCAACGCCGGTGTCTGCCGAGCCGCTGGCTCCGCATCGGGCACCTGATCGACACTCGCCGGTGCTCGACCCCACCCTGGCGGCGATGTCCTGGGTGGTGGCGGTTCCCCCTGGCCAAGCCCCGGCTGGGCCGCTGCCGGTGGTGCGGCAGCTCCCGATGGATGTGGCGCATTTCACCGGTCGGGACGCTGAGCTGACCGCGCTCGACGCCCGGCTGATTCACGACGATGGGCGCCGACCCACGGCTATGGCGATCGCAGTGATCACCGGCACCGCGGGGGTGGGCAAAACCGCTCTGGCGGTGCGCTGGGCGCATCGGGTCCGTGACCGTTTCCCCGAGGGTCAGCTGTTTGTGAACCCCCGGGGCTACGATTCTGGCCCACCGATGGCCCCCGAGCAGGCCCTGGAAGAGTTCTTGCGGGCCCTGGACGTGCCCGCGGAGCGGATTCCCGCTGGATTAGGGGCGCGGGCCGCGCTGTACCGTTCCCTGCTGGACGGGCGCCGCGTCGTGATCGTGCTGGACAACGCCAACGCCGCTGAGCAGGTACGGCCACTGCTGCCGGGCTCAGCGACCTGCCGAGTCGTGGTGACCAGTCGCAGCCGCCTGTCCGGCCTCATCGCCCATGACGGAGCCAGCCGGGTCACGGTGGATCTGCTGCCCCCTGCTGAGGCGATCGCGCTACTCGGTGATGTGATCGCCGACCACCGGGTCGCGGCCGAACCCGAATCAACGGTCCAGCTGGCCAGCCGGTGCGCGTACCTGCCGCTGGCGTTGCGTCTGGCGGCCGAGCGGGCCGCGGCGCACCCGCACCTCACGCTGGCCGAGTTGGCTGGGGAGCTGACCGTGGTGCACGACCGGCTGGACCTGCTCGCCACCGCTGAGGAGGATGAGGCCACCGCGCTGCGGGCCGTGTTCTCCTGGTCCTATCAGGCGCTCGCACCCCCAGCGGCGCGCGTGTTCCGCCTGCTGGGGCTGCACGCTGGCCCGGACATCAGCACCTGGGCCACCGCCGCGCTGACCAACACCACCCCCACGGCGGCCCGGCGGCGGCTGGAAACCCTGGCCGGCACGCACCTCATCGAAGAGACCGGAAAAGACCGGTACCGGCTGCACGACCTGCTGCGGGTCTATGCCGCAGAGCGCGCCACGGCAGAGGACAGCGACGCCGACCGTGCTGCTGCCGTGCGGCGTGTGCTCATCTGGTACCTGCAGACCGGCGACGGCGCCGACCGCATCCTTAACCCGCACCGCCGCCGCGTTCCGGGTTGGACTGTCGGCTCCGCCGACGGAAGTTGGACTGTCGGCTCCGCCGACGGGCTCGATCCCCCGGCGCTGGGCTGCGCGCCGCTGGAGTTCACCACCTATGGTCAGGCGCTGGACTGGTGTGAGGCCGAACGGGCGAACCTGGTGGCAGCCATTCGGCACGCCGCCCAGCTCGGTGAGCACGGCGTCGCCAGCAAACTCCCCCTTGCTTTGCGGAGCTTCTTCAACCTGCGCAAATACTGGGCCGACCTGATCAGTACCCACCACATTGGCCTCACGGCCGCCCTGCACCTGCACGATCGGGAAGCGCAAGCCTGGAGCCGGGGCGGTCTCGGAATGGCCTATCTTGATCTTCGGCAATACGACGAAGCCCTGGACCACTGTCAGCGGGCGCTGCACATTTGCCAGGACATCGGCGACTCCTGGGGCGAAGCCGTCGCCCTGCTCGGCCTCGCGAAGGCCTACGTTCATCTGGGGCGATACAACGAGGCCCTCGACCATTCGCAACAAGCACTCCGCATTTGCCAGGACATCAGCGACCCATGGAGCCACACTTTCGCCCTGCTGGCCATCGGCATCATCCATCGCAAACTCACGCATTTCAACGATGCCCTCGACTATTTCCAGCGGACCCTAACCGTCGTCCGCTCCGTCCATTACCCAGCAGGCAAAGCCATGACACTGCATAACCTCGGTGACACCTAGTCAACGTAATGAAATAACTTACCCAATCGGGTGAATTTTCTTGCCGTACCGCGTGTCATCTCAATCGACGCGATGAGCACGTAAATAATCGACGCTGTGACCACCGATGGCGACGAGAAATTCCAGGCGATGCAAGGGCGTTTGG
>JAFAPC010000195.1 GCA_019247305.1 Pseudonocardiales bacterium
TCGGGGAACGCTCACCGGTCTCGATCCGCTGGAGAGTGTCCTTGCTCATCCCGGCCAACCCGGCGACCACCCGCAGCGACTTGCCTCGATCATCGCGGACACGCCAGATCGCCAGCCCGATCGTCTGCGCGTCCTCACGGTCCACCAGGCACCCCTCCCCGCCGAGGTAGGCCCCCTTCGCCGATGCCCCGGGGAGCGACCCCGGGGCATCGGCGAAGGGGTACCCGGACAGGCTACGCGGCGTGCCCCTCACCATCACGACAGACCGTCGCGACCAACTCGGCGTAGACACTGGAGACCGGCCGCCCCGGTGGCCATCAGGTAGCCCAGCACCGCACTGCCGTTATCCGGGTAGCGGTCTCGCCGCGCCAACCCAACCGCCGTGGCGACGCTGTGCAGCAGACCCGCTACCTGCTCCCGCTGCTCGGGCGTCAGCTCACCGTCACGGACCGCAACAAGTGATCATTCTCAGTTCGGGATATTGCGACCGTTACCGCTCCTCGATCCCCGCTGTTCATACAGGTCAAGCATCCCGTACAACCGTTCGTAGTGCGCGACTACCACGACGGTGCGTTCGGCGCCGATCCGGCGTAGCAGCTCACCGGTCTGGGCCCGTTCGTCGGCGCTCATCCCGGCCACCGGCTCGTCCAGCAGCAGTACCCGCGCGTTCTGCTCGGCAGCCAACATCAGCGAGTCGTGCACCGTCTTCTCACTGATCGCCATAGTGCCTGAGAGCGAGTTCAAAAACCCGACTTTCACCGAGCCACCGGAGGCGTCAACGCAGGAGCTCGCCGACGAGCCACTCGTCCCGGAATCTCCGACCCGACTCCCACAGCCGACCGATACGAGCCCCGCAACCATGACGACGGCGGCCGCACGCACCAGGTGCCTCCTTCGGCCACGAATGGTCTCTAATTAATCACGCAGGAGGGTGGAGCACGACTAGCCAGGCGGCCGCGAGCATCGCCGGGCCGTGGGGCACGGCACGGTAGCCGAGCATCCGTGCCGGCGCGGCAGCGGCGGCGGTCACCACGCTGGCCGCCAGTACCGCCAGCAACAGCCCCGGCCAGGATGTGGCAGCGGTAAGCGCACCCAGGCTGCCGGCGAGTTTGACGTCACCGCCGCCCAGGGCGCCCGGGGCGACCAGACGCACCGCGGCATACCCACCGGCCCACAGCAACCCACCGACGGCGCCGCGAGCCAGTGGCCCGGCGTTCCCAGCGCCGAGGGCAGCGGCTCCCAGCAGGAGGGCGACCACCGGATAGGCCGGCAGGGTCAGCGCGTCCGGCAGCCGCTGGGCGAGGAGGTCGGCACCACTTAACAGCACGCCGGCCCAACCCAGCACCAGCGGAACCGGCCACCACCACATCGGAAGGCATCCGAGCGCCCGCTCGCTGACCACTGCCCACAACGCGGCCACCCCCGCGGCGCAGACCGGCACCGACACCGACACGCCGCGGGGAATCCGGCGCAGCATCATCGCCCCGCCGGCCCCTGCGAGCGCTCCCGTCACGACCACCCAGACACTGCCCACGCCCACCAGCGTGCCCGGCACCCGGGCTGGGTTAGTCCAGTCCAGACATCGGCTGTGGATGACCGGGTGGGTGTGGACAACTTCTCCGCGAGCACGCAGCGGCTAGAACACGCCCCGGGCAGCCGCGTCGCGAACCGCCGCGTCGTGCTCCTGGCGCGTCACCGAGAAGCACGACGCACCGTCCTTCTGACATTTCACGAAGTATCGCCAGTCCCCTGCCTCCGGGTTCAGCGCGGCAGCGATGGCCGCTGCGCTCGGCGACCCAATCGGCGACGCCGGCAGCCCGACATTGAGATAGGTGTTGTACCCGCCGGGCCGGGCCCGGTCCGCATCGGAGGTGTGCACCTCCTGCCGGTCCAGCGGATAGTTGATGGTGGAGTCCATCTGCAGGGGCATCCCGACAGCAAGCCGGTTATCAATGACCCGCGAGACCCGGCGGAAGTCCCGAGTGATCGCCTCGCGCTCGATCACCGAAGCGATCACCAGCACCTCGTAAGCGCTGTGCCCGGTACCTGCGGCCGAGGCGGGGAAGCCACCCGCCAACAGCCTGGCCACGGACGAGTTGATGACCTGCTGCAACAGCTCCAGCGCCGAACTGCCGGGGCGCACATCGTAGTCCCCCGGGACCAGCAGACCCTCCAGGCGTCGACGAGGCTCCACGCGTGAGATCGGATCAAGTGCCCAGCGGGGTATCCCGAGTGCGATGAGATCGGTCTGGGCCATTGCGGTGCGGAGGTTCTCAGAGCTCACGCAGGTGCTCGCGTCCCCGATCATCGCGCAGCTGGCTCGGGAGATTTCGGTGAGCAGCCCCGGCATGGTCCTCCCATCGGGCTCTTCAACGTTGTCCAGCTGCCCGCCGCCACGAATGTCGAAGTGCCCCACTCGAGCGGACGGTTCTTGCAGCCTCGCCACCGCGGCTGCGCCGGACATTCGCTCCCGCACCTGGTAGTAGCCGGGCTGGACAGCTTGGATCCGAGGGTCGGCCTCGGCGGCGCGGGTGAACGCCCGGACGCTGGCGACCACGCTGCGTTGGACCAACGTGGCTCCGATCGCGGTGAGGCTCTGGCCCTCCTCGACCTGCACGACGGTCTGTGCGCCAGCGGGTCCGACAAAATCGGGAACCTCCAGCAACGCCCGCAGCTCGCGCACCCCGAAGCGCATACCGCCGAGGGCCAGCACAAGCACCGCCAGCACCGCGCCGACCACGACACGTCGACGACGCCGCTTCCGGGCCTGGTGCCGGGCCCTCCGGCCGGTCCGCCGCTGCGGCCGGGAACGCTGTGCCTTATCCCGAGTGTTCCCGAACAGCCCTAAGTGGTCGGTCACTGTGGTGCCTCCGCAGGACCAAGCGCGTCGGCGGTCATCTCGCCGCCCGGCGCGCCTCAAGCCAGCCTTGCAGGATCTCCACCGCAGCGGCCTGATCGATCACCGCCCGCTGCTTACGGCCGCGAACACCGCGCTCAGCGAGCACTCGGGTAACCGAAACAGTGGTGAGGCGTTCGTCGGTCAGCCGGACCGGGACTCGGTGGCCAAGCCGCTTCGCCAGGGTGCGGGCATAGTCCGTGGCTGCCTGCGCTGCGGGACCGTGCCGACCGGCCAGCGTGCGTGGGAGTCCGACCACCACCTCGACCACCTCGTGCTCGGTCACCAGCGCCACCAGCGCGTCAAGGTCCGCACCACTGGAGCGGTCACGGTGCAGGGTGACCAAGGGCGTCGCGAGTACCCCAGAGGGATCAGAAAGCGCCACCCCGATCCGCACCTCACCGAAGTCCACGCCAAGGCGACGGCCCGGTCCGGGATCAGGCCGGGCATCAGGCCCAGCATAAGACGGAGTCACGTGCCGTTGCGCCCCGCGAGCTCGGTCCGCAGCGCGGCTACCGCGGCCGGGATCCCGCCCGGCTCAGTACCGCCGCCCTGGGCCAGATCCGGCTTGCCGCCACCCCGGCCACCCACCGCAGGCCCGAACACCGGCACCAACGCGCCGGCAGACAACCCGCGGCGGCGCGCGGCGGCAGTGGTGGCCACCACGAAGGAGACTTTGCCCACCGAGTGATCGACGCTGAACAGCGCGACCACCCCAGACCGCTCCCCTAGCCGGCCCCGGACCTCCGTGGCCAGCGCTCGCAGGTCTGCACCGCTGGCCCCATCCCCCGTCTCGGCCGCCACCAGCGCGGTGGCGCCGACCTGCTCGGCGCCCTGGGCTAGGGTGCCCGCTGAGGACAACACCGCGGCGGCGCGCAACCGCTCCAGCTCCCGTTCGGCCGCGCGGAGTCGCTCGGTCACCGCGCCGATGCGATCTCCCAGCTCCTCGGGCCGGGCCTTGAACTGCTCAGCGAGCTGCGCCACCAGCACGTGCTCCCGGGCCAGGAAGCGGAACGCGTCGAGACCGACCAGCGCCTCCACCCGGCGTATCCCCGAGCCGATGGATGCCTCGGACAGCAACTTAATCAGGCCAATGTCGGCCGAGGTGGACACGTGGGTGCCACCACAGAGTTCTTTGGAATAGTCACCGATGGTGACGACCCGCACCTCCTCGCCGTAGCGCTCGCCGAACATCGCGATCGCACCCTGGCGACGGGCGGCCTGCATCGGCATCACCTCGGCCGTGACCGGCAGCGAGCGCAGCAGCACCTCGTTGACTTCGTCCTCGACGTCGGCCAGCACGCTGGGCGGCACCGCACCACCCGGGGAGGTGAAGTCGAAACGCAGCCGACCCGGGGCGTTGAGCGAGCCGGCCTGCGCGGCACCGCTGCCCAGGGCCCGACGAATTCCGGAGTGCACTAGATGCGTCGCCGAATGTGCCCGGGCTACCGCGCGCCTACGGGTGAGGTCCACCTGTGCGAACACCGGCGCATCGAGCACCACCTCGCCGCGGACAACCCTGCCTCGGTGCACCGACAAACCGTCCACCGGGGACTGCACATCGTCCACCTCGATGGTGAACCCGTCACCGACCAGGGTGCCGGAGTCGGATTGCTGGCCCCCGCTCTCGGCGTAGAACGGAGTGCGGTCGAGCACCACCTCCACCGCGCGGCCCGCACCAGCCCCTGCGACTCCGACGCCGTCGAGGAGCAGACCGATCACCCGGGCCTCGGCGGTGAGGTCGGTGTAGCCCAGGAAATCGGTGCGGCCGTGCGCGTCGAGCACCGTGCGGTACGCACTGAGATCCCCGTGCCCGCTGCGCCGCGCCGCAGCGTCGGCCTTGGCTCGCGCCTGCTGCTGCGCCATCAGCGTGCGGAAACCGGCTTCGTCGACGGACAGGCCGACCTCGGCCGCCATCTCCATGGTGAGGTCGATGGGGAACCCGTAGGTGTCGTGCAGCGCGAAGACCTGCTCGCCGGCCAGGCGCGAGCCGCCAGCCTGACGGGTGCGCGCCACCGCCAGGTCGAAGATGCGCGACCCGGCGGACAGCGTCGCCAAAAACGCCTCCTCCTCGGCGCGGGCGATCGCCTCGATCCGTGGGTAGTCCGTGGCGATCTCCGGATAGGACGGGCCCATCGTGTCGCGCACCACGGCGGTTACCTCGCCGAGCACCGGTTCCGTCACGCCGAGCAGGCGCGCGGAGCGCACAGTGCGGCGCAGCAACCGGCGCAGCACGTAACCGCGTGCCTCATTACCCGGAGTCACCCCATCTCCGATGAGCATGACGCCGGTGCGAGCGTGGTCAGCGATCACCCGAAAGCGCACGTCATCGGTGGGGTCCTCGCCGTAGCGGCGGCCGGAGAGCTCCTCAGCCCGGGTGATCACCGGCCTTAGCAGGTCGGTCTCGTACACGTTGGACACGCCTTGCAGCAACAGTGCCACGCGCTCAATGCCCATCCCGGTGTCGATGTTCTTCGCCGGCAGCGGCCGCAGAATCGGAAAGTCACCTTTGCCTGGGCCGGTGGACTCACCCCGCTCATCCTGCATAAAGACGAGATTCCAGATCTCCAGGAACCGATCCTCATCGACCACTGGCCCCCCAGGAGGGCCGAAGTCCGGGCCGCGGTCGACGTAGATCTCGGAGCTGGGGCCGCACGGCCCGGGCACCCCCATGGACCAGAAGTTGTCCGCCATGCCGCGGCGCTGGATGTGCTCGGCGGGTATCCCGGCGACCGTGCGCCACAGCTGCTCGGCTTCGTCGTCGTCGGTATATACGGTGACCCAGATGCGGTCGGGGTCGAAGCCGTAGCCGCCGGAGCCCGGCGAGCCGGTCACCAGCTGCCAGGCGTGCTCGATGGCCCCCTGCTTGAAGTAGTCCCCGAAGGAGAAGTTGCCGGCCATCTGGAAGAAGGTGTTGTGTCTGGTGGTCTTTCCGACCTCATCGATATCGGGAGTACGCACACACTTCTGCACGGAGGTTGCCCGGCTGTAGGGCGGCGTTGCCTGGCCGAGAAAGTACGGCTTGAAGGGCACCATGCCAGCATTGACGAACAACAGGTTCGGGTCGTCCACCAGCAGCGAGGCACTGGGGACCACGGTGTGCCCGGAACGTTCGAAATGGTTCAGGAACCGCTGGCGGATTTCGTGGGTCTGCACGGGTCTTCCTCAAGAAGCGGACGGGTACGCCCCGTAGGCGGCGTATCGACTGCGATGCACAGACTACTGGCGCCGAGCGCAGATCTGGCACAGGGCGCAGGCCTAGACCTGCGCGGAGCTCGCTCGCGCTCGGTGCGCGGGGACGCCGGTCGGCCTCGGCGCGAGATCCATGCCAGTACGTTGGGCAACGGTGGCGTGCAGCTCGGCCTCCCGCTGAGCCATCCCGGCCCGCACCTCCGCACCGAAGGAGCCCATGGCCGTGGCCAGTTCCCGGACCGCGTCGGCGACGTTTTCCGCGACGCCGGCAGGAGTCATCCGGTAGGCGGCCTCGCGAGCCTTGCGGCTGGCCGCGACCCCGGCCGCAAGGCCGAGACCGAACCAGAGCATCCGCTTCACCGCTTACCCCCGTTCCGTCGCCGTCCCCGTGGCCGGCGCCCGGACGCGTCGTCTGTGCGGCGCTTGCGGCGACGGCGCACCGCTTTGGCCACGCCATAGGATAACGCCGCCAGCCGCACCAACGGACCGCCCAAGGTCGCGGTGAACAGGGAGGTGAGCGCCGATACGTTGCCAGTCACCGCTTGGGCGTTGGCGGTGATCCCGTCCAGCCGTTCCAACTGGGCGTTGACCTGCGTGACGGTCGTGTTCGCGCCACTGAACAGTGGATCGGCCTCGGTGCTGGCCTTGCGGATCGCCAGCGTCGCCTCATCCAGGGTGCGGCCCAGTTTGATCAGCGGCACGGCCAGCAGGCCGACCAACACGACGAACGCCCCAGCGGCAATCAGCGCGGCGACCTGACCTGCCGACACGTGGCCCTCCTCGCCGACGGCAACCGACCGGGCGCAGCGAGCTACTCCGCACCGGTGATGGGGGGCCAGGCTACCTGGTCCGGTCCCGCGTCGTGCCAGTGGGCTGCCCTCAGGCAATGATCACTGTGAGTTGATGACGAGCTGGGCGGGGTGAGGATGGCTGAGGAAGTCGTGGTGGGAGATTTCCCAGCCGTATGCTCCGGCCAACGGAAACACCACGATGTCACCGATGCGCAGTCGCTCAACCCAGACCTGCTGGGCGAGCACGTCCCGAGGGGTACATAACTCGCCGGCCACGTCGACACACACCGCCTGCACCTGCGGACGGGCAAACGGATAGCGCCACCCCTCAATCGGCAGCACCGCGAACGGGTGGCTGTATCCCCAGGCGGCCGGCAGCCGGAAGTGGTGGGTCCCGCCACGGAGTACCGCGAAATAGCGGCCATGCGTGCACTTGAGGTCGATGACCTCAGCGGCGTACCACCCAGCCGCGGCCACCAGGAACCGGCCCAGCTCAAAGATTAACCGTACGCCGGAGGGCAGTTGTCCGATCGTGGCGCCGAGCCCGTCGGCGAACCGGCGCAGATCGAAGCCGGCACCACCGGTGTAGGCCACCCCGATGCCGCCGCCGACGTCGATGACGTCCAGGTTGATGCGGTGCCGGTCGGCCTGCCGCAGGCACCACATCACGCTGTCGGTGACGAAGCTCGCGTGCGCGTCCGCATCGAGGTTGTTCGATGCCGCGTGCAGGTGAAAACCGCGCAGCGCGAGCGCCGGAAGCGCGCGAGCCAGCTCCAGCGCCGCGGCCAGCAGAGTTTCGTCAACACCGAACTGGGTGGCGCTTCCGGCCATGCGCAGCGTGCCGGGTAGTCCACTAGCCTGCCGGTTCACCCGCAGCGCGACCGGCACGCGGACACTCAGCCTGGCCCCGATCAGCGCCACACGGCGCAGCTCGTGCAGGCTCTCCACGTTGAGCAGGTCCACGCCAGCTCGCAGTGCACCGGTGATTTGGGTGTCGGTCTTGGCTGGGCCACTGAACACCAGCCGGGAGGCGCCCGCGGCCACTGCCTTGTCGATCTCCCCCAGCGAGGCCACCTCGAACCCCTCGACCGACGCTGCCAACGTGCTCAGCACCGCGGGATGGCCGTTGGCCTTGATGGCGTAGTACAGCTCGCAACGCTCGGGCAGCGCGGCCCGGACTGTCTCGACCTGCCTGACCAGCGTGCCCAGGTCGTAGACGTACGCGCACACCGGCTGCTCGCCGGATGCCTGCCCACGCAGCGCCGCACTCACCCGTTCCCAGACCGGCCCCTGGGGCTGCTGCGCGCGGGCAGTCAACGGCGCTCCGTGTCCGGCGCGGGGGAAGGTGTCCAGGGGAACACGCCGCCCTCGTGGAGCGGATTGCACACCTGGACGTACTGGTCACCGCTGGCGGGATCCAGCCGCATCCGGGCGAACGCCTTAATGGGCAACGTGGGTGCGAGCAGGACGGCGCGGTCAGCGGCGACGTCCTCGCGCAGCGTCGGGTCAGCGTCCAAGTCGGCGAGGAGCCCGTCCAGAATCGCCCGGACGCGCTGCCACACCGCCTGCGGGTCGACGCCACACCGAGTGACCAAGTGGGCAAGGACCTCACCGAGGTGGTTCGACAGCACGGTGTACAGGGCTTTGGCCCGCATCACGTGGACGTCGTCGGTCACCGTGAGCGCTCCCGGCCGGGGGTCGAGTCGCAGTCCCTGCCGACGCAGCCGTGGGAGGTAGATCCGCATTCCGCCCCAATCCCGCAACACCAACCGGGTCGGCACGGCAGAGACGAACGTGAAGATGCAGTTCTGCAGGTGGGCCTCCACCGCGATGCCGTACTTGGTCATGAGGATCACGGTCATGCGCAGCAGCAGCGCGGCGTACTCCTCGGCAAAGCGCAGACCGGCCAGGCCAAGGTCCGGCTCGCCGCGCCTCGCCGCATAGCGGGTGACGAGCTCGACCAGCAGGCTGGACTCGGTCACCGGCGCACCGGCGGGCAACGCACAGCCAGGCACGGGCAGCTCGTCGGGGCGAAGGTAGGCGCTGATGTCCCGGCGAACGAGGGCGGACAACGCACGGGAGCGGCGCTCGGGGTCCGGGTCGTGGGTCAGTGGCCGGTAACTGGCGCCAGCGAGCTCGTCGAGCAGCACAATCCGATCGGTCAGCGCCGCTTCCCGGTCGATGACCTGCCGGAGCAACCGGCTGTACACCGGGCCGTTGTTCGTCGTGTGTGCGGAGATGGACCGCCGGGTCGAGCCGATCAGCGTGTCCAGAGCGGTCTTGACGAGCAGGCGCCGGCCCGCGGGTGAGCGCTCGGTGAGCAACGTCCGCACGCTGGACGTCGGCACGCCCGCCAGCCGGGCAGCGGGCACGGGCACCACGGTGCTCTCAGCGATCTCGTTCGCGAGCAGGGGGCGGACGACCTGGTCGAGTTGCCAGGCGTGCACGGGGAGGAACAGGTAGCCGGTGGGGTCGGGCCCATCGGCTCCGAAGTGCTCACGGATGGCGGTGTCGAGTCTCGGGTACTCAGCGCACAGCAGCTGCCCGACATCGCGGCCTCGCTCGTCGGGGGTGGACTCGACACGCTCCCGGCGGATGCCCACCAAGGTCAGATCGGTGGATGTCTCGGACTCCAAGTCGTGGCGCAGCAGATCAGCTGGTTGCATGCCCAGCCGGCCCCGTCCGCACGGGTGTAGATTGTGCCCCTCGGTGTTGAGCCGTTCGAAGAACACCATCACGTCCTCAGGCACCTCACGGGCACAAAGTAGCTGCGCAAGCCCTACCGTGTCCGGCGCGTGCAGCTGGAGGGCGACCTGGCGCAAGGCCAGCCGCTGCTCCGCAGACCGGGCGTAGGCGAGCGTGAGGTTGGCCACGGCGTCGGCGAGCTCGGCGGCGAACGATTGCCAGCCCGGCGCCGGCTCGTAGGCGGCCATGAGCTCGACAAGATCCTGCGGCGAGGTGATCACAGTCGCTTCGCCGGCCCGCAGGCACAGCACCGGGCCGCCCAGCTTGACGTTGTTGAAGGCGTGCTCGGCGCGGATCAAAAAAGCCAGCACCGCCGTGTCGGTGAGCTCGTGGACCTGCCAGATGCCTGGCTGAATACCGCCTAGCAGTGAGGAGAGCGCGGGCAGATCCGCAGCGGTGCTGGCATCGAGACGACGGCTGGCCGTCCGGATCCCACCGACGTCCTCCCGCCATAGGGCTGCGAGCAGCCGGTGCAGGACCACAGTCCGCGCCCTCGGCAGCTGCTCGAGGAACGCCGCGGCGTATCGCGGCGCGTCCGCGCCCAGAGTCTGGTACATCCGCAGCTCCTCGATCGTGCGGAGCGGCACCTGGTGTGGGGTGGTGTCCTGAAGGTGGCTCATCCGGCTGGTCCCACCTGATCGGGTGCCAAGGGATTGGGCACCATCACCCGTTGCGGGACATGGGGGGCGGCGGACATGTGGACCCGCAGCATGGACTTGGCCGGGAGCGTGGGTCCGAACAGGGCGGCCTCATCACGGCTGGCCTGGGCCGCGATAGCGGGGTCCGTGGTAAGCGCTGCGTAGGTACGGCGGCACCAGCGGGCAACCAGCCGCCACAATCGTGCGGAATCGGTCTGGCCCGCCCTGGCTAGCGCGGCGACGACCTGGCTGAGATTGGTACCGACCAGGGGAAAAAACAAGGCGGCCCGGAGCTCGTCTTCGTCCTCGGTCGGCAGGGCGCCCAGCAATGCCGGTGGGCGCAGACCGGTGCGCATCAGGCGGGCCGTGCTGATCCGGATGCTGCCAAAGTCGCGGTAGAGCAAGCGTACCGGCAGACCGTCGCGCAACACCACGACGGCATTCTGCCCATGTGGCTCCAGCGCAACCCCCCAGCGGGACAACAAGGTGAACAGCGCGGGCAACGTGCAGTTACAGTAGCTGGTGAGGAAGCGTTCGGCGGTGTCGGAGCAGGCTGGCCGACGAGTGGACGCCAGCTCCTCGAGCACGTCGGCGAACAGCGGTCGGCCACTGCGTGGCGAGCGGGCAGCCAGAGCGGCGACCGGAAGCGCGACCTCACCGTCGCTGACGTGGCGCTCTGGGGATTCCCGAGCGATCGCGGCGAGACTGGCCGCAGCGTCACGCGGTTCGCCCGGCGCTGGCCGGTAGCTCCCGCTCGCCCACTCGGTAAGGCTGACGAACCGCCCACCGAAGCCGTGCTCGCGTCGGCAGATCTCGGCCATCAGCGCGGACATCACCGGGCCGTTGTGGGCGGTTGCCGGCGAGACGACACGGGTCGCGGTGGTCAGCCGGACGTCGAGGGCGGTCTTGAGGTGGGCAGCCCGCCGGTCCGTCGTAGGCGCGAGGGTGCGCAGCGACAGCAGCGGCCGAGCGAGAAGTCGCGCTCGCGGAATGACGATGACGCGCCCGTCAGCGAGCGCGTCGGCGTAGCGGTGCGTCAGCACATGACCCAGCTGCCACGGGTGCACCGGCAGCAACTCGTAGCCGGCCGGATTCCGCCGAGTGCTGCGCAGGTGCGCCTCAGCGGCGTCAGCGACCTCCGGGTGCCAGCGGCGTAGCAGGTCGGTCATCCCGCGTCGGGTCAACGAGGACTGGGCGAACGAGAACTGGGCGATGGCGACGATCCGAACCGCGACCTGCTCGACCCACTCCGGGGCGTAGGCGAACAGCTCCTCGGTGGTCATTCCGCCACGCAGGCGCGCGCCCGGGTGCAGGGGATGCCCATCGACGACGGCCTGCTCGAACAGGGCCAGTGGGCTGAAGCTCGGATCATTGGCGGCGCGGCGCGCCGCCCAGCGCAGCGAATTACCCCCAGGAGCCCCCGCACTGGTCATTCGTTCGCGCCGCCAGGACTCGCCAACGAGCCCGAGCGCGTGGTTGGCGACGCTGTCACCAAGCTCAGCGGACAGCTGGAGCCACCGGTCGGCGTCGCTACGGTGGGGCTGGGCTGCCATGACCGCCCTGAGCAGTGCGACGGGGTGGTCGATCAGCTGCGGGCGGGCTCCGTGGCGGGTGACGGCCAGGCCAACCGGGTGCTCGGCGAAGGCGTCCGTGATCGCGAGTGGGGCGGACAGCCGGGTGCCGTCGGACAGCAGGAGCGTCGCGCGGTCGGCGCTTACCGAGGAGATGAGGCCATCGATCCGCTCCCGCGACAGCGCGACCCACAGCTTTCCTAGCGCCGCCGCCCGGGCGTGTCCCAACGCCGCGCCGTACCTGGCGGCGAGCGCCGGATACGCGCTGCGCAGGGCCGCCAGCGCGGCCTGCTCCGCACTCGTGGCACAGCTGGGTACTGGTTCCGGTACCCCTCCGGGCAGGTAACAGGCCATGGCCTGCCCTCCAACCCGCTCAGCAGCTCAGCCCTCGTCCAGTCTCCACAGTAGGTGAGGCGAACCTTAGTCGATACCTAGAACGTGATTGGGGACCGCCCGGGTCGTCCTGCGCACCCTGCTTCGTCGATCATGCTTCGTGCGGCGTGTTTGGCGAACCTCTCCACACCGCCGCTACACTGCGATAAGTACGCGGCAGAGAGGGTCGGTACGGTGCTGACAACTCGAGTGGCAGGCGAGGACTTCGAGCTGGACGCGGCGGGCGTCGAACTCTCCGTCGCTGGTGTGGACCCCGAGCCCATCCGCGAGCACTACGTGGTGATCGGCCGGCGCCGGTATCCGCCGAAGCAGGTGCTTGCGGCGGTGACGGGGCTCGACCGCAGTGATTTCACCACCCACCAGGCCAGGTCGATTCTGCGGCGGCTGGGGTTCGGCGTGCACCGCCGGGGGTACGTGCCGTCGCCTCGGGACGGTGACATGAGCGCGTGGCCGCGCCGGGGGGCCGAGGCGGCCGCCTTGGAGCCATACATCGGGCGCTGGATCGCCCAAGACGGCCTCGAGGTGCTTTATGACGCGGACTCGCCGTACGACGTGGTTCGCTGGCTGCGCACGAACGGCCTGCGCGCCACGGTGTGGAAGGTGCCGACGACGCCGGAGGAGGCCGGCTCCATGCTGTCCACGCCGTGAAGATTGCCTACCGCGAACTGCCACACGAGATCAACGGCTGGCCGCGCCCGTTGCTCGACGTCTCCGTCGGCGATGCGGACGACCTACGCGTACGTTGTCTCGTCGATAGCGGAGCCATGAACACGCTGCTGCCCAGTTGGGTTGCCGATCTGGCCGGAATCGACTGCGCGGATGCACCAACAAAGGCCCTCGGCGTCGCTGGTTCTGGTACGAAGGCGCGGATGGTGCCGACGCTGCTGACCGTCGGCGACCACAGCTGGGAGGCCGAGGTGGGCTTCTGCGACCCGTGGCCGCACGGTTGGGGTCTGCTCGGTCAGCTCTCGTTCTTCCGTTACTTCGTGGTGACCTTTCGGGCAGCCGACTTCGAGCTTGAGATCACCCCAGTCCAGCGCTAATGCGGAACCGATAGCCACTGCGGAGCTTCCGGTGCCCACTCGTTGGCGAAGGTCTCCATCTGTTTTATAACGAGATCGACGGCCTCACGCTCCTCATCTGGCGGGTAGTCGAACTTCGCCAGCAGGCGGCGGATGCGGGTGCGCAGCTTGGCGCGTACCGGCTCGCGGGAGAGCCAGTCGATGCTCAGGTTCTTGCGGATGTCCGCGACCAGCGCACGGGCGATCTTTGCGAGCATGTCGTCGCCCATGAGGGCTCGGGCCATGCCCTGGTGGGCCACGGCGTCGTAGAAGGCCAACTCAGCGTGGTTGGGGTTCCTGGTCCAGCTGTCGCAAAACCAACGGTGTCGCTGCGTACGTAGTCGCCAAGGCTGCCCTGGGAGCGCCCAGGGGCGGGAGGCCTGCCCCGGTGCCGTAGGTGTCGGCAGCGCAAACCCGCAGCTCAGGTACGTGCAGAC
>JAFAPC010000157.1 GCA_019247305.1 Pseudonocardiales bacterium
CTACCGTGAGGCGCTCGCACTCGGCCTGCACGAGGGAGACGTGCGGTTGAGGGTGTACTGCCTCGCGGGTCTCGCCTGCGTCGCCGCGCGAAACGAGGACGCAACTGCGGCCGGCCGCCTGTGGACTCTCGCCGAGCGGCTCGAGCACGAGATCGGCTTCCGGATGGTCGCGGCCGAGCGAGTCCGCTACGAGCGGAAGCTGACCCCGCCACTCACCAACACCGACGAGTACCGCGCCGGGATCGCGGGCGCAGCAAACATCGACCCGCTCACCGCAGCCGCCGAGATCGTCAACCGGTAGTGCGACAGACGCAGTCGAGAAACAAGTCGATCGCGCCGGGACCGCCGCCAACCTGCTGTCTGTCCAACTCGCGCCCGCCATCGCCGGCGCGCACGCACCCGGTTCAACGCGTAAAGCGCACATGCGTCCGTCCACGTGCTAGCAGGCAGCCTCCTAACGATCGATCGAAGCAGAACTCGGCCGCGTCAGGTCGTAGCTTCCCCTCCGTCGCCGTCTGGAGTGTCTGCGCGGGACTGCCGCTCCGGTTCGCCGCGGCCCCAGACCAGCAGTCCGGAGCGACCACAGCCGGTAGAGCGAGACGGCTCAGGCTTCGTGAGTCCGGCAGTCTTGTGGCGCGATCAGACTGCCGCAACCCCCTGACGTTTCGAGCAACCTGCCGCCGGCTAGCCGCGCTCGCGCAGCGGACGAGGTCCTTAGGAAGGACCGGGCCGTCGACCGTCGGCAATGCAGCTCATCCAAGCGGGTCACCCGGGCGCTGGCCTCACCGGCATTCGCGCCGAGCGGTACCTCACATGAACCGCGCGGAAGGGCCGTTATCTCACCATCGCCAGTGCGGGAAGATGAACCCGCCGCCGGGCTGCGGCCAGGACTCGCTCAGGGCAGGGCGCCTCCTGCCGAGGCCGCGCCGACGTTGACGGTCGGGCGGGGGAGCCGAGCCGCGGTAACGACGCCCTCGGCTGGCCGCAGCACTATGGCCACCCGGTTCGCTGCTCATCGCGAGACCGTGACCGGATCGGCGGCGCTGGCTGCGGGGATGGTTTTGATGAAGGCGGTGATGAGCCGGGCGAGTGAGGCTGGCCGTTGCAACGGCATCAGGTGGCTGCAGCCCGGCAGTGTCTGGGTGCGGGCTTGGGGGAGCATCGCCGACAGCCGCTGCGCGGTCTCTGCCATCAGCGGCGTGAGGTGGGGACTGTCACCGCCCAGGACGACTACCGCGGGCTGGGTGACGCGGGCCGCCTGGGCGGGGCCGAAGATCCATTCCTGGACGGCCGGCACCTCGTCGGCGAAGAAGAAAGCCGATTCCGCCCGGGCAGCATCCAAGCCGCCCGCGTCGAGCTGGCCGGTCAGCACGGCCTGGTAGCCGGGCCCGCCGATCCCGCGCATAAACCGGTCGAACGCGCCGCCCAGATCGCCCGCGAAGAACGTCTCCATGGCCGGGCGGACGGTCGCCGAGGCGAACTGCTCGCCGGCCAAGCCGTGCAGGTCTCCGCCGGGGGCGGGCTCCAGCAGGGTCAGGCTGGCCACCAGGCCGGGCCGGTCCTGGGCCAGCTGCATCCCGATCAGGCAGCTGGAGGAATGCCCGACCCAGTGCGCCGCCCCGATCCCGAGCTCATCCAGCAGCACGGCAGCGTGCCGGGCGTGATCGGCCAGGCTCAGGTGCGTGGCCGGGGGTGTGGTGTCCCGGTAGCCGGACCGGCGGACCCGGACCACCCGGAACCGGTCCCGCGGCAGCTCCAGGCTGAGCGGCCGGAACCAGTCACTGAACACCCCGGCGTGCGCGAGCAGGATCGCCTCACCGCGGCCGGTGTCGTAGTACCCGACATCGCCGCCCTCACCTACCGGCAGCCGCCGGTATTCACCCTCGCCAGTGTGTCCGATGGTCGTGGTCTGTTCTGGCACTGGATCCTCCTTCAAGTTGGGGTGCTCTTCAGCGGTCACACGCGGACGGTGCGAGGATGGCCAAGCAGGACCGGAGCAGGCCGACCCCTGCCCGAGACGACGTTCTAAGCAGCGGGTCGCGCGTGCCACATAAGTGCCACACACCAGGAACCTTCACGGCCAGTTGCGGTCACTCACGAGTGAAGTGCCCGGCCCCACCGACGATCGGTCGGCCCGGTTGTCGGGCTCGATCGCGATCAGATGTGGGTCGTTGCGAGCGTGTGTCGTCCGAGTGGTTGGGAGTCCTCGTTGACGAGCGGGACGAACCGTTTTAGCTTCGCGGGACCGTCGTTGCGGTTGAGCTGCGCGACGGTCTCGAGGGTGATCTTGGGCGAGTCGAGTCCGGTTGCGTGGAGCGCTTCCGCGAGTTCGCGGCGGAGCTGGTCGAGGTCAACTGGTCCGTGGCGACGAATTGCTATGTGCGCTCCGTTGGGCGTTTGGTGGACCTGGTACTCGACGATCTCGGCGTGTTGGCTTAGCGCGGAGCGGAAGACGTGGGGGTGAACGGGTCTGCCGGCGTACTCGAAGACGTCGTCGAGCCTGCCCTGGATGTCACCGATGCATTGCATCGTCGATCCGCACGGGCAGGGCTGGGGCAGCACGGTGATTTCGTCGGTGATCTCGTAGCGGATCAGGGGCATCGCGTGGTTGTACAGGTTCGTCAGGTAGACCTTGGCCGATGGTTCGCCGGGCGCCACCGGGCGGCCGAGCTCGTCGACTGGCTCGACGATCATCAGGTCCTCACCGAGGTGCGAGCTCGCGTGATCGCACGGGATCGCGGTGCCTCCGCCCTCGGAGGTTCCCCACACGTTCCCAACTCGGACGTTCCATGCTCGCTCGGCGGCGGCTCGGGTCTCGGGTAGTAGTGGCTCGGCACTGCTCAGCACCGTCCGTGGTGCGATCCGGAGCCGGCCCGCCTCGGCCTCTGCGCTGAGCACGTGCAGCGCTGAGGCATACCCGACCAGGATGTCCGGCTGGGCCTCGTTGAGCCCTGCCACGATCTGTTCTGTGGGAAGTGTGACCGGAAAGCGGAGGTTGACGGATTCCGGGCTGGCGAACGGCCTGCTCAGCGCCGCCGTCGCGTGGGTGAA
>JAFAPC010000012.1 GCA_019247305.1 Pseudonocardiales bacterium
GAGGGCCACAACTACGAAGACGCGATCATCCTGAGTCAGCGTCTGGTGCAGGACGACATCCTCACCTCGATCCACATCGACGAGCACGAGATCGACGCGCGGGACACCAAACTCGGTGCTGAGGAGATCACCCGGGATATCCCGAACGTCGCCGAGGACGTGCTGGCCGATCTCGACGACCGAGGGATCATCCGGATCGGTGCCGAGGTGCAGGCCGGAGACATCCTGGTCGGCAAGGTGACGCCGAAGGGCGAGACCGAGTTGACCCCTGAGGAGCGGCTGCTGCGCGCCATTTTCGGTGAGAAGGCCCGCGAGGTCCGCGATACCAGCCTCAAGGTGCCGCACGGCGAGACCGGCAAGGTCATTGGTATTCGGGTGTTCTCCCGGGACGACGACGACGAGCTCTCACCCGGCGTGAACGAGCTGGTCCGGGTCTATGTCGCCCAGAAACGCAAGATCCAAGACGGGGACAAGCTCGCCGGCCGGCACGGGAATAAGGGTGTCATCGGCAGGATTCTCCCGGTGGAGGACATGCCGTTCCTGCCGGATGGGACGCCGGTGGACATCATCCTCAACACCCACGGTGTCCCGCGCCGAATGAACATCGGGCAGATCTTGGAGACGCATCTCGGCTGGATCGCCAAGAGTGGGTGGCAGATCACCGGTGCTCCGGAGTGGGCGTCCCGGCTGCCCGAGGAACTGCACCAGGCCGAGCCGGGCACGGTGGTGGCCACCCCGGTGTTCGATGGCGCTCGGGAGGAGGAGATCACCGGGCTGCTCGGCTCCACGCTGCCCAACCGGGACGGCGAGCAGGTGGTCCGCTCCGATGGCAAGGCGCAGTTGTTCGACGGTCGCACCGGTGAGCCCTACCCTTACCCGGTTGCGGTCGGCTACATGTACATCATCAAGCTGCTGCACCTAGTCGATGACAAGATTCACGCTCGCTCGACCGGTCCGTACTCGATGATTACGCAGCAACCGCTCGGTGGCAAAGCGCAGTTCGGCGGCCAACGCTTCGGCGAGATGGAATGTTGGGCGATGCAGGCCTACGGGGCGGCGTACACCCTGCAGGAACTTTTGACGATTAAGTCTGACGATGTGCTCGGCCGGGTCAAGGTGTACGAGGCCATCGTCAAGGGCGAGAACATTCCCGAGCCGGGAATTCCTGAATCGTTCAAGGTGCTGCTCAAAGAGCTGCAGTCACTATGCCTCAACGTCGAGGTGCTCTCCAGTGACGGGGCGGCGATCGAGATGCGGGACTCCGACGATGAGGACTTGGAGCGGGCGGCTGCCAATCTCGGCATCAACCTTTCCCGCAACGAGGCCCCATCGGTGGATGACGTCGTGCAGTAACGGCTCCCAGAACCGTGTCCGGCGCGTGGGTGGTCCTCCCGCCCACCCGCGCGTCGGACGCAACCGTCGACAATGTCCAGTTTTTGACAACATCAGGGTTTCGACAACACTAGTGTTTCAACAACACAGGGGAGAAGGAACAAGACGTGCTTGACGTCAACTTCTTCGACGAGCTCCGCATCGGGCTTGCGACCGCAGAGGACATCCGTCAGTGGTCCTACGGTGAGGTTAAGAAGCCGGAGACCATCAACTATCGCACGCTCAAGCCGGAGAAGGACGGGCTTTTCTGCGAGAAGATCTTCGGTCCCACCCGGGACTGGGAGTGCTACTGCGGCAAGTACAAGCGTGTCCGCTTCAAGGGCATTATCTGCGAGCGCTGCGGCGTTGAGGTGACCCGCGCCAAGGTGCGCCGTGAGCGGATGGGGCACATCGAGCTGGCCGCACCCGTGACCCACATCTGGTACTTCAAAGGCGTCCCGAGCCGGCTGGGTTACCTGCTCGATCTGGCTCCCAAGGATCTTGAGAAGATCATCTACTTCGCGGCCTACGTCATCACCGCGGTGCACACCGAGGAGCGGCACAACGATCTCTCCACCTTACAGAGTGAGATGGGCGTCCAGCGTAAGCGGCTGGAGGACCGCCGTGATGCCGACATCGAGGCCCGCGCGCAGAAGCTGGAAGCTGATCTCGTCCAGCTGGAGACCGAAGGCGCCAAAAGCGATGTGCGGCGCAAGGTCAAAGAGAGCGGCGACCGCGAGATGCGCCAGCTGCGGGACCGCGCCCAGCGCGAGATCGACCGGCTCGATGAGATCTGGGAGACGTTCACCAAGCTGGAGGTCGGCCAGCTCATTGTGGATGAGCTGCTCTACCGGGAGCTCTACGACCGCTATGGCGACTACTTCACCGGCGCTATGGGTGCCGAAGCCATCCAGAAACTGATGGAGAACTTCGACATTGACGCCGAGTCGGAGAGCCTGCGGGAGGTCATCCGCACCGGCAAAGGCCAAAAGAAGTTGCGCGCGCTCAAGCGCCTCAAGGTCGTCGCGGCTTTCCAGGCCACCCGCAACAACCCGATGGGCATGGTGCTGGACTGCGTGCCGGTGATTCCGCCGGACCTACGGCCCATGGTGCAGCTCGACGGTGGCCGGTTTGCCACCTCCGACCTCAACGACCTCTACCGCCGAGTGATCAACCGGAACAACCGGCTCAAGCGACTCATCGACCTGGGTGCGCCCGAGATCATCGTCAACAACGAGAAGCGGATGCTGCAGGAGGCCGTCGACGCGCTGTTCGACAACGGTCGTCGCGGCCGTCCGGTGACGGGTCCCGGAAACCGCCCGCTGAAGTCGCTGTCTGACTTGCTCAAGGGCAAACAGGGCCGATTCCGGCAGAACCTGCTCGGCAAGCGGGTCGACTACTCCGGCCGCTCGGTTATCGTCGTCGGTCCCCAGCTCAAACTGCACCAGTGTGGCCTGCCCAAGCAGATGGCGCTGGAGCTGTTCAAACCGTTCGTGATGAAGCGCCTGGTGGATCTCAACCACGCGCAGAACATCAAGTCGGCCAAGCGGATGGTCGAGCGGCAGCGTCCGCAGGTGTGGGATGTCCTGGAGGAGGTCATCACCGAGCACCCGGTGCTGTTGAACCGGGCGCCGACCCTGCACCGGCTGGGCATCCAGGCTTTCGAGCCGCAGCTGGTCGAGGGCAAGGCGATCCAGCTGCACCCGCTGGTCTGCGAGGCGTTCAACGCGGACTTCGACGGCGACCAGATGGCGGTGCACTTGCCGCTGTCCGCCGAGGCGCAGGCCGAGGCTCGGGTCCTGATGCTGTCCAGCAACAATATCCTGTCCCCGGCCTCGGGCCGTCCGTTGGCCATGCCCCGGCTGGACATGGTGACCGGGCTGTACCACCTCACCAAGCTCCGCGAGGGCGAGGTGGGGGAGGGCCGCTCGTTCTCCTCGCCGGCCGAGGCGCTGATGGCGCTGGACCGCGGCACGACTGGGTTGCAGGCCAGAATCCGGGTCCGGCTGCGGGGCGTGGTCCCGCCGCTCAGTGAGCAGGCCCAGCTGCGGGAGGCCCAAGACTGGGAACCGGGGGCGGCGTGGATCGCGGACACCACCGTGGGACGGGTACTGTTCAACGAGCTTCTCCCCGAGGACTACCCGTACGTCAACGAGGTGTTGCCTAAGAAGCGCCAGGCCGCGATCGTCAATGATCTCGCCGAGCGGTACCCGATGGTCATCGTCGCCCAGACGCTGGACAAACTCAAGGACGCAGGTTTTCACTGGGCCACCCGCTCCGGTGTGACGCTGTCCAGCTCCGACGTGGTGGTGCCAGTCGCCAAACAGCAGATTCTCGACCAGTACGAGGTCAAGGCCGACCAGGTGGAGAAGCGCTACCAGCGGGGCGTGCTCTCCTACGACGAGCGCAACGGCGAGCTGGTGAAGATCTGGTCGCAGGCCACCGACGAGGTCGCCAAGGCGATGGAGGCCAACTTCCCGGCGGACAACCCGGTCTTTACGATCGTGTCATCCGGGGCGGCCGGGAACATGACGCAGGTCCGGTCCCTGGCGGGGATGCGGGGCCTGGTCTCCAACCCCAAGGGCGAGTACATCCCGCGGCCGATCAAGCACAACTTCCGCGAGGGCTTGAGCGTGCTGGAGTACTTCATCGCCACGCACGGCGCCCGTAAGGGACTGGCCGACACCGCCTTGCGCACCGCTGACTCCGGGTATCTCACCCGGCGTCTGGTGGACGTCTCGCAGGACGTCATCGTGCGGGAGCACGACTGCGGCACTGAGCGCGGAATCCAGATGCCGGTCGCGGAGATCGGGGTGGATGGCCGGGCGATTCGGCACCGCTACGTGCAGACCAGCGTGTACGCCCGCTGCACCGCGGAGCAGGTGGTAGATAGCTCCGGAGCGGTGCTCATGCCGCGGGGGGCGGACCTGGGCGACCCAGCGATCGACATGCTGATCGACGCTGGTGTCATGCGGGTCAAGGTGCGCTCGGTGCTGACCTGTGAGTCCGCCAGCGGGGTGTGCGCGATGTGTTACGGCAGGTCCATGGCCACCGGCAAGCTCGTCGATGTGGGCGAGGCGGTCGGTATCGTGGCCGCGCAGTCTATCGGTGAGCCGGGTACGCAGCTGACCATGCGCACCTTCCACCAGGGTGGGATCGCGGGTGAGGACATCACCACCGGTCTGCCCCGGGTGCAGGAGTTGTTTGAGGCCCGGGTGCCCAAGGGCATGGCGCCGATCGCGGATGCCGACGGCCGAGTGCGCATCGAAGACGGCGAGAAGTTCTGGAAGATCACCATCATTCCGGACGACGGTAGTGAGGAGATCGTCTACGACAAGCTGTCCAAGCGGCAGCGGCTCGCGGTGGTCACCGTCGAGGGCACCGAGCGGCCGCTGGCCGACGACGACTACGTCACCGTCGGTCAGAAGCTGCTCGAGGGTGTGGTGGACCCCCACGAGGTGCTCCGCGTGATGGGGCCGCGGGAGGTGCAGCTGCACCTGGTGCGCGAAGTCCAGCAGGTGTACCGCTCGCAGGCGGTCCAGATCCACGACAAGCACATTGAGGTCATCGTCCGGCAGATGTTGCGCCGCGTGACGATCATCGACTCGGGTGCAACCGAGTTCCTGCCCGGTGCGCTAGCCGAACGCAGCGAGTTCGAGTTGGAGAACCGCCGGGTGGTCTCGGAGGGCAACGAGCCCGCCTCGGGTCGTCCGGTCCTGATGGGGATCACCAAAGCGTCGCTGGCGACCGAGTCGTGGCTGTCCGCGGCGTCGTTCCAGGAAACGACCAAGATCCTCACCGACGCGGCGATCCAGGGCAAGAGCGACAAGCTGCTGGGCTTGAAGGAAAATGTGATCATTGGCAAGTTGATTCCGGCTGGCACTGGGATCAACCGGTACCGCAACATCGAGGTGCAGCCGACCGAGGAGGGCCGGGCTGCCGCCTACACGATGCCCTCCTACGACGAGGGCTACTACACGCCAGAGGTCTTCGGGACCGGAACCGGAGCAGCTGTCCCGCTGGACGACTACGACTTCGGCGTCGGTCGCGACTACCGCTGAGGTGGGTTGGCTGGTGGCTCTTCAAGGACCACCAACCCCCGGTGTGGACGTCTCTAACGATGGCCAACCCCGCTGGCTTGCCAGCGGGGTTGGCCATCGTTATGGGCTGTTGTCGGGGGGGTTGGTGGTCCTTGAAGAGCCACCAGCTGCCGGAGGCAGCACGCCCCAGTCGGCGAGTACCTCGGCGGTGTCGGCACCGGGTTCCCTCGGCGGTGTTGGGCGGTTGGGACGGGTGCGGGAGAACCGGGGTGCGGGGGCGGCCTGGGGTACCCCGCCGACGGTGATGACGGTGCCCCGAGCCGCCATGTGCGGGTGGGTGGGCACCTCGGCGAAAGATAAGACCGGTGCCACGCAGGCGTCGGCCCCGGCGAATACGGCCTCCCACTCGTCGCGGCTTCGAGTGGCGAACGCCTCGGTGAACCGCTGGCGCAACACCGGCCACCCCGCCGGGTCCAGCTGCCCGGGCAGGTCCGCTTTGGCGAGCCCCAAGCCCGCCAGCAGCGCGGCATAGAACCGCGGTTCCAGCGCCCCTACGGCGACGTAGCCCCCGTCGGAGCAGAGGTAGGTGTCGTAGAACGGGGCCCCCGAGTCGAGCAGGTTAACGCCCCGCTGCTCGCTCCAGAGCCCGCAGGCGCGCAACGACCAGTACAACTGGGCCAGCACGCTGACCCCGTCCACCATGGCGGCATCGATCACCTGACCGGCACCGGAGCGCTCCCGTTCCCACAAGGCGGCCAGCACTCCGATCACCAGGAACATCGAGCCCCCACCGAAGTCGGCGACCAGGTTCAGCGGTGGCACCGGTTTGCCCCCCGCGGTGCCAACGGCGTGCAGCACGCCCGACAGCGCAATGTAGTTGATGTCGTGTCCGGCGCGGTCGGCCAGCGGGCCCTCCTGACCCCACCCCGTCATCCGCGTGTACACCAGGGCCGGGTTGCGTGCGTGGCAGTCGGCGGGGCCAACACCTAATCGCTCGGTGACGCCAGGGCGCAAGCCCTCGATCAGCACGTCGGCCCGCTCCACCAGCCGCAGCAGGGTTTCCCGACCTGCGGGGTCCTTCAGGTCACACAGCACGGAACGTCGGCCGCGAAGCAGCTGGTCCGCAGCACCCGGCACGAGCTGCAGGCCACCTACGCCACTCTCGGGGGGTCGTTCGATCCGCACCACGTCGGCTCCCAGATCCGCCAGCAGCATCGCCGCATGGGGTCCTGGACCAATCCCGGCCAGCTCGATCACCCGCAGCCCGACCAAGGGACCCGGCATCGGCGCACCTCCTCGGTGGGACTGCCGGCTCAGCCGGCGGTGGCGGGACTGCCGGCTCAGCCGGCGTGGTCTGGCCCCGTTTTGACCCTAGGCGAATGTGCCAGGTATCCTGGTGTTCGGTCCCGACTCCGGTCGGGCCGCTCGGTATGCCTGTTGGTGGTGCACTACTGGCGGCGGGAGTCCTGAGGAGCTCCCACTGCCGGATCTGGCGTCGGTGTCGCCCAGCTCCCGTCGGGTTTTGCCCGGTCGAGCGGCTGGGCCAACCGCGACACGCCCGACCGCAGGATACGGAGTGAACCGGTTGCGCAGTACCCATGACGACAGAGCACGTGCTTCACGACGGAGAAAGCTGGTCTATGCCTACCATCCAGCAGCTGGTCCGCAAGGGCCGCGAGGACAAGCTCGCGAAGACCAAGACCGCAGCGCTCAAGGGGTGCCCGCAGCGGCGCGGAGTGTGCACCCGCGTGTACACGACGACCCCGAAAAAGCCGAACTCGGCTTTGCGCAAGGTTGCCCGCGTGCGCCTGACCAGCCAGGTCGAGGTGACGGCCTACATTCCCGGTGAAGGCCATAATCTCCAGGAGCACTCCATCGTCTTGGTGCGCGGTGGTCGGGTGAAGGACCTTCCCGGCGTGCGTTACAAGATTATTCGTGGCTCGCTGGATACTCAGGGTGTGAAAAACCGTAAGCAAGCCCGCAGTCGCTATGGTGCGAAGAAGGAGAGAGGCTGATGCCTCGCAAGGGTCCCGCCCCGAAACGGCCGCTGCACTCCGACCCGGTTTACGGGTCCCCAGTGGTCACTCAGCTCATCAACAAGGTCCTCATGCGGGGTAAGCGCTCGGTTGCCGAGAAGATTGTGTATCAAGCGTTGGAAGGCTGCCGGGACAAAACTGGTACCGATCCCGTGGTAACCCTCAAGCGCGCACTGGACAACGTCAAACCCGCCATTGAGGTGAAGAGCCGCCGCGTGGGTGGTGCTACCTACCAGGTCCCAGTCGAGGTGCGGGCGGTGCGCTCCACCACGCTCGCGCTCCGCTGGCTGATCACTTTTTCCCGGCAGCGACGGGAAAAGACCATGGTCGATCGCCTGATGAACGAACTGCTCGACGCCAGTAACGGCCTCGGGGCGAGCGTGAAACGCCGCGAGGACACGCACAAGATGGCCGAGTCGAACAAGGCCTTCGCGCACTATCGCTGGTGACGGATAACTCTCAAGACAGCTAGGGATGAATTCTCGTGGCACGTGAAGTGCTGACCGACCTCGCCAAGGTCCGCAACATCGGGATCATGGCACATATTGACGCGGGCAAAACCACCACGACCGAACGGGTCCTGTTCTACACCGGGATCAACTACAAGATCGGTGAGGTGCACGACGGCGCCGCCACGATGGACTGGATGGAGGAGGAGCAGAAGCGGGGTATCACCATCACTTCTGCTGCGACCACCACTTTCTGGAACGCACACCAGATCAACATCATCGACACTCCGGGCCACGTCGACTTCACTGTTGAGGTGGAGCGCTCGCTGCGGGTGCTCGATGGCGCCGTCGCGGTCTTCGACGGCAAGGAAGGCGTTGAGCCCCAGTCCGAGACGGTGTGGCGACAAGCCGATAAGTATGGCGTCCCACGCATCTGTTTCGTCAACAAGATGGACAAGCTGGGCGCGGATTTCTACTTCACGGTGCGTACCATTCGTGAACGGCTTGGCGCTAGCCCTCTGGTCGTCCAGCTGCCCATTGGCTCTGAGGCCGATTTCGCCGGTGTCGTCGATCTGGTCGGAATGCGAGCGCTGACCTGGCGCGGGGAGGTTCAAAAGGGCGAGGACTACACCGTCGAGGCGATTCCGGCAAATCTGGTCGAGACGGCCAATGAGTATCGGGAGAAACTTCTCGAGGCTGTCGCTGAGGCCGACGACGAGCTCATGGAGCTCTATCTCGGCAGCCAGGAGCTCAGCATCGAGCAGATTAAGGCCGGCATCCGCAAGCTCACGGTGCACAGCCGGGCTTACCCGGTGCTGTGCGGCTCGGCGTTCAAGAACAAAGGCGTGCAGCCGATGCTGGACGCGGTGATCGATTACCTGCCTTCGCCGCTGGATGTGCCCCCGGTGGTGGGTCTGCTGCCCGATGGCACCTCAGCTATTCGGAAACCCTCGATTTCCGAGCCGTTCTCCGGGCTCGCCTTCAAGATTGCTGCGCACCCCTTCTTCGGGAAACTGACCTATGTCCGGGTCTACTCCGGTCGGATCGCGGCGGGCTCGCAGGTGATCAATTCGACCAAGGAGCGCAAGGAACGCGTCGGCAAGCTTTTCCAGATGCACTCCAATAAGGAGAATCCGGTCGAGGAGGCTCGGGCTGGTCACATCTACGCGATGATCGGCTTGCGGGAGACGACCACTGGTGACACGCTGTGCGACCCGCAGGCGCCGATCATCCTGGAGTCGATGACGTTCCCGGAACCGGTCATCCAGGTCGCCATCGAGCCCAAGACCAAAAGCGATCAGGAGAAGCTGAGTACGGCCATCCAGAAGCTGGCCGAGGAGGATCCCACTTTCCAGGTCAAGCTCGATGACGAGACCGGTCAGACGATCATTGCCGGGATGGGTGAGCTGCACCTCGAAGTGTTGGTGAACCGCATGCGCAGCGACTTCAAGGTCGAAGCGAACATCGGCAAGCCGCAGGTGGCTTACCGGGAGACGATCCGCAAAACGGTGGACAAGCTGGAATACACCCACCGCAAGCAGACAGGTGGTGCTGGCCAGTTCGCCCGCGTGCTCATCAAGCTGGAGCCGCTGCAGACCAGTGATGGCGCGCTGTATGAGTTCGACAACAAGGTCACCGGTGGGCGGATCCCCAAGGAGTACATCCCCGCAGTTGATGCTGGGGCGCAGGATGCCATGCAGTACGGCGTCCTCGCCGGCTATCCCCTGGTCGGCCTGAAACTCACTTTGCTGGACGGCGCGTACCACGAGGTGGACTCCTCCGAGATGGCCTTCAAAGTGGCCGGCTCGATGGCGCTCAAAGATGCGGCGCGTAAGGCCGACCCGGTGATTCTGGAGCCGATGATGGCGGTCGAAGTAGCCACGCCTGATGACTACATGGGTGACGTCATCGGTGATCTCAACTCTCGGCGAGGTCAGATCCGGCACATGGAGGAGCGCAGCGGCTCCCGAGTCATCAAGGCGTTGGTGCCGTTGTCGGAGATGTTCGGATACGTCGGCGACCTACGGTCGCGGACTCAGGGCCGAGCGAACTACACCATGCAGTTCGACTCTTATGCTGAGGTCCCGGCCAACGTGTCGAAGGAAATTATCAGTAAGGCGACCGGTGAGTGATGCCGTGATTTTCTCCGGCTGCGGCTAGCCGCGGCAGCGGGCACCGGGTTCCCTGACGGTGTTCCGCGCGAGACCACCTGACAACATGCCGCCACATGAGGACCCTGAACGGTCCGGCGGATCACAGAACGAGTCCAGGAGGACGAGACCAGTGGCGAAGGCGAAGTTCCAGCGGACCAAGCCGCACGTCAACATCGGAACCATCGGTCATATCGACCACGGCAAGACCACGCTGACCGCAGCGATCACTAAGGTCTTGCACGACAAGTTCCCCGACCTGAACGAAGTGTCAGCGTTCGAGTCGATTGACAAGGCCCCCGAGGAAAGGCAGCGGGGCATTACGATCTCGATCGCGCACGTCGAGTACCAGACCGAGAAGCGGCACTACGCCCACGTTGACTGTCCCGGGCACGCGGACTACATCAAAAACATGATCACCGGTGCGGCCCAGATGGACGGGGCCATCCTGGTGGTCGCCGCTACCGACGGCCCGATGCCGCAGACCCGCGAGCATGTGTTGCTGGCCCGCCAGGTCGGCGTTCCTTATATTGTCGTCGCGCTGAACAAGGCTGATATGGTCGACGACGAAGAGATCATGGAACTCGTCGAGCTTGAGGTTCGAGAGTTGCTGTCCAGCCAGGAATACCCTGGTGACGAGCTGCCGATCGTCCGGGTGTCGGCCCTTAAGGCGCTCGAGGGTGACTCGGAGTGGGGCGCGAAGCTTCTCGAACTGATGGATGCCGTGGATGACAGTATCCCGGAGCCGGTGCGTGAGGTCGACAAGCCGTTCCTCATGCCGATCGAGGATGTCTTTACTATCACCGGCCGCGGCACTGTGGTCACCGGCCGGGTGGAGCGCGGCGTCGTCAAGGTAGGCGAAGAAGTGGAAATTATCGGCATCAGGGATCGCTCGTTGAAGACCACCGTCACCGGCGTTGAGATGTTCCGCAAGCTGCTCGACGAGGGCCGGGCCGGCGACAACGTGGGCCTGTTGATCCGCGGTATCAAACGCGAGGATGTCGAGCGCGGGCAGGTCGTCATCAAGCCTGGCACGAACACCCCGCATACTCAGTTCGAGGCGCAGGTTTACATCCTGTCCAAGGACGAAGGCGGCCGGCACACGCCATTTTTCAACAACTACCGTCCGCAGTTCTACTTCCGCACCACTGACGTGACCGGTGTCGTGACGCTGCCCGAGGCCACTGAAATGGTCATGCCGGGTGACAACACCGAGATGTCGGTCCAGCTCATCCAGCCAGTCGCGATGGACGAGAACCTGAAGTTCGCGATCCGTGAGGGTGGCCGCACGGTCGGCGCCGGTCGGGTAACCAAGATTCTCAAGTGAGGCGGAACCCGTCGGTGCGCAGTGGTGCCGGCGGGTACCCCGGCAGGTGTGGGTCGTGAGTGGGATTAGGTGCTATGGCACTGTGACGCACTCAGGTGGGGGCAGCCCCGGATTTGGTCGCCGATCGCGTGTCGCTTACCATGGACCGGTTGCTTGCCACGACTGGTCGGCATCGCGACTCCAGATAGGCTGCGCTGCACGCACCTGCTGCGGGTGTGCCCGGCAGGGCACTTGTCTGGAGCACTGAGATTTAGGTTATTGATCTTTAGGACATTGACGATCTCCAGACACTAGATCTGGAGTATGACGATTGTGGGCCCCCGACCCTGTTGGGTGCCCAGCGCGACACACCCGACCGCGGGGACCGGCGTGTGAGGCGGAGCTGGCACTGGCCTGCTACAGGTCAGGCCCGGCTAGTACGACGAGACCAGCGGCACGAGACTGACAGGACGGCAAGCCACCATGGCGGGACAGAAGATCCGCATCCGGCTCAAAGCCTACGACCACGAGGCAATCGACGCTTCTGCGCGCAAGATTGTCGAAACCGTGACGCGCACCGGTGCTCGGGTCGTCGGGCCGGTGCCACTGCCGACTGAGAAGAACGTGTACTGCGTTATCCGCTCGCCGCACAAGGACAAGGATTCGCGGGAGCACTTTGAGATGCGCACGCACAAGCGGCTGATCGACATTCTCGACCCGACGCCGAAGACGGTAGACGCGCTGATGCGCATCGACCTTCCCGCCAGCGTCGACGTCAACATCCAGTAAGGCCGGGAGAATGACAGCGACTGATTCGGAGCATCAGGTCAGTGGAGTCCTCAGGAGGGGCCTCCGCGGGGGCGTCCAGCCGATCGTGAGGGGAATACTGGGGACCAAACTAGGGATGACTCAGGTCTTCGACGAGAACAACAAGATCGTCCCGATCACCGTGGTAGCGGCCGGGCCGTGCGTGGTGACCCGGATCCGTACCCCGGAGCAGGACGGCTACCCTGCCGTGCAGCTAGGCTACGGCGCCATCGACCCGCGCAAGGTCACCAAGCCGCTGGCTGGACACTACGCTGCAGCGGGTCTCACGCCGCGGCGCCATCTGGTCGAGCTGCGCACCGCCGACGCGGCGGACTACCAGGTCGGCCAGGAGGTAACCGTCGAGGTGTTCCCGATCGGTGCCAAGGTGGACGTGGTCGGCACCAGTAAGGGCAAGGGCACCGCCGGGGTGATGAAACGGCACGGTTTCGGCGGTCTCGGAGCTAGCCACGGCACCC
Source organism: Pseudonocardiales bacterium (assembly GCA_019247305.1). GTDB lineage: Bacteria > Actinomycetota > Actinomycetes > Mycobacteriales > Pseudonocardiaceae. The sequence continues at coordinate 12,636 of JAFAPC010000012.1, forward strand.
AGCGCAAGCACCGATCCCCAGGCTCGATCGGCGGCTGCGCCACGCCCAGCCGAGTTTTCAAGGGCACCCGGATGGCGGGCCGGATGGGCAATGTTCGGGTGACCACCCAAAACCTCACCGTACACGGGGTTGACGTGGCCTCCGGGCTGCTGCTGATCAAGGGTGCGCTGCCTGGTCCGAAGGGTGGCCTGGTGTTGATCAAGACAGCAGCGAAGGGCGGTGCGCAAGGGTGAGCCCACAAGCGAGGACGGTCGATATCCGCACCCCGGACGGCGCAACTGCGGGCACCGCAGAGTTGCCCGCCGAGGTTTTTGACGCGCCAGCGAACATCCCATTGATGCATCAAGTAGTCGTTTCCCAGTTGGCTGCGGCACGGCAGGGCACGCACAGCACCAAGACTCGAGGCGATGTCAGCGGTGGGGGCAGCAAACCTTACCGGCAGAAAGGCACCGGACGAGCCCGTCAGGGCTCGACGCGGGCACCTCAGTTCACGGGTGGTGGCATCGTGCACGGTCCCACCTCGCGCAACTACAGCCAGCGCACCCCGAAGAAGATGAAAGCCGCCGCGCTCCGCGGTGCGCTGTCGGACCGGGCCCGTGACGGACGGGTGCATGTGGTGTCCGAGCTGGTCTCGGGCGATGCGCCGTCTACTAGGGCTGCTCGCACGGCCCTCGATGCACTGGTCGGCCGGAGTGCCAAGCTGCTGGTAGTAATCACCCGTGCTGACGAGGTGGCTCAGCGCAGCGTGCGCAACCTTCCGTCGGTGCACGTGCTGACCCCAGACCAGCTCAACACCTATGACGTGCTGAGCAACGACGATGTGGTATTCACCGCAGAGGCCCTGGAGGCATTCCTGGCCGGGCCCAGCGCGACGAAGGTATCCAGTTCGGCCACTGTGCTCAGTTCGACCACGGTATCCAGGGCCACCGCGGGGCAGGAGGCAGCCCGATGATCCCCGATCCCCGCGACGTGATTCGCAAGCCGGTTATCTCGGAGAAGAGCTACGGGCTGCTGGAGAATCAGCGCAAGTACACCTTTGTGGTTGCGCCACAGGCCAATAAAACCGAGATCAAGATCGCTGTCGAGAAGATTTTCGGCGTGCAGGTGGTGAACGTCAACACCCTCAACCGCCCGGGTAAGCGCAAGCGTAGCAAATTCGGGTATGGCAAGCGCAAGGACACCAAGCGGGCAATCGTCACCGTGTCCGCGCAGAGCAAGCCGATCGAGATCTTCGGCGGACCAGCCGCGTGAGCGAGGACGGATAGACATGGGCATCCGCAAGTACAAGCCGACGACCTCGGGTCGCCGCGGCGCCAGCGTCTCCGATTTTGCCGAAATTACCCGGAACCACCCGGAAAAGTCGCTGATTCGGCCGCTGCACCGCAAAGGGGGCCGCAATGCCTACGGCCGAATCACCACCCGGCACCAGGGCGGCGGGCACAAGCGTGCCTACCGCCTGATTGATTTCCGGCGGGCTGACAAGGATGGGGTGCCGGCCAAGGTCGCGCACATCGAGTACGACCCGAACCGTACTGCGCGGATCGCGCTGCTGCACTACGCCGACGGCGAGAAGCGCTACATCATCGCCCCCCAGAAGCTGCGCCAGGGCGACATCGTGGAGAACGGGTCTGCGGCTGACATCAAGCCCGGCAACAATCTGCCGCTGCGCAGCATCCCGGTCGGGACGGTGCTGCATGCGATCGAGCTCCGTCCAGGCGGTGGGGCGAAGATTGCCCGTTCGGCCGGGGCGCGGGTCCAGTTGGTGGCCAAGGACGGTCCCTACGGGCAGCTGCGGATGCCCTCAGGTGAGATCCGCAATGTCGATGTTCGGTGCCGCGCCACGGTGGGTGAGGTCGGCAACGCCGAACAGGGCAACATCAACTGGGGTAAGGCGGGCCGGATGCGCTGGAAGGGCAAGCGTCCCACGGTTCGCGGTGTCGTGATGAACCCGGTCGACCACCCGCACGGAGGTGGTGAGGGCAAGACCTCGGGTGGACGTCACCCGGTGAACCCGGCCGGCAAGCCCGAAGGCCGCACCCGACGCCACAAGGCCAGCGACAAGCTGATCGTGCGTCGTCGCCGTACCAGCAAGAAGCGCTGAGGAGGGGTGCCAGCATGCCACGCAGCCTGAAGAAGGGCCCATTCGTTGATGACCACCTACTCAAGAAGGTGGATGCGCACAACGAGGCCGGCGCTAAGCAGGTCATCAGAACCTGGTCGCGCCGCTCCACGATCATTCCCGACATGATCGGCCACACCATCGCGGTGCACGACGGGCGTAAGCACGTTCCGGTGTTCATTACCGAGGCGATGGTCGGTCATAAGCTTGGTGAGTTCGCCCCCACCCGCACCTTCCGGGGTCATATCAAGGACGACCGCCGGGCGCGGCGCCGTTGAGCTGGCGAGAACCAATGATGACAAGCAAGGGGACATGATGGGCGACCGTGACACTGCCACTGCGCTTCCACGCGCCATCGCCCGTGCGCGGCGCGTTCGCGTGACACCGACGAAGGCACGCCGGGTGGTCGATCTGATCAGGGGCCGCGGTGCCCACGATGCCTTGGCGTTACTTCAGTTCGCGCCGCAGGCCGCCTCCAGCCCGGTGTCGAAAGTGCTGGCCAGTGCGATGGCCAACGCGCAGAACAACCTCGGCCTTGACCCCGACACCCTCGTGGTGGCCCGGGTGTTCGTGGATGAAGGCCCTACCCTGAAGCGTATTCGCGAGCGGGCGCAAGGCCGGGGTTACCGGATCCGCAAGCGCACCAGCCACATCACCGTGGAGGTCGAGGCGGTGCCCGAGCGACGGGCGCTCGGCCGGTCTCGTGGCGGGCAGGCCGGCAGCAGCAGAAACGCCGGCGTCAGCAAGAAGGTCACCCAGACAAGGAGTGCCCGCTAGTGGGTCAGAAGATCAACCCGCACGGCTTCCGGCTTGGCATCTCGACCGACTGGAAGTCCCGCTGGTACGCGGACAAGCAGTACGCGGAGTACGTCAAAGAAGACGTCGCCATCCGCAGGCTGCTGTCCAAGGGCATGGAACGGGCGGGCATCGCCAAAGTAGAGATCGAGCGCACCCGTGACCGGGTGCGAGTGGACATCCACACCGCCCGCCCGGGCATCGTGATCGGCCGTCGCGGTGCGGAGGCCGACCGGATCCGTAGCGAGCTGGAGAAGCTCTCGGGTAAGCAGGTGCAGCTCAACATCCTTGAGGTCAAAAATCCCGAGGCGGAGGCTCAGCTTGTCGCTCAGGGGGTGGCCGAGCAGTTGTCTAACCGGGTTGCCTTCCGGCGCGCGATGCGCAAGGCTATCCAGTCCGCGATGCGTTCTCCTCAGGTCAAGGGTATCCGGGTGCAGTGCTCGGGACGTCTGGGCGGTGCCGAGATGTCCCGCTCGGAGTTCTACCGTGAGGGTCGCGTGCCGCTGCACACACTGCGGGCCGACATCGACTATGGGCTCTTCGAGGCGCGGACCACGTTCGGCCGGATCGGCGTGAAAGTCTGGATCTACCGGGGTGACGTGGTGGGCGGGCGACGTGAGCGGGACGCCGAGGGCGCCGCCGCTGCAGCGGCCGCCGCGGCCCGGGCACCCCGACGGGAGCGCCCTGCGCGGCGTCGTTCCGGGGCCGCCGGAACGACCGGGGCTTCGACCGAGGCGGGTCGCGCTGCGGCGGCGGAGCTGGCTGGGACAGCAACCAACGCCTCCCAGAGCACGCCGAGCGAGCCGGCCCCGAGTCCGGCCGGGTACGCCGCCAGCACCGACGAGGCGACCGCCACAGGGCATGGGGAGGGCTGAGACGTGCTCATTCCACGCAAAGTCAAACACCGCAAGCAGCACTCGCCGAGCCGCTCAGGCATGGCCACCGGCGGCACCCAGGTCAGCTTCGGGGACTTCGGGATCCAGGCTCTGGAGCCGGCTTACGTGACCAACCGGCAGATCGAGTCCGCCCGGATCGCGATCAATCGACACATTCGTCGAGGCGGCAAAGTCTGGATCACCATCTTCCCGGATCGGCCGCTGACCAAGAAGCCAGCGGAAACCCGAATGGGATCCGGCAAGGGCTCACCCGAGTACTGGGTGGCCAACGTCAAACCGGGCCGGGTTATGTTCGAGATGACCTACCCGAATGCGTCGGTGGCCCGTGAGGCGCTGCGCCGCGCGATTCACAAGCTGCCGATGAAGTGTCGGATCGTGACTCGCGAGGGGGGGGACTGGTAAATGGCAGCCACCACCGGTGCGAGCGAGCTGCGCGAGTTCACCGACGACGAGCTGGTGCTGCGGCTTCGCGAGTCCAAGGAAGAGTTGTTCAACTTGCGCTTCCAGATGGCCACTGGACAGATGGACAACAACCGCCGGCTGCGCACGGTCCGGCGTGACATCGCCCGCATCTACACCGTGATGCGTGAGCGTGAGCTGGGTCTGTCGGTGTCTCCGGACGCTGTTGCGGGAAGTGAGGGTGCGGCATGAGTGACACCGAACAAAATAATTCGGCCCAGCCCGAAGGGCAGAATAAATCGGCCCAGCCCGGAGGGCAAAATAAGTCTGCACAGCCTCAGAGGCGAAATAAGCGTAAGGTCCGGGAGGGTTACGTCGTCTCGGACAAGATGGACAAAACAGTTGTAGTGCTGTTGGAAGACCGCAAGAAGCATGCTCTGTACGGCAAGGTGCTGCGATCGACCACCAAGGTCAAGGCGCACGACGAGGCCAACCTCGCAGGGATTGGCGACCGAGTGCTGCTCATGGAGACCCGTCCGCTGTCGGCGACCAAGCACTGGCGGTTGGTCCAGATCCTCGAGAAGGCCAAGTGACTTTCTGTGCTGCTCTCATGTACTGGGCCGTTCTCGGGTGCGAGAAGGAGTTGACGTGATCCAGCAGGAGTCGCGACTGCGGGTCGCTGACAACACGGGTGCCAAGGAGATCCTGTGCATTCGGGTACTCGGCGGTAGCTCGCGCCGCTACGCCGGCATCGGGGACATTATCGTGGCGACGGTCAAGGAAGCCATCCCGGGCGCCGGCGTCAAACGGGGTGATGTCGTCAAGGCCGTCGTCGTGCGCACGGTGAAGGAGAAGCGCCGTCCGGACGGTTCCTACATCCGGTTTGATGAGAACGCCGCTGTCCTGATCAAGCCGGACGGCGAGCCGCGCGGCACGCGCATCTTCGGTCCGGTGGGCCGAGAGCTCCGTGACAAGCGGTTCATGAAAATCATCTCGCTGGCCCCGGAGGTGCTTTAGATGAAAGTCCGAAAGGGTGACACGGTTCTGGTTATCGCCGGTAAGGACAAGGGCGCCAAGGGTAAGGTGATCCAGGCCTACCCGGACACCGGCCGGGTGCTCGTGGAGGGCGTCAACCGAATCAAGAAGCACACTCGGGTTAGTCGGACCCAGCGCGGGGCGCAAAGCGGCGGAATTGTCACGCAGGAGGCCGCCATCGACGTCTCGAACGTCATGGTCATCGATTCCAGCGGCAAGCCGGCCAGGGTGGGCTACCGTACTGATGACGAGGGCAGGCGCATACGCGTGTCGCGGCGCACCGGCAAGGACATCTGAGATGACCCCAGTAAAGATGGCCCCAGTAAAGATGACCCCAGTAGAGATGACCACAGTTGAGAGCGGACGTGCTGCGCCGGTGCCCAGGCTGAAGACCCGGTACCGCGAGGACATCGTCGCGGCGTTGCGCGAACAGTTCACCTACTCCAACCCCATGCGGGTACCCAGGGTGGTCAAGGTCGTGGTGAACATGGGCGTCGGTGACGCGGCCCGGGATGCAAAACTGATGGACGGCGCCGTGCGGGACCTGGCGGCCATCACCGGCCAGAAGCCCCAGGTGAGGCGGGCTACCAAGTCAGTCGCGCAGTTCAAGCTGCGCGAAGGGATGCCGATCGGCGCCAAGGTAACCCTTCGCGGTGACCGGATGTGGGAATTCCTGGACCGGCTATTGACGATCGCCCTGCCCCGTATCCGCGACTTCCGCGGTCTGGCGCCGACCCAGTTCGACGGGCACGGTAACTACACTTTCGGGCTCACTGAACAGTCGATGTTCCACGAGATCAATCCGGACAGCATCGACCGCCAGCGCGGTATGGATATCACCGTGGTCACCTCCGCGACCACCGACGAGGAGGGCCGGGCGCTGCTGCGTCGGCTGGGCTTCCCCTTCAAGGAGAGCTGATGGCGAAGAAGGCGCTGATCATCAAAGCCGCGCGCAAGCCTAAGTTCCGCGTGCGGGGTTACACCCGTTGCCAGCGCTGCGGGCGACCCAAGGCGGTCTACCGGAAGTTCGGGCTGTGCCGGATCTGCCTGCGCCAAATGGCGCATCGTGGTGAACTCCCGGGCGTGAGTAAGTCATCGTGGTGAGGCGCGGGGCGCCTCACCACGTGAGTGGCGATGGTCGCTATAGCTCGCATCGCCACTCACGCGGCGCAGCCAACAAGAAGGGATCACGAGGTCGCCATGACAATGACCGACCCGATCGCAGACATGCTGACCCGTCTGCGGAATGCGAACTCGGCGTATCACGACCGGGTCGTGATGCCGCACTCCAAGATCAAGGCGAGTATTGCCGAAATCCTTCAGCGGGAGGGTTACATCTCGGGCTATCACGCTGAAGATGCGCCCGTGGGCAAGTCTCTGGTGGTAGAGTTGAAATTCGGCCCGAACCGGGAGCGCAGCATTGCTGGCTTGCGCCGGGTGTCCAAGCCTGGCTTGCGGGTCTACGCCAAGTCGACCTCACTGCCCAAGGTGCTCGGCGGTCTGGGTGTGGCGATCATCTCCACGTCCAACGGACTGCTCACCGACCGGCAGGCCGCCAAGAAGGGCGTGGGCGGGGAAGTCCTCGCCTTCGTGTGGTGAGAGGGGAGCAGACGAGATGTCGCGTATCGGGAAGCAGCCGATCACCGTGCCGGCCGGCGTCGATGTGGTCATTGACGGGCGCACCGTGACGGTGCAGGGACCCAAAGGTGCCCTCTCGCACACCGTGCCCGAGCCGATCACCGTGCATCGGGCACAGGACGGTACTCTGCTGGTTGCGCGGTCGGACGATGAGCGGCGCAGCAAATCGTTGCACGGGTTGTCCCGGACTCTGGTCAACAACATGGTCCTCGGGGTCAGCCAAGGCTATGAGAAGCGGATGGAGATCCACGGCGTTGGTTACCGGGTGGTGGCCAAGGGGTCGGATTTGGAGTTCTCGTTGGGCTTTAGTCACCCGGTGCCGATCAAGGCACCTGAGGGCATCAGCTTCACGGTGGAGAGCCCGACGCGTTTTTCCGTGACTGGTATTGACAAGCAGACGGTCGGCGAGGTCGCGGCGACCATCCGTCAGTTGCGGCGGCCGGACCCTTACAAGGGCAAAGGTGTGCGCTACGCGGGCGAGAAGATCCGCCGCAAGGTCGGAAAGACAGGTAAATGATTATGGCTGAGGCAGCGATTCATGCGCCCGCTTCACCGTCGACGGCTGCGCCGTCGGTGACGAGGCGAGCGCGGGTGGGCTCAGATGTGTCGGCCCGACGCCGGTTGGCCCGGTTGCGGCGGCACTTCCGGCTGCGTAAGAGGGTCAGTGGTTCGCCGCAGCGACCGCGCCTGGTGGTCAACCGCTCGTCTCGACACATCGCCGTGCAGTTAGTGGACGATCTGGTCGGGCACACGCTGGTGGCTGCGTCGAGCATGGAGCCGGACGTCCGCGCCATCAACGGGGACAAGAAGGCCAAAGCGGTCAAGGTCGGCGAGCTGATCGCTGCTCGAGCTCAGGCGATCGGCGTGCATCAGGTGGTCTTTGACCGCGGCGGTTACGACTACCACGGTCGGATTGCGGCGCTGGCTGATGCCGCCCGCAGGTCCGGTCTGGAATTCTGAGGCGATGATGAACACAAGGCAGCAGCGGCATGCGAGCAACGGAAGGAACGCCTGATGCCTGGACGCATGCGGCGGGAAGGCGGAGGCGAGCGTAGCGATCGTCGGGACCGCCGCGACGGTGGCCGCGCTGGAGCGCCTGCGCAGGAGAAGAGCCCGCACCTGGAACGGGTCGTCGCCATCAACCGGGTGGCCAAGGTGGTCAAGGGCGGCCGGCGCTTCAGCTTCACCGCGTTGGTCGTCGTGGGCGACGGCGACGGGATGGTCGGTATCGGTTACGGAAAGGCCAAGGAGGTGCCGGCGGCAATCCAGAAAGGCGTAGAGGAAGCCAAGAAGAGCTTCTTCCGAGTTCCCCGCATCGCTGGCACTATTCCGCATCCAATCACTGGTGAGGCTGCAGCTGGCGTTGTGTTGCTCCGTCCTGCCTCGCCCGGCACCGGGGTCATCGCCGGCGGTCCAGTTCGCGCGGTCCTGGAGTGTGCCGGCGTGCACGACGTGCTCTCCAAGTCGCTGGGTAGTGATAACGCGATCAACGTCGTGCACGCCACGGTGGCAGCGCTGAAGGGATTGCAGCGTCCTGAGGAGGTGGCGGCACGTCGTGGTCTGCCACTGGAAGACGTAGCCCCGGCCGGTATGTTGCGGGCGCGGGCGCGTGCCGGACGGGGGGTGTGACGGTGCCTGGGGCAACGCTCAAGATTACTCAGGTCCGGAGCACCATTGGCGCTCTGCGCAACCACCGTGAGACGCTGCGCTCTCTGGGGCTGCGCAAAATTCGCCAGTCCGTGCTCAAAGCGGACACCCCCCAAGTCCGTGGCATGATTTCCACCGTCCGTCACCTGGTGACGGTGGAGGAAGTCCCGAATGAGGTGACCGCCAAATGAGCATCAAGATTCATCATCTGCGCCCGGCCGCTGGCGCGAAGACCGCCAAGATCCGGGTCGGTCGCGGTGAGGGGTCACGGGGCAAGACCGCAGGTCGCGGTACCAAGGGAACCAAGGCCCGCAAGAACGTCCCTGTTGCTTTTGAGGGTGGGCAGATGCCAATCCACATGCGCCTGCCCAAGCTCAAGGGTTTCCGCAACCGGTTCCGGGTCGAGTACCAGGTGGTCAACGTCGGTGACCTGGCTCGGTTGTTCCCCGCTGGGGGCACTGTGGGGCCCGAGCAGCTGGTAGCCGCTGGTGCCGTGCGCAAGGGTTTGCCGGTGAAAGTGCTCGGCGACGGTGACCTCGATGGGGTGGTGTTGCAAGTCAGCGCTCAGGCCTTCTCCGGTTCTGCTCGGGACAAGATTGCCGCAGCGGGCGGTAGCGCTACCGCACTGTAGGTGACGCCCTGGTCCGGAAGGGTTCCGCTTCATCGGTGCGCCCGTGCTGTTACAGTCGGCCAGGACGCGTGGGCGAGCTTAGCTGGCATCCGCCGTCAGGTTCCCTGTACCGTTCGGTCGCAGCCTTGCCAGACGACCGTCGGTTCGTGATCGACGGCCATACCATGGCCGTGCCCAGGAGGTTAGGAGTGCTCGGCGCCTTCCGCTCGGCCCTGGTGACGCCGGATCTGCGCCGCAAGATCCTGTTCACCCTCGGCATGATAGTGATCTACCGTGCTGGTGCCACGCTTCCCTCGCCCGGTGTCTCCTACGTCAACATCCAGCAGTGCCTGGATCGGGTGCAGCGGGGTGATAATCAGAACGTCTATTCGCTGATCAATTTGTTCAGCGGTGGCGCGTTGCTGAAGATCTCGGTGTTTGCGTTAGGCATCATGCCCTACATCACCGCGAGTATCATCATTCAGCTGCTCACCGTGGTGATCCCTCGTTTCGAGGTGCTGAAAAAAGAAGGCCAGTCCGGTCAAAACAAGCTCACCCAGTACACCCGGTACCTGACGATTGCGCTGGCTATCTTGCAGTCCACCGGCATCGTCGCCCTGGCGGTGCGTGGTCAGCTATTCTCGGGTTGCCTGCTGCCGCCGATCCCGGATCAGTCGGTCTTCAACCTGGTGGTCATCGTTGTGGTGATGACCGCAGGTACCGGGGTGATCATGTGGCTGGGTGAGCTGATCACCGACCGGGGCATCGGCAACGGTATGTCATTGTTGATCTTCACATCGATCGCCGCACGCATCCCTGCCGAAGGCAAGAACATTCTGGACTCGCAGGGTCCGCTGGTGTTCTTCTTGGTGTGCCTGTTCGGCTTGGCGATCATCGCCAGTGTCGTGTTCGTCGAGCAGGGTCAGCGACGGATCCCGGTGCAGTACGCCAAACGGATGATCGGCCGCCGCATGTATGGCGGTACCTCCACCTACCTGCCGTTGAAGGTGAACCAGGCCGGTGTCATCCCGGTCATTTTCGCCTCGTCGCTGCTCTACTTGCCCGATCTCATTGCGCGGCTGACGAGCTCGTCCACGGGGGCCCAGAGCTGGTGGCAGACTCTGATCACCCGCTATCTGGCCGACCAGGCCAGCTGGGTTCACATCTCGCTGTACTTCTTGATGATCATCTTTTTCACGTACTTCTATGTTGCGATTACGTTTAACCCCGAAGAGCGTGCCGAAGAGATGAAAAAGTTCGGCGGTTTCATTCCCGGCACCCGGCCGGGGCGCCCCACCTCCGAGTACCTCAGCTTTGTCCTCAGCCGGATCACCTTGCCTGGTTCGCTGTATCTGGGCATCGTGGCAGTGCTGCCCAACTTGTTCCTCGACCTGACCGGCAATGGGCAGAACCAGAACTTCCCCTTCGGCGGCACTGCCGTGCTCATCATGGTTGGGGTCGGCCTGGACACCGTCAAACAGATCGAGAGCCAGCTGATGCAGCGCAACTATGAAGGGTTCCTGCGCTAGTGCGAATCCTCATTGTCGGCCCGCCGGGAGCGGGTAAGGGTACCCAGGCCGCGTTGCTCAGTGAGGAGTTGGGTGTGGCGCACATCTCGACCGGCGACATCTTCCGCGCGCACGTTGAGGGCGGCACTGAGCTGGGTCGGCAAGTCAAGAAGTACCTGGATGCCGGCACTCTGGTGCCGGACGAGGTGACCAACGCGATGGTCGCCCAACAGCTGACCGAGGACGTCTGCCGGGTCGGGTTCCTGCTCGACGGATTCCCCCGTACGGTCCGCCAGGCCAAGGTGCTGGAGGCTCTGCTGCGTGATCGCGACTGTGAGATCGACACAGTGTTGGCCTTCGACGTGCCCGAGGACCAGGTGCTCAAGCGCTTGCTGGCCCGCGGGCGCGCCGATGATACAGAGGACGTAATCCGCCACCGCCAGCAGCTCTATCGTGAGGAGACTGCACCGCTGCTCGACTTCTATGCCGATCGGTTGATCACTGTGCCGGCTGTGGGTCCGGTGCCGGAGGTGACCAGTCGGGCGCTGGATGCGTTGCGGACGCGGGCATGACGAGTACGTGGTGATCGGGGGCGGGGTGCGTGCGGTGGCGCGACGGTTGCGGGGGAGAACCAATATCGAGCTCAAGTCTCCCGGGGAGATTGAGGCCATGCGTGCTGCCGGGGCGGTGGTGGCCCGGACGTTACGGTTGTTGCAGAACCACGCTCGGGCCGGGGTAAGCACCGGTGAACTGGACGAGTTGGCGGAACAGTCGATTCGGGATGCGGGCGCGGTGCCGTCTTTCAAGGGCTACCACGGGTTCCCCGCCTCGATCTGCAGCTCGGTGAACGAGCAGGTGGTGCACGGCATCCCGAGCCGCACCCAGGTGCTCGCTGACGGTGACTTGTTGTCTCTCGACTGCGGTGCGATCCTGGCCGGCTGGCATGGCGATGCCGCCGTGACGGTGCATATCGGGACCGTGGCCGAGGTGGAGCGCCGGCTGTCCGAGGCCTGCCGGGCTGCGCTGGAAGCCGGAATCGCGGCGGCCCGACCCGGTGGCAGGCTGACGGATATCTCCCACGCGGTCCAGGCCGCGGCGTTGGCTGCCGCCGCCGCGCACGGAACGTCGTACGGGATCGTTGCCGACTACGGTGGCCACGGCATTGGTACCGCCATGCACATGGACCCGTTCCTGCCCAACGTGGGACGCCCCGGCCGCGGGCCCCGGCTGGTGCCCGGTATGGCCCTGGCCATTGAGCCGATGCTCACCGCGGGCGGTGACAAAACTGAGGAACTCGACGACGGCTGGACCGTGGTGACCGTGGACGGCTCCCGCGCCGCGCACTGGGAGCACTCGGTCGCCGTCACCGATGACGGTCCGCTGGTGCTCACCGTGGAGTGAGCCGCGTTCGCGGGGCACCGGAAGAGGTACCCGGAGAGGTACGGTGAGTCGCGTGTTGCCCTGGTCCGCCACGCTGGCCGGTCGGTTGGATGAACATGTGATCGATAGCGTGCTGCTCCGGGACAACCCGCTGGGTGATCCCGCGCGCCGCCCGCTGTGGGTCTATGTCCCACCCGGCTACGAGGGCTCGCAACGGCGCTACCCGAGCGTCTATGTGATCCAGGGCTACACCGGGCATCTGGCTATGTGGCGCAACCGCAGCCCGTACCGCCAGCCGTTCCCAGAAACCGCCGACGCCTTGTTCGCCGCCGGTGACGTCCCGCCCGCGATCGTGGTCTTCGTCGACGCGTGGACGGCCTACGGGGGCAGCCAATTCGTCGACTCCCCGGGTACCGGGCGTTACCACAGCTATCTGTGTACCGAGGTGGTGCCTTTTGTTGATGCGCGCTACCGGACGCTGCCGGACCGTGCGCATCGGGCGATCAGCGGCAAGTCCTCCGGCGGGTTCGGCGCCATGATCACGCCGATGCTGCGGCCGGATCTGTTCGGCGCGCTGGCCAGCCACGCCGGGGACACGCTCTACGAGCTGTGCTACCTCGCCGAGTTCGGCAAGGCAGTGCGTCACCTGCGCGACTACGACGGTGACATCAGCGCCTGGTGGGCCGACTTCCAGTCCCGGACCTCGTTCACCAAGCCCGCTGATGAGGATCTGCTCATGACGCTGGGCATCGCCGCGTGCTTCTCCGCCCGCGAGGACAGTACGCCGGAGCTGCCGTTCGACCCGCGCACCGGGGTGCTGCGTCCGGAGATCTGGCAGCGGTGGCTGGACTGGGACCCGGTGCGGATGGCGCCGCGGTACGCCGACGCGCTGCGCTCGCTGCGCGCGGTCTGGCTGGACGCCGGCACCCGCGACGAGTGGTACCTCGACCTGGGCGCGCAGGCGTTCCATGCGGCGCTGTGCGCCGCCGGGCTGCCGCAGGAGCGGGTGCACTTTGAGCTGTTCGACGCCACCCACCGGGGGATCGACTACCGGTACCCGCTCGCGCTAGCCTGGCTGTGCCACCGGATCGCCGAACAATCCACCTGATCGTCGTTAGATCTCGGACCCACAGCCGTTCGTGGCGCACTCATCCCGGACTCTCATCGGGGCCCATCACCCGTACTGATGGGCCAGAACACAGGAGGTTCCGGTCATATGAAGCTGCTCGCCGGGGCGGCCCCTGGCGTTCGTTCACACTGATGCTGGTGGGTGGCGTGCACGTCAGTTGCTGCCGGGCGGGATGTGCGATCCGTAGCTGGCCGGGCGGAGGCTGATCGTGACGAGCGAGAGCGGGTTCGGCTGGCGGCTGGCGGCCGGATACGCGGTCGTCGAGGTCTCCGGTGAGGTTGATCTATGCACCCAGGCGCGGTTCGCAAAGGTGCTGGATCGGGCCGTGGGCTCCGGTGCCGGGCTCGTGGTGGTGGATCTGCGCGGGGTGCGATTTTTCGCCGCGGCCGGGTTGGCGTGCCTGGAGGACGTAGGCGCGGTGATGCGGGCGCGGGGTGGGGCGCTGCATCTGGTGTGTGCTATTCCTGGGCCGGTGTGGCGGGTGTTGTCGGTGCTCGGGCTGCAGCAGCGCTGGCCGGTGCACCAGCAGCTGGCTGAGGCGGTGCGCGCCATCACGTCCCCGACTGCCTGACACCGGTGAGTCAGGGGGTGAATGTCTGCGGGTCGCCCCATCGCCGACCGGGGAGATGGGCTTATCGGTGACAGTTTCCGGTGATTGGCTGCCCCGCGAACGCTTTGCGGGCGAACGGTATCGAGTCCACCAGGGATGCGTTCACCGTGGGCGAGTGGTCCAGGCCCGGGTAGATGTGCAGCTCGACCGTCGAGCCTGCCGCGCAGGCATCGGAGGCCAGCCGCTGCTGGTTCTCGGGTGCAACGGTAGCGTCGGCTCCGCCCACACCCAGGTTCGGGTTCGGCGTGAGGACCCCCGGCGCGGCGGGCGGCTGCGGCGCACGCGCCGTCGGGGCCGGCGCGGCGCATCCGACCACCACCATCATGAGCAGGCTGGCGCAGATCTCGACGATCTGCCGGAGGTTTCTCCTCATCGTCTCTCCCCATCGGTACAGCGATCAGACCAGCTAGCCCGTTTCGACGCACACTAACGCTTCGTCTTTGGAGCCGCGCTCCGTGGTCGTCGAGCAGGCCGGTGAGCACCTGAGCATCTGGTCGTCGACGCAGATACCAAACGCCGATACCAGCTGACTCCGCCCGGCGCTTCAGCTATCAACATAATGGTTCCGTAACGTGCGGCGTGGGCTCGGTAGCGCTCCGCAGCGATAACTAAACCGCGCACCGCAAGGGTTCACGACTTGTGTCGAAGCTCAGCGATTTCCGCGGGCCGAAAATCGCCGGAAAGGTCACTCCGCAGACGCTGTTCCGCGACGTGTAGGCGGGCTGTACGACCGGTCCCTACATCTCGCAGTTTCTCCTGCAACCCGTCCATTTCGGCGCCCAACGCATCGACACCACGATCCTGACCAATCAACCAGGTGTCGATTTCAACACTGACTTTGCTCACTGGCTGAGTGTCATCAACGGCTGCCAGCCCCTGCCGTCGCCGGCGATCGCAGCCGGTCCTCGCGTGTACGCCCACAACGGTCGGGCGATGGCGCAGTATGTCCACACGGATTTTTTGTATCAAGCGTATTTCGTCGCGGCGGTGAACCTGCTCGGCGGGGCCGGTACGGTGTACCTGGGGGATGCGGGGAACCCCTATCCGGAAGAATTCGGCGGACACGTCGAAGTGCAGCAGCTGGGGCGGGCCACGTATCCGTTCCATCCGGACCTGTTCACCTCGACGGTGTTGGACGGTCCAGGCGGCATCTTTGAGAAGTTCAAGAGTCACCTCCTGCCTCAGGCGTTTCCTGAGGGTTCTCCCCTGCGCACGGCGTACGGCTCAGGTCACGCCACCGTGGCAGGCGCGTGCGTGACGGTGTTGAAGTGGTTCTTTGACGAGTCCGAGATCATCAGAGATCCGGTCGTGCCGGACCCGGCCGATCCGACGAAGCTGGTCCCCTACGTTGCTCCGCGGAGTGAGGCGCCGCTCACGGTCGGTGGGGAACTCAACAAGCTCGCGTCGAACATCTCCCAAGCTCGCAACATCGCGGGCGTGCACTGGCGGACGGATGCCACCGAGGCGAATAGGCTTGGCGAAGCGGCGGCGACTTCAGGCGCGGTACCGGTCATGACTCCTGCGGTGCCGCGCCTGAGCCGACGGCGCTGCGCACCCCGGCACCCTGGGCGTCAGCGCAGGTCGTCGGCGTCGACGATCCGGTAGCTGTAGCCTTGTTCGGCGAGGAAGCGCTGGCGGTGTGCCGCGTAGTCGGTGTCCAGGGTGTCCCGGGAGACCACTGAATAGAAGTGCGCTTGGCGTCCGTCCCCTTTTGGCCGCAACAGCCGGCCCAGCCGCTGGGCCTCCTCCTGCCGGGAACCGAACGTGCCGGAGACCTGCACCGCGACCGAAGCCTCCGGCAAGTCGATGGAGAAATTGGCCACTTTGGATACCACCAGCCTGCGCAGGTCGCCGCGACGGAACGCGTCGTAGAGATTTTCTCGCTCGGAGTTGCGGGTCGAGCCTTGCACGACCGGCGCGTTCAGCGCCTCGCCGAGTTGCTCCAGCTGCTCCAGGTACGCGCCGATGACCAGTGTCGGCTCACCGGGGTGGCGATCCATGATGGCCGCCACGACGGCTAACTTGCTCCGCGCGGTGGAGCACACCCGGTAGCGCTCATCGGCTTCGGCGGTGGCGTAGCGCAGCCGCTCGGCCTCGGTCAGGGTGACGCGGACCTCGATGCAGTCGGCCGGCGCGATCCAGCCCTGGGCCTCGATGTCGCGCCACGGTGCGTCGTAGCGCTTAGGCCCGATCAGGGAGAACACGTCGCCCTCTCGGCCGTCCTCGCGCACCAGGGTGGCGGTCAGCCCGAGCCGCCGGCGGGACTGCAGCTCGGCCGTCATCCGAAAGACCGGTGCGGGCAGCAGGTGCACCTCGTCGTAGACGATCAATCCCCAGTCCCGGGAATCGAACAGATCCAGATGCCGGTACTCGCCGCGCGATTTGCGGGTCATGACCTGGTAGGTCGCGATCGTGACGGGGCGGATTTCCTTGCGCTCACCGGAATACTCACCGACCTCGGTGTCGGACAGCGAGGTCCGGCTGATCAGTTCGCGCTTCCACTGCCGGCCGGCGACCGTGTTGGTGACCAGGATCAGCGTGGTCGCTTGGGCTTGGGCCATCGCGGCGATCCCGACCAGGGTCTTTCCCGCTCCGCACGGCAGGACCACGACCCCGGAGCCGCCGGCCCAGAACCCGGTCACCGCGTCGCGCTGGTAATCGCGCAGCGACCAGCCGTTCTCGACCAGCTCGATCGGGTGCGCTTCGCCGTCAACGTAGCCGGCCAGATCCTCAGCCGGCCAGCCGATCTTGAGTAGTCCTTGCTTGAGCCGACCGCGCTCGCTAGGGTGCACGAGCACGGTGTCGTCATCGATCCGTGCCCCCAGCATCGGGGTGATCTTGCGGTGTCGGATGATCTCTTCGAGCACGGCGCGGTCCAGCGACAACAGCACCAGCCCGTGCGCCGGATGCGCCATCAGCTGCAGCCGACCGTACCGGCTCATCGTGTCCACGACGTCGACCAGCAGCGGCTGCGGCACCGCGTACCGGGAGAACCGCACCAGGACGTCGACAACCTGCTCGGCGTCGTGCCCTGCGGCCCGCGCGTTCCACAACGCCAGCGGGGTGACCCGGTAGGTGTGCACGTGCTCAGGCGCGCGCTCCAGTTCGGCGAAGGGGGCAATCGCGGCGCGCGCGGCCGCGGCGTCCGGGTGATCGACCTCCAGCAGCAGCGTCTTGTCGGACTGGACGATGAGCGGTCCGGGTTCAGGCGTTGAGCTCAACTCACTTCCTCCGCGCTTGGCGAGCACCACGGCCGGTGAATCGGATCGGCTGGGCCAGTCTCTCAGGGTGGGCCAGTCTCTACAGGCTGGGCCAGTCTCTCAGGTACGCCTGCGCCCGCGCCGCCGAGGAACCGTCCGATCACATCTCGTGGTCGCTACGTCGTTTAGGTGAAAAAGTAACTACCCCGCGTAGTTATCGCCGTCCATAGCGGTCAAGCGGCCTGGGCTGGCGGGTGTTGTCCCTCCAGAGCACTAGCGCTGCAAGCGGTTCAGAGAGCACGGTAAAGCGCGGTAAGTAGGCCCGCGGGACCGCCCTGCCCGGCTCGTCGTATCGTCCGTGCTTTACATCGGCCGTATCCGGCTCGGTGCCAGAGGCGTTACTTGCGTGCGGGGCGGATGGCCCACGGCTGCGGTGACCTGTGGTGAGCCGGATGCCCGGCCACTTGTCGACTCCTGGGAAGGGACCCCACCGTGCCAGCGAGTAGTTCGCGACTCCCGGCTCCCGCGGAGGCGGCGTGATGACCGCCGTACTCAGCCCTTCCCTGGGACCTTCCCTGGACTCGGGGGCAGCGGCGACCGGTCCGGAGGCCACCCGCTCCCGGTGGTATTGGCGCAACTGGCCGGTGGTGATCAAGCTGGCCGCAGTCCTGCTGGTGCCGACTGTCGTCGCCCTCGCCGCGGGCGTACTGCGGATCGTGGATCAGGCGGGTGCGGCGCCGGCCTACGCCCGAATCGCTCAGATTGCGCGCGTGCAGCAACAACTGTCCGATCTGATTGGCGCGCTGGCCCACGAACGGGACCTGGCCACGGCATTTGTCGCCAGGGGCCGCCTTGGCGACAAGCGAGAGCTGGAGGCGCAGCTCCGTGCCGTCGACAACGGCGTACGGATGGTCGCCGGGGCCACCGGTCAGGTGCCGGGGCTGGACTTCGCCCGGTCCCCCATCGCCGCGCTCGGCGCGCTGGGGCCCCTGCGCGCAAGCGTGACCACGGGCTTCGGCCCTGTCGAGGTGGTGGTCACCGAGTACAGCGACGCGATCGACCCTCTGATCGAGTTGGATTCCGCGCTGACCCGCCAGCTCGACGACGTCGCCGTCACCAACGACGCGGCCGCCGTGCACGCCCTGGTTGCCGCCCGCGAGCAGATCAGCCGTCAGCACGCGATCGTGTTGGCCGCACTGTACGCGAACCGTCTGAACCCCGCCCAGATCGACGACCTGCGCACGGCGGCCGTCCGCCTGACCACCGAGCAGGATGCGGTCCGGGAGGCCTTGGCGCCCGCGGAGCGCGCCAACGCCGTCGCTGGGGTCGGTCCGGACGCGGAGCTGTCCCGGCAGCGGTTGTTGCAGTTGATACTGAACCGCGGTGGCTTGGGCGAGCCGCTGAACACCTCCCCACAGGATTGGGATCAGCGCAACGCGGTGGTCGTCGCCAACATTTCCACCGTCGAGAAGGAGCTGCGGCAACGCATCGAACGGACTGCCCAGGCGCTGCTCGACCACGTGCGCACCGCCGCTGGCCTGAACTCGGTCATCCTCTTCTTTGCGCTGGCATTGGGAGTGCTCGTCGGCATCTTCGTGACCCGGGCTTTGCTACGGCCGCTCGGCGTGCTCAAACGCACCGCGTTGGACGTCGCCGATCGGCGGCTGCCCGAGGCGATGGCCCGGATCCGCGACGGTGAGCTGCCCGGGGCGGCGGTCGAGCCGGTGCCGGTCGGTACCCGCGAGGAAATCGGTCAGGTCGCCAGGGCATTTGACGAGGTGCACAGTCAAGCGGTCCGACTGGCCAGCGAGCAGGCCCAGTTACGGGCCAACGTCAACGACATCTTCGTCAACCTCTCGCGCCGCACTCAGGGTCTGGTCGAGCGTCAACTCAAGCTCATCGACCGGCTGGAAAGTAGTGAGCAGGATCCTCAGCAGCTGGACAACCTGTTCCAGCTTGACCACCTTGCCACCCGGATGCGACGCAACAGCGAGAATCTGCTGGTCCTTGCGGGCACGGAGGCGGCCAACCGGTCCAGCCGGCCAGTCCGGCTGGTTGACGTGCTGCGCGCTGCGGTGTCTGAGGTCGAGCAGTACCAACGGCTGGTGCTCCAGCAACCACCGGCGGTCCTGGTTCTGGGCCGCTCCGCAAGCGACCTGGTGCATTTGCTGGCGGAGTTGCTGGATAACGCGACCCAATTCTCGCCCCCTGATAGCCAGGTGGTGGTGTCCAGTGACTTCGCTGCGGACGGCTCGGTCGGGATCGAGGTCGCCGACCGGGGCGTCGGGATGACCGAGGCGGAGCTCGCCGAGGCCAACGAGCGGTTGGCCAACCCACCGGTGGTGGATGCGTCGGTGTCCCGCCGGATGGGGCTGTTTGTGGTCGGCCGGCTGGCCAGTCGGCACGACATCACTGTGCAGCTGCGACGGGGTGACGGCGGGGTGGGTGTCTGGGCCCGCGTCGTCGTTCCCTCCAGGCTGGTGCGGGTGGCCTCGGAGGCGGTGGAGCCTCACGCGGCGGCGCTCGCCCCGCGAGTCCAGAACAACGGTCACGAGCCGGGCGGCCATGGGGCACCATTGGCTGCCCAGCAAGCCCTGACCGATCAACCGGGTGACGTGAGTCGCTTGCCGCGCATCGGCAAGCGGCCCATGTCGGCGACACCGCCACCGACTCGGTCCGGGCCGGCGGAAGGCCCTGCGGCAGACCACAGCTTGGTGGAGATCTCTGGCACGGATCTGTTCCGACCGACGCGGGCCCCTATGCTGGGACAGACTGGGGTAGGACAGGCTGGGGTGGGGCACCGAGCAACGCTGCAGCACTCCACGCCGATTTTCGATGATGTCGCTTCCGCGTGGTTCAAGGAGCACGAGGCCGTCCCAGTTCGCTGGATCGCGCCATCGTCGCGGGCGCCCATGGGAGTGACCCGGGAGGTGCCCTCGCCGGGGGGTCCCCTGCCGGATCCGCCGCTGCCCGATGCGCCCCTAGCGGATGCGCCGTTGGCGCAGGCCCCGCCGACGCAGATCTCGCTAGCGCAGACTCCCTCGACGCGGACTCCGTCGGCCGAGGTCCCGCCGGGGAAGGCGCCAGTGCCCGCTGCGCCAGCAGTGCCCGCTGCGGCCAGCGCGCCGCCGCTGATGCGGAGGCAGCCGGGCAAGACATTAGCTGGGTCTCAGTCCGGCGATGCTGGTCAGCGTCGCTCATCGGGGCAGCTCGCCCCGGCACCGGCGGAGGCGACGACCCCAGCCCCTTCGCCAGAGCAGGACTGGGGTGCGGCCGATGAAGGGTGGCGGGCCGCCCAGGCACTGGCGATGCCGCTCAGTGCGGAGCTCACCCCAATGGGGTTGCCACGTCGGCAGCCTCGGGCGTTGCTGGTTCCTGGTGCCGTGGGTGAGGCTGAGCCTGCCGCGAGTGCACCGGCGCGTAACGCCGAGTTAGTTCGTGGCCGGCTCGCCAGCTACCAGCAGGGCATCCGCGAAGGGCGCCAGGCCAGCCAAAACCTCGACCAAGAGGCTGACGGATCGTCGGCGGCCCAGCAGGATGGAAGGCAGGAGACGTAAGGATGGTTGCGCGGACGCAGCCGGAACGCTTCGGATGGTTGATCGACGACTTTGTCAACCGGGTGCCTGGGGTGGCGCACGCGGTGGTGGTGTCAGCTGAGGGATTGCCGCTGACTGCTTCGGCTCACCTGCCCACCGACCGTGCCGATCAGCTCGCCGCCGTGGCGTCCGGACTGGTCAGCTTGGCCCAGGGAGCGGCCCGCTGCTTCGACGCCGGCCGGGTCGTGCAGACGGTGGTGGAGCTGGACCGGGGACTCATGCTGCTGATGTCGATCAGCGATGGTTCCAGCCTTGCGGTGTTGGCGACCCCGACCTGCGACATCGGGCTGGTGGGATACGAGATGACGTTGCTGGTCGATCGGGTCGGCCAGCAGCTCACCCTGCATCCGCGTGCGCAGCTGCAGGGTGCCCTAGGTCGTTGAGGTGGTGGTGAGGCGGCGGTGAACAAGCTCAACGGACCCAGCGGCGATGACGGCGATCATGACTCCTTTGCTGATGTCCTGAACAACCTCAGCAGTGGCCCTTGGCGCTCAGGTGGGCGTCGCAAGAAGGTGGTGAACTCATCGTCGCCCCGGCAGGCGGTTTCGGCGCAGACGCCTTTTCAGCTGCGGCAACCGACCCCCGGGTTTTCCGGACCCGACGAGTGGAGCGAGCCGGCGGACTCAGCATCAGTGGTGCGGCCTTATACCTGGACCAAGGGACGCACCGCGCCAGTGGTAGACCTCGCGCTGGAGACGCTGGTGTCCACCAGCGGGCACGGTCGCGACATGGCAGTGCGGACCAGCGAGGAATACCGGGCGGTGGCGGAACTGTGCCGCGCCCCTCGGTCAGTGGCTGAGGTGGCTGCGCTGCTGTCGCTGCCGCTGGGCGTGGCCCGAGTGTTGCTGGCGGACATGGCGGACATCGGATTGGTCGTGGTGCACCGCAACACGACCAATTCTGGCAACACACCGGATATGGCCTTGATGGAAAGGGTATTGAGTGGACTTCGTCGGCTCTGATCGGGTGTGGCCCCAGGGGGGCCGGTCGGCGGCAGCGGCCCGGCCCGGCCCGGCTCCGTCCGGTTTGCCCACGGCGCGGCGAGTTGCGGGTGGCCCCAATGTCATATCCGCCAAAATTGTGGTAGGCGGTGGCTTCGGGGCCGGCAAGACAACGTTTGTCGGCTCGGTGTCCGAGATCGTCCCGCTGACCACCGAGGCGGTGCTCACTGACGCGAGTGCCTCGATGGATGACCTCGCGGCCACCCCGGACAAATCCACTACCACCGTCGCGATGGACTTTGGCCGTCTCTCGTTGGATGAAGAACTGATCCTCTACCTGTTTGGCACCCCGGGGCAGCACCGCTTCTGGTTTATGTGGGATGACCTGGTGCGTGGTGCGATCGGTGCGGTTGTGCTGGTGGACACCCGCCGACTGGCCGACTGTTTTGCGGCGGTGGACTTCTTTGAGGACCGTGGTCTGCCCTATATTATCGGAGTGAATTGTTTTGACGGCGTGCTCAGCCACCGTGTTGAGGACGTCCGCGAAGCGCTAGCCATTGAATCCGCAGTACCCATCATCCCGTGCGACGCTCGGGAGCGGGAATCGACTAAGAACACTCTCATCGCGTTGGTTGAGCATGCTATGCGGAGGTCGGTAGCGGCTCGCGCGTGATCGTAGTAGTGGGGAGAGGGCACAGCGTGGCTGGCCATGGGGTGAGGACTAGACCACCGTTTAGTTGTCCCGACGGCGCTACCCACGTCACTGTGCGTGATCCCGTTGCTACGGGGAGTGTCAACCGGGCATCTACCGCCGCCAGCTTCGGCTCGCCAGCCGCGGCACTGGGGCGCCGGGTCAGCCGGTGGCGGTTGCGGGACTGGAGACTGCGCACCAAACTCACTGCCCTGCTCATGGTGCCCCTGGTGCTCGCCGGTGTGCTCGGCACGCTGCGCGTTACCGATCTGGCGGGTAAGGCTGAGGATCTCGCCGTGCTGGCCCGTCAGGTCGGGTTCGCCCGGCAGCTGGATCTCGTCGTGTACAACCTGCAAGGGGAGCGGCACTGGTTAGCCGTGCTGCTCGCCACCGGAGGCCCCGCAGACCGTGCTGCGCTGCAGACCAAGGTTGCAGTCCAGGCTCAGCGGGTGGACACCGCCGCCGCCAGGCTGCGTGCCGGGGACTTCAGCGCCGAGGCGCTCGGGCCGGTCGCGGCGCAGGCACACCGGGCCGCAGTGAGCCGGCTCGCCGGGCTTGCCGCGCTGCGGCAGGCCGCTCCGCGGTCCACCGCGGCCCCGGGCAACGCCACCGCGCTCAGCGCCGTCACCGTCTATTCTGATCTCATCGCGGTGCTGCTCGATCTGGACCGCAAAGCTCTGGGAGGCGTCCCGGGCCCGGTAGCCCGTCAAGTCGAGGGCATCAAGGCGCTGTCGGTCGCCCGGGAACAGGCCTCCCGGGAGCAGGCCATGTTGCTGACGGGGATCTTGTCCGGCAGTTTGCCCGCGACGCAGCAAGCCACCCTGCGCACTGCTGATGCCCGGTTCGACGCCGCCGCTGACGAGTTCGGTCAAGCCATCTCTGCCGCGCAACGGCAGCTGTATTTCGACACTGTGGCGGTGATCGATCGGAAGCGGCTGCTGGATGCCGCGCTGGGCCGGGCGGTGCGGGGGGCGCCCTTGGAGACAGCTCCTGGTGACTGGAACTCCGCCGCCGCGGGGACCGTCGAGACGATGCGTCAGGCAGTGAGCACCCTGTTTAACGAGTTGCAGACGGATGCCCAGGCGCGCAGCTCCCAGGAGTGGCACGAGGCGTTGCGCGATGGTGCTGTGGTCGCCATGCTGCTGCTGCTCGCCGTGGCGCTGTTGATCGTCGTGCTGCGCTCACTGCTGCACCCGCTGCGGACGCTGCGCACCGCCGCGTTTGAGCTCGCCGACCGCCGGTTGCCGCAGTCCGTCGAGCAAGTGCTGGCCACCGAGGGCGTCCCCGCCCAGACGACAGTCGAGGTCGACCCAGTGCCGGTGCACTCCTTGGAGGAAGTCGGCCAGGTGGCCAGGGCCTTGGACACTGTGCATGTGCGGGCGGTCCGGCTGGCGGCTGAGCAGGCCCAGCTGCGCAGCAGTCTCAACGATGTCTGTATCAACCTGTCCGGGCGTAGCCAGCGACTGCTGGACCAGCAGCGGCAGCTGATCGAGGAGTTGCGCGGCGCAGTGCACGATCCCCAGCTGCGCAGCCGCCTGCTCCAGCTCGATCACCTTGCCACCCGGATGCGTCGCCACAGCGAGACTCTCCTGGGGCTGGCCGGCGGGAGCGCGCACCCGGGTGCCGAGGAGCCGGTGGCAGTACTCGACGTGCTGAGTACCGCGGTCTCGGAGATCGATGAGCAGCACCGGGTGACCGTAAGCCAGCCCCCGGCGGTGATGGTAGCTGCTCCGGTCGCTGGTGATCTGGTGCACCTGATCGCAGAGCTGCTGGACAATGCGACCAGCGTTACTCCGCAGGGCGCCACGGTGACCCTGAGCGGTTCACTCATCGACGAGGACGGCCTGCTGGTGGAGGTTATCGACTCTGGCCCTGGCCTACCTGTGAAGGAATTGCAGGAGATCAATGCGCGGCTTCTGTCGGCGCCGGAGACTGAAGCGTCGTCGGTCTCCAGCCTGATGGGTCTGCTTGTGGCGCGGGAACTGGCCGCCAAACATGGCATCACGGTGGCGCTGCGCCACCGCCCCGATGTGCGGGGGATCATCGCGACCGCCCTGCTGCCCCCTGACTTGGTGACCGTCGAGCGCGCAGCTGGGCAACCGCCCGCTACCGGGTGGAACGGCACCGAGGGGCAGCTGCCGCTCCGGGTCTCGGTAGTCGATGAAGCGAGCGCGGCTGATTTGTTCAACCCAGCCTCGATCAACTCAGCCTCAATCAACCCAGCCTCGCTCGGAGTTGTCCCTGCGCAGCCCAGCCGTGAGCGTACGGCTCAGGAGGAATGGCTTGAGCTCTTCGGCCACCCCGAGCCCGACCCGCTCTCCGCCCAACCGTTCTCGGCCCAGCCGCTCTCCGCCCAGCCGCTCTTCGCGCAGGTGGGCGGCGACCAGGAGCAAGGTGCCGCAGCGAGCGATGCGCTGGGTAGTGTGGCGGCGGCCCAGCAGCCGGCGGAGGTTCGCGAAGAAATCTTTGAAATGGTGTCAGCCTGGTTCCGGGAGCGTCAGTCCACGTCGGTGAGCACCCCGCCGTCCACCACCGCGTCCGAGTGGTGGTCCCCGTTTGATGGGCCCTGGCAGGTTGCTCGAGCGCTGCGCGCCCGGGTAGACCACGAGTTCACCCTCGCTGGGTTGCCCAAACGCCAACCCCGCGCGCATCTGGTGTCCGGTGCGGATGACCGCGTTCAGCCGACACCGCCGCCCGCTGGCCCGGTCCGTACCCCAGATGCGGTGCGCGGCCGGCTGAGCAGATACCAGCGCGGATTACGCGTCGGACGGCACGCCCGGATCGATCCTGACGAGCCGCTCGCCTGGAGCGGCATGATGCAGCGCCCCCTCGACCAGCGACCTGCGGAGGAGAATCAGCAGTGACGACAGCAGTACCCCAGCACCCGGTCCAGCCCAGCCAGTTCGGCTGGCTGGTGGACAGCTTCGTGCAGCAGGTGCCCGGGGTGGCGCACGCTGTCGTGGTCTCCGCCGACGGCCTGCTCCTGGTCTCCTCCCGCGGGTTGCCCCGGGACCGCGCTGACCAGCTCGCTGCGGTCACGTCGGGTTTGGTGAGCCTGACCCAGGGTGCGGCGCGATGTTTCGATGCGGGTGGGGTTGTGCAGACTGTTGTGGAAATGGAGCGCGGCCTAGTCTTGATGATGGCCATCAGCGATGGGTCGAGTCTCGCGGTGCTGGCCTCGCCGAGCTGTGACATTGGTCTGATCGGCTATGAGATGACGTTGCTCGTTGACCGGGCGGGCAAGTTGCTGACTCCTGAGTTGCGCGCCCAGCTGCAAGCCACCTCGCGCTCGTAGCGCCTCAGGCCATCTCGGTGAGCACGGCGGACAGGCGATGACGCAGGTCGTCGTGGCCGGTTCCGGCAGGCATGGTCTCCAGGAGCACGTGAAGGTCGGTGGCCAGCCGGGCCGAGTGGATGTGTTCGGCGAGGCTGATCGCCTGCTCCGCCATCTGTTGCGCGGCGTCCTGCTCGCTGTCCTGGTAGAGCAAGGTGGCGAGCCGGGTCGCCGTGATGGCTTTGTTGCGCGCTCGCTCAGGCGGAATCTGCGTGAAAACGGTGGACAGGCGTTCGATCACGGCGAGCCGGTCGGCGGCGCGGTCGCCGACCTCAGCAGCCCCGAGCGCCAAGTTGTATCTCGCCTTGATGAGGTCTCCCTCCAGGGTGACCGGAGTGAAGTACTGCAGCCAGGGCGGGTCATTCGCCAGCGAGTCGGGCTGGTAGGTGTTGGTCGCCGCTTCGATACTCCGATGGCATTGGGCGGTGTCCTGCTTGCCGGCGTAGCCCAGAGCATTCACCGTGTGCAGCCTCGCCATCATGTTGGGGGTGAATGCCTCGGATGCGGTGGACGCGAGCTGCGTGAGCTCCACCCCACCTATCCAGTTGCCGGTGTGGATTTCTTGCAAGGCCAAATGCATCGTGATCGATCCTCGCAAGCCCAGATCGCCGGATTCCCGGGCCGCGTGCAAACCGAGCAGGAGTAGCGACCGCGCGGCCGCATAATCGCCGCAATCGAACACCACCCAGGAGGCGGTGTCTGCAAGACGCGCGACCGCGGCTTCCAGCTCGAGGCGGACCGCGGGAGTGCAGGATGCCTCGCGCAGGGCGGTAGCCCAGCGCAGCGCAGCGAGCGCGTGCGGACGCACCGCCCCACCGCCCGCCGCATAATCCCAGTCCTCAAGCCACTGGGCCGCGCTGTGCACGTGTCGCACGTCTCCCGGTCGAACCTGGGTCGGGACCTGCGGCTGCTCTGCCGCTGCGATGATCGTTCCTACGGGCTGGTCGAGGGTGGCGCCGAAGGTGATCGCGGCGGCGGAGGCGGGGAGTTCGCGGCGTTTCGTGGCCTCCACCTCCACCGGATCCGCCGAGCCGTGCGACTCGCGCTCGGCTGACGCCGTCGCGCTAGCGGCGCCGGGTCTGGATGCTTTCCACTCATCGTAAGCTCGTTGTCGCAGCGCCACCAGTTCGCCGCCGGCTCCGACCGCGTCGTCGATGGCTTGGACCAGCGCGGCGGAGGGTAGACCGCGTCGGGGTCGCTCTGCGAGGGAGACGTATTGCCGGCTGAACCGGATCAATCCAGCCAAGTGGGGCTCACTGAACCCCGCAGCCTTGCGCCACCTCCTGATCTCTGCTGCGAGCTGCACAGCGAGCGGCGTCGGCCAGTCGTCGCTGGGTGAGGGATCTGTTGCCACGGTGGCCTCCACATCCACAGGCGCGATCACGAGGGTTAACCACGCCTCACCAAGCCGGCTTGCCCGGGTAAGCAGTTCCGTGATCGTACCGGCGCTGCTGTGCTAGAGAGCACAGATCCCCGGAACCCCAACCGAGCTGACCCGACTCAGCTCATCACTCAGCAAGCACCGCACCGGAACACGGTCGAGGGCCAACGGTCATATCGTCTTGCGCTTATCTCATCAGTCTCTTTTGTCTCCCGGGGAGGTCGGTGGTCGCGGATGAGCCCGGCGAGTCGTTCGGGCGCGGCGCGGCTGGTGGTCAGGCTGGTCAC
The DNA here is from genome assembly GCA_019247305.1 of Pseudonocardiales bacterium. GTDB lineage: Bacteria > Actinomycetota > Actinomycetes > Mycobacteriales > Pseudonocardiaceae. The sequence continues at coordinate 39,832 of JAFAPC010000012.1, forward strand.
GCCCAGCGCCGTGATCCCGGATTGGGTGCCGGCCTGGCCGGTGACGTAGCGTTCCACCAGCCAGACCCGGTTGACGTGCGGGAAGGCGGTCTGGCGGGGCGGGTCGGACCTGGATGGTGCGGGTGATGATCCGGCCGTGGTCGCGCTGGGCGGACAGAGCGTCCGCGGTGATCACCGCGTGGGCCAGGTCGATACCGGCGGCGTCGACCGCGACGGCGACCAATCTGTGATCCTCACCTGCCCGCGCCGACCGGTTCGCTGAGCCCGGCCTGCTCGGCTAGCCAGGCACCGACCCCGACGACAACCCCTCCACCACCGTCGCATACGACTCGGCAACGGGCAATGGCAGGATGAACCAGCAACGACGCTCCGGTAGCAAAAAGGTCTGTGAAAGACGCTTCTCCTACCGGAGCTTCGTTCGCCTACCGACACGACACACCGAAGATCACTCTGCTGCTGGAGATAGCCGAGCGCAACCTGCTCAGCGGCACCTCACCGATCCTACGCCCACCCGTCATCACCGAAATCGCCCACCAGCTATCCGCGTACCCAGCACGCTGAACATTTGGCATTGTACTCCATTGACCGCGTCGCTGGCAGCTGCATCCGTCGACATGCCGTAATTTACGAGTTCCTGACGTTCTGATTAGGCCCCTTCGGGGAGGCTGGTTCGGAACTGGAAGAAAAGGCCACCAGGGCTAGCCCGGAAGCGACGTCCACGCTCCCCATGAATGACCATAAGGTAGTAGGCTTGGCTTTGCTTGCGGAGGCTCTTCCCGGCCATCGACGGATACGACTACGTTCTATACATGGAGCTGTGGTCACTTTGACCGCCTGTTACCGCAACGGTTTGTCCGATCGCTATGGAAACGCCGACTGGGCACTCGGCTTCCGCCTCGAATGGCGCCGCATCTTCCCCGAGTACGCCAGTTTCGGCGCCCACACCCCCGCTGCCCCCATCTCCGGGCGCAGCTCCAGGGTAACACCATGCCACAGAAGGGAATATCATGTCACAGAAGGAATCCGCTCTCACACCGGTACCCGATGAGGTTGGTCACCATTATGATCGTTTAGCTGTGATCGCCGCAACGAAGCCGGGTGACAACCTGCACGTCGGCTACTGGGATAGCCCCGACAGTGAGGTTCCCGCCGAGGAAGCGACCGACCGGCTGACCGACGTGATGGCCGAGAAGTTGAAGATCGGAGCCGACAGCCACGTCCTTGATGTCGGGTGCGGGATCGGCGGACCTGGTGTGCGGATAGCCCGGCTCACCGGTGCCCAGCTGACCGGTATCTCGGTAAGCCAGGAACAGGTCAAACTCGCCAACTCCCTCGCGGAATCGGCAGGACTCGCTGACCGGGTGGTGTTCCAGCAGGCAAACGCGATGGAACTGCCGTTCCCGGCGCAGTCCTTCGACGCCGTCATCGCGCTTGAGTCAATCCTGCACATGCCAGACCGTGGACAGGTGCTCGCGCAGATCTGTCGGGTACTCCGGCCGGGAGGCCGGCTAGTCCTGACCGACTGGTTCGAACGTGCACCGATCCCCGCCGCCAAGCAGCCCACGGTGGACCGGTTTCACAGCTCCTTCATGTCGACCATGGTGCAAGCCGAGGACTATCCACCCATGCTCCGGCGCGCGGGACTATGGTTCGAGGAGATCCTGGACATCAGCGAGCAGACCCTCCGCAAGAGCTTCCTCTGGTTTTCGGCACACATGAACCAAGCGTGGTTTTCGGCACGTATGAACCAAGCGCAACCGGACTTCGAGACTACGTTTGGTGACAAGGCGGCTGACCGATTCGACACAGCGGACATGGCCGATATCCCAGAATTCGGCTACCTCATGGTCGTGGCCAAGCGCCCGGAGGAATAAATCCCGATGCTGGCGGTCTCGGCACACAGCCACCGCCGGTTCGGCAACGTACCGGGCACCGCCAGCTTCGCCGCCGCCCACTTCGACGATTGTCTGACCGAGGCATGGGCCACTGGCTACTGTGGGTCACTCTGACATGGCCGTCGCTGAGGTGATTCGGTGCAGCGGGAAGCGCCGCAGCTGCGCGGTGGAGCGGTCGACGCCCTCCAGGACGCCGCCACCGACGCTCACCGGTTGCACAATCCGCTTGCTGGCCACGCCGTAGGAGTCCACGTAGCCAATACAGACGCTGGTGCCGGCGTGGGCAGCGCCCTGCAGCACCTCCAGCGTGTCACCGCTGGACACCGCGACGTTGCCTATCGCAGGCCACTGCCGGGTGGCGGCCGCGGCGTCGCCGGCTCGCACCGTTGCCACCAGCGCCCTCAGCTGCTCCGCTGAGGGCGCTGGTGGTACGGGGGCATGAGGGGGTGGCTGGGTCCGCACCTTGGTCCGGCGGGGTCCGGGGCGCAGGTCGAGCACCTGGCCATCAGGCCCCTCAGCGACCGGGAGAAAACCGGCGCCGCGCACCTCCTCCAGCAGCACAGCCAGCGACAACGGGCTGACCAGCACGGTCGGGGCAAGCCGGCGCAGCTCACAGCGCACGGCGACGGGATGCGCCAGGAGTTCCGTGAGCAACACCTCATCGTCGCACCGGAGAAATGCGGCGGCGGAACCACCGCGCAGCCGCCCGTGCCGCCGGGCCACATCGTCGATGAGGTAGCTCAGTGACTGCGGCACCGGGGTCGCCGAGCGGGTTCGGAACAGCTCGTGCAGGTCGGCGGCACTGCGGCCGGCGTCCAGTGCCCGGCGCACAGTGTCCTCGGTGACCCGGTAGACGGTGGCGCCACCCGCAGACTCCACATCCGCCACCAGCCCGATCTCCCGAGCCAGCTCAGGCTCCAACGGCCCCGGTGCCACCACGGTACGATCGGCCTGCACCAGCACGTGGCTCACTGGCTGGGGCAGCGAAGTATCCAGGACGGCCGCCGCGATCGTCGCGCCGTCGCGCAGCAGCGCCCGCCCGGCCGAGGACATCGCCCCCAGCGCGAGCACGCCCAGGGCGGTGGCTTCCTGCACGGTCCAGCCGACCACCTCTTCGCTTCGTCGGCCGTGCTGGCCCGGCGCCCGCCAGGCCAGCACGGCGGCGAGCTCTCCAGGTCGCTGGATACCGTGGCCGGCGGGCAGCTCGGCGATCACTCGGAGGATTCGGCGCCGACGGGCCGGGGCTTTGGGCGATCGCAACTCCTCAGACAGCGCGGCCAGCGGCCGATCTTTGCTGTCGCGTGTCCCGGCCAGTCCGGGTAGCCGGGGCAAGGTGAACCAGGTGCGCACGAGCGCGGCCCAGCGCAGCCGCGGCGGCGCAGCGAGCCACGAATCGGCGGCAACGGTAGGCAACCACAGCTGCGAACCTGCTGCCTCGTCGGTCCAGGTGATCAGTCCAGCGGCGACGGCGACCTCGGCGATCAACGTGACTCTCGCCTCATCGACGTCCAGCAGGCGCGCCGTGCGTCGCACGTCTCGCACGCCCAGACCGCCGGAGCGCAGCATCAGGGGAGGATCCGCCGACCATTCGGCGAGCAGCATCTCGGTGTGGCGCAGGAGATCAAGCACCGCGCCCGCCGCGGTCGAGTTCACCAGGGACGGATCGTGCGCCCGCGTGGGCAGCTCTGGTTCGTCCAGCTCAAGAGTGCCCAGCGGCTGGTCTCCGCGCAGCGCCAGACCCACCTGCGCGGGCAGTTCGACGGTGTCAGCGTCGACCCGCCGCAGCAGACCCCGGGCCAGCAGGCGCGCTACCGGCGTGCGGGCCTGGCGCAGCGGGAGCACCTCGAGGGCGTCCCGGCTGGTACCGACCGGTGGCCCAGCGGCCAGCACCCGCAATATTTTCAGCTCATCCTCGGCGAGCCCGGCCAGCATGGCGTTGATGTCGGTGTCCCCGAGATCCGGGGCAGGGCGACCCAAGCCGCCCGGGTGGGGTCCGATGACCTGGCGTGCTGCCGGCACGACCGCGAGCGCCTGATCGTCACCCCAGGCCAAGGCGCGGCCCCGGAGCACGTCGAGACCCTGCTGGATCCGCTCGGCGGGAACGTCCCGGCCGAGGAGGCGCTCAAGGGCCTGGCGGGGCACCGGTGCGGTGTCAGCATCGGCTATCACCAGCGCGGAGAGCACCGCCAAGGTGAATCGATCGAGGGCCGCGCAGGCCCGGGCGACTGAGGTCGCGATCCCGGCTCGGGTGGCCAGTACGCTCGAATCGGCCGGAGCGGGCACGGCGAGGTCCGGGCGGGCGCGCAGGAGTTGGGCCAGCGTGTCGTCGTCCCGGGAGCGTAGCCAGTCAGCAAGTGCGGTGCTGGGCATCTGCTCCAGAGTAGCGAGAGCCTTCCGGCATATCGCGTGACACCACCGGTCACACTAGAGATTAGCCGGCGCTGGCATCGGGCATAATCGGGCATAATGGACGTATTGCTGGCAGGAGGAACTGTGGCCAAGCGCACCGACCGCATCGACCCAACCTGGCCAAGCTGGTCAGAAGAGGACCACCCGGTCAGCGAGCTTGCCGCCCCACTTCAGGGCGCGCTGTCCCCGTTCGGGGAGGTGATCTTCCCGCTGCCGCCGGAGCAGCTTTCCTACCAGCACCCGCATACCGAGATCAACCGGAGCGACACCGAGTAGCGGGGTCCCCTCAGGCCGGAGTCGACGTCTCCGTTAGGGTGCCGACACCGCACGGCCCCAGACGGATGTTCCACAGCGGATATCCACAGTGGATATTTCTCAGTGGACATCCCGCATGGATGTGACAGTGCCATTGGCCCGGGCGGGATCGCCCGTTCGGGGAGGGCGATGCGACTAGTTCCGCTCGTCCGACACCACCGAGGTTATGGCTCAACGTCCTTCCGGATCGTTCCGACTGCTCCAGCGTCCGTACCTGATCGCGTGCGCGGTCGGTGGGGTTGCCGTGGTCGTGCTGGTGATGATTGTGGTGGCCCTTGCGGCTCCGAAGGGAGCTGAGGAGCCCCGCAGGGCTGTGCCAGCGCCTAAGGCGCCGGTGGCGACCACCACGATCCCGCCCGCGATGCTCCCGGCTGACCCCACAGTCTTGATGCTGAGCACCACCTACACCGTTATCAACTCCGCGCCGCGCGACCCTGGTCCCCTGACGCCCACCGACGGCACCGTGGTCCACCCGAGGCAGGAGATCGTGGTGTATGCCGCCCCCGGCGGCGCTCCCATCGCCAGGCTCGGGCCGCACCAGATCGGCGACACCTGGCTGCCAGCGATCGTCCAGCAACCCGGTTGGGTGCAGGTGCTCCTGCCCTCGCGTCCCAACGGCTCGGTGGGTTGGATAACCGATACTGCACTCGATCGTGCCATCACCCCGTATCTGATCCGGGTACACCTTCGTTCCCTCAGCATGGAGCTGTTCAAGGGGGGCCAGCGCCGAGGTAACTGGACGGTCGGCATCGGCAAGGATTCCGCTCCCACCCCGGCGGGGCGTACCTTTCTGCTCGGTTCGTTCAGTGACACCGCGCAGCGATACTCGCCGGTTATCTTGCCGTTGGGTATCCACAGTCCCACTCTGGATAGTTTTGGTGGTGGCCCAGGAACCGTCGCCATCCATACCTGGCCCACGGCCAACGTTTTCGGTACCCGCTCTAGCGATGGTTGTATCCGGGTCCCCAAGGATGCGCTTCAGCAACTGACAGAAGTTCCCCTGGGGACGCTCGTGCTCATTGACGAGGACTGACGAGAACTGAAACGAATGAAAGGACAGCATGTGAACAGTAGGAAGCTCGCCGGCGCCAGTGCGGCCAGCGTCGGTGCGGCCACCGCCGTCGCGGCCCTGCTGCTGGGGACCCTGTCCGGTTCCGCTGGCGAAGAGCCCACCGCCTCGGCATTCGGGCTCGCCGCAAAAGGCTTGCTCCCCATCTCGCCGACTCCATTTGTGACAGCGCCCGCTGACGGTCACAAGGCAGTGCTTGAGGTGCCGGGGCCAGATGAGAAGGGCATCTACGTCGGGGTGCTCAAGGCCGAGGCTGAGCGTTTCCGGTCTAAGGCGACGGCTGTCAAGGTTGACGTCCTCGGGCTGAAACTGAAGGTCATCGAGGCCACCTGTGACAACGGGCACGGTGAGTCCTCGATCATCACCACGGACAGCGAGGGCAAGTCCTCGCCGTACTCGGGCCAGACACTGGACCTCTCGCCGGTGGTCAAGGTTGAGTTCAACCGCCAGCACCGCGACCACGACAAGCTCACCGTTGATGCTGTGGTGATCCGACTGCTGCCCGGTGACGTGCACGGTCAGGCGATCTCACCGAAGGACCTCAACCTTCTTCGGGATCTGGCGCCCAAGCAGCTGAAGGTCCCGACCATGGACCAGCTGCAGTCTGCCCACGCCAAGTCGTCCGCGCCAGCGGGGTCCGCTCCCACCGCCGCAGACCTGCTGAGCGAGCTCAAGGTGCTCAACCGGGGTCTGGAGACCCCCAAGGACAGCCGTGAAGCGCTGGAGGAGATCGTGATCGCCTCTGCCAGCTGCCATGAAGAGCACCGCGAGTACCACCAAGCGCCGCCGAAGGAACAGGCTCCGCCACCGCATCCGGTGGAGGCCCACCTGCCGGTCACGCACTGAGCTGACCGACACACCGACGCTAGGGGCTGGCACGCGGATCTGCGTGCCAGCCCCTAGCGCGTATACACCCGCCGTCACCGGCGGTTGCGGTCGTAGGATCAACGGGTGAGTTCCGAGGTGCGGCTGACCCATGTGGATGATCATGGCACGGCCCGGATGGTCGACGTCTCAGACAAATACGCCTGCGCGCGGGAGGCAGTCGCCTCGGGAGTCGTGCGCACCACCGAAGAGGTCGTCCGGCTGCTGCGCGACGCGCAGCTACCCAAGGGCGATGCCCTGGCCACCGCCCGCATCGCGGGAATCATGGCGGCCAAGCGAACGCCTGAGCTGATCCCGTTGTGCCATTCGCTCTCGCTGACCGGGGTGACGGTGGACCTGCACACCTCGGGTTCCGAGGTGCAGATCACCGCCACGGTCCGCACCACTGACCGCACAGGCGTGGAGATGGAGGCGCTCACTGCGGTCACGGTGGCCGGGCTCGCGCTGCACGACATGATTAAGGCAGTAGACCCCGCCGCCGTGCTCGACGCGGTGCGGGTGGAGCGCAAGCTCGGGGGCAAGACCGGCTCATGGACCCGACCGACGGTGATTGAGTCGTCGGCCCAGCCGCCGGTGGTTGAGTCGCCGACCCAGCCGGCGCTGACCCGTCGCGCTGTGGTCGTGGTGGCGTCCAACCGTGCCGCCGCCGGGGTGTACGCCGACCGCACCGGCCCCCTCATCGTCGAGTGGTTGATCCAGCGTGGCTATCAGACCCCGGAGCCGGTCGTGGTGCCGGACGGCTCACCGGTGCGCGATGCGGTGGCGGTGGCGGTGGCGGACGCCGTCGATGTCGTGCTGACCACCGGCGGTACCGGCATCAGCCCCACCGATCGCACCCCGGAAGCTACTGAGCCGCTGTTGGATCGGCGCGTGCCGGGGTTGGCGGATGCGATCCGCTCGGCCGGGTTGCCCGGGGTGCCCACGGCAGTGCTCTCCCGCGGGCTGGCTGGAGTGGCCGGTCGTACGCTGGTGGTTAACCTGCCGGGCTCCACCGGTGGAGTCCGGGACGGTCTGGCTGTCCTCGACCGGGTCCTTGACCACGCCATCGAGCAGCTACACGGTGCAGATCACGTCGGCAGCGGAACCGGCCAGCCCACTCTGCCCCAGCACACACTAGGGCCCCAGCACGCACCTGGCGGTGAACTCAGCGAGGAGCACAGCCGCGAGAGGCTCCGCTGCCCCTCGGATGTCGTGCTTCGCGCGGTCGTCACCGAGGATCCGTTGGATATCGCCGAACATGAACGTCTGGTGGCGTGTTCGGCCGCTGGCGCAGTGGTGAGCTTCTCCGGCGTGGTCCGCGACCATGACGGCGGCCGGGAGGTGCAAGCGCTGGAGTACTCCAGCCATCCCAGCGCGGAGGATGTGATCAACCGAGTGGCGCGCCAGGTCGCCGCGGCCCATCCGGAGGTGCTCGCCTTAGCCGTCAGCCACCGGGTCGGACCGTTGGCGATCGGCGACTCCGCGCTGGCCTGCGCGGTGTCCGCAGCCCACCGCGGGGTGGCGTTCGCGGCGTGCGCAGCGCTGGTCGATGAGATCAAGCTGCAGTTGCCGATCTGGAAGCGTCAAGAGTTCGCCGACGGCTCGCAGGAGTGGGTCAACTGTCCCTGAGAGTGCTGGCGATCCGCCGTGAGTGCTCAGCCGCCAGCGAATGGCGGTAGGACATCCAGGTGCGCGCCGGGTTGCAGGGGCGTGGTGTGGTTTCGCACCGCGACCGAATCAACCAGAACGCTGCAGGCGGCTAGCACCCTGCGCAGCGCTTCCCCGTGTCGGGCGGCGATGGCCTCGAGCGCGTCGGCCACCGTGGCGCCGTCGCCGACGTCGATGTCCTCACTCGGCAGGCCCGCAGCGGCGCGGGCCGCCGCGAAGTAGCGCACGGTCACCATAGTTGCACGGTCATTACAGTTGCCCGGTTACCACAGTTGCGCTGGCCATGCATTGGCCCTCTCAAATCGGCTCATCTCCTCGGAGAACAGAATAGGAGCATAACGCAGAATCTACTCGTAGTCCTGACGTCGGTGGGGGCTCAATAGCCAGGGCGCTCCCGGTTTCCTTACCGCCGTTGCGGAGGTATTCTCCGCGGCGTGCCGCACTATCGGATGTCAGAGGTCGCTGAGCTGTTCGGTGTAAGCGATGACACCGTTCGGCGCTGGGCGGATTCCGGGCAACTGACCGCGATCCGGGACGCCGGGGGTCGCAAGGCTGTGGACGGGGCGGAGCTGGCGGCGTTCGCCAAAGCCCAGGCACACGCCACCCGCGACCCCTCCCTGGTCGACCGATCAGCGCGCAACCGGTTCGTGGGGCTGGTCACCGAGGTGATCGTCGACCAGGTGATGGCACAGGTGGAAATCCAGTGCGGACCACACCGGGTGGTCTCACTGATGAGCAGCGAGGCAGTGCGGGAACTGGGGCTCGTGCCGGGGGTACTTGCGGTGGCTGTTGTGAAGTCGACCCAGGTCATGGTCGAGACTCCAGGAGGACGTGAATGAAACGGTTGGTGACGGTAGGGCTGGCGACCGCGCTGGCGCTCGCCGGCTGTGCAAACGCCCAGAGCGGGCAAAGCCCCAGTGCGCGGGTGCCGGTCACGGTGCTGGCGGCGGCGTCGCTGACGAACGTGTTCACCGCGTTGAAACCGCAGTTCGAGGCCGCTAACCCCAGCGCTGAGTTGCGGTTCAGCTTCGGTGGCTCCTCGGATCTGGCTCAGCAGATCATCAACGGCGCGCCCGCTGACGTCTTCGCGTCGGCCGATCAGAAGCAGATGATGGTGGTGGCTAACGCCGGGAAGATAGCCGGCGCGGCGCAGCCATTCGTCACTAACGTGCTCACCATCGTGGTGCCCCCGGGCAACCCGAAGAACATCCACTCGTTCGCCGACTTGGCCAAACCAGGCGTCACCGAGGTGGTCTGCGCCCCGCCGGTGCCCTGCGGCGCGGCCACCAGAGAGATCGAGCAGAATACTAAGATCATGCTGCATCCGGCCAGCGAGGAGCAGGACGTGCTCTCGGTGCTGTCCAAGGTGGAGGCCAAGGTCGCCGATGCCGGGCTGGTCTACGTCACGGACGCCCGCAGCGCTGGGGGAAAGGTCCAGGAGGTGAACTTCCCGGAGGCCAAGACCGCCGTCAACACCTACCCGATCGCCGTGATCAGCAACGCCCCACATCCCCAGCTGGCGCAGGCGTTCGTGGCCTTCATCCATAGTCCTGCCGTGCAACAGCAATTCGCTGCCGCCGGATTTGGCCCGGCGTAACGTCGGGCCGGGCCCGACCGTGACCCCCGCGTGACCCAGATCAGGGATCCGCACACTGTCCGCACCGGGCTACCCGGTGTGCTGTGGCTGCCTACGCTGGCGGCTCTCGGGCTGATCGTACTGCCGGTGATCGGGCTGGTCGTGCGGGCGCCGTGGTCCCGGTTCGGCGAGTTGGTCACCGGCGAATCGGCGCGCGCCGCGCTGGAGCTCTCGCTGCGCACCGCAGCAGCGTCCACCCTGCTGTGCATCCTGTTCGGCGGACCACTGGCGGTGGTGCTGGCCCGCGGATCGGTCCCAGGGCTTCGGCTGCTGCGCTCGGTGGTGCTGCTGCCGCTGGTGCTGCCGCCGGTGGTCGGTGGATTGGCGTTGCTGTACTTGCTGGGGGTCAGCGGGTTCGCTGGGTACGCCCTGGATGTGGCGTTCGGTGTGCGTGTTCCGTTCACCACCACAGCGGTGATCTTGGCGCAGACGTTCGTGGCGATGCCGTTCCTCGTGGTGAGCTTGGAGGGGGCGCTGCGGACCGGCGGGGAGCGTTACGAGGTGATCGCGGCGACCCTCGGCGCGACACCCTGGACAGTGTTCCGCCGGATCACCGTCCCGTTGGTGTTGCCCGGTCTCGGTTCCGGCATGGTGCTCAGCTTCGCCCGCTGCCTGGGCGAGTTCGGGGCCACGATCGCTTTCGCTGGCAGCCTGCAGGGGGTGACCCGGACACTGCCGCTGGAGGTCTACCTCAGGGAGGAGACTGACGTCGACGGGGCGATCGCGCTGTCCCTGCTGCTCGTGGTCGTGGCGATCGTGGTGGTCGCGGTGGCCCGACCGCGCTCGGCGGAGGGCCTGGGGTGAGCACGGGACTGCACGTCGAGGTCGCGCTGCGCCGCGGCGACTTCACGCTGGACGCCACGGTGGACGTGGCGCCGGGCGAGGTGGTTGCGGTGCTAGGACGCAACGGGTCCGGCAAGTCCACCCTGCTCTCCGCGGTCGCCGGCCTGCTGCGTCCGGACACCGGACGGATCGTGCTGGAAGGCCGGGTGCTCACGGACACTGCTGCCGGGGTGGCGCTGCCGCCGCACCGCCGGCGGATCGGCTTGCTGGCTCAGCAGCCGCTGCTGTTCCCGCATCTGTCGGTGCTGGACAACGTCGCGTTCGCGCCGCGTGCCGCCGGGAAGAGTCGGCGGGCAGCCCGGGACGTGGCGCGGCGGCACCTCACCCAGGTGGACGCGGCCCAGTTCGCCCCGCGCCGTCCCGGACGGCTGTCCGGCGGGCAGGCGCAGCGGGTCGCGCTGGCCCGAGCGCTGGCGGCAGACCCCGAGCTGCTGTTGCTGGACGAGCCGCTCTCCGCGGTAGATGTAGAGCTGGCGCCCGCATTGCGGTCGCTGCTGGTCACGGTGCTCACCGAGCGGATCGCCCTCATCGTGACCCACCAGGTGATCGACGCGCTGATGCTTGCGGACCGGGTGGTGGTGCTCGACGGTGGCCGGGTAGTGGAGCAGGGTCCGACGCATGAGGTGCTCACCCGGCCGCGCAGCGCGTTCGCCGCGCGATTAGCCGGGCTGAACCTGGTATCCGGTACCGCGACGGTCGGCGGGTTGCGGACCGCGGACGGCACCGAACTAGCCGGCCTCTCCGACTCGACGGGTCCGGGTGCCGCGGCGGTCGCGGTGTTCGCCCCTGCTGCGGTGGCGGTCTCGGTAGATCCGCCCCGTCGTGAACCCCAGGGTCGTGAACCCCAGGGCAGCCCGCGCAATGTGGTGCACGACCGAGTCGCAGCCCTGGAGCCGGGCGGCACGCTGGTCCGGGTGCGCGGGGTGAGCGGGCTGGCGGCGGAGCTCACCCCGGCCGCCGCCGTGGAGCTGGGTCTGCACCCCGGCGCCGACGTCTGGTTCTTCGTCAAAGCCGCTGACGTCGCCGTCTACCCGCAGCACGCCTGAATCTCCTTCCTGAATGCTTGCGCCAGTCCGCGCTGCAGGACACCCTGCTGCGTGACAATTGGGGAAAGATGCCCAAGGATCCATAAGACCGCGCGTGGGCGGGGAGGAGATTGTGATTGCTGCCTCATATGATTCGGGAGTCTCCAATGTCGCGCTGTTGGGGGAGACGATCGGGGACAACTTCGACCGTACGGTCGCGCGGTGGCCCGACCGGCAGGCGTTGGTGGATTGCCCGAGCGGCCGGTGTCTGACCTACGCGCAGCTGCGCGCCGAGGTCGACGCGATGGCGCACGGGCTGCTGGCCGCCCGGATTGGCAAGGGGGACCGGGTCGGCATCTGGGCACCGAACTGCCCGGAGTGGCTGTTCAC
>JAFAPC010000022.1 GCA_019247305.1 Pseudonocardiales bacterium
GGGTGGTGCAGGAACTACTCGGGCATGCCTCGGTGACCACGACGCAGATCTACACCCTGGTGACCGTGGATAACCTGCGTGAGGTCTACGCGAGCGCCCATCCGCGGGCCAGAGGCTAGCGCCGCGTGAGTGGCGATGCGAGTTATCGCTCGCATCGCCACTCACGGGAGCTATGCTCCCATCCTTGTGCCGGCCCCTCCGATCGTCGCCGACGACAGCGCTTGTGACGACAGCGCTTTGGACGACGCGGCCCTGCTCGATGGGACCGGTCTGGCCGGCCGTCAGCGCCGCGCGGTGCCCCAGCCAGCCCCCCTGGACCGGCACGGGCCGGCCCGGGTCGTGGCGATCTGCAACCAGAAGGGCGGCGTCGGCAAGACCACCTCAACGATCAACCTGGGGGCCGCGCTCACCGAGTACGGTCGCCGGGTCCTGCTCGTTGATTTCGACCCGCAGGGCGCGCTCTCGGTCGGCCTGGGGGTGGCCTCGCAGCACCTGGACCGCACCATCTACAATTTGATCATGGAGCAGGGTGTGCCCGTGGACGACGTGCTGCGGCCGACGTCGGTGCCCGGCATGGACCTGCTGCCCAGCAATATTGACCTGTCCGCCGCGGAAGTGCAACTCGTCACCGAGGTGGGCCGGGAGCAGACGCTGGGTCGAACCCTGCGGCCGTTGGTGCCGCACTATGACTTCATCCTGATTGACTGCCAGCCGTCGTTGGGTCTGCTCACCATCAACGCGCTGACCTGCGCGGACGGCGTGCTGATCCCGCTGGAGTGTGAGTTCTTCAGCCTGCGGGGGATGGCGCTGCTGATGGACACCATCGACAAGGTCCGCGAGCGGCTCAACCCTAAGCTGACGATCACGGGCATCCTCGCCACGATGTACGACCCGCGCACCCTGCACGCCCGCGAGGTGATGGCCCGCGTGGTGGAGGCGTTCGGCGACACCGTGTTCGATGCCGTGATCAGCCGGACGGTCCGGTTCCCGGAGACCACCGTCGCTGGCGAGCCGATCACTCGGTGGGCGCCGAAATCCTCCGGTGCGATGGCCTACCGCGCCCTGGCCCGCGAGGTGATCGCCCGATGAGACCTGCGGATGAGGCCCCGGTGGCACCGCCGGCGGCCGTCCCGGCGGGCTCCGGTCGCTTCACGGTGCGGTTGGAGAATTTCGAGGGCCCGTTTGACCTGCTGCTACAGCTCATCTCTCAGCAGCAGATGGACGTGACCGAGGTGGCCCTGCATCAGGTGACCGATGAGTTCATCGCCTACCTCCGGGTGCTGGGCGAGTCGTTCGATCTGGACGAGACCACCGAGTTCCTGGTCGTCGCGGCGACCCTGCTGGATCTCAAAGCGGCCCGGTTACTGCCCTCAGCCGAGGTCGAGGATGAAGCCGATCTTGCGTTGCTGGAGGCGCGGGATCTGCTGTTCGCTCGGCTGCTGCAGTATCGGGCGTACAAGCAGGTCGCGGCCCTGTTCGCCGAGCTGGAATCGGCGGCACTGCGCCGGTACCCGCGGTCGGTGGCGATCGAGGAGCGGTTTGTCGGTTTGCTGCCCGACGTGGTACTGGGCGTCGACGCCGCTCGGTTCGCCGAGACCGCAGCCGCGGTGTTTCGGCCCAGACCGCCGCCGTCGGTGTCGCTGGAGCATCTGCACACCCCCCGGGTGTCGGTGCATGAGCACGCGATGCTGCTCCGGAGCCGGCTCGCCCGTGCTGGTCAGGCGAGTTTCCGCAGTCTCATCGCTGACTGTGCACACCTCAGAGAGGTGGTCGCCCGCTTTCTGGCGTTGCTGGATCTGTACCGTGCCGCAGTGGTGGTCTTCGACCAGCCCGACCCACTGGGCGAGCTGTGGGTCCGATGGACGGGTGAGCGCGAGCAGACCACCGCGGCAGCCGCGGTAAGTCAGGATGGGGCTGTGGTGGACCAAGATGGGGACGAGGACTACCGGTGAACGAAACCGCGCTCATGGAACCATCCGCTAAGGCCCAGACAGCCAGGGCCGAGACAGCGAGGGCCGAAACATTGCCGGCACTGTCCAGCGATGCGGAGCTGGACGCGGCCTTGGAGGCGCTGCTGCTGGTGGTGGACTCCCCGGCCAGCGAGGACGTGTTGGCCGCTGCTCTGGGTCAGCCGGTGACCCGGGTCCGTCAAGCGCTGCGACGGTTGCGGGATGGCTACGCCGACGCCAAACGCGGTATCGACTTGCGTCAGGTGGCGCAGGGGTGGCGGCTGCACACCCGCGATGTGTACGCACCGTTCGTGGAGCGGTTATTGCTGGACGGGCAGCGCGCCCGGCTCACCCGCGCTGCCCTGGAGACCCTGGCTGTCGTTGCCTACCGCCAGCCGGTCACCCGCTCGCGGGTCGCGGCGGTGCGCGGGGTGAACGTCGATGGGGTGATACGGACGCTGCTGGCCCGCGGCCTCATCGAGGAACGGGGGAGTGACCCGGAGACCCACGGGGTACGCTACGGCACCACGGAGCTGTTCCTGGAACGGCTCGGGCTGCGCTCGTTGGAGGAGCTACCCCCGATTGCCCCGCTGCTGCCCGACATCGACACGATCGACGATGTCCCCCGCTAAGGCGAGGCCCCCCACGCCGGCGATGGCGTCCGCGGATGTGGTGTCCGCGGACGCGGCGGCTGCGGATGTGGCGGCGGCGTTGCCCCGGCTGCACAAGGTGCTCGCCCAGGCCGGGGTGGCGTCCCGGCGCGGCGCCGAGGAAATGATCGCCCGGGGCCGGGTAAAGGTGGACGGGGCTGTGGTGCGGGAGATGGGGGTGCGGGTCGACCCCGAGCGCGCGGTCATCCATGTCGATGGCCTGCGGTTAGAACTGCGTTCTGGACTGGAGTATCTGGCGCTGAACAAGCCGCGCGGCGTGCACTCCACGATGTCCGACGACCGTGGCCGGCCCTGTGTGGGCGACTATGTGGCCGACCGGGCCCAGCGCCTGTTCCACGTCGGCCGCCTGGATGCGGACACTGAGGGTCTGTTGCTGCTCACCAACGACGGGGAGCTGGCGCACCGGCTGATGCACCCGTCCTACCGAGTGCTCAAGACGTACCTGGCCGAGGTGCCCGGTCCGGTACCTCGGTCGCTGGGCCGGACGTTGCGGGCTGGCGTGGAGTGTGACGACGGCCCGGTGGCCGTCGAGGGATTCCGGGTCGTCCAGGCGCTGCCCGGCAAAGCCCTCGTGGAGGTGGTGCTGCACGAGGGGCGCAAGCACATCGTGCGCCGGCTACTCGCGGAGGTCGGGCACCCGGTGCTGCGGTTGGTGCGGACCGCGATCGCTGAGGTCCGCCTCGGGAAGCAGCGCCCCGGCACGGTCCGGGTGCTCTCCCGTCCCGAGGTAGCGGCCCTCAACCGCGCGGTCGGCCGGTAGCTGCCCGCCGGGAGCGGGGGTGTGGGCCGGCGGCGAAAGCGGCGGCGGGGGAGAATGGGTCCGGGAGCGAATTGGGAGGTCAGCCGGGTGCGGCAAGCTGAGGCATTGCGCGGTGTCGTGGCGGTGGACGGGCCCGCTGGCACCGGGAAGTCCACCGTGGCCCGCCGGCTGGCGGCCTCGCTCGGGGCCCGCTACCTGGATACCGGTGCGATGTATCGGGCCGCTGCGCTCGGCGTCCTGCGCGCCGGCGTTGACCCTGCTGCGTCCACTGCGGTGGCTGAGGCGGTAGCGCGGTGCCACATCGAGGTGGGCACTGACCCTGACGTGTCCTGCGTGCTGTTGGACGGCGAGGACGTCTCGCGGGAGATCCGTGGCCCGGCTGTAACGAGGGCGGTCAGCCCGGTCTCCGCAGTGTCCCAGGTGCGGGAGCTGCTCGTCGCGCAGCAGCGCCGGATCATTTCCGAGGCTACCTCCGCCGGCGGCGGAATTGTGGTCGAGGGACGAGACATCGGCACCGTGGTGGTGCCTGACGCGCCGCTGAAAGTCTTTCTCACCGCGACCGCGACGCAGCGGGCGGCGCGCCGAGCGGCGCAGGACGGTGTCGATGACGTAGCCGAGGTCCGTCGCGCTGTGGAGCGCCGGGACCGGTTTGATGCCAACCGGGCGACCTCGCCGATGTGCGCCGCCGCCGACGCCGTCGAGCTGGATACCACCGCGTTGGACGTCGATGCCGTCGTGGGTACGCTGCACGAGCTGGCCGTTGCCCGGGGGCTGATCGTGCTGGCAGCCGGGAGCCGGACGTGACTTTTAGGCCGCCGGTGAAGCTGCCTCAAGCGGGGCCGGCAGCGCGGGGGACGTCGCAGTCGAGAACGCCACCGGGCACTTGGCCGTGGTTGCAGGGCTTCACCCGCTGGATCGGGAGCTGGTGCTTCTCCGTCGGTTACCGCCTGCGGGTCTGGCACCGGGAGCGGATCCCCCCGGACGGGCCTCTTGTGGTGGTGGCCAACCACAGCGCGATGGTCGATGGCCCGCTGGTGTACGGGCTGGTGGGACGGCGTAGTTCATTCTTGATCAAGCAGGAGATGTTCCGGGGGCCACTGGGCTGGGTCCTGCCCCGGATCGGGCAGCTGGCGGTGCGCCGCGGCGAGGCTGACCGCGCACCGTTGTTCACCGCGGTCCGGGTGCTGCGCCACGGCGGGGTGGTGGTGGTGTTCCCGGAAGGCACACGTGGCCAGGGTGATGTGACCAACGCCCAGCACGGCGCCGTGTGGCTGGCCCGAGCCGGGGGAGCGAGGGTGCTGCCCGTGGCTATCCGCGGGACCCGTCGACCTCCGGGGCGCCACCGACGGTTCCGGCCGCGGGTTGATGTCCTGGTCGGCGAGCCGTTCGCGGTCCCGGCGGGCAAGGGACGGGCGGTCTTGGTCGCCGCCACCCACGAGATGCGTCATCGGCTGGCCACGCTGGTCAGCGAACTGGACCGGATCCGCTGTCTGGGCCGGCCACCTGTAGGGCGACCGGAGGGAGCGTGATGAGCAGTCTGGCTCCTGGTGAGGAGATCTTCGCTGAGGAGGCCGGTTGGGCGGCGCTGGATGACGTCGAGGGGATGGCCCCCGGTGCGGATGTGGCGCTGGATCAGCCGGTGCTTGCCGTGGTGGGCCGCCCCAACGTGGGCAAGTCCACGTTGGTCAACCGGATGCTGGGGCGTCGCGAAGCGGTGGTGCAGGACGTGCCGGGAGTGACCAGGGACCGGGTGGCCTACGACGCGCTGTGGAACGGGCGCCGGTTCACCGTGGTGGACACCGGAGGCTGGCAACCCGGTGCGCGTGGTCTGCAGGCTGCGGTGGCCGGGCAGGCGGAGCTCGCGATGCGCACCGCGGACGCGGTTCTGCTGGTGGTCGACGCCACGGTGGGGGTGACCGCGGCCGAGGAGGCGGTGGCCCGGGTGCTGCGCCGGTCGTCGGCTCCGGTGGTGCTGGCCGCCACCAAGGTGGATGACGAACGGGCGGTCGCCGACACCGCGGCACTGTGGACGTTGGGGCTAGGCGAGCCACACCCGGTGAGCGGGTTGCACGGTCGCGGCACGGGTGATCTGCTCGACGCCGTGCTGGCGGTGTTGCCCTCCGCGCCGCGCGACACCGCCGCTCTCGTCGGTGGGCCGCGCCGGGTCGCGCTGGTCGGCAAGCCCAATGTGGGCAAGTCGAGCCTGCTCAATCGGTTGGTGGGCGAGCAGCGCTCAGTGGTGCACGAGCTCGCCGGCACCACGGTAGATCCGGTGGACTCGCTGGTGGAGCTCGACGGCCAGACGTGGCGGTTTGTGGACACCGCTGGCCTGCGTAAGCGGGTGCGGACGGCGAGCGGCACCGAGTACTTCGCCTCCTTGCGTACCCAGGCGGCGATTGAGGCCGCTGAGGTGGTGGTCGTCCTCATCGACGCCAGCGAGCCGATCACCGAGCAGGACCAGCGAGTGATCACCTCGGTGATCGAGTCCGGGCGGGCGCTGGTGCTGGCCTTCAACAAGTGGGACCTGGTCGACGACGAGCGCCGCCGCGAGCTGACCCGGGAGCTGGACCGCGATCTGGCCCGGGTGCGCTGGGCGCAGCGGGTGAACATCTCCGCGCACACCGGACGGTCGGTCGGCAAGCTTGCCCCATTGCTGCGCACCGCCCTGGAATCCTGGGACCGGCGAGTGCCCACCGGGCAGCTCAACGCGTGGCTGTCCGAGGTGATCGCGGCGACGCCACCGCCGGTGCGCGCCGCCCGAGCACCCAAGGTGCTCTTCGCCACCCAGGCCGGCATCCGGCCGCCCACCTTCGTCCTGTTCACCACCGGTTTCCTCGAGGCCGGGTACCGCCGCTTCCTCCAACGACGGCTCCGGGAGACGTTCGGCTTCACCGGCAGCCCGGTGCGCGTCTGCGTCCGGGTCCGCGAGCGGCGGTCGCGCTGAAGGCTCCCGGGCTACCACCAGCCCAGAGATTTCGGTCACGACTTGTGCGCCGGTGCGCGCCAGGCAGGCAAGGTGGAGCTACGACCAGGACGTGACGGAAAGGTGTAGGGTGCCCACCACGATCGAGGTGTTCGCTGACTTCGTCTGCCCGTTCTGTTACCTCGCTGAGCAACCCCTCGCGGATGCCGTCGAAGGCCGTGACGCGCAGATTGCCTGGCAACCCTTCGAGCTGCGGCCGGAACCTACGCCGACGCTGCGGCCCGAAAGCGGTGACCTGCAGTCGCGCTGGCAACAGGTGATTTACCCGATGGCTGAGCGCCTGGGCGTCCCGATCGTGTTACCCCAAGTGTCGCCGCAGCCCTACAGTCGGCTCGCGTTCGAGGGCTTCGCGTATGCGGCGGAGCACGGCCTGGCGCAGCGCTACACGGAACGAATGTTCCGGGCGTTCTTCGTGCAGCAGCGTGACATCGGGCAACCGGAGGTCCTCACAGACGTCGCCGCGGAGCTCGGGCTCGACGCCGGTGATTTCCGCGCGGCGCTGGACTCTGGTCGCTACGCCCAGACCCACCAGCTGGCGCTGCGCCGAGCCCGAGAGCTGGAGATCACCACCGTGCCCACGTTTCTCGTCGACGGGCGGCGACTGGAGGGCATGCCCTCCGCGGAGGCGCTGTATCGATTGCTTACCGACGTGGTGGCACTCCGGTAGCCATCTCGACTGCGCTAAGCTATGCAGGCACCCGAGAGGGCGTGGCCGGGACGTGGCGCAGCTTGGTAGCGCACTTGACTGGGGGTCAAGGGGTCGCAGGTTCAAATCCTGTCGTCCCGACCAACACGGAGCCCGCTGATACTGGTCGAAATACCACGTCAGCGGGCCTTTTCCTGTTTTGAGTCGATCTTGCTGCCGTGGGGACCATGCGCAGTTGGGGACCATGTGGGGACCGGTGGGCACTCAGGAAGGCTGTCAGCGAGTCGCCGGCGGCTGCGATCGAGGTGGCGTCGGGGTGCAGGTACCGCTGTGTCGTGGTGAGCGAACCGTGACCAGCGATCTTCCGCAGAACGTGCACCGGGACTCCGGCATCGGCCATCCACGTTAGGCCGGTGTGCCTTAAGTCGTGGCGACGCAGATGCTCGTAGCCGAGCGCGGTCACCACCTCATCCCAATGGGTCGCATCGCGAAGTACCGCGGTGGTGATCCGGCCACTACGCGGACCGGTGAACAGCCGGGCGCTGGGGTCGGGGCCGGCTGCGGCGACCCGGTTCGTCACGAGTTCGCGGACCTCGGCGATGAGGGGGACGGTGCGGGCGCGCTTGCTTTTCGTTCCCTTGTCGATCACACCGCCTGGTGCGGGGGTCGTCTGGCGGCGGACGATCCAGGTCCACGAGGAGGTGTCGACGTCGCCGACCCGGACCCCGGCCACTTCGCCGATGCGGGCTGCGGTGCATGCGGCGAAGATCACTACATGGCCCCAGCCCGGGAACTGGTCTGTGGACCGGGCAACGAGCGCATCAGCGAGCTGTGTCAGCGCGGGCCCGTCCGGCAGGGCGAGGGAACGTGGGTCATCGAGTTCGTCCTCGGCCCGCTGGTACTCGCGTTGCCAACCGGTGATCCGCGCGGGGTTGCGGTCGATGGTTCCGTCGCGGAGCGCTTGCTCCATCACGCGCACGAGAACCGCCAGGCTGTTCTTCACCGTCGAGCGGCTGCACTCATCGGCGATCCAGCCGTGCACGGCCCGATCCACAGCACCATTGGTGATCATGCGTACTGGGAGGTGGCCAAGTGCGGGGACAACTCGTTTACGCCAGCCGGAGAGGTACGGGTCGAGCGTCTTGGCCTCCAAGCCGCGCAGCGCCAACGTCATATACGCCGCGCCGTAGTCAGCGAGCTTCATGGTGGCCGCGGTCGGATCAACGCCGCCGAGCGCAGCGCGTCGAAGGCCCGCGATCCAGTCAACCGCCGCTTGTTCGGTCTCGAAGGCCTCCGACTTGGACTGCCGACGCTTGGTCACGGGGTCCACCCACCGGACTCGGGCCCGAAACGGTGCTCGGCGGTCGGGCCGGTGCTCGACGTCTGCTGATAATGACACGCCGACCGGGGGAGGAGCAGTAGTCATCAGGCCGCCCTCCCAGGATCGACGCGTCGGCTGCGGAGCCAGCGCTCGACGTCCAGCGCGCTGTAGACAGTGACGCGGGACGACAACTTGACGAACGGCGGGCCCTGCACGGGACGGGACGTACGCCAGCGTCGGATCGATGACGCGTCCACGCCTAACAGCTTGGCAAGCTCCTCTGTTGAGTACCACCGGCCGCTCAACCCGGGGGGACCTCGTACCGGGTGGTCCGGCTCAGCAACCGATGCCCGCACCGCGCGAGGTACACCAGGGCAGGATGCTTGTCGTCCGGGTCGATGACGTGGGCGTCCACACGGCTCCAACCCCACAAGTGCTGAGTGGGACACCCTGGGAGTCCGACGCCGGGGACAGCTCCACTAGAGGCCGATCGGAAGCACGACCGCGAGCGCCGAAGCACCCTCGTGCGCTGGTGGCAGCACGGGCTCGTCACCCCGGCCGTCATCACCGCCGGAGGACACGCCCGGTGGAACATCCAGGAGCTACGCCAACAACTCAAAGACCGCCGCCAACGCGGCGAGGAGAACTGCCGGATACTCCCGGCAGAGGTGATGGTGGTCTCGCCCATGGTCGGCAACCATTCCCGACCAACCACTGCGGGTAGTCCCGCTAATGGGACCGCCCCCAGAGGGCTACACGGGCAAACCAGCCCGGTAGGCCATCTCCCGCAACTCCACGCCTACGGCATTTCGACGAGACCGGTACAGCAGCTCAGCGAGCACATCACGGACGAAGGGGTTGCGCTGGACCCGGGGCGGTGAGATGAGCTCAGCCTGCCGCAACGCCCGCACGGCGTCATCCTGGCGTCCCCGGATCCGGGCTAGGGCCCGGCCGTAATTGGCCCAGTAGGTCGCTCGCCGGGTGGGGTTGCAACGTCTCCGCGATACTGACGGCCTTAGCGAAGTCGCGCGCTTCCAGTGCCACCCCCATGCGCCACATCCCGACGTTGGTAGGCCCGAAACCCAGCCAGTAGGCGTTGCTCTCCCCGGTGCGCGCCGCCAGCTCGTCGGCGTACTCCAGCGGGGTATCCACATCCGCGAGGCGCTTGTCTGTGGCGGCCACCAATGACCGGGACAGGGCGAGCATGCCGTCAAGCTGCTCAGTGGTGTCGGTGGTCGTTGGCACGATCCCGAGTCCAGTTCGGCTAGCGCCTCGTCCAACTCCCCAGCGGCCAGCAGTCCGTTAGCGGCACCGAAGGTGGCCAACCCGAGGACCTCAGCGCCACCGTGTTCCTGGGCGAACTGGCGGGCGAGTGTCGCAGTCTGCCACCGCAGATCACCGCAGATCACCGGAGGCTCCCATGTCGCCGAGGAACCCGTGCGAGCCCTGGACGTGCAAGAGGACCCCCATCGCGAGCACCTCGCGGACGTCCCGCCCGGCGTCCACGCTGGTATGCAGATCCCGGATCAGCGCGGGCAGCTCGCGACCCACCGCCTCGTGATCGCACCGGCGCTGATCTGTCACCAACGACTCGATCCGGGCGCGCAGCACATCAACCGGCATAGCCTGCCCGGCCGAGTTATTGTGGGTGACCGCGATCAGCGCACGGCGTACCGCCTTCACCGCCGGGCCTTCCCCGTTGCCGGTCGTTGGTTCCACCTGTCTGGTCAGCTCGCTCGGTGCAACCTGGAGCACCTCAGCCAGGACGATGATGTCCGAGCGCCTGTCGAGTGCGACTTCTCCCCGCTCGATCCGGTCCAGCTTCGACTTACTCATCCCCGCCAGGCCAGCGACCACCCGCAGCGACTTACGCCGGCTGTAACGGATCTGCCGCACCGCTGGCCCATCGTCCGCGCGTCGTCAGCGTCCACGAAGATCCCCCCTTTCACCGAGCCCCTCACCGATGCCCCGGGGAGCGACCCCGGGGCATCGGTGAGGAGGTGACAAAAGGCTACGCCGCGCACCCTGTGCCGCCGGATCTGACGGTCGCGACCAGCTTGGGTCGCCGACTTGTCTTACTTATCTTTGCTAGCGCTACCACCGCCGTTGAGGTCATGGTGGCCGAAAGTAGGCGGTAGCCTTCCGCGTTCAAAAGCAAGCGGCACGGTCATGCGGGGGCTGATCCCGACCGTGCCGCTCGCCACCTGCACGCCCGACCGGGCACGGCAGCCGGGCGCGAGTATATGGCTATTTGTGACTAATCGTTACCGAGCGGTCACTGTCCGTGTCGCTTCGATGGATCAGGGCGCTGCCTGTGTTGAAGTGGCCGACGACCTGGCTACCGGCCACCGCAGCGTGCGGGACTCCAAGACCACACCGGCCCGGTACTGATGTTCACCGCAGCGCAGTGGACCGCGTTCACCGCCGGGGTGCGCGCAGGCGAGTTCGGTGACTGATCGAGGACCGCCACCCCGGAAACCGGCCTCGCCCGCACTGCACACCACCTGTGCTACCGGGGCGCGGCCACCAGCATCGCTACCAGCAACAAAAACGCGTCGCGCGGGCCGCCCCTGCGACGGAGTGAGGGAGCACCGCGTCGCGAGTTGCCAACTCTAGACACCGTGTCTAGAGTTGGCGTCATGAACAATCCACGGATGACCAGGGCGACGCAGCTGGTGCTGCGCGAGCTACTTGCCGATCCGGCGGCCGAAAAGTACGGGCTGGAGATATGCAAGGCGGTCGGCCTGGCATCCGGCACCGTGCATCCACTCTTGTATAAATTCGAGAACCTTGGCTGGCTGGAAAGCCGTTTCGAGACGATCGACCCCTCAGAGGCCGGGCGGGCGCGACGGCGGTTCTACCGGCTCACGCCCGACGGTGCTGAGTTCGCCCGCGATGCCCTAGCGCATGCACACAAGCCGCAGCGCCAGGCGGTTCCGCTTCGCCCATTCGCCTCTATGGGATCAAGCACGCCGCCTGTGGCGGCGCTCCGCTAGTTCCTAACTCGCTTGGCTGCCGGCCCCCCCACGCCAGTCGGGGCGCGCCGCCACGAACATCCGGATCAGCCCTGGGAATCACACGTGGCACCGTGGTGCCCCGCTCCGTGGCCCAGGAGCCGGTTCATCTATCGCCCTGACACCTGGGTCACTCGTCCCGGTGACTGCCCTGGGTCGTCCTCACCCCGATTCGCTAGGACAGCAGCGGAGGAGGGGAGGCTGCGGACCAAGCGCAGGGTGTAGGGGTGGTCCTCGCCCAGGACCCGGCGGCAGCGGGTGAGGGTGTCTTCGGCGAGTTGGCGAGCTGACTCATACTGCCCCACTCCCCACAGGGCGAGGGCGAGGTGGGAGGCCGAGATTAGGGTGGTGGGGTGGTCCTCGCCCAAGACCCGGCGGCAGCGGGTGAGGGCGTCTTCGCCGAGCTGGCGAGCTGACTCATAGTGCCCCACCTCCCATAGGGCGAGGGCGAGGACGTAGGCCGAGATTAGGGTGGTGGGGTGGTCCTCGCCGAGGATCTGGCGGCAGCGGGTGAGGGTGTCTTCGCCGAGTTGGCGAGCTGACTCATAGTGCCCCACCCCCCACAGGCTCAGGGCAAGGACGTAGGCCGAGATTAGGGTGGTGGGGTGGTCCTCGCCGAGGATCTGACGGCAGCGGGTGAGGGTGTCTTCGCCGAGCTGGCGAGCTGACTCATACTGCCCCACCCCCCACAGGCTCAGGGCAAGGACGTAGGCCGAGCGCAGGGTGGTGGGGTCCTCGCCCAAGACCCGGCGCATCCGGGTGAGGGTGTCTTCGGCGAGTTGGCGAGCCGACTCATACTGCCCCAACTCCAACAGGGCGAGAGCGAGGTGGGAGGCCGAGAGCAGGGTGTGGGGGTGGTCCTGGCCCAGCGTGGAGCGGTGCAGCTCTAAGGCGCGGTCGAACAGCGCCCGGGCGGGGGCGTGTTCTCCCCTCGTGTGCAGATAGGTGGCGGCGTGGTGGAGCAGCCAGGCCAGGTCCTCCTCAACCCCCCTGAGGGTGCGGTGAGCATCGGTGGCGACCAGCACATGCGGCACCAGCACACGCCAAGCCGACCAGACCGATGGGTTAAGCCACGGATCATCGACCGGGACTGCGGCCCGCAGCAGCCCCACCACCAGAGCGGGCCAATCCTGGTGCGGGTCAGCCTGGGCGCGCACGATCGCGGCGAGCAGCCGATGCAACCCCACCGTGGTCGGCTCCACCCGAGCCAGCCCGTGGCGGCGCAGCAGCCGGATCAGCTCAGCGAAGCTCAGCGGATCCCCGGCCACCCTCGCCAGGGGCTCCGGGAGCTGGGCGGGCTGCGTGGTGAACAGACTCCACGGAATCGGCTCCGGCGCCAGATAAGCGACCAGCGTGAGCAGTATCAGCGCAGCGGGGGACTGGGTGCCCAACCGGCCGAGAGCAATCTGCACGCTGGCGGCCAGCGACACCGGATAGCTCACCGGAGGAGCGTCCCGGGTCAGCAGCTCCATAGTCCGCTGCGTGAGCAGGGTGAGGTAGTCCACCACACTGGTAGCGGTCTCCGCCAGATACGCCCCCGCCTGAGCCACCGCCAACGGCAGATCCCCCAACGCCGCCGCAACCCGCTCCGCCTCACCCTCGCTCAGCCGCGGGACCCGGCGGCGCAACAGCGTGATCGACTCACCTCGGTCGAACACATCCACGCTCACCGGAGTAGCCAGCTCCTCCCACCCCGGATTCCGGGACGTGATCACCACATGCCCACACCCCCCGGGCACATACCGAGCCAACACCGCGGGATCCTCAGCATTATCAAAGACCACCAACCACCGATCCCGCTGTCGCAACACCCCCTGCAACCGAGCCAGAGCCACCGTCACCGGATCTGTCACGGACGCCACACCCAGCGCCTGAGCCAGCTCAGCCAGCCGATCACCCACCACCGCAGGCTGCTCCGCCGGAACCCACCACACCACCTCATACTCAGCCCCATAACGGTGGGCGTACTCAATAGCCAGCGCGGTCTTCCCGATCCCCCCCATCCCGTGCAAAGCCTGCACCACTACCGTCGAACGCTCACCCGCTAACGCGGCATGCAACGCACTGAGCAGCTCCTCGCGTCCGGTGAACACCAAGCTACGGCCCGGCACATTCCACACCCGCCCCGCCCGCGCACCCTCCACCTCCGACTGCGACGGCACCAGATCCCGTAGCCCCTGGAACAGCACCTCACTAAGCTCCTCCGGCGTGGCCACCGTCGCCGTCGTCACCCCGCTCCCGCTCAGCCGGGCCCGGAACGCCTCCTGCCGCACCGCGTACCGCAGATCGACAAACAGATCCCTCGGACCCTCAGCCTCCTCACTCAACAACACCACCAGCCGCGGCAACCCCGCCTCGCTGGCCACCTGAAACTCCCACTCCGTATACGACACCTCCGGATGATCAGTCACCGGCGAGCCGTATCGGAACCCCACTACCGCCACATACACATCCGCCGCCCGCACGGCCTCCCGACACACCTGCGCCGGCCGCTGCTCCCGCGGCCCGAAAGACCCCATATCAACGGGTGCGTCCCCGGCCCGGATCACCGCCCGCACCGCCGCCGCCACAAACGAGCGCCCCACCGGAAACCGCGCCAACTCCGAGGTATGACTCACAAACACCCGCCGCGGCCCCACCACGACATCCAGTATCTCACCCGAGGTGCACGTCATTCCCCTGACCGTCACCAGATTCTTCCCCACTGGGACTCACAAGTGATCATCATCAGCGAACCACCAGCACGAAGGACACGACGGGTTCTTACGGGCCGTCCTTCCCGGATACCCAGCCACAGGTCAACAGCACACAGTGGCGCCAAAACTGCTCCAGCACGCAGAAGGTGTAGGCGTGCCGGTTCACCGCGCCGTCCTCATACGCAGGGTGGCCGAACACCAGCCGCTTCCACGGCCCGTTCACCACGTCGGCCTCGACCAGGCGGGCGGGGATCAGCGGCGCGGGCAGACGGCTGCGATACGCCAGCACATCAGGCAGCGCCCGCATCGCCTCCAGCACCGGGGCGCCCTCGGCGTTCGCGCCGAAACAGATCACGTTCGGCAGCAGCTTCACGAACCCCGACACCGTCGAGTACCGGCCCAGCAGCTCGGCCCGCCAATCGTCGGACTCGGCCGCGTCGGCCGGCGGCACGTTCTCCTTCACCAGCACCAGCGCCGTCCGCAGCTTCGCCCGGGAGACGATCGCCTCGATCGCCTCCCACACCTGCGAGACCCGCGGCTCCTCCTCCGGGCCGCCCCAGGAGTCGGACTCGAACAGCGCCTCTACTGCCACCGCCAGCCGGGCCGATGCCGTAGCGAGCGTGGGGTGCTTGCGGAGCGTCTCCTTGTTCGAGGCCGTCTGTGCCTTGTTGACCAGCTCGGTCGCCATCACCAGGTCCAGCAGTTCCAGCGTGTCATCGACCGACTTGGCCTCCAGGTGCCGGACCGTGGCCAGCAGCGTCGCCAGCCGGCGGCCGTCCGGATGTCGGCGGATCTGCGAGGCGTCCGCGCTCATTCCGTACTTGGCCAGCTCGCCCAGCCGCCGCGGTGGCACCAGCGCCTCGGCGCCGAGCTCCGCCAGCCCCAGCCCCATGATCTCCGAGACCTGGTCCAGCGCCTTAATGATCGTCGGGCCGCTCCCGCGCGGCGGCGGGCCCTTGCGCCACCGCTCCAGATCGGAGATCCGCGACCCCGCCGAGACCTCCAACAGCTGGTCCAGCACGTACCGCTGCCCCCTCGTGAGCAGTCCCTCCAGCACACCCCACAGGCGGCGGGTCGTGTCGTCGCGCATCCTCGCCACCAGCCGCGCCAACGTCGTCACCCGGGGCAGCAGAACCCTCCGCTCCCGCAGCCACACCATCCCGTCGGCGAAAATCGATTTCGGGCCATCTCCGGACGTCCACGAGCGGGCGGCCACCCAGTCGGCGAACTCCGTCTCGACCTCGGCGAACTCCCTCAGCCCATAGACCCGGCGGATCTCCCACTGGTGATCGAACCGCGTCTTCGTCCGCTCGATGTACCGCTTCACCTGCGACGGGTCCACAACCCCCAACTGCACGGCCACGAAGTCCAGCACGGCACTCGGCACGTCGAGGGGATCCTCCAGGAACGTCCCGAGCCACCGCACGGTTACCAGCTGGAGCGCGAACCCGACTTTCATGTGCTCCCCGCGGCGCCGGTCGACCAGCGCACGGTCCTCGTCATCGAGGAAGAACACCCGCTCCAGATCCACCTGCGACGGCTCCCCCGCGTACCGGCCGTACGCCGCCGCCTCATCATCCCTCAGGAACTCCACCGGCATAGATCACAAAGTAGGGCGAACCCACCAATAACCAACCCGCAGCAACCGAACCGTTACAAGATCCAACACGCCTACACCCACCCACATGGGAAATCTGCCTTACGTGCGTCATCCCGCACTGTCTCAAGTGACAAAGCTCTGGGCGCAGAACGCAGCAAGGAGGCTCCGTCATAGCGTGTCGGGTCTCGCTGGGCTTCACGCGTATTTCTTCCTGGCAACTGCCCGGCTGGGCCGGTCTGGCGACGTGGGCTGCTTTGTGACGAGTGCAGAATGGCTCGGGCATGCGGCCTGCCGGTCGGTCCCTGCGCGGCGCGCGGCTGCGGCCCACAGCCGCAACGCATCACGACCGATACAGTTCACGCATCCGAACGCCGGGCCAACTTTGCAATTCGACGCTTTTGTTCGACGGTCCTCTTCGAGCCGTCAGCGCGCTTGCATGCTCCATGACCTGGAAATTTTCCGTCGGGGTCCCGCCAGACCGCCTCTCCCTCCGCAACTAAGTCCGCAGCCGTGAACTCGACGATTGCGTAACGCTCTCCCCAGTGAGCCGCGAGGTCCTTAACCGAAACCCCGTTGGCCGCCATCTCGTCGGCAAAGTAGACCGACATGTAGTCTTTCGATCCATCAGCATCGGCCAAATCGGAGAAGCAACCAC
>JAFAPC010000084.1 GCA_019247305.1 Pseudonocardiales bacterium
ACGGCTTCTCCGTCGTGAAGGGTTGGTTTGGTCACCCCCTTTCTATCGGTCGGAGAAGCCGTTGCCTACTATTTCACGCCGCGTGTCGCCACCTTTCGGAACAACGGCCTCTGGCTAGTAATAACTGAGGTTTTGCATAAGCCTCCCAGTATCCCAGACTCAGTCGGCCACGTTCTCATCGATCACCAGTGGTGGGTCACGGTATCGGTGTTGGACCCAGTGCAGTGTCGCCTCGACGGCCTCGATCCATCCCGGTCGCTGCTCCAGCCACACAGGCCGCGGCTGGCACATCGCTAACGTGCTCGCCGCGAGGTACTCGGCTTCGATCAGCTCCTGGTCTGCGCCATGAGCGTGGCCAGTAACCGGTGATCGCGCGAGATGCGGTGGGCCGGTCTCCGGTCGGACGGTCGCCCCCGCCAGCCAACGGCAGGTCATCACCACACCGGCGCTGTACCAGTCCGATATTCGCTGCTGGGTCCGCTCATCATGGAGGCGTTCAGCGGTCACCCACAATGCGGCGAAGCTCGCCCGCGGAACCCCAAGATTGGCCACTGGGATCTTGGCGATATCCGCTGCCGTCACGTCCACGCCATCTAGTGTGGCACCGCGGCACCGCCAATACGAAGCGCCCAGAACACATTCGGCCTCCGGCGGAGGGCACCCAGTCCGGGTGATGCCCACTCCACTCGGTGCGCTCGCCGTCGATGGTGTTGATGGTGTCGTCGAGCTGAACGTAGGGTGGCGTTCGTCTGACAATTGCGGAAAGCTCGCTAGCTCGACGGACTCGGCACAGTCAGCCTCCCACCACGTGACACCGCCCCTCAATGTGAGTCCTAGCGATCTCAGTCGCTAGGACGACGCTCGGGACACGGGGGCGGCCAAGAGACCCAAGAGACCCCGACGGGACGCCCAATAAACCGCGCCACTGATCGGGACGGACCAGCACCAGGTCGCGTTTCCATACCGTGCGGACCTGATCGTCCACGATGGGCAGGTAGGTCATGGGGAAACCGCGCCGCCGGCCGCACCAGACCGGGTTCGGGATGGCCTGGCAGCGACCCGTCGAGTAGCGAAAACAAGCCCATGCCGAAGTTGAGCTGCCGCGGTTTCACCAGGGTCTCGACGCCACCATGGTCGAGGGTTAAGTACTTGCGGGCGGGGCGGTAGCCCAGCCGATCAACTCGGTGGACCTCCTGGTCGTCGACCAGTCATCGCGCAACACCGTAGGCTTGGTCATAGCAGATCTTCAGGTGGTGCTGGTCGCCTGGTGAACGTTGCGCTACTGGGATCATGGACGAAAACGCAGCGTAGTTTCCCAGAGCTGTCCGGGCTTGCGGAAGTCGCTCGTAGAAGGCGTAAATTTCCTTGTTCGTGACGAAGAAATCGAAGACGATACTCGTCTCCGGATCGGAGACGCTGACCGCCACCGAGGCCAACCGCAGGTCGTCGTCAGGGTTACGCACTCCGCCGCCGAATGGATGCCTCTCAGTGCCATAGGTTCGGCCTCAAATCCACGTTTCACCGGATAGCTCATAGCCGGGTACGGCGTCGAAGCCCTGGTATCCGGAGGATGCCTGGTGGTTCGCGTAAACGAGCCATTTGGTGTGGTCCAGCGAGCCGGGCAAGCCGGATCCGTTGTCGCCCTCCTGGCCGACGGTGTGCACGAATGCGGGTTCGCCAGAGTATTGGTTGGTGCCGCGAGAAACCACTCGCAGACCCTCCGTCGAGGTCGTAACGATTCCGTCGTCGGCAATAAAGAGCCCGGCCGTGAGGTAGGTCCAGCGCGCCTCTGGACCGCTAGTCAGGAAGCCGTCGCTGAAGTCGTCCCAGGTGATCCGGTAAGATGTCGAATCGGCTGCGGCGTCCAGCGGCGCAACATCGGTCGGTGACATGGGCGGTCTCTCCTTAGTGATCAAGCGTTGGGCAGCGCTACGTGGACCTTCCGGGCTCGTCCCCGATTAGTCGGTGCCCGTTACGCCAGGCGACTTTGTGCCAGCACTCCATGCTCAGGTCCAGTGCGGCGAATTTGGCGAACTCGACGGTGGGGTGCTGCAGCGGGTACTCCGAGCCGAACAGCACCCGGTCCGCACCGAGGCGGTCCAGCGCGGCGCGCAGCACGCAGGTGTAGCCGCCGGAGGTCTCAACCGAGATGTTGGCGTGCGGCGCGATGAGGTTCAGCGCGTACAGGTCGATATTGCCGACTCCGCTGTGCCCGAGCACAAACGGCGTCTGCGGGAACCGCTCAGCGAGGCGCACCAGATCAATGACGCCCGCACCAGAGCGGGCCAGACAGACCACATAGATTGGATGCCCAACGCCGTCTGCCACCGATACCAGCTCGGCGACCCGCTCGTTGCTCAGCGCCACCCCATGCACTGCGGGCGAGATCTCCACGCCGCGGAACTCGGCCGTCCGGCTACGGTACTCACTCGCGTCCCGGTGCGGGTTAGCGAAAAAGAACGGCACCAGACGCCCAGCGGACTCCGCGCAGCCGGCCAGCACCGCATCGTTGTCCGCATCGGTCTCCACATGACCGCCCTCGACCAGCTGGGTGGACAGCCGATCGAGGTCAATCGTTCCGCCCGCGCAGACCACGGCCCGATCGATCCCACACCGGTCCATCAATTCGAGGAGCCTGGTGGCCGCGGCGGGCCGAGGCGCCAGACGCATATGGAAATCAAGCACCGGCGCCCTCGCGTCGTCGCTGCTCACGGACACTCAATGCCCTGCGCGTGCTGGAATACGTCCATCGGATCCCATGTCGCCTTCACCTGCTGCAGCCGGGGATAGTTGCCTTTATAGTACAGGTCGTGCCACGGAACACCGGATTTGTTCCACGCTGGATCGCTGAGATCGATGTCCGCGTAGTTGATGAAACAACCGTCGGTCACGTCGTTCGGCACCGGGACGCCGCCGGTGTCGGCGAACACGTCGCGGTAAAACTCTCGGCCCGTCCGGTCGGGTCATCGCCGAAGAGGCCCGGCCAGTGGGTGGCGTGCCACCACGGCAGTTTCCGGTCTTCCCGAGGCTGCGGCGCAACACCGACGCCGTCGGCTACGGCCGCAATGAAATCCTTCAGCAGTTGTTGTGCCTGCGGTGAGTTGGCGTCCATATCCTGAACCGCTCGCTGAACGTCCTGGGCGGAGCGCGCCACGTTAATGTACTCTGGCCTGCTGACCCACCGCTGGTTGAATCCTCTAGTGAGATCGTCGTACCGAACGTCATCCGGAGTGACAATCATCGGAACGCAGCCCGTGTCGCATGGTTCATGGTGTACGTCATGTGAGCACCCTTTCAGCTAGATCATCCGATCGCGGAAACGCTCGAGTCCGCCGCGCCGAGCGCTCTACAGATTCACGTGACCGCCTCAGAAAGTCTACCACCACCCGAGTGTGCGCCGTCACCGCGCATCGTTGCGCTGCATAATCTAAACCCATCACATGGTGGGCCAGCGAGAAATCTGCGACCGCATCGGCCACCAGGAACGTCTCGATGTCTCTGGTGAACGCGTCGCACGCGGTCATGAGGCAGCCGATATGCGCGTAAATACCGCAGATCACGAGCTGGTCACACCGGTATCGGTACAAGATGTTCGCCAAGGTGGTGCCGTGGAACGCGCTGTAGCGCCATTTTGTGAGCACCACATCCTCTGGCGCTGGGGCGAGTGGGGCAATGATCTGGCGGTCGGCGTCGACGCCCATCCCGGGGCCCCAGAAGTCGTGCAGCAACCCGCGTTGGGCCGGTGTCATTCCCCCTGGCTGAGCAGTATAGATCACCGGCATGCCGAGCGACCGCGCGGTCTCCCGCAGCAGGGCGATGTTCCCGACGAGATCGGTGATCGGCGCCTGGTCCGCGGGGAACGCGTCCACGAAGTACTGCTGCATGTCATGGATAAGCAGTGCAGCCCGGAAAGCCTCCGGGCGCCATCTCACCTGATCGGGGCAGCGCTGCGCTTCGGTGGGCATCTCATAAGGCTCGATCATGGGCAGTGCCATGTCCTGCTCCTTCGCTGGTTCGGCGCTGGTTCGGCGCTGGTTCGGGGGAAGGCCATCAGGCCCGCAGCGCGGCGCCCCCATCGACGTAGAGGTCCTGCATGGTGATGTGGCTGGCCCGGTTGGAGGCCAGGAACAGCACTGCCTCAGCCACTTCTTCCGGCTGCGCGAGCTTCCGCAACGGGATGCCGATCTTGTAGTGCTGCGGCGAGCCGTCGATCGTGGACTGCGCGCCCTGGCCCTCGGCCCACATCGAGCGCAGCATCGCGGTGTCGGTGGAGCCGGGAGCGACGATGTTGCAGCGGATCCCGCGCGGGGCTAGCTCCAGCCCGAGGCACCGGGTGAAATGCGCCGCCGCCGCCTTCGATGCCGCGTAGGCCGCCATCTCGGCGCGCGGCACGCCCGCAGCATTGGACGCCACCGTCACGATGCAGCCCACCCCGCGGCTTGCCATGCGGCGGCCCACCGCCCGGCAGCTGTGGAACACCCCGGAGGTGTTGACCGCGAAAACTGCGGCCCAGTCCTCGTCGGCGATCTCGAGCGCGGGACCGGTCCGCAGGACTCCTGCCACGTTGACCAGAATCGAGATCGGTCCCAGCTCAGCCTCGGCGCGGTCCACTGCCGCCTCCACCGCGGCGGGGTCGCGCACATCGGCCAGATAGCACCCATGGCGTCCCGGTCCGGCCAGGGTCTCCGTCGTCGCAGCCAGTCCCACCGGATCCAGGTCCACCGCAGCGATGCTGGCACCGTGTTTAGCCAGGGTCTGAGCCACGGCGGCGCCGATCCCGGCCGCTGCCCCCGTCACTAGGGCGACCCGCCCTCCGATTCCCTCCATCGTGTCCCTCCTGCTCCGTTGTTGCGTGCGTGCCGTGTGTTGCGCGCGTGCCGTCAGGCCACCACAGCCGCCTCAGCGTCGTATCCATAGATCCACTCTTGGTCCGCGAGCATTGTCTGAGCGGCCAGCGCGTCGTCCCGTCGGCACTGCTCAACACCGTCCGGCAGGTGCAGCGCGGTAGTATTGGCCCGCGACATCCGCTGCACCTCAGTGGTGCGCGGCTCGCGGGCCTGCTCGTAGCGGGCCAGCGCCACCGCGATCTGGCTAGCCTCGCCACGACGGACGTCTCGCAGGCACGCGGCGAGCGCGACCGCGTCCTCGATCGCCTGGTTGGCGCCCTGGGCGAGGAACGGCAGCATAGGGTGCGCCGCATCGCCGACCAGGGTGATCCGGTTCGTGCTCCACCGGCGCAGCCTTTCCCGGTCATGCAGCGCCCAACGGCCGAGGGTGTCCGGGGCCGACGTCACCGCGCGCACCTCGGGGTGCCAGCCACGGTAGGCCTCGGCGAGATCCAGGGCTCGGCCTTGGGCCGACCACGACTCCGCGCCCCACTGCGGATCGGGCACGGTGGCAGCCAGGCTGATCTGCTGCCCGCCCGCCACCGGGTAACACACGCAGTGCCGGCCTGGACCCAGCCACAGCACCACCTTCGGCTCCGTGCCCAGGAACGCCAGCTGATCGGCGGGCACCACGGCCCGGTAGATGCTCTGCCCCGAGTAGCGCGGCTCGTCGCGGACCAGGAGCTCACGCACCCGGGAATGGATGCCGTCCGCCCCGATCACCACATCCGCCGTGGCGCTGGAACCGTCGGCGAACCGCAGCGCCACCTCGCCGGCCCGCTCGATGACCTCGGTGCAGTGCAGTCCCAGGTGCACCATCCCCACCGGCAGCCGCTCAAGCAAGCTGCGGTGCAGATCGGCGCGCAGCACGGTGTAGTAGGGCGCGCCGAAGAGCTGCTCGCACTCCGGGACTAGGGGGATCGTGCGCAGCACCGAGTTGTCATCCCACCGGCGCATCTCAATCGCTCGTGGTCGGACTGCCACCTGCCGGAACCGCTCACCTATCCCCAGCCGGTGCAGCAGCCGGGCCGCGTTCGGTGCCAGCTGCACCCCTGCCCCCACCTCGCCGAATAGCCGGGCCTGCTCGAACACATCGCAGCGCAGTCCGCTGCGCGCCAGCGCTGCCGCCACCGTGAGACCGCCGATCCCGGCCCCGACGACGGCGATGCGAACCTGCTCCCTACTCACCGCTCACCTCGCATCAATGACCGCCACCGGGCGCTCAGTAGTAGAGAACTGCCTTGCTCCAGTCCTCATGGGCACCGAACAGCCCGCGGGGTTTCACCACGTCGTGGCTGCGGGTGAGCACGTCGGTCGGAACCAGGGATCCCTCGGCCAGTGCCTCGACCGCACAGGGCACCGCGAGCTGGCGCTGCACCTGTGCGGTGAGCTCGGTGCGGGCAGCGTCCCGATGCTGCTGGTTCACCTCGATCTGCACCCGGAGCACCTCGGACTCGGCACGGGCCCGCCAGAACAGCACGCCGTATCGGTCGGGCAGCCCAAAGACGATCTCTTCCAACCGGTGCTCGGTGACCGGGACCCCGCCGACCAGGTGGCCGAACGCGGAGCGGCCGAGCACCCGCACGGTCGGCAACTGCCATCCGCAGTCGCAGTCCGAGTAGTCCACCTCCACGGTGTCCTCGAAGTTGTACCGGATCAACGGCATGGCCTGCCGGTACAGCGTGGTGGCCACCAGCTGGCCCTGCCCTTCCCGGCTGATCCGGCCGGTCTGCGGATCGTGCACCTCAAACACCAGACGGTCGGCCCACAGGTGCAGCCGCCCCGCCGGGCATTCCCCGGCCAGGCTTCCGGTCTCGGTGGATCCGTACTCCTCGACCACCGGCACTCCCCACAGCTGGCTGATCCGCCGCCGCCGGGCCCCGCTCAGCGGCTCACCGCCGACGAACAGCCCGCGCAGCGCGGGGAAGTCCGTGCGGGGATCGTGCCCAGCCGCCCGCGCTGCCGCGGCCCAGAGCAGGCATTCGGTCGGCACCGACCAGGTGATCGTGACGCCCAGGTCCCGCAGGACCCGGATCACCCGCGAGTACGGCATGGCCAGGGAGCGGTTGTCCCCGGGCACCACGGTAGCCCCGCAGAGCCGACCGGCGGCATGAGCTAAGTGACCGGTGAGCAACAGCGCATAGGGGGTGCGGACCAGGAAAGTGTCGGTCGGCCGGATCCCGATCGTCTTGCGGGCGAACCGTTCGGCGAGGTCCACCCAGTCCTCGGCGGTGTAGTACGACGCCGTCGGGGACCCGGCGGTCCCGCTGGACTCGTGGTAGCTCGCCAGCCGCTCCTTGCTCACCGCGAGCATGCCGAACGGGTAGTTGTCCCGCAGGTCCTGCTTGCTGGTCAACGCCACGTCGTCGAGCGAGCCCGGTGCCGCGGCGCCGGGGAACCGGCTGCGGTAGAACGGGGATCGCGCCGCCCAGGATAATGATCGGGCGAGCTGGTGCTGCTGCAGCTCCAGCAGCCGCTCAAGACGGTCCCACTGGCCGAGCTGGGGAAGTGGCTCCATCGTCTGGGTCATCACGGACTCCTCGTGCTCACCTGGGTTGGGTTCACCAGGTCACTGTTCGATGCAAAACTCGTCGATGGGGTAGCCGACATGGCGCTGCTCGGAAGGCAGATAACCCAGGATGCGGGTGCCGGGGGTCAGTTCAGTGACGTTGAGCACCACACCACCCGGCCCGAGTACCCGGACATGCCAGTCGTCCTGCACGATGAGGTTGACCCTGACGCCTGAGGGGGCGAGCGCCTCGATCGCCAGCAGCGGCCGGGTCTCGATCTTTACTCGGCCGACGGTGACCAGGCGGGTCCGGCCCCGCGAGTCCACCGCCAGAACTCTGCTCCCGGAGCGCAGCTCACTGAGGTAGCTGGTTCGCCCAGCCCCCACCAGGGTGTAGGAGTGCAGCGCACCAGCGTTCACCCGGAACGGGCGGGTCGGCATGTAGGGCAGCGGATGGGTCTCGCTGCAGCCCAGCACCATCCCGGTGGAATGCGAGCCGACCAGGATGCCCTCGTCCAGCCGGAAATGGGTACAGGTGTCTACACAGGCCCGTTCACCCATCCCGACCCGACGGATGCCGCTGACCTCTAGCTCGGTCAGCTCCAGATCGGCTGGCTGGTCGTCCGCGACGGCCTTGAGGGCGGTGGCCTCTCCGACCGAACGCGGTGCGAGCATCACCCCGTCCGAACCGTGTTCAAGCACGCCGAACACGATCTCGGCCTCCTCGACGTCCGCGACAGTGGTGATGATGCTGCCCTCGGACTTGTCAGCGGCGGCCAGCACGATCTCCAGCGGGATCTTGGTGGGGTCGCCGAACAGCAGCACAGCCCACCGATCCGTGCGGGCCACCGCACAGGCTAGCTCCAGGCTTTCCTTGTCGGTGACCTCCACGAACCGCCCGAACTCGACGGTCGGATACTCGGCGGCCAGCGCAGCGCGCCGGGGGTGTTCGTCCTGGTCCAGGATCACGATGTCGGCTGCGGTGAGGTCGTCGGGCAGCTGACCTGCCCGCGGGAAGAGCACCTTGCGGGTGGTCGGCGGCAGCTTCTGTAGATCGGCGAGGTCAGCGGCGACGATGCCATCGACTCGCTGGTGCAGGGCCTCCTCAACGATCGCTTCTTTTAGCCCGTTGGTCTCACGGACGTCCAGCCAGCAGAGCTTCACGGTTTCTCCCTTGTTGGTGGTGTGGTTCCTAGCGGTCAACCGGCCGCGATCGACAGGCGCTCAGGGGTGCGCACCGCAACGGGCTCGCGGTGCACCAGATCAGCGACCATCTGGGCGGTTGCGCCCGGATCGGTGGCCTGGAAGATGTTGCGGCCCATCGCCACGCCAGCGGCCCCGGCGCGCAGCGCGTCGATCACGTAACTGCGCAGCTCGGCCGCGCTGGACACGGCCGGGCCACCAGCGACGATCACCGGGATCGGGCAGGCGGCGACGACGTCGGCCATCGCGGCCACCGAACCCACGCTCACGGTTTTGACGATGTCCGCACCGAGATCGGCGGCCAGCGTCACAGCGTGCGCGACCAGGGCCGGGTCCTGAGGATCACTGATCCGCGGGCCACGCGGGTACACCATCGCCAGCAGCGGCACGTTCCAGCGCTCGCAGGCCTCGGACACCTCGGCCAGATCGGCGATCTGCCTGCGCTCGTCCCGGGAGCCGAGATTGACGTGCACGCTCACCGCATCCGCACCGAGCCGCAGCGACTCCTCCACAGTGGCGACCAGGTACTTGGCGTCGGGGTCCGCAGCGCGCACCGTGCTCGCCGACAGGTGCACGATCAGCGAGGTATCGGCAAACCAGGCCGGATCGACATGCCGCACGCTGCCCTTGTGCAGCACCACCGCGTCCACACCGTTACCGGCCAGCTGCCCGATCAGCTGGTCCAGCGTGCCCGCTCCAGTGATCGGCCCCATCGTGATCGAGTGGTCCAAGGGCACCACGAGCATCCGTTGGCCGCCGTGCCGATACAGGCGCCGGAACCGAACCTGGCGAGCGAACGAGTAGTTGATCGACACCAGCTGTCCTCCTTCATGTCATGCCGGGGTCGCCGACACCGGGCCGACGACCCGCGGATCGGCGGTGGACACTCCCGGCACGTCCGTGTAGATCTCGCATTGACCGGCGTCCAGAACGGCGGCCAGCGCCACGGCGGTCGTGTCCGAACCACCTCGGCTCAGGGTGATGACGTCACCGGCGTCGTTAACGCCCTGGAAACCGGCCACCACGGTGCGCGCGACGTGGCGCAGCTGCTCGGCGGTGCCCAGCGAGCTGCCGCCGTACTTGCGCACCACGACCTTCGGCACCGACACCGTGGGCACCGAGATCCCGAACCAAGCGCGGCCCGGCGCGGTGCCGGTGCGACCCGCACCGCTGCGGGACTCCGGTGCTGCGCCGGTGACCTGCTGAGTCCGGAGAATCACGTCCTGGCCCCTGTGCTGTCGGCTGGCTCGAGCACCCGAGCTGGGTGCGGTGAGTTCGTGCCACCAGGCTCGACGCGGCGGTGGGTTCGGACATCACAGGTTCACGGGATTCTTGGCGAGCGTTCCCGGTGGGTGGCCCGGGATCGTCCGGGATGGTCCGGGTTTCCGATGACGGTGGTGTATCTGCCTGGGCCGCCCGCGCATCGTCTAAGTGACCACGTGAATGGTGATCTGGGGTTGAGATCCTTGCAGAAGATGGCTCTGATTGGGCGTGACTACCCGCTGGGCGAACTACGCGCCGCGTTCGCCAGCACCGCCGGCGGCGCCGGGGGCTGCGTCGTGATTGAGGGTCCGGCCGGGATCGGGAAGAGCCGGCTCCTGGAGTCGCTGGCCGTCGAAGCGTCCACCTGGGATGCCGCAGTCGTGGCGGGCAAAGCGGCCCAGCTGGATCGGGTCATGCCGCTGGCCACCATGCTCGGCCTGCTGCGCAAGCATGCGCCTGAGCTGCGCCCCGGCGTCCTCGGGGACACCGATGTGAATGGTCTGTGGCTAGTCGACCAGCTGTGCTCCCGCATCGAGGGATGTGTCCAACACCGCCGGCTGATGGTCATCCTGGACGATGCGCACTGGGCGGACGAGCTCACCGCGCAGACGCTGCGCATGCTGATCCCGGCGCTGGCCTCCTCGCCGGTGCTCTGGATCCTGGCGCGGCGCCCCGGCCCGGTCCACGGGTCCACGCAGACCGTGCAGGAAGCTCTGGACTGGCTGATCGCCGAGGGTGCTCGCCAGATACGGCTGGACCCGCTCGACGACGCGGCGGTGGCCTTGTTGTGCGAGCACGCGCTCGGCGCCACCCCAGACAGCAGCGTGCTGGCGTTGGCCGCGCGCAGCGACGGGAATCCGTTCCTGCTCTGGGAGCTGCTCACCGCGCTGCGCGATACCGGACAGCTGCGGGTCCAGGGCGGTCGGGTCAGCGTGCTGGGTGACGATCTACCGTCGGACTTCCTCGCCACGGTGCACCGGCGGCTGCACAACCTCTCCGACCGGGTGGGTCAGCTGCTGGACGCGGGTGCGGTGCTCGGCCGCCCGTTTACCCTGCATGAGGCTGGGGGGCTGCTCGGCTGCCGGGCGGTGGATCTGGTGCCTGCGGTGACCGACGCGGTCGCCTGCGGCATACTGGTCACGCACGGTAACGAGCTGGCGTTCCGGCATGAACTGCTCCGCGAGGCGTTCTACAACGCGCTTTCCTACCCGGTGCGCTCGGCGTTGCACCGCGAGGCGGCCACCGTGGTGCAGGAGGAGGGGCGCTCCGCGGTGGAGGCGGCGGAACACCTCATGCTGTGCGGGCGGCCGGGCAACGAACGCGCCAAGGAGGTGCTGGGGAAGGCGGTCAGGCAGATCGCCTCGAGCGCGCCCGGTACCGCCGCCGACCTGACCCTGCGGATGCTGGAACTTATCGACGAGCACGACGCGGATCGTCCCCAGCTGATCGCCGACGGGGTGCGGCTGTTGGCGACGGCGGGTCGGGTAGAGCGGGCCATCGAGCTGGGCGAACAGGCGTTGTGCGCTGGGCTGGACGCGGCGAGCGAGGGCGCTTTGGTGGTCGGGCTGGCCGAGGCGCTCAAACACGCCGGCCGCCACACCGCGGTGGTCCGCTACACCGGCCACGCGCTGTCCCGCGAGGGGGTGCCGGACCCGACGCGCGCTCGGCTGCTGGCTATCCGCGCGCACGCTCTGCTGGACGCACGCGATCTATCCGAGGCGGACCAGGCCGGGATGGAGGCGGCCGAGATTGGCGCGCGCACCGGCGAGCACGCCGCAGTGGTGTTCGGGCTGGCCGCGTGCAGCGTCGCTGCCCGGTCCCGGGGGGCGCTGGAG
Source organism: Pseudonocardiales bacterium (assembly GCA_019247305.1). Lineage (GTDB taxonomy): Bacteria > Actinomycetota > Actinomycetes > Mycobacteriales > Pseudonocardiaceae. The sequence continues at coordinate 11,697 of JAFAPC010000084.1, forward strand.
GAGGCGGTCGGCCATGCCCGGCAGGCGACGCTGACCGCTGACCTCACCGGTGGCGAGGCCGCTCAGCGGCACCCTCGGCTGTGGCTGGGTGAGGCCCTGACCGAGATGGACCAGTTCACCGAGGCCGATGCGGTCTACGAGATGGGCCAGCGGGAAGCCACCCAGCTGGGCACCGCCTGGTCTCAGCCGCTGTGGCACTACTACCGGGCCCAGCTGAGGATGGCCGCGGGCCGGATCGACGATGCCAACGCCGAGGCGGAGGCGGGTCTGCGGGTCTGCGAACAGCTCGCCGCGCGGGCTCTGACCGTCCCGCTGCTCGGCCTGCTAGCCCAGGTGGCGGTGCACCGCGACGATGTGGCGAAAGCCTGCGAACACCTGGACAAAGCGCAGGCGATAGTCGGCCAGGGGGTCGGGTGCCGGCTTGAGGATCTGTCCTGGCCGATGGCGCTGCGGGCGGAGGCGGTGGGTGAGTACGACACCGCGCTGGCGCTGCTCACCGAGATCTACGATGGGTTCCCGAATCGGTTCCTGATTCTCACCCAGGATCCGTTGGCCGGCGCTGCGCTGGTGCGGATCGCTCAGCGAGCCGGCTCCCCTGGACAGGCCAAGGTTGCCGCCTCAACCATGCAGCTGCTGGCCGAGCGCAACCCCGGTGTGGCTTTCCTAGCTGGGGCCGCGGCCCACGCCGAAGGTCTGCTCTCTGGTGATCTCGCCACCCTGCGCAGCGCGGTGCAGGCGTACCGATCGAGCCCCCGGACGCTGGCCAGGGCCACCGTGCTCGAGGACACCGCCCGCGGTGAGCGCGCGGCGGGGAACCGTTCCGCGGCGGTGCACCTGCTGCGTGAGGCGCTAGCGCTCTACGAGTCCTGCGGGGCCCGGCGCAACACCAACAGAGTCACCAAGCTACTCAACCGCCTCGGGGTGCACCGCACCCGCGCCCGGGGCCCTCGGGCGAGCATCCTGTGGGACACCCTGAGCGAATCAGAGCTGCGAGTGGCGCGCCTGGTGGCCCAGGGGCTGACCAACCGTCAGGTTGCCGCCCGACTGTTCCTCTCACCGCACACAGTGGACAGCCATCTCCGTCACAGTTTTACCAAGCTCGGGGTGAACAGTCGGGTGGAGCTCACCAGGCAGGTGCTCACCCATGATCGCGACGAGGACTGATCCCGCGAAGACGTGATGCTCGGCAACGGTTCGCGCGCCGACGCTGGAGTCGGGTCAGCAGCCGGGCGGTCCCGAGCGGCTGCCCACATCGAACGGGGAGGAACCGTGCCACAGCCACCTTGGCGCAGCGTGCCACACACAGCACACGACACAGCAGGAACCGACGATGATCTGCAACGGGTCCTGGGCGAGGACCCACCGCCGTTCGCGCTGCTCCATCGGCCCGAGTCGACCGGAGCGGATCAGCTGGAACTGCTCATCGGCGAGGTCCGCCCGGTGTACCGGCTGGCCGATCTGCCGCTGCCCACGGATCCACCTGGCGAGTCAGGGGCGTCGCTCGAAGGACCCCGGCATGGCACGCTCGCCCTGGTCCCGTTCCGCCAGGTGCACGAACGCGGCTTTGCATGCCATGACGACGGTGAACCCATCCTGACCATGACGGTGGCCCGGCAGCGCAGGATCGCGCTGGCCGAGGCGTTGCACCGGCTGCCTACCGGACCGGTCCAGCTGAGCGATACCGGATTCGACGTGCCGGATGGCGACTATGCCGACCTTGTGCGCCGGGTGCTCGCCGAGGAAATCGGCGGTGGCGCCGGATCCAACTTCGTCATCAAGCGGACCTTCCAGGCCCAGATCCCCGGCTACTCCCTGCGTACTGCCTCGGCCCTGTTCCGGGGGCTACTGGCCGGTGAGCTCGGTGCCTACTGGACGTTCCTGGTGCACACCGGCAACCGCACCTTCGTCGGCGCCACGCCGGAGCGGCAGGTGAGCGCACTGGGTGGGGAGGTCGTGATGAACCCGATCAGCGGCACCTACCGCTACCCGCCAAGCGGACCCACCGTGCCCGGCGCCCTGGCTTTTTTGTCCGACCGTAAGGAAGCCGGTGAGCTGTGCATGGTCGTGGATGAGGAGCTCAAGATGATGGCCAGCGTCTGCGACGGTGGTGGCCGGGTAGTCGGCCCGCACCTGAAGGAGATGGCGCGGCTGGCGCATACCGAATACCTGCTGCACGGGCGAAGCTCGCGGGACGTGCGGGAGGTGCTGCGCGCCACCCTGGTAGCCCCGACGGTGACCGGCAGTCCGGTGGAGAACGCCTGCCGGGTGCTCGCCAGGCACGAACCCGCAGGCCGCGGCTACTACAGCGGGGTAATCGCGCTGATCAGCCGGGATACCGCGAAGGCGCCCATGCTGGACTCCGCGATCCTGATCCGCACCGCTGACATCGACTCGGCCGGGGCGGTCCGAATCGGCGTCGGCGCCACCCTGGTCCGGGACTCCGATCCGGACGCCGAGGTGGCCGAGACCCACGCCAAGGCGGCGGCCTTGCTCGCTGCGTTCGGTGCCGACGCCGGTGATGGCCTGCCCGAAGCATCCGCTCGAGTCGGAACCAGGCGGCTGAGCAGTCACAGAGGATACGACCTGGCGACCGACCGCCGGGTGCACAGCGCCCTGCAGCGGCGGAACGTGACGCTGGCCCGCTACTGGTTTGACACCGTGGACAACCGTCGCCGGATCCGCTTCGGCGTGGCCGGCAAGCAGGTCCTGGTGCTCGACGCGGAGGACGCCTTCACCGCGATGCTCGCCCAGCAGCTGCGCTCGCTGGATCTGGCGGTGACGGTCCGCCCGTGCGTCGAACTTGCGCGGCTGGAGGGCTTCGACTTGGTCATCGCGGGCCCAGGCCCGGGTGATCCGCGAGACCGGGACGACACCCGGATCGGTGCCCTCTGGGAGGTCGTCAGCCTGCTGCTGCGCAGCGACATCCCGTTTCTGTGTGTCTGCCTGTCCCATCAGGTGCTGGCCTTGTTGCTGGGTTTGGAGCTGGTGCGTAAGCCCCGTCCCGCGCAGGGGGTGCAGCACGAGATCGACCTGTTCGGGCGCCGAGAGCGGGTCGGCTTCTATAACACCTTCGCGGCCCGCTCCGAGCACGATCTGCTGCACCGGGTGGGCCTGAGCGGTCCGATCCAGGTGAGCCGCGACCCGCGCAGCGGCGAGGTACACGCACTGCGCGGTCCCGGTTTCGCCTCCACCCAGTTCCACCCAGAGTCGCTGCTGACCCAGAACGGCATTCACATCCTGGGTGAGCTGGTCGGGTCTGCCCTCACCGGCCGCAGGTCAGGGGTGCTGGAGCGGTCCGGATGAGACCCAGCGCCGGTGGCATTCGACCCGAGCGGTATGGCCAGAAGGAGCGTCGTCTGATGTCCGTCATTCAGGAGCGCCCTGCCCCCGGTTGTCGAGGCGGTGCGTCGCGCGGGTCATCCGGTGGTCTGGGTGAGCGATCCGATGCACGGGAACACGGTGCGCAGCGACCTGGGTCTCAAGACCCGCCAGGTCTCGGACGTGACCGCCGAAGCCCTCGCGTTCCGCTCGATCCTGAAGGTCTCGGCGCGCACCCGGCGGGGCTGCACCTGGAGGTGGCGGTATCCGCGGTCACCGAATGCGTCGGGGGCGCGGTGCGTGAGGAGATGCTCCCGCAGCGCTACACCACGCTGTGCGATCCGCGGCTGAACTCGGAGCAAGCCAGCGAACTGCTCCAGGCTGGGGCTGACCGCGCAGCGGTCAGCCCTGGTGGCGCACTCGGTCGAGCACCCGGTCGTAGATCGAGATCAAGGTCTCGATCTCGCCGGGCTGTAGGACGTCGAAGAACAAGCGCCGCACGCTCCGAACGTGATCAGGTGCGGCTGATGTGATGGCCTCCCAGCCGCGGTCGGTGAGCAGGACGAACGCGCCGCGCCCGTCGGTGCAGCACTCCTCACGGACGACCAGCCCGCGCTCCTGCATCCGCCGGATCTGGTGGGACAGCCGGCTGCGGTCCCAGTCCACCCGGCGCCCGAGGTCGCGCGGGCGCATCCGGCCTTCAGGTGTTTCGGACAGCGGAACGAGCAGTTCGTAGTCGGCCCCGGAGAGGCCTGCATGGCGGGTCAGCTGCCGAGCGAGCTCCGCCAGAAGCTCCCGACGCACGTCGAGGAACGCCCGCCACGCCCGTTGTTCCCGGGCGTCCAGCCACGGTGCCTCAGCCATTGCCGGAACACCTCCTCGTAGTCAGGGAATAGTGTGCTCGGGACCTGCGCCGGACCTGCCCGAGGCCGGATGCGCCCAGTGGCTCGGCGCCCTTTGTGGCGGGACGGGACGAACCGGCACCGCTGCTCTCATCGAGTCTGGGGTTCATCGGGCCTGGGAGCTCATCGGGCCTAGGGCAGGTTCTCGACTGCCCGGATCAGCGGACCTTGATCACTGGGCCTTGATCGCGGAGATGTCGAATTCGAGGGTAATCTTATCCGACACCAGCACGCCGCCGGTGTCTAAGGCGGCGTTGAAGGTGATGCCGAAGTCGCTGCGGTTGAGGGTGGAGATGCCCTCGAAGCCGACTCGGGTGTTGCCGTATGAGTCGAGCGCGCTGCCCGTGTAGACAAAGTCGATGGTGATCGGCCTAGTGGTGCCTTTGATCGTCAGATCACCGGTGACTGCGAAGGTGTCTTCGGCGGTCTGCTCGACCCTGGTGCTGGTGAAGGTGATCTGCGGATAGTTCGGGGCGTCGAAGAAGTCGTTGGTGCGCAGGTGTCCGTCGCGCTGCTCGTTGCCGGTATTGATGCTGGCCACCTGGATGGTGACCTGCGCCGTGGACGCGGGCCAGTTGGACGCGTGGAGGTCGAAGGACCCCGTGAACTCGGCGAAGGACCCGCGCACCTTGGTGATCATGGCGTGGCGGGCGACGAATCCGAGGCGGGTGTGCGTAACGTCGAGATCGTAATGGCCTGACACGTCGTCGAGCGCCGTGCTGGAGGCCGAACTGGTCAGAGGACTGGACATGGTGATCGCTCCTTGGGGTGGTGTCGAGCCACAACTTGCTGATACGTCAGCATTACATGCACAATGCTGTCACGTCAACAAGTCGTCCCGGCGCCGGATCAGGTCAGGCCTGGGTGCGCACCAGCCCACCGTCGTAGGGCTGGACCGAGCACGAGCTGGTGGTCCTGGCGCATCTGCTGTGTGATCGTCTTCGCCACGGACCAGGGTGGTCAGGCGGCAGGCTAGGATCACCTCATGAATGAGTTGGCGAGGCACAATGCAGCTCGGCGTCACGATGTGATAAGACTTCGCGATATCATCCGGAAGTGGCGCGCGGAATCGCCGGTCCCGAGTTTCGGCGATTATCCGCTGACCCGGCTGCGGGAACGGATCACCCAGGTTCTTCGCCAGCATTCCGGGCGGGCTGACGTGCCGTGGGAGATCGATTTCCTCGATCGCTCGAAGTTCGGTGCGGACGTCGCTGTACGGCTGACTGGCCTGCTGAAAGAGTGCGGCGCCAAGGAGTACATCGGATCGCATGTTCCCTGGATCACCGCGGCGTTAGCGGGGCCGGAGCTCGCGGATCTGGTGGCCGAGGTCACCAGCAAGGGCATCTATGTCAATGTACGACTCGTTGATCACTGGTTCCTGGCGGGCGTCCAGTCGGTCATCGACGTGGCCGAGCGGTTCGGGCAGAATGACACGCGCGCTACGCGGGCGCAGATCGTGGACTACTCCTCGCCCAACGTGGCCAAGGTCCTGCATGCGGGCCATTTCCGTTCGACGATGATCGGCCATGTTCTCAGCAATCTCTATGAGGCATGCGGAGCCGTCGTCTACCGTATTAATCACATCAACGACTTCGGCGGCTTTGGTTTCATGCTGGAAGGCTTCCGGCGGTTCGAGCCGTATTTCCCCGCGTCGTGGGGAGACCATGAACGGCTCGTGGCGGTCTACGCGATTCGGCGGACCCTGGAGCGGGCCGTGGCGGCCGGCGGGGGCGTGGCCGCCGTCGACGCGGAAGAACGCGACATCCTCGCGCGCTATTTTCCGGGAGTGTGCACGGCGGATGAGGTGCGGGCGGTCTATGCGGAATTTGTCGGCGCCGCCGACGAACGCTTTCGGAAGCTGGAGGAGGGCGCTGCCGATGAGGTCGCCTTGTGGCGGCGCATGGTGGAGTGGAGTCTGGCCGATTTCCAGTCCTTCTACCAGGCACTGGGCATCGAGATCGATTTCGTCATCGGGGAGAGCTTCTATCTCGACGCAGGAAATGCCGTGGTGGATGCGGCGATCGGCGAGGGCATCGCCTTTGAGCTGACCAAACAGCAGGTCCGCGCGGAGGTCGCGGAGCTCGAGGGCGCAGTGGCCGCTAACGAGATCACCGCAGCGGCGCGGGACGCTGCCGTTGCCCTGCTGGAAAAGGACATCGGGGCGATTGTGGTCCCGCTGCCCGACGGTGAACGGCTCGTGGTCCGTCGCTCGGATGGCCGCAGCATCTACGCCACTCGCGATATCGGGGCGATCAGGCTTCGGCGGGAGATCTTCGATCCGACCGACCTGAACTACGTAGTGGGGCAGGAGCAGCGCGTCCACTTCGCCCGGCTGTTTCAGGCCGCCCGGGTGCTGGGCCTGGCCACCGACACGATGCCCACGTTCAAGCACACCTACTTTGGCTTCTACGTCGACGCCGACACGGGCCGGAAGCTCTCCAGCCGGGAGAGCGTGGCCGGGGTCAACGAGCTGCTGGCGGCCGCGGTCAGGCACTTTCGGGCGCGCTCGGCTGCGGACGGCGTCATGACCGAGGAGGAGCTCGACGAAGCCGCCCAGCAACTGGCCATCGGCTCAGTTATTTTCAACGATCTTAAGCGCGACATGAAAGGGTCAGTCGGCATCGCCCGCGGGGACCTGGCCCCCATCCTTGCCGATTTCGAGAAGTCGGGCGGCCCATACGTCGTCTACTCCGCGTGCCGGGCCCGGGCGATCCTGCGCAAGTACGACAAGCCGGTGCCACATCTCTCCGAGATCGGCGCCTTCGAGCTCAGCGACCAGGAGGCGCTGCTCATCTCCAGGATCCTCGAATTTCCGGATAAGGTGGTCAAGGCGGCGGACGAGGATAACCCATCGATCCTGGTTCGTCATGTGCTTGATATCGCCTGGATCTACAATTCCTACTACGCCAGTGCTCCGGTATTGGAACGGGGCACGGCGAACAAGTCCCGGCTGATGATCACCCGTGCCGTCCAGTTGACGCTGACCAATGGGCTGAGCTTGTGCCATGTGGAGTGTCCACCGAAGATCTGACGGGAGTGGGGAGCCGGCGGGGGTGATGCGGGCTGCGGGATTGTGCTGGGCAGCCCCAGCGGGACTATCGTCGGTGGTCAGCCGTCCCCGGGGAGGTTTCGGTGACCACGGCCGCAATGATCGTACTCGGGATCCTGACGGGGGTCCTGGTCCTCCTCTTTCGTGGGCTATTCCCGGCGCGGGTGGGCCGGCTGAAGCGGACGGGGACCTCGGCGGTCGAGGAGTCCCGGGCGCCTCCGGTCGGAGAACCCCTCCCCACCCCCGCCGTCACGGTCGCGGCCAAGCCGGTCCTCACCTCCCCCGTCGAGACGATGGCCGCCTTCCCGGCCAAGCCGACGCGGTTCGTCGGCCGTGTCGAGGTGATGGCGGTGGCCAGGACCGCGCTGGCCCCGGGCTCCGGGCGTACCGCAGTGGTCTTCCATGGGATAGCCGGTGCGGGCAAGACCACCTGCGCGGTGGAACTCGCCTACCACCACCAGCGCGCGTTCCGCGGATTGGCGTTCTGGTCCGCGCCCACCGATCCGGACCAGTTCGGTGAGGCACTGTGCCTGCTGGCGGTGGCGCTGGAGGCGCAGCTGGGACGTGACCGGCTCGCGATGGTCCAGGAGACGGCCACCCTGGAGCGGACGGGGAACTTTCTGCCTACGCTCACCGCCGTCTTCGCCGACGCGGGCCTGCTGCTGGTCTTGGACAATCTCGACATCTTCCTCACCCCAGAGGGCCAGTGGCGCGATCGTCGCTGGGAGGGGCTGATCAGTGCGCTCACCGACCATCAGGGCTCCTCGCGAGTGATCTTGACCAGTCGGATCGTGCCGGCCGGGCTGGATGCTACGACGGTGTTGATCCAGTCGGTGCCCCTGCTGTCCCGCGATGAGTCCCTCCGGCTGGTCGGGGAGCTGCCCCACCTGCGCGCCGCGCTGCGCAGCGTGGCGCTGGCCCGCCGGGTGCTCACCCTGACCCAGGGCCATCCCCTGCTGCTGGAGCTCGCCGAGGCGGCTGCCTCCGACCCGCACCGGCTGGCCTACCAGCTGGCTGAGCTCGAAGCGGCGGTGGACGGCGCGGCGCGAACGGCGTTCCTCACCCAGGGCTACACCCGGCTGGACGCCGAGCAGGTGTGGCAGACCGTCACCACATGGACCATCACCGTGGCCGCGACGGTGCCCGCCTCGGCGCGGCTGCTGCTGCAAGTCCTGTGCCGGATCGAGGAGACCGACCGCAACACGGCCGTCCTCAGCGCGAACTGGCCGGCCCTGTGGCGACGCTTGGACCAACCCGGTGCACCACCACCACCGCTGGCCCGCAGCGTCGACGCGCTGGTCACTGCCGCACTGATCACCACCGAGTCGATCGTTGGTCCCGCTGAGGGGAGCGGGCCGGTGCGCTACCGAATCCACCCCGGCGTCGCTGAGGCCATCCACGCAGCGACCCCAGAGTCGGTCACCGCCGCGGTCGACGCGCAACTCGCCCTCTGGTGGACCGTCGTCGGAAGCTGGGAGATCGACCAGCGACACACCAGCATGGACACCAGCCAATTCATGGTGCGAGCCAGCCCGGCCGCGGCCCGCTACCTGATGCGCCAGCATGACTGGAACGCCGCCAGTTGCCTGCTCGAACGCGCCCTGATCCGGGCGGGCTACTCCCCGGCCGTCTCGGTTGTGGTCCTTCCGCTGCTGCGGCGCATCGCCGAGGCCACCGGCGCTGGCAAAGACCTCGTCGTGCTCGGCGCCGCGCTGCGGAAGATAGATCCTGGTGCAGCCGAAACCCTGCTGCGCCACGCCTATCAGCAGGCCACGGACGAGGGCGACGACGGGCTGGCCTCCACCACCGCCGGGGATCTGATCACCCTGCTGCGCGATGCGGGCAGGCTGCGTGAGGCTCTCAAGCTGGCCGAGCAGAAGATCGAGCACACCCACCGAGCCGGGTTCGGGAGCTGGACCCGGCTGAGCGACCAAGGCCGACGGCTGCAGATCCTCACCCTGCTCGGCCACCATGAGCAGGTGCTCCGTGAGGTGTCCGGGTTGCGGGACCAGATGGCCGCCCTCCCTGACCAGCGCGCCCCCAACGACCGGGTGAGCCCGTGGCACACCCGGGAGGGCGTGCTCGACGTCGGCCGCACCTCCGCGGTGGCGCTGCAGCGCTGGGACGACGCGCTGGAGCTCAACGGCGAGATCGCCGACACCCAGCGACGGCGCGGCGTCAGCCCCCAGGAGATCGCCGGCACCCGGTTCCACGACTACCTCCCGCTGCGTCAGCTGGGTCGGCTTACCGACGCGGGGCACCTGCTGCGCGAGTGCCAGGACACCTTCGACACCGCTGGTGACCTGAGCCAGCTCGCCCTGGTCTATGCCGCCCGCGCCGAGGTGGCCGACACCTGTGAGCACTCGGTCGAGGCCGTGGAGTTCCAGCGCGCCGCGCTGCGCCTACGCTACCTGCGCCCCGACCCTAGCGAGATCTCCACGGTGCACCATCACCTCGCCAGCTACCTGTCCCGGGCCGCCGGGGACCCCGCCGAGCAACGCGCTCACCGCCTCAGCGCCGCGCTGCTGCACCATCTCACCGGCGACATCCGCGAGTTGAACAGGACACTGGAGGTGCTGACCAGCGAGCTGCGCGCCGAGGCCAGCGGTCCCGAGGCCCCGGCGCTTCCCACCACCCTGTCTGAGGTCACCCGCCTGGTCGACGCCGGTGACGGAGTCCGTTTCGGCGATCTTGTGCTCACGCTGTGCCCCGACCCCACCACCGCCGAGCAGGCGCTGATCGGCCTGGTCACCACCGCTACGCGCGCCGCGGACCGGGCTCGTCGGTCCTGATGGCGCCGCGGCTGGCCGCCGCCCTAGCAGGGTGAGGTCGTCTGGTAGATGCTCATGAGACACACCTCAACGAGCACGTCGACGACGTCGGAGTCGGCGAGGGCGGGTCCCTCGTCCGCGACGGTCCCAAGCATCACTCGCTCGTACATCGAGTTGAGCGCCACGGCCAGGTCTCGGGCCGGCAACCCGGCGGGTGCGGCACCCCGGGCCCGTTCGGCCTCGATGGCGGTGGCGGTGGCCTGCACCCGCCCCTCCATCACCGTGTCCCGCAACCGGCGTATCTCGGCGTTGGTGCGCACCACCTGCCAGCAGGCGAGGATGACCGCTCGATGCGACCGGAAGGTCTTGTAGAAGGCCTTGATGGCTTCCCGCCACCGTGCCCGCGGGTCCTCAGCGAGGTGGTCGAGCACGTCGCCGTGGGCGGTGAGCGCTTCGTTGACGACGCTGTCCAGCAGCGCCAGCAGCACCGCGTCCTTCGAGGCGAAATAGAAGTAGAACGCGGTCCGGGAGATGCCTGCTCCCCGGGCGAGGTCGTTGATGGAGATCTCGCGGAGCGTCCGATCTGCCAGCAGCCGCTCTGCGGTGGCGAGGATCGCCATCTGCCGCTCATCGCCCGATGGCCGGGAAGTCCGCCGACCTCGGGATGTTTCTGGGTGCACTGCAGTGAGAGCTGGGCTCATGCGCCGACTCTACACGTCGTCGAACATCTCAACAATATGTCTAATTTTTCGACGTAACGTTGACAGAATCGACGGTGTGTCGATACACTCGACGTACCCGATGCCGTCACGGTGGCGGGGACGCCTCGAGTCACCTGGGTGGTATGGGTGGTATTGGGGGTTCACCGCAGGAGAAGTGGGGTGAGGTCGTGCAACTCGACCACGTCGATGTGCTCATCGTGGGTGCCGGTCTGTCCGGCATCGGCGCCGCGTGCCACCTGCGGCGGCGGTGCCCAGAGAAGACCTTCGCGATCCTGGAGGCGCGGGAGAGGATCGGTGGCACCTGGGATCTGTTCCGCTATCCCGGTATCCGCTCAGACTCGGACATGTTCACCCTCGGCTACTCGTTTCGCCCGTGGACGGGTGCGGACGCCATCGCCGACGGCGCGTCGATCCTCCGGTATATCCAGACGACCGCGCGCGAGCACGGCGTGGATGAGTACATCCGCTTCCAGCACCGAGTGGTGCGGGCCGAATGGTCCAGCGAGCAGGCCCGCTGGAGCGTCGAGGCCCGTCGCACCGACACCGCCGAGTCGGTGGCGCTGAGCTGCAATTTCTTGTTCGTCTGCACCGGCTACTACCGCTACGACCAGGGCTACACTCCGCCCTTCGCCGGTACGGAGCGCTTCACCGGGCAGATCGTGCACCCCCAGCAGTGGCCGCAGGACCTGGACTACGCCGGCAAGCGGGTGGTCGTCATCGGCAGCGGCGCGACCGCGGTGACCCTGGTCCCGGCGCTGGCCCAGACGGCCGCGCAGGTGACGATGCTGCAGCGCTCACCCAGCTACGTGCTGTCGCTGCCGGTCAAGGACGCCCTCGTCGACGCGCTGCGCCGCCGGCTGCCCCCCACCGTGGCCTACCCCCTCGCCCGGTGGAAGAACGCCCTGCTGGCTACGGTCACCTTCCAGCTCAGCCGCCGCGCCCCGGGACTGGCGAAGTCCCTGCTCCGCAAGGGCGCCATCGCCCAGCTGCCCCTGGGCTACGACGTCGACACCCACTTCACTCCGCAGTACAACCCCTGGGATCAGCGGCTGTGCCTGGCGCCGAGTGGTGATCTGTTCGCCACGATCCGCCGCGGCCGGGCGGCGGTCGTCACGGATCACATCGAGACGTTCACCGAGCACGGCATCCGGCTGGCCTCCGGAACGGAGCTCCCGGCCGACGTCGTGGTCACCGCCACCGGCCTGAACCTGCTCGCCATCGGCGGCATGGCGTTGCGCGTCGACGGCGCTGATGTCGAACTCAGCAGCACCGTGGCCTACAAGGGCATGATGCTCTCCGGCGTGCCGAACTTCGCGCTGACCCTCGGCTACAGCAACGCGTCGTGGACGCTGCGCAGTGATCTGGTCGGCGAGTATGTCTGCCGGCTGCTGCACCACATGGACCAACGTGGCTATCAGGTGTGCACCCCCCTGGAGCCGGATACCCCGCAGCGGGAGCCGATCATCGGCCTGCAGTCGGGTTACGTGCTGCGCAGCGTGGCCGCGCTGCCCAAGCAGGGGTCCGCTGCCCCGTGGCGGCAGCCCCAGAACTATCCGCGGGACGTGCTGCTGATGCGGCACGGCTCGCTGGAGGACAAGGGCGTGCGGTTCACCCGGGCGCCGGCAGCGCTGCGCGCGGCGCCTACCTGTCTCGCCTGAGCTGACCTAACCATCGGCCCCCACACCCGCGCCTTAAGGAGAACTCCCATGCAGACCTATGTTTTCGCGGGGGGCACCGCCGTCGTCACTGGCGCCGCCAGCGGGATCGGTGAAGCCCTGGCCCATGCGCTCGCTCGGCGCGGCAGTCATCTCGTCCTGCTCGACCGGGACGCCGAGCGGCTCTCGGCGGTGGCGGGCGCCATCCGCGCCGGTAGCCCCGCGCTGCGCGTCGAGACCCACCTGGTGGACCTCGCCGACGATAAGGAGACCATGCAGGTCGCCAACACGGTGCTGCGAGCGCATCCGCAGATCCGGTTGCTAGTGAATAACGCCGGGGTGGGGCTGGGGGGACGGTTTGATCAGGTGACCCTGGAGGAGTTCAACTGGGTCATCAACATCAACTTCCGGGCGATGGTGTGCCTGACCCATATCCTGCTGCCGGCATTGAAGGCGGAACCTGGCTCGCATCTGGCCAATATCTCCAGCCTCTTCGGTCTCATCGCCCCCGCTGGTCAGGCCGCGTATGCGGCCAGCAAGTTTGCCGTCCGCGGGTTCACCGACGCGCTGCGCCAGGAGCTCGCCAAGAACGGGATCGGCGTCACGTCGGTGCATCCGGGTGGCATTCGCACCCGGATCGCCGAGTCGGCGCGGCTGGGCAGCGGTGTTCCGCGCGAGGAGGCCGAAGACGGCCGCGCCCAGTTCGCCCACCTGCTGACCATCGCCCCCGCCCGCGCGGCCGAGATCATCCTCGATGGGATCCAGCGGCGCCGGGGGCGTGTGCTCATCGGATGGTCGGCCAAGATTCCCGACCTGCTGGCCCGGCTGCTCCCGGTCTCCTGCGGGAAGATCCTCGCGGCGGCGATGCGGGCCCGGACGGCCTCCGGCGGCGCAGCGGATCAGCGCAAGCTGGCGATGCGGGCCGGGAAATGCGCCTGAGCCTGAGGGACGACGCCACCGGTGACGTCGGGGGTCACCGGTGGCGGCCGAGGGCTCCGCTGCGGGGCTCGCCGCGCCACATCACGGTGATGCCCTCGCTGCGCAACCACCGCCTGCTCAGGCGCCTGCGGGAGTAGCGCTGCAGGCAACTCCCGGAGACTTCCGGCGAGTAGACGTCGAACACCCTGCCCCGCTGGCCGTAAATGAGGACCGCGTGACAGTCGACCCCGCCTCCGTCATTGTCGAGGGAGACCCACACCAGGCGGCCGCGGTCCAGGGCGTCGTGGATGTCGGCGAGCGTGGGCTGACGGTGCTCGGTGCGCATCCTGGCGCCAAAAGTGCTCAACTCGCACGCCGCCAGGCACTCGCGGCGGTGCTGCTCCAGCCGAGGCGGTGTCCAGTACTGCTCCCAGGCGTGGTCCCACTCCTGGCGGTAGTAGCGCCGCAGGTAGGCGAGGCCCTCCTGGAGGAACCGCGCCGGCTGGTAGGCGCCCACCACGTGCAGGGACAGGCCGTGGCGCAGCAGCAAACCCCGGGCTCTGACACGCTGGGCGCCCGTACCTGGCTCCCGCCCCAGCTCGCGATCCACCCACCGCAGGTCCGGGGTATCGGTGAGGCCGGATGCGTACAGAACGTTCGCCGTGACACAGCTCAAGCACGAATTGTCGTCCACCTGAGGCAGATTCAGCGGTTCCCGCTGGCGCACGGCGCCGGTCACAGCGCGATCCCCATACCCGACCCGTCCCCTCCGGGCAGCTCCTCAACGTCCACTGGCGCAAGTGTGCACTATCGCACGTATGCACTGTCGCAAGTATGCACTGTCGCACGTGCGCGCTCACCAGTGAGCATCGGAGAATGTCGAGGAGATATGAAGTGCGCCATAGCCATCGAGTTGTGCGTCCGGTACTTGCGGCGGCCGTCTTGGCTCTCGTGATTACGATCACGGTCGGGATCCCGGTGTTAGCCCAGCTAAACGGGCGTGGCTTCGTCGCTGGCCCAGGGCGGGTCGCGGTCCGGGTCCTGGTGTTGACGATGTTTGACGGGGAGGCTGCGCCGTGGCTAGCGACGGAGTCACTGCCCATTCTGGTCCCGGTACCGGGTGCTTATGCGCCACTACACTGTAGCTCAAGCGGTCTGTGCGTGACGGTGATCGGGGAGGGTAAGTCCAACGCGGCCGCCAGCGTCACCGCAATCCTGGACGATCCGCAGCTTGATGTGCACCGTAGCTATTTTCTGACGGCTGGTATTGCGGGGACCCCGCCGAGAGCGGGAACGCTGGGGTTTGCGGCATGGGCCCGCTGGGTCGTCGATTGGGATCTCGGGCACCACCTGCGCCTGCGCAGCGCACCACAAGTCCCGCACGGCTACCTACCGGGCCAGGATGTGGGAACAAATGTCTACCAACTCAACGGCACGCTTGTTGACACCGCCTACCGACTGACGAAGAACCTGCCGCTGCACGACACCCCAGAGGCTGTCGCGGCCCGTAGTCACTATCCTGGCCAGGCTGGCAGACAACCGTATGTCGCCGTCTGTGACACCGTGACCGGCGATGACTACTGGGCCGGGCAGGAGCTATCCGAAACAGCTCAATATATCACTGATCTCCGCACGCACAGTCAGGGCCGCTACTGCACCACCCAGCAGGAAGACAACGCCACCGCGACCGCTCTGGCCCGGCATGGATATCTCGACCGTTATCTCAGTCTTCGCACTGCCAGTGACTTCGATGAGCCGTTCCCGGGCGAAAGCGTATCGGATTTGTTGACGACCTTCCCTGGTTACCAAGCCGCCGTCGAGAACGAATACCTCGTCGGCTCCACTGTCGCCCATGACCTCCTCACCCATGGTTTTCGGTAGTTGGTGGATGTGGTAGCCGGGGCGGGCCCACCGCAGTCACCGAGCTGTGCTGAGAGATCAAGCCGTAGCTGGCGCGGCATGCGGATGCTTCGCCCGACGAGCTGGCTGAGGTGGCGCTGACGTCGCCGAGCTGCTCGCAGGCGCCGTGGAGGACAGCCAGGGGCCGATCTAGGTCTTGCTGACCTGGTCGGGGCAGTCGGGCCGACCTACCCCGTCGCACGGTTGGTCCGCGTCGCACGGTTGGTCCGCTGCCGCAGCTGGAGGAGGCTACTTCCGACGGTGGCTTCCGGCGCGAAAGTTCCCTGCGCGCGCTGGTAGCACCGAGCGTCTCGGCACGTTTAGCACCAGCACCGACCGGGTAGCCCCCGGTGACCAGCCATCCAATCAAGACCACCTGAGCAACCACGACGGACCCAACTGGCGATTTCGAAATTCACCAGTGTCGGTAAGAAGTCGATGAGGACGACGGAAGGAGCTAGTTATGAGCGAGCAGCCCGTCCGAGAACCGAAACCATCCTACCCTCGGGAGCCGAGCGCCTACCCCGGAGGCGTGCAGGAGCCCGGTGGACTTGTCCCGCCGTACGAGGGACGCCAGACGGAGGGCCCGCGCCAAGACGAAGAAGCGGGCGACACGACGCAGCGGAGCGCAGCGGCTGGACCCCGGGAGGTGTCACAAGCCGAGCGTGAAGGTGTCTCACCGACGGACACCACGGCAGCCAGCCCCCATGGTGTGGGCGTGTCGACGAGCACGCAGGGCAACGTGAGAATGCATGGTAGCTCAACGGAAGCGCAGAAGGCCGACCAGCTCGACGCCGGTACCGACGACCTGACCCCGAATATCGACCCGGAGAGCCCAACCATGATAAGGGGCGATCAAGGAGGCTGACCCGAAATGCAGCTGTCATGACAGGCAGCTGACGTCGCCCCGCTCGCTAGCGAGCGGGGCGACACTACGCTGTTCGCCGTTTCAGCAGCCTCCTGGGCGGGTAACTCAACGGGGACAGTAGTCAGAACGATCGAGCAGGAGACATATCCGTGATCACGGATCAAGGTGCGGTCCCGCACGTTGACCAGGTCCCTAGGAACACCGTTCCCCCAGACCCAGAACCCACGCCCTATCCAGGACCTGAACCGCTGCCCCCGGAACCAATACCTCCCCACCCGGTGCCTGCCCGCGGCCAGCTCCAGAGCCGGATCCCCGCCTCGGGGCCGGCGGCTGCTGTGTTCTGCACATCACCCTAATCCGCCTCCCGTCGAGCGGGGTCTGTCGCCAAGAACTCGGTTATTGAAGAGGAGTGAACCCGACGATGAAGGCAGTGGTATGGCAAGCGCCAGGACAGATTGACCTGCAGGATGTGCCTGACGCGCGAGTTGAGCAGCCCGGCGACGCCGTGGTGCGGTTGACGATGAGCGCGATCTGCGGCACTGATTTGCATATGGTGCGCGGCACGATGCCGGACATGGTGCCCGGGACTGTGCTAGGCCATGAGGGCGTCGGCGTTGTCGAGGCCGTGGGCGAGGAGCTCCGGGCATTTGTGCCCGGGGACCGGGTCGTGATTCCATCGACCATCTGTTGCGGAACCTGTTCCTATTGTCGCGCGGGCTACACGTCCCAGTGCGACAAGGCCAATCCCAACGGCCCCGCAGCCGGCACGTCGTTTTTCGGCGGACCGCGTTCCACAGGTCCCATTCACGGCTTGCAGGCCACCTTCGCGAGGGTTCCCTTCGCCGCGGCGAATCTCATCCCACTGCCGGACGCGGTGAGCGACGAGCAGGCCATCATGCTCTCCGACATCTATCCCACAGCGTGGTTCGGCGCCCAGTGCGCCGAGGTGTCCCGGGGTGACACGGTGGCGGTGTTCGGCTGCGGCCCGGTGGGCCAGTTAGCCATTGCCGCAGCGTGGCGGTTGGGCGCGGGCCGGGTGATCGCGGTCGACAACGTGGCCGCCCGGCTAGAGATGGCTCGCTCCCAGCACGCCGAACCGGTCGATTTCAGCGCCGAAGACCCGGTCGCCGTGATCGGCGAGCTCACCGGGGGCATCGGTGCCGACCGGGTGATCGACGCGGTGGGCGTCGATGCTTACTCCTCCGACGGACAGGCCCGCGATGATGAGATCACCGAGGCCACCGGTGGTGGCGCCACCGCGTGGGGACATGGTCGTGCCCCGTCCCAGGCCGCTCAGTGGGCTGTCGAGTCAGTAGCCAAGGCCGGCAGTATCGGAATCATCGGTGTCTACCCACCGACTATGCGGCGCTGGCCGATCGGGGCGGCGATGAACAAGAACCTGACGGTGAAGATGGGCAACTGCCCGCACCGAGCGATCATCCCGCAATTGGTGGACCTGGTGGCCAGCGGCGTATCTGACCCCGCCCGGCTCCTCACCCACATCAAACCCGTCGACGACGTGATGAGCGCATACCGGACTTTCGACACCCGCGAGTCCGGATGGGTCAAGGTGGCATTGGCCCCTGTCGCTTAAGCCGGTGTCGCTCAGCGCTTTCGTGCTCGGTCGGTAATCAGGTGTAGACAGCGATGGGGAGGTCCGGTGCGGTTGCGACGGGTCAAGCCTGATGGCCCGGGATACACTCGCCGACGGCGGGGACGAGGCTTCAGCTATGACGACGAGAACGGCGCCCCCATCACCGACAGCGCCATCCTGGAGCGGATCCGAGCGCTCGTGGTGCCTCCGGCCTGGCGGGAGGTATGGATCTGCGCGCTGCCTCAGGGCCATATCCAGGCGGTCGGCACCGATGACGCCGGGCGGCGCCAGTACCTTTACCACGACGAGTGGAGACGGCGGCGCGACGCAGGTAAGCACGACCGGGTGTTGAGGCTGGCCCGGCGGCTGCCGACGGTGCGGACGCAGATCCGTGAGCAGCTTGGGGGACGAGGGCTCAGCTGTGATCGGGTGCTGGCCGCAGCGTTGCGAATGCTGGATATTGGCGCGTTCCGGATCGGCGGCGAGGAGTACGCGCCTGGGCCCGAGGCGGACGAGGGCAGTTTCGGCCTGGCTACCCTACGCCGTGAACATGTGCGGCTCCGGCGCGGTGCCATTGAGCTGCGGTACCCCGCGAAGGGTGGCATCGATCAAACGATGACGCTGCGGGATCCGGCCTTACACGCGGTGGTGTGCTCCTTGCTCCGGCGCAACGGCGGTGGAGCAGACCTGCTGGCTTACCGCACGAAACAGGGCTGGCATGACGTGTCTGCCGAGGACATCAACGTCCGGCTCAAGGAATTGGCCGGTGAGGAGTTTAGCGCCAAGGACCTGCGCACCTGGAATGCGACGGTGCTGGCCGCCGTGGCGCTCGCTGCCAGCGCAGCTCACGGCATACCCACCGCGCAGCGCGCGCGGGCTCGAGCGATCAACGCCGCGCTGGATGAGGTGGCC
Organism: Pseudonocardiales bacterium; assembly: GCA_019247305.1. Lineage (GTDB taxonomy): Bacteria > Actinomycetota > Actinomycetes > Mycobacteriales > Pseudonocardiaceae. Next base: position 30,305 of record JAFAPC010000084.1, read on the forward strand.
GAGTTCCTGGGTAACACCCGCGCGGTAGCCCGCGCATCCTACGTGGACCCCCGGGTCCTGGAGCATTACGTCGAGGGCAGGACGATCTTGGCGGCGGTGCGCCGAGCCGGAACGTCTGCCCTCGCCGATGAGAAGGCCCGAGCCTGCCTGGAACGGGAGCTGCTGCGCTTGCTCCACGCCTGAGGCAGCGGTCCGGCAACACGGTGGCCTAGCCCTCGCGCGCCAGGTTGAGCACACGTGGAAGGACTGTGATGGCAACGACCAGCCCTACGCACACTCTCACCCGCGCCCTGCCAGCGCCCCGCGGACCGCTGTCAGCCGCAGTGATCGCAGCAATCGCGCAAAGCTCATCGTCTGCGCAGCTGGCCTTACCGGATGTCCATCAGGCCGACCCGTATGGCGAGGATCTGGCGCTGGCCCTCTACACCTGCTACGAGCTGCACTATCGGAGTTTTACCGGTGTTGATCCGATGTGGGAGTGGGAGCCGCGGCTGCTGGGGCTTCGGGCAGCGATGGAAGGCGTCTTCCTCGCCGCCCTGCGCTCGGACGCTGGCGGTGGCTCGGACGCTGACGCTGGCGACGTCACCACCGCCTTGGACGCGTTGCTGATCGAGCAGGTGCCCGGCAGCGGGGTTTCGCACTACCTCCGGGAGCGCGCCCCGTGGTGGCAGATGCGCGAGTACCTCGTGCACCGTTCCATCTATCATCTCAAGGAAGCTGACCCGCATGCCTGGGTCATTCCCCGTCTCCAGGGCCAGGCTAAGGCTTCGCTGGTTGCGGTCGAGTTCGATGAGTTCGGTGGCGGCCACGGGGAACATATGCACGCCCAACTGTTCGCCGATCTTATGGCGGCCTCCGGGCTCTCCCCAGAGTACTTGTATTATTTGGATATTGTACCCGCGCCGGCGATCGCGATTGTCAACATGATGTCGATGTTTGGCTTACACCGCAGGCTTCGTGGTGCCCTGGTCGGGCACTTCGCGGCGGCCGAAGTCACCACCTCGCCCAGCGCGCAGCGGATCACTCAGGCACTGGAGCGGTTTGGCGCCGGGCCGGCATGCACGCTTTTCTTCACCGAACATATCGAAGCCGATGCCGTGCACGAACAAGTGCTGCGTCGAGACGTGATCGGTGACCTGCTGGATCGAGAACCGCAGCTCGCTGCGGACGTGGTGTTGGGCATTGCCGCCACCGAGCTGTTGGAAACCCGGCTGGCTGATCACCTGCTCACTGCGTGGCGTGCCGGCACGACATCGTTACACCGGCCACTGCCGGCACACTCAGGGCCACGCTGATTCCGGAGCCCTGCGCTCGTTAGGACTGGCGGACCCGCCTGCGGTGACTAGTGTCACACAATGGGTAACGCCGGCTACGCCGGCATACGCATACTGCGACCACGAACCGATCCGATATGACGACCTGACCGTCATCGGTCACTAACTCGACCGGTCCGTCGATGAGCACCGGTCCACCGGAGACCACGGTGACCCGTCTCCGGTTTTTTTGATCACGACTGTGGGGTGGGTTGGTCAGCACGGATCACCACCAGTTCTTCGTGCCGTTGGCCAGGTCGGATCAAACCTTGGCGCTCCAGCAGTGAAATTCGCTGCCGCATCACCGGGCCGAACGGCTCCATCCGTCGAGCCACGACAGCAGCCTTCAGTCCCCCGCGGCGTAACGTATCTAACGTGGTCTTAGTTCCACAGACCTCAGAATGAACAATCAACAACATTCCTCCTGGAGATAACATCTCGGGAGCATTGACGCACAGGGGGTCAAGCAAAGCCCGGCCGTCCCTAGCCGCGTTCCATGCCCTACTCGCACCGCGCCGGCGCAGTTCTCGGTCCTCGCACGGCACATAAGGGGGGTTGGCGAGGACCACGTCGAATCGTCGGCCCGCAGGGCGCCTTAGTGCGTTCCCGCATTCCACCTGTACGGGGAGCCCGCGAACCAGGGTGTTGAATCGGGCGGTCAGCGTTGCGCAGCGCGAGATATCCACCGCCGTGACATGACCCGCGCCGGCGCGGGCCGCAGCAATAGCCAGCGCTCCGGTCCCCGTACATAAATCCAGCACACGCGCCCCCGAGGGGATCGCAGCGTCATAGAGTGCCTGGGTCAATAACCATGTGTCGGCCTGCGGCCGGTAGACTCCAGGAGGTCTGAGCAACCACACACCGCAGGTAGTACCCACACTCATCTCAGGTCAAACCGGTAATCTAGCTGTCACGTCAGGTTAATGCCGTCGAAGGTAGTCATAGGCGGCGCCGGTGGTCCCCGCATAAACCGCGTGGTGCCAGACATCAATCCCGGCTGCCTTCGCTCCGTAGCGGGGTGTCGGTGGACCGAGGTCCAGCGCCGGCAGCAACGCCTGCTCGGCTCCCCATACCGCGGCGAGATGCAGCAACGACGCGACCAGTCCCCGGATTCCGGTAACGTCCAGCATGCCACGGAACACCCCCCAGGCGATGCCATACCCCCAATGTGCCACCGTGTTGAACCGCTGCTCGCCGGCCTCATCCCGAGGCATCACCCCGACGATTTTGCCCGCCGCCTGGGCTGGAGTAGTGCTCGCCGCTCGCCCGTTCAGTTTTGCCTCAGCCGTGCTCGACACCGTCATCGCGGCCGTCCCAAGCAGCCCGGCGACCAGGCCACGGCCCAGTGCGGCGACCAACCGGTCGCTTCGTGTGTGGGGTTTGTTGTCCATAGCTTATTATTTCTCCTATCACGCCGGTCCGAAACCCGGAGGCTTATGCGAAAGCCTCCTTGAAGAAGTACAGGCCGATGGCGGCACGAAACGAGGACAAGAAGGTCTTCAGTGGCCTTCTGTAATCCGTGAAGAGAATCCGCCACGTCTTCAGATTGGCGACGGCTCGCTCGACGGGCGCAC
>JAFAPC010000105.1 GCA_019247305.1 Pseudonocardiales bacterium
GTGCGCCCGTCGAGCGAGCCGTCGCCAATCTGAAGACGTGGCGGATTCTCTTCACGGATTACAGAAGGCCACTGAAGACCTTCTTGTCCTCGTTTCGTGCCGCCATCGGCCTGTACTTCTTCAAGGAGGCTTTCGCATAAGCCTCCGAGTCTTCAAAACGAACGACAACCAGTGAAGCCGGCATGGGCAGCCGACGCTCCAACATTTCAAGGTCCGACTCAAAAACGAAACGAATGTTCACCAAAACATTGCCATCAGCATCACGCACCATAGTCACAACAACCATTCAACCGCATAGACCAGCCCTGCACCAGGGCCGATACCCCGGTCACGGCTACCTAAAGAGCACCATCACCATCCTGAGAGCACCTCGCCACAAACCGCCCCAACCGGTCTTGTTCATGGTCTGTGGTCCGCACACCGACACAGTTGTTATGAGAAACCCCTGACCCGGTCGACCTCCTCCGCCAACAGGCGCGATGGCGCGAAACCCAGGTAGCGGCTCAGAGCAAGTGTGCACAGCGGTGAGCGGTCAAAGAAGATCGTGGCGGTCTCGGGCGCCTGAGTACACACGTTCCGACCTGTGGCCGGGCAAGCAGGGCGCGGCGTTCGGCTAAACCACGGTACACGCCGCCCGCGATCGAGATAGCGTGATCGGATCTCACCGTGGTATGAACTAAGAGGCTTATGCAAAACTCGGAGACGAGCTCTGTGATCATGTCGCTGACCTGCGGGGACGCCAATTTTTGATCATGTTCTCAAGGGGTTTTGCATAAGCCTCTAAGAGTGCTGAGAGCCTTGGTAATGGCTTGCGTCGGTGTGCTGGCCCTAGTAGGTTGCGGGTCCGCTGCCCCACCACCGTCGGCGCAGACAGACCGAGCGGCGTTCCGCGAGCTCTATCGGGAATTGGTGGAGACCAACACCACCGCTTCGGCCGGCGACTGCACCCTGGCCGCGCGGAGAATGGCCGAGCACCTGAAGAAGGCCGGTTATCCGGACAGTGACCTCAACGTCTTCGTTCCGCCGGGCCACCCGAAGGATGGCGGCTTGATCGCTACCCTGCACGGAACCAACTCGGCGAGCAAAGCGATCCTGTTGCTGGCCCATCTCGATGTGGTCGAGGCCAAGGCAGAGGACTGGGGCCGCGATCCGTTCAAGCTGGTCGAGGACAACGAATACTTCACTGCTCGCGGCGCCAATGACGACAAGGCCATGGCCGCGATCTGGGTTGACAGCCTGATTCGCTACCGTGCGGAGGGATTTAAACCCAAACGCGATATCAAGGTTGCGCTGACGTGTGGCGAGGAAGGTGGCGGACAAGTTAATGGCGCCGAGTGGCTGATGCAGAACCACCGTGATTGGATCGACGCTGCTTTTGCCCTCAACGAAGGGGCTAACGGCACGTTGGACGATCAGAACAACCGGGTATTCTTGGAAATCCAGGCCGGCGAAAAAGTTTATCAGGATTTTACGCTGCAAACCACAGATCCCGGTGGGCACAGCTCAGAGCCTGGACCGGTCAACGCCATCCAAACTCTGGGTGCCGCGCTGGCCCGGCTTAATGCGTTCGCTTTTCCAGTGCAGCTCAATGAAGTAACCCGAGCTTACTTCGATCGGCGGAGCGAGTTGACCGGCGGCGCCACCAGCCAACCCATGAAGGCGCTGGTCAGCAACCCGAACGACACCGCGGCGGCAGCGACCCTATCGACGACACCGCTCTACAACGCGATGATGCGCACCACCTGCGTGGTCACCATGATTCAGGGCGGACACGCCGCGAATGCTTTGCCGCAGCACGCCCAAGCAAACGTGAACTGCCGAATCTTTCCCGGTACGCCGGGCGCCGAGGTGCGCCAGACCCTGACCAACGTCGTAAACGACCCTAAGGTCACGGTCGAACCGGTTAAACCGTACACCTCGGCTGCACCGGTACCTCCGCTGTCGGAAGCAATCCTCGGGCCCGTCCGGGAAGTGTCGTCGAAGATGTGGCCGCACGTCCCGCTGCTACCGACCATGTCGGTGGGAGCTACCGATGGTAGATATCTCAACCAGGGGGGTATCCCCACCTACGGCTTGAGTGGCAGATTCTTCCGCCCCGGCGACGGCCATAACCACGGTCTCAACGAACGCATCCCAATCCGTTCACTCTACGAGGCGCGTGACTTCCTCTACGAGGTAACGAAGCTGTACACCAACGCCTCGTGAACCGGCGTTTCACGTTAGACCACGGGGCGGGCCTGCGCGAAGGTGCGCTGGAGCGGTGGGCCGACGATGCGGCACGGCGAGGCCGAATGTACTGGTCGAGCCGTTGCCTAACGGTAGCCAAGACACCCGCCAGATAGTGGAGTCACGCGCTGTGGCTCAGCTGGCGGTCACGCACCAAACCCGCGGATGGTATAGCCCAAATCCCGCCTGAACGGGGGACTCATCGCCGATGATCACGCTCAGTGCCATCTATGGCTCGCGCAATGACACACCACTACAACAAAATCGGAGTTCAGATACCGTGGTGGAGGTGCCGGGAATCGAACCCGGGTCCTTCGTCGCCTCGTCAGGGATTCTCCGTGCGCAGTCCGCTACGCCTCTGCTCGGATCCACCGGTCACGCGGACCAGCCGGTGTGACGATCCCAGTCGCTGTAGGTGTCCCCGCCAGACCCCGCGACCGGGCCTGGTGGGTGAGTCCCCTCACTGATGCCGGAGTCCGGGGCGGGGACACCCCCGGTCCGACACAGTCGCTCCTCGCTCAGGCGGCGAGGGCAAACTGGCGCTGACTGGAGTCGGCGCTTATTCGGGTGCGATGACGCTTACGGTGGTCTCTCGCCTGCACCGGCACGCTTCCCACTGACTCAACATCCGAAGTCGAAACCGTTCACCCCCTGGTTGGGTTGGACAACCACTATAGAATAACGCCCGCAGGCCCAGAACTCATCCCCGACCGGCCGCCCGGGGATCAGCGGCACTCACCTCATGCCCTTGGCCCGCCGCCCCAGAGCCCGCGCCACCTCGCGGTTGGCGTCGCGTGTGGCCAGCTCAGCCCGCTTGTCGTAGGACCGCTTGCCCCGGCCCAACGCGATCTCCACCTTCACCTTGCCGTCGGCGAAGTACATCGACAGCGGCACCAGCGCGAGTCCTTGCTCCCTGGTCTTCCCGATCAGCCGGAGGATCTCTTTGCGGTGCAGCAGCAACTTGCGGGTCCGCCGGGGTTCGTGGTTGGTCCAGCTCCCTTGGGTGTATTCGGGGATGTGCAGGCCCCGTAGCCACACCTCACCGTCCTCGACGCTGGCGAAGGCGTCGGCGAGGGAGGCACGGCCAGCCCGTAAGGACTTCACCTCCGTGCCGGTCAGCACGATGCCCGCCTCGTAGGTGTCCATGATCTCATAGTCGTACCGGGCCCGCCGGTTCGACGCGATGACCTTGCGGCCGTGTTCTTTCATGGCTCCCTTCGGGAGCCTTGTGAGTGGCGATGCCAGCTATAGGTCGCATCGCCACTCACAAGGCGCGCAGCGCCGCTAGGTGCGGACGTAGAGGCGCAGGGTGAGGTAACCGGTCAGCGCAGCGACCACGGCACCCACGAGGAGCAGGATTGGGGCCACCGAGAAGATGTCATCGTAGCCCAGCCGTGGCACGATCGCCGCCTCGAAGACCCCGGCCAGCACCCGGTCGACGAACGCTACCTTGCCGACCACCAAGCCCACGATCGCCAGCAGGCCACCGGCCGCGCCAGCGAACAGCGCCTCAAGGAGGAAGGGCAGCTGAGTGTACCAGCGGGAGGCACCGGTCAGCCGCATGATGCCGACCTCAGTGCGCCGAGTGAAGGCCGAGAGCTGGACCGTGTTGGAGATCAGCAACAGGGCCGCGAGCGCCTGGATCAGCGCGATGACAAAGGTGGCGTTGCGCAACCCGTCGAGAGCCCGGAACAGCTGCCGCAGGTACTCCCCCTGGTCGGTGACCCGGTCCACGCCCGGGCGCCCGGAGAACGCCTTGGCGATGTCGGGGAAACGGGACGGATCCGAGAGCTGGACCCGCAGCGACGCCGGTAGTGCCTCAGGTCTGGCCAGCTGCAGGAGCTCCGGCTGACCTTGGAAGATGCGCTGGAACCGCGCGAAGGCGGCCTGCCTGCTTTCGAAGATCACTGATTGCACGCCCGGTGAGGACTCTAGCTGCCCCCGCAACGCCGAGCAGGTGCTCGACGTACACCCGGGGTCATTCGCGCTGAGGTCGGCGCTGAGGTACACCACGGTCTCCACGCGCTGGTAATACTCCAGCTGCATCCGATCGATGGTGCGGACCACGAGCAGACCGCCACCGAGCAGGCCGAGTGAGATCGCAGTAGTCAGGATCATCGCCACGGTCATCGTGACGTTGCGGCGTAGGCCGGTCGCGACCTCGCTGAACACGAAACTGGCACGCATGGGGAGTGGGCATTCCTCGGGTCGGTGGTGGGGTGGGAAAACCTAGCGGCCGACGCCGTACACGCCGCGGCTCTCGTCCCGGACCACCTGTCCGAGGTGGAGCTCCACGACACGGCGGCGCATGGAGTCGACGATCGCGTGGTCGTGGGTAGCCATCAGGACGGTGGTGCCGGTTCGGTTGATCCGCTCCAGCAATAGCATGATCTCGTGGCTGATGTCGCGGTCCAGGTTCCCGGTGGGCTCGTCGGCCAGCAGCACCAACGGCCGGTTCACGAAGGCTCTGGCGATCGCCACCCGCTGCTGCTCTCCGCCGGAGAGCTCATGCGGCAGCCGGTCCGCCTTGCCCCCCAGACCGACCAGGTCCAGCACCTCAGGCACCACTTTGCGGATGGTGTGCCGGGGCTTGCCGATCACCTCGAGGGCGAACGCGACATTCTCCGAGACGGTCTTGTTGCCCAGCAGCCGGAAGTCCTGGAACACGCAGCCCACCCGTTGGCGCAGCTGCGGGATCCGCCGCTGGGAGAGCTTGCTGACATTCAGGTCCGCCACGTAGACGTCGCCTTTACTTGGCACCTCCTCCCGCAGCAACAGACGCAAGAGGGTGGACTTCCCCGACCCGGACGGTCCGATGAGAAACGCGAACTCACCCTTTTCCACCTCGATCGTCACGTCATCGAGAGCGGGTCGGGTAGAACTCCGGTAGGACTTGCTGACGTGCTCAAGCCGGATCACGAGCGGCGAGTGTACTCATCCGGGCCGCCTCGCTGGCCGGCAAGGCGCTCCCATCGGCCCCGAAGGTGGCACCACCAGGCGCGACACCAGCTCAGCCGGCGGGGCGGGCTTCCTGTTGGCGACGCCACCGGATACCGGCTTCGAGGAAGGCGTCGATGTCCCCGTCGAGCACCGCCGCCGGGTTGCCCACCTCGTGCTCGGTCCGTAGATCTTTGACCATCTGGTAGGGATGCAGCACATAGGATCGCATCTGGTTACCCCACGAGCTGCCCTCGCCCTTGAGCGCGTCCAGCTGCGCCTGCCGCTCCTGACGCTTGCGCTCTAGCAACCGGGACTGCAAGACCCGCATCGCCGCAGCCCGGTTCTGAATCTGCGATTTCTCGTTTTGGCAGGACACCACGATCCCAGTGGGCAGGTGGGTGATGCGCACCGCCGAGTCGGTGGTGTTGACGCTCTGCCCACCGGGTCCAGAAGATCGGAAGACGTCAATGCGGATCTCGTTGTCCGGGATGTCGACGTGGTCGGCGGCCTCGGTCACCGGCAGCACCTCAACGCCAGCGAAGGAGGTCTGCCGGCGGCCCTGGTTGTCGAACGGCGAGATCCGGACCAGCCGGTGGGTGCCCTGCTCGACCGAGAGGGTGCCGTAGGCGAAGGGGGCTTTGACGACGAAGGTCGCCGACTTGATGCCGGCCTCCTCAGCGAAGGAAATGTCGTAGATCTCGGTGGGGTGAGCGTGCCGTTCGGCCCACCGCAGGTACATCCGCATCAGCATCTCAGCGAAGTCGGCCGCGTCCACTCCCCCCGCCTCGGAGCGGATCGTCACCAGGGCGTCCCGCTCGTCGTACTCGCCGGCCAGCAAGGTCCGGATCTCCAGCGACGCGATCTCCTTGCGCAGCCGGTGGTGCTCGGTTTCGGCCTCGCTACGAGCACTCTCGTCAGCGTCTTCCGCAGCCAGCTCGTAGAGCACCTCCACGTCCTCCAGCCGCTGGCGTAACCCGAGCACCCGTCGCAGCTCACCCTGCTGGTGGGCGAGCTTGCTGTTGACCTGTTGGGCGTGCTCAATGTCCTCCCACAGATCCGGGCGGGCAGCCTGTTCCTCTAGCTCAGCCACCTGAGCCCGTAACCGGTCGAGGTCCAGCACCGCCTCGATCCCGGCGAGGGTCGTGGCCAGATCCTTCAAGTCGGCAGCGACGTCGGCGTTCACGTTGAGTCAGGGTAGTCGCCCCATTGCTCAGTCCGTGGGGATGGCGTCGAGTAACTTGAGCACCGCACGCCGGTGCGCCACCATGAAATCCGCAGCGGCCTTGGTGTAGGGGGTCGTGGCGGCCTTCGCGTCCGCTCTGGCCTCCTCCAGGTAGCTGAGGTAGTCGGCCCGGGCAGCGCTGACCAGGTTGGCCCGCTGCTTGGGGGTGAGCTGCCCCGCGTGCACCAGGCGCAGGATCAGCGGGCTACGCAGGTGATCTGACCCTGACGTGGAGTTCAGCCAGGCCTTGAACGCGCGCTGACCCGCAGCGGTGAGGACGTACTGCTGGCTGGAGCGCGCTCCCCGCTTGCCGAGCCGGAGCAGGCCGGCCTCAGCGAGCACCGGCAGCTCACGGTAGACCTGGCTGCGGGTGACGCTGAAGAACGACCCGAACCGCGCCCCGGCGGCCGCGACCAGCTGACCGCCGGTCATCGGGCCGGTGTGCAGCAGTCCGAGCAGAGCGGCCGAGGTGGCGTTCAGCTCACGCATCCATCCACGGTGCCATGCCCGCCGGGATCTTGTCCACAATGGTCGCGCAAACGGTCCACTGTGCCTGTAAATCACGCTGTGCCTGGGGGTCAGGCGACCTGCGCGGCGGCCCGGATGGCCCGGGTGATCGCGTCGATGTCGGTGTCGTCAGCGACGAACGGCGGCATCGTGTAGATGAGGTCGCGCAACGGCCGCAACCACACGCCGGAGCGGATGGCGGTGCGGGTCGCGAGGGCCATGTCCACTGGATGGTCGAGCTGCACGACCCCGATCGCACCGAGCACCCGCACGTCCACGACCCCCGGTAGCTCCGCCGCTGGGGACAGTCCGGCCCGGAGCCCCTGCTCGATGCGAGCCACCTCGGCCGCCCAGTCGCGCCCGCACAGCAGATCAAGGGACGCGTTCGCGATCGCGCAGGCGAGCGGATTGCCCATGAACGTGGGCCCGTGCGCCAGCACCGGCGTCTGGCCCCGGGAAATTCCCTCCGCGATGTCGCTGGTGCACAGTGCCGCAGCCAGCGAGAGGTAGCCGCCGGTCAGCGCCTTGCCCAGGCACATGATGTCCGGGCTCACCTCAGCGTGTTCGGCCGCGAACAGCGCTCCGGTGCGTCCGAACCCGGTGGCGATCTCGTCGAAGATCAGCAGAATGTTGTGCTCGCGGGTCAGCTCCCGCAGCACCTGCAGGTAGCCGGGGTTGTGGAACCGCATGCCGCCCGCGCCCTGAACCACCGGCTCGACGATCACCGCGGCGATGTCCTCGGCGTGGTGGGCGATGAGCTCCGCCAGCTGCGCCACATACCTCGGGTCAAGGGAGGTGGCGAACCCCGACGGCGGGATGTCGGCGAAGACCTGCCGCGGCAGGAGCCCACTCCACAGGTGGTGCATACCGCCCTTCGGGTCGCACACGGACATGGGGTGGACGGTGTCGCCGTGATAGCCACCGCGCCAGGTCATCAGGCGGTGCTTGCGCCGACGCCCAAGGGAGCGCCAGTACTGAATGGCCATCTTGGCGGCCACCTCAATGGCGACCGAGCCTGAGTCGCAGAAGAACACGTGGTGCAGAGGACCGGGGGTCAGCTGCACCAGCCGAGTGGCCAGGCGGATCGCCGGTGCGTTCGTGAGCCCCCCAAACATGACATGGCTGACCCGGGCCACCTGCTCGTGCACGGCCGCGTCCAGCGCCGGGTGCGCGTACCCGTGAATAGCCGCCCACCAGGACGACATCCCGTCGATGACCTCACGAGTTCCCTCGACCGGCTCCGCGAAGCGCAGGCGTGTCCCGCGAGCGGACTCGACCAGCACGGGCTCCTCACGGGCCGGCATCGGGCTGTAGGGGTGCCAGACGTGCGCCTGATCGAGCGCGAGCAGCTGCCGGGTCGACAAGGCGGACAAGTCCCGCGCGGAGAGCTCACGCATTGGGGGGCAAATCCGTCCCCGCGCCACGGTGGCGCAACCTCACCTGTTCCGGTCCCGCCAGCGCCCCGGGCTCCACGGCCTCGAGACCTTCGACCGTGAAACCAGCCTCCGCGATCATCTTCAGGTCTTGGTGACCTTCCTGGCCCGCACTGGTCAGATAGTCACCCAAGAAGATCGAGTTAGCTAGGTACAACGCAAGGGGCTGCAGCGAGCCGAGGTGAATTTCCCGGCCGCCGGCGAGCCGAACCTCCGCATCCGGGCACACGAACCGCACCATGGCCAGAATACGCAGGCAGTGTTGCGGGGTGAGGTTCCATTCCCCGCCTAGTGGTGTGCCCTCGAAGGGAATCAAGAAGTTTACCGGGACGGAGTCCGGCTTGAGGTCGCGCAGAGCGAGTGCCACCTCGACTAAGTCCTCATCGCGCTCTCCCAGGCCCGCGATGATCCCGGAACAAGGCGACAGGCCGGCGCGCTGAGCACGTCGTACGGTCTCCACCCGGTCGTCATAGGTGTGGGTGGTGCAGATGTCGGCATACCGCTGCCCGGCGGTGTTCAAATTGTGGTTGTAGGCGTCCGCACCCGCCGCCCGCAGTCGCGCCGCTTGGCCCTCAGACAGCAGGCCCAGGCACGCGCATACCTCGACGCTGGGGTGCTCAGCCTTGATGGCGCTGATGACGTCGGCAACGCGATCGATATCCCGGTCGGTGGGTCCGCGTCCGCTGGCCACCAGGCACACCCGCCGCGCGCCGCCCGAGATACCCGCCCGGGCCAACCCGGCCACCTCTGCCGCCTTCAGCCAGGTGTACCTCAGGATGTCCGCGCCCGAACTGAGCCGTTGCGAGCAATAAAAACAGTCCTCCGGACACAGCCCGCTCTTCAGGTTCACCAGGAAATTCAATTTCACCCGCTTGGCGAAGTAGCGCCGACGAACCCGGAACGCGGCGGCAACCACGTCCAGAAGATCGTCATCCCCGCTCCGCAGCACGCTCAGGGCTTCCTCGCGGGTAGGTTTTTGACCGCTCAGGGCCTTGGTGGTGAGGGTGTTCAAGGTCTCCAGCAGGTCCATCTTGCGCTCCTCCGTCGCGCTCGTGAGTGGCGTTACGACCTATAGCACTGTTACGCACTCACGGCTGCAGCCGCAGCCGAAAATCGCCGGTTGCCCCACCTAGCCCGTCGCGCTCAATGCGGGCGGCCAGCGAACGGGCGCGGCTGACCAGGCCCGCGACGTCCAGTCCATGCGGAGGCTCAGCGGTGTAGGAGGCGATCCGGTCGGCGCCGCGGCGCAGCAGCGTCACCGCCCCCTTGGCATTGCCCCGCTGCCCGTGGGTGAGGCCGACCGCGAGCTGCGCCAGGCCCTGCCACAACGCGCGATGGTCCCCCGACGTCGACTTCCACACACCCTCGAACACCTCGTGGGCCGCAAAGGGATAACCGTCGTCGATGAGCCGCTGCGCGCGGCGCACCGCGTCGTCCGGGCTGAGCACGATGTCCTCGGGAATCCGCTCGACCCCGCGCGCGCCGTAGGACAGCGGCCGGCCCTGGGCGTCTCGGGGACGGGCGTTGCGGGCCCGCCCAGCGCGGTCCCGGTCACGGCTGTCCATTCCTGCATGATGGCCGACCTCAACGCGCTGTGGAGCGCGCCAGGGAATAAAAAACCCCGCCGGAGGCAGGGCAGGATAGGGAGATGGACCGCTACGGCCGCCGCGAGCACACCGACCGGATCTTCCTGGGCGGTTGCGCGCTGCCGGTCATCAGCCCGGCCCGGCTCTACGTCTGCGGCATCACTCCCTACGACGTGACCCATCTCGGGCACGCCAGCACGCTCGTGTGGGCCGATGCGGCCGCCGCGGTGCTTCGCCTGGCCGGGGCGCAGACGCTGACCTGCCGCAACGTCACCGACGTCGATGACGTGCTGACCCACGCCGCTGCGGCGCGCGGTCGGCGCTTCGACGAGTTCGCGCTGGAGCAGGAGTACCTGTTCGGGCGAGACATGGCCGCGTTGCGGGTGCGCCGGCCCGAATACGAGCCGCGGGCCCGACACCACGTCGGGCAGGTCGTGCAACTGGCCTTGGCGCTGCTGGCCCGGGGGCGGGCCTACCAGCGCGACGGTGCGGTGTACTTCCGTGGTGCCGAGGTGCCGGCCAAGATCGGGCTGACCGTGGCGGAGGCCACGGAGCTCGCGGCCGAGTTCGGTGATCGACCCGACGATCCGGCCCGTGCAGACCCCTTTGATGTCCCGGTATGGCGACCCTCCGCCGACGAGGCGCCTGGCTGGCCCAGCCCCTGGGGTCGGGGACGGCCCGGCTGGCATGCGGAGTGCGCCGCCATTGCGCTGGGCGTGCTCGGCCCCGCAGTGGACATCCTGGCCGGTGGCGCCGACCTCAATTTCCCCCACCATGCCTACCAGGCCGCCATGGTCGAGGCGGCAACCGGCGTCGGCCCGTTCGCGCGGGCCACGTTTCCGGTCGGGACGGTCACCGTCGAGGGCGCGAAGATGGCCAAGTCAGCGGGCAACCTGGTGCTGGTCTCAGACCTGCTCAGCCACCACGGCGCCGCGGCGGTGCGGCTGCTGGTGCTCAACCGACCGTGGCAGCAGAGCTGGGAGTTCCGCCCTGGAGACATCACTGTCCAGGCGAATCAGCTCGAGCGGCTGTACTCGGCGGCCGGCCGAGCGCTGGGCGCGCCAGCCGCCTCAGACGCGCTCACCGCTGCCCTGGTGGATGACCTCGACGTTCCCACCGCGCTGGGGATCGGCGAGGAGTCCGGTGGTGACGCGGCGCGGTTGGTGTTGCGCACCCTCGCGCTCGAGTGAAACCCCACGGTGATCATGGCACGGACGCTCATTCTGCTCCGGCATGCCAAGTCAGCATGGCCGCCGGATACTCCTGATGCCGCCCGCCCTCTGACCGAAAGCGGGCGCCGCGACGCCCCGGCCGTTGGTCGCTGGCTGCGTGAGCGGGCCCCCACGATCGACCTCGTGATGTGCTCCCCCGCGGTTCGAGCCGTGCAGACCTGGGACCTGGCGGTCGCCGAGTTGGCGGCGATACCCCCAGTCCGCCAGGACGGACGGCTTTACGGCGCTGGCGCGCAGGATCTGCTGAGGGTCACCCGGCAACTCCCGCATACGGCATTAACCGCAGTGCTGGTGGGTCACAATCCCGGTCTTGAGGACTTTCTGACGCTGTTGACCGGTGTGGCCGAGCCGCTCAAGACCTCGGCTATCGCCGTCCTCAGGGCACCCGGCGGCTGGGCACAAGCCCGCTGGAGTTCGTGGACCTTGGTGGCGCTGGCGACCCCACGCGGTCGATGAGCATCTATCCTGGCCCGGTGACAGTCCCAGGGGGTATTCGAACGCTGTCGGCCTGGCCCCTCTCGCTGAGCCTGCTGGTCGCCGCCGCGTGCACCGCCGCACCGGAGGAGAGCCAACAGAACCGTCAGGGTCTCCGGCTCGACTGCACCCGCACGGTCACCCGATCCGACGAGGTGCGCCCGGCCTTGGACACCGCGTCCCCGGGGAATACCGTGTGCTTCACCGGCGGTAGCCTCACCGACGCTAATGTGACGATGACCCGGTCAGGCACTGCCGAGTCGCCAATCACACTTATCGCCGACGGGGCCACCGTCAATAATATACACATCGCTGCTGACCACGTCATCATCGAGGGCTTCACTGTCACCGGTGGTGATGAGATGTTGCTTGAGGGAACGGGTATCACTGCGCAGCACAACACGATCCACGACACCCAGCTGGGTGGGATTGTCTGCAAGCCGTGCACTGATTCGACCATCGCCGCCAACACCGTGCAGCATGTCTCCACAACCGGTATTTACATCACCGGGGAGCGGATCACGGTAACCGGCAACATGGTGAGCGAAACGGTTGCCCGCGATGACGGCGACGCCGACGGCATGCGCTTTTTCGGCACCGGCCACCGGATCACCGGGAACACCATTCGTGACATCTCCGAGCGGGGCTACCGGGCTCCGCCGCACCCCGACTGCTTCCAAACCTACGGCCACAGCCCACCGACCTACGACGTGGTCATCTCGGGCAACACCTGCCAGAACGTCGACGCGCAATGCCTGATCGCCACCGACGACCAGCCTGGCAACAGTGGTGCCCCCAGCGGAGTTTCTTCGATCACGTTTGTCAACAACACCTGCGCGCCTAACGGCGCCCAAGCGGTCAATCTCCGCCGCTGGCCGAACGTCGAAATACGGCAAAACCACTTTGCCGGTGCCTACCTGAAACGGGCCATATTAATCATCGACGGCTCAACCGGCTGCACCGTGACCGGCAACACCACGGCTGGCAACGTCCACACCGTGGAAGTCGACGGAGCATCTCGGGCAGGTCTTCGACAGAGCGACAACAACCCTGCCTGATTTTACCGACTGACTTTCCAGTCAACTGAACTCCCCCCAGCGGGGGGCCACCGTGGTTTGTGGCCCCCCGCTGGGGGGAGGATCGATCGCCGACTGGAGAGGGGTCTCACACTCCTTGACGGAGCAGAACTTCTTGTCCTTCCCTGAGGCCCGAGATGACCTGGGTCCGATCATCGCCGACCAGACCGGCCTGGAACCTCACCTGCTCCTGGGTGCCGTTAGGGTTGACAAGGGTGACCGTGCTTTGGTCGCCACGTCGGCGAACAGCCGAATTGGGCACGGTGAGGACGTCATCGACCTCGTTGGTCACCACGCGAGCTTGCGAGGTGAGACCGTCTTTGAGCCGAGGATCAGTTTCGTTGAGGACAATTGTGACGTAGTAGTTGATGACACTAGAGATGGTGGAACCAGAGGGAGCTATCGAGAGAACAGTGCCCGTGCGAGTGAGGTCTGGGATCGCGTCGAAGGTGACGTCGACCTTTTGGTTCGGTGAGATTTTCGCGGCGTCGGCTTCCTCGAATGGGACAACGACCTGAAACGAGTTGACATCAGAAAGAACGAGGAACTGGGTACCACCAGGACGCTGCGGACCGGTGGTGGTGCCGCCCAGGGACAAGCTGTTCTGGGTTTGGCCATTGAGCCCGGGAATGGGTGCTTGGCTGCCCGGCGCCAAGGGGACAGTGAAGCCGTTGCTGTTGCCGGGAATGATGTATTCCCCCACCGTGCCATTGATGGCCGACACCGTGCCCGCGACCGGCGCGTGCAGCACGGTGTTGTCCACGTCTCGCTGAGCCGAGGCGACCTGAGCCGCCAGGTTAGCCACCAGCCCGGCCTGCTGATCAATGGTGAACGGCCGGTTGGTCGCCGCGAACTGGAGGTTGTTCTGCGCCGTGACTACATTCTGGCGGGCTTGCTCGATGCTGACCTGCCCCTGCGCGCGGTCGACATTCTCTTTCTGCTGGTTGGCAACCAGGGTGGCCTTGTCCGTCATCACCAGTTGTTGAGCGTTGGCGACATTTGTCTGATCCTGCGGGATGTTGTTACAGGTCGAGTTTCCGGTGCGCACCGGACGTGACCCGGTGATGCCTGATCCCGTGGTGCCGGCGCTCACCGGGCCTGCTTTCACGGGGTCGTCGACACCGGCCTGAGCCGGCCCCACTCCGACCGATGAGCCAGGCTGACTGGGGCTGGGTGAGCCGCCACCGGGCGGGGTCGGCGAGGTACTGGGCAGGGGCGAGATACCGGGTGAGGGCGCGGTACTCGGCGAGGGCGCGGTGGCAGGCGGGGGCGAAACACTGGGCGGGGGCGAGGTGGCGGGGACTCCTCCGGAGGCAGCGCAGGAGAGCTGATCGGCACGCAGTCGGTCCCGAGCCCGGTCCAGCGTATAGCTGTCAAAGTCTAACTGCTTGTGGTCGCTGCGAATGGTCGACGCATCCGCATCGAGCTGCGCGTCGACCAACTTCTCCGTCGCCTCCAGGACCCGACGTGCCTGCTCCAGGCTGGCCTGATCACCGTGCACCGTCGTGTCATTCAGGGCCTCGTCCAACAACGCTTGCTGGGCATTTAGCTGTCCCTGCAGCTGGTTCAACACCTGTCGAAACGCGAAATCATCCTCCAGCGCCAGCACCTGGCCTGGGGTGACCCGATCCCCGACCTTGACCATGAGCTGTTTGAGCCGGGTAGCCCTACCGCTGGCCGGGGCCGAGAAGCCCAAGTTCTGCACCCGGATAGCCGCCAACGAACCTGCGGCTGACACCCTCGTCGCGACCGGGGCGCGCTCCACCCGCCCGGTTGGTGGCGGCGGCGGCGCAGTGCCGCACGCCGCCGCCGCGCTTAGCACGGTGACCAGTCCGAGCGCCGCCACAACCCGGGTCCCGGAGCGCCGAGCTGGCGACAGCGTGGATGAGCTGATGAAAATCATGGTCACAGTGACGTCCCCCTGCGCGTTTTTACGGCTTCATCCTGTGCAACGCCTCAGCGGGCAGGGAGTTACGCGTATCGGTGTGACCAGGCGGTGCGTTACTGGAATCTGAGGGCTTCGATGGGTCGTAGCCGGGCGGCGCGGTTGGCCGGGTAGCCGCCAGCGATGAGCCCGATCGCAAGGCTGATCCCAAACGAGATCGCCACGGAGGAGAGGGTCACCACAGGGGCGAAGGTGGCAAAGGCGGGTCCGAAGGCGGGGGCGATAGCAGCGCCGAGGGCTGACAACCCGACCCCGACCAGGATGCCGACCAGGCCACCCAAGCCGGCCAGCACGAGGGACTCGATGAGGAACTGTTCGAGAATCGCGCGGCGGGTGGCCCCGATCGCCTTGCGGATGCCGATCTCGCGAGTTCGTTCGGTGACTGAGACCAGCATAATGTTCAGGACTCCGATAGCACCGACGAACAGCGAGATCGCCGCGACGGCAGCGGTGAACAGGGTGAGGATGCGGAGAATCTGGTTAAAGGTGTCGAGCCGGCTGCGCAAGGACTGCACCTCGAAGTCCCTGTTCGCGGGGTCCTTGATCCGGTGTCGTTCGCTGAGGATGCGAATGACGTCGTTCTCCGCGGCAGGCACGGCGGCCGCCTGGGTGGCTTGCACGATAATTTGGTTGACCTTGTCCCCGCCGCCGAAAACGTAGCGGCGCACGGTGCTCAGCGGCATGACCGCGACACTGTCGCCCGGCTCACCAACGGACTGCAACACGCCGATGACCCGGAAGGTCTGGCGGTTGATCCGGACGGTGTGGTTCAGCGCTGCCGCGGGGTCAGTGCCAAACAGGTAACTCGCCACGCTGGGACCGAGTACCACCACTCGGGCCGTGGAGCGGACCTGGGCCTCCGTGAGAAACGACCCTGCCGCCATATCCTCGTTACTCACATCAAGCCAGCGCTCGGTGGAGCCGACCACCGAGGCCCGGAACCGGTAGTCATCGGTCTCCGTCAATGCCTTGCCGGTGGTGACGGGAATCACCGCATTGATGTCGTGAGATAGTGCCTGGTCCTGCAGCGCCGTGAGGTCGGTGTCAATCAGGTCCCTCGGGGCGGCGCCGCCGGGAACGTTGCCGACCGAGGGCACGATGGTGATCAGATTGGCCAGCGGTTGGATTTTCTCATCGACCGAGGACTGCACCCCATTGCCGATAGCGACCAGCAGAATAACCGAAGAGACCCCGATGATGATGCCGAGCATCGTCAACACCGAGCGCAGCCGGTTGGCGCGCAATCCGCGCAGCGCGATGCGCAACGCCTCCTGCAGGTTCACGCGCTGACCTCCGTCCGGTTCTGCTGCACGTGGTCACTCGCGATGCGCCCATCGCGCAGCCGCACGATCCGCTTGGCGAAGCGGGCAACCTCCTGTTCGTGCGTGATGACCACCACCGTGCGACCGGCCTCATTCAGCGCCGCGAGCAACTTCATAATCTCGGCGCTGGAGGCGGTGTCGAGGTTGCCGGTGGGCTCATCGGCCAGCAGCAACGCCGGATCATTGATCAGCGCCCGGGCGATCGCCACCCGCTGCTG
>JAFAPC010000106.1 GCA_019247305.1 Pseudonocardiales bacterium
CAAACCCTCAGCCCGCGCTCGATCGACCAGCTGCCGGACCAGCTGCTCGTCCACGCCGTCCGTCGGCTCGGCCGCCACATCCTTCGCCACAACAGTCACAGGTGCCTACTTCCGTCTCAGGAGTTACACCGTTGATCTTACAGTCCCCCTGGCCCTGGACGAGGTGGGACACCGTGGACGATCGGCCCTGGTTAAGCAGGACGCCGTAGGACACGGTGAGAGCCGTGGGACGGTGCCCGTTTCGCTCATAACCCAGAGGTCGCAGGTTCGAATCCTGCCCCCGCTACTACCGCAGAGGGCCCCTGACCAGCAGGTTCAGGGGCCCTCTTGCACGTTAGGCGCTCATAGGAGTGGCGAGTCCGACTCGGTAGTCACGGGATTAGTCACGGGGTGTTGTCCGGCGGGTTTGAGCTTGGCGCTGACGGGCCGAGGATGGCCGCTGCGGCGAGCCGTGCACCGTCTGTGTCCATGCCGGGGATCACGTGCATGTAGACCTGCTGGGTGAAGGCGACGGAGGCGTGCCCGAGTCGCTCGCTGACCACTTTGACCGGTACGCCTGCGCGCAGCGCGGCAGTGGCGTAGCTGTGCCGGACGTCGTGCAACCGTATGGGTGGCAATCCGGCGGCGATGGAGTGTTGAGCAAACCAGTCGCTGATGGTTTCTGGATGGATGGGGCGCCCGTCGGGCCAGCAGAACAGCACGGTGCCCTGGTGCTGAAACTCAGCGCGCTCAATATCCCACAGTCGAACGTAGCTGCGGAGCGCGTCGAGCGTCACGGGATCCAGAGCGACCGAGCGCCTGCTGCTTTCGGTCTTCGTGTCGGAATCCTCGGCTCGTCCGCCGACCACCACGCGGGTTGTCCTGTTCGCGATCCGACCGTTGTCGAGGTCCACCCCATCGCGGCGCAGGCCGGCCAGTTCCCCGCGCCGTAGGCCAGTGGTGCAGACCAGCAGCCATAAGGCGTAGAAGCGGTCGCTACGCACGTGTGTGACGAAGCGCCGGAGCTGCTGTGCGGTCCACACGTCGCGCACTGCCCGCGGGGCTCTGGGCGGCTTGGCGTCGGCTGCGGGATTTCGCGGGATGTAGTCCCATCGAACGGCATCACTTAGCGCTGCGGTGAGCATGGTGTGCACATTGCGCACGGTCTTGGGTGCCAGACCGTCCCGTTTCGGGATGGCAATGCGTCCCGCTCGGTAGCGAATGAGCGCTTTTCGGGCGGCGTCGTAGGTCACCCCACCTACTTCGGCGAGCGTGCGCGCGTTCGGCTCGTCGCTGCCGGAAGCGACGGCGGAGTTCCAGTAGCTGTACATGAGAGCGTTCCTGTCGGCTTGACATCGGCCGTTTTCCAGGAGATGCAGGTACAAGAGATTCAGGCGCTGCGGGGTCAGTTCGGAAAGCTTGGTGTCGCCGAGGATGGGTTCGACGTAGGACTTGGCATAGTCTCGATAGCTTTGCCAGGTCGAGGGCTTAAGGCCGAGCTGCCGCGCTGACAGCCACTCGGTAAGGAAGTCCCGCACTGTCCGCGCGGACCGCCGGACGAATCGACCGTTGCGGCTGGCCTGCATGGCCTCGTTCATCGCTGCCATCGCTTCACGCTTGGTCGCGAAGCCGCCCCGTGTCGCTTGCCGGCGTTTGCCGGTCAGCGGATCCGGCCCGAGGTCGAAGCGGTAGCGCCAACCTTTGCCGTACTTCTCGACACTCATGCCGCGCCCCTCCCATCCGGCATCGATTCGAATAGGTCACCCAGCTTTGCGGTGATGACGTAAACCCGGCGGCCGAACCGCTTCACCGGCAGCGTTCCTGCCTGGGCATACCGGTAGGCCGACGCCCGTGGAATACCAAGCAGCTGAGCGGCCTCGGGTAGAGGAATAAGCGGGGGCAGGGTAGGCGTACCCGCAGTCGAAAGAATGGTCCCCACATGAATAGCTGTGACGTCGAATCGACGCACCGAGTTCTCTGGAGCTGCTACGGGGGCGACCCCGTCCGCAGGGGAGTGGTGGGTCTCGGGGGTGCTCACGGTCGTAGTCCTCCCGGGATGAGGTCGTCAGTATCGGTAACTGCGGTAACCGCGGTAACCGCCCTGGTCAGAGGGGTTACCGATGAGCGGGGGGTTACCGATGCATCGGTAACCGGGCGGGTATCGGTAACCGGCTGACCTGCGGGGTTACCGTGGTTACCGCAGTTACCGATATCTGGGGGTGGTGGGGGCAGGTAGCGGCCCCAGGCATCGCCCAGCCCGTGCTCGCCGGCGGTGTGGTAGCCCTTGACGAGGTCTCCGTGAAGTTTGAACGGGCCAGGTTTGACGTCGAATCGATCGAGGAGCCGGGCCAGCCGGCGGGCGTCGAGGGGTTTGCCGTCCAGGTCGCCCCACGGCGATTCCTCGATATCGCACAAAGCAGCGAGAATGTCGGTGGTGCGCATTCGCTCCGCGCCGTTACGGGTGAAAATGCATCGCAGGTCGGCGAGCAGTCGTACACCGAGTGAGGTCAGCTGCGGTCCGGTATTGAGCACGAAGTGCCGGCAGGCGGCGCGGGCAGTATGAGGCCAGTGTCCGCCTGCGGTATCAGCGATGGCCAGGAGTGGTTCCCAGATCTCGGCCGAGCGGTCGGTGACTCTCTCGGGCATTACGGGCTGGGCGTCGCCGAGTCGGGTGTCTACCGAATCGATCCATGTGGCGAGTTGTTCTCGGAGAGGTTGGGCTTGGCGGGCTACATGTCTTTCTCGGAATGGTTCGACAGGTTCGTCGGGTCGGCGGCGGCGCATGTGGATGGTGATAGCGCGAGTGGTCACGGTCGCGGGCATCGCGCCAGCGATCCCGGCGAGCGCGGCGGGCGCGTAGACCGGGAAGCGCTCGACTTTCATGTTTTTGGCGTCCCCGACGCATCGGGCGATGGTGGCCGAGCGCTTGTACCCGGTGTTGAGCAGTCCTCGGAGATCCTCATTGTTTCCCCCGTTTTTCGGATTGAAGATCGCGTCGACCTCATCGAACAGGATCGTGATCGGCCCCATAGATACGAGTCGGAACAGCGCCGCCGGAGTCACGGAGATGGTCATCTCGGGTGCCCGCACGAGGTATTGGGCGACTTCCAGGACCCTGGTTTTGCCAGACCCAGGCTCGGCGGAGTCGAGGATCAGCCGGGGCGTGACATAGAACTGCTCACTGGCGTGGGTGTGGGCATACCACAGCGCCAGCGTCGGCGCGCAGTGCTCCGAAGGGAACACCGAAAACCGCGCCACGAACGCGGCCACATCATCGAGCACCTGGTGACCGGCCCGCGCGATGGTCTCGGGTGGTGGTTGCCCGAGCCAGCCCAGCGGCCGGGCTGACTCGGTGCCGGCGGGTGCGGTCGCTGGCGTGCCGGTGCGCTGCTCGTACCAGTCCCGCTGACAACTCTCAGAGCAAAAATCCGGCGAGGGCGACGTGCCCAGGGGCTGCGCGCAGTGCTGACATTCGCGGTCGCCGAGGGCGGTGTCGATCGCGGTCAGCGCGGTGCTGATGTCGGGTGTCATGCCGCCTCCTGGTGGCTGGTACGGGGGGTGGTGCGGCGCGGGTTACGCGCCCCGGCCGCAAGGCCAGCGGTGATGACGCGGGCGGTTTCGCGGGGTGTGCAGTCACAGTCAGCACTGATCAACACTTCAGCGGCGGTGCTGAGCTCAGCCCGGGCGGTGGCCTCGTCGAGCAGGCCGGCGCCGACGAGCTGACCGAGGGCGTAAGCGGAGCGGCAGAGCACCGTGTTGTGCTGCCCTGATGGCGCCGTGCGCACCCGATGGGCTTTGCCCCGCACGGCGGCGGAGGCGTATCCGCTGGGGTTGGTGGCGGCGGCCACAGCGGGCGTTGAGGGCGCCGGAGGCGGTGTGGGCGTGAGCAGCTGGTGTAACCAGGCGGGCAGCTCGGCGGGTTCGCGGTCGTCAATGAGTTGATAGCCGTTCGGGGGCACTGGGCTGTGGGGGGCGACGACGTATCCCCCACGTGCCCGGGTGTCGATCTTCCAGCCGATCATGTCGTGGGTGTTGCGTAGTGCCGTCCCGGGCGGGGCGGTGTAGTAGAGGTGCCAGCCCCCCGAGGGTGTGGTCACGGCGTAGGTCGGGGTCACGGTGGTGCCCCGCTGACGGGCCAGCGCGCGCAGTACCCCGGCGCCGGAGCTGATCCCGCGGGCGGCCCACTGCTCTGGTGTGGTCTCGCCGGGCTTGGGAGTGTCAAGGTCCACGACCACCAACCCCGACGGGCCGGTGGCGATACCGATGGAATAGGGGGTATGGCGCCACCAGGAGCGGATGTGGTTGGGGTCGGTACTGGCTCGGGTCTCCCAGCGGTCGATGACGGGGGGTTTCTTGGCGCCGGGGGTGATCGGGAAGACGTGCCAGCCCCGGGCGGCGAAGTGCAGCGCCCAGGCGCGCAGACTGCGCCGAAGAGCCTCCACGTCCGAGGTGCGGTGAGCAAGGGTAGTCATGCCGAGTGCCTCTCTGATTACTGTGAGTAGTCGAGTGGGGGCGTGCGGGAGCGGTCCCGGGTACCGGGGGTGCCGCCGGGACGTGGGGTGAAAGGGGTGGGAAACGGGGTGTGGGCAGGCTGGGCCGTGGGGGGGTCTACCCCCCGCTACCCTGCTGGTCGCTGGCCGTTACCGGGGGGGTCTACCGGGGTAGAGGCCCCCCGCTACCCACCGGTCTTTCGGCGGGTGCGGGTAGCGGGGGCCCGGGTAGCGGGCGTGGTAGACCCCTTCCCCTCTACCCGTCACTGACTGTGACCGGTTGATGTGCGGTGGGGAGGGTGGCGCCGGTGGGGATGGCGGCTTCGAGATCAGCGCGGCGGTACCCGGCGAGGTTGATCCCGTCGACTTTGACTTGCCGGCCGGAGCGGGTGACTCCGGCGCGTTCGAGTTCCTCCGCCAACCGCTCGGGCGTGTAGTCGCCGTAGCTGTCCTCGTCCATGTTGACCAGTCGGGACAGCAGGGTGCTGGTGTGCATGCGCTCGACCCCGTGCATGGCATACAGCACGTCAGCGAGCACGGTGGGGATCTGCACTCCGGCGGCTTCGGCGGCGGCCACGGTGTCACTAGCCGCATCACCAGTGAGTGTGCCCGCCGCCACGCGGAGGGCCCGCCCATGGGCGCAGACCGTGGCGAAGGTGGGCAGGTCCATGTAGTCGCAGCGGACGATCTCGAACGACCCTGGGCCGGTGACCAGGACCCCGACGCCTTTGTGGTCCTCGGACAGGATCGAAGCGTCCGCGCCCTGAGCCGCCTTGCCCTTGCCCAGCACCATGTCCGAGGACGTGCGGTCCACGACTTGGGTGCAGTACCGGTAGGTGATGATTTCCCGGAGTTTCGCCGGCACACTGTCAGCATCAGGGCGCTGGGAGGCGGCGTTGAGGATGAACCCCGCCGCCGGGGCGCGGCGCGCCAGCCGGGCGAGTTTCTCCACGGTTTCTTCTTTCAGCGGTGCGGGCATGGCGGAGAGGTATTCCTGCAACTCGTCGATGGTGATGAAGATGACGGGCATGTCGTGGCGGCGGCTGATCTCCGGAGTGAGCTTGCCCTCCGGGCACACCGAGGTCGGCAGTGTGCCCAGGACCGCGAATCGGCGTCCCATTTCGGTGATGAGCTCATCGAGCATGGCGAGGAACCGCTCGATGGCCTCGTCCTCGGCGCCGATGACTAAACGGTGCGCCACGCCACGCATGGGTCGCCAGTCGGCGCCGCCTTTGCCGTCGGCGACGTAGTGGCGCACGTAGGGGTCGAGGACTCCGGCGGCGGAGGGCAGTCGCTGGGCGAAGGTCTTACCCCGCCGAGGCAAGCCGCCGAAGAACATCGACTGCCACATCAATCCCAACATGATCCGCCGTCCCCGAGCGTCACGACCGAAGGGAATCGGGTCCCACACCGAGAATTGTTCGGCTGTGCTCAGCGGGGAAGGGTTGGGTGCCCCGAGGTAGGGGTCGTCATCGGCGACCCACACCGACAGGCGTCCGGCGTGGCCGCCGGCGGCGGCGCGGACTCGGGACATGATGACCTGGATTTCATCGACTCCGAGTTCGGCGGCCACGGTGTCGCGTTTGGCGATCACATCAGCGGCCGTCTTCCCGCCACCCCGAGGCAGGTCGAGGGTGACGGCCCACCCGTTGCCATCCCGCAGTGGTGGGGTGACTAACTGCGGGGTGGCGTCGGCTTTCACTAACCCAGCGGCCCGGAGGGCGTCGGTGAGCATGTCCGCCGAGAGCTCCAACGCCACCGGCAACGCTGGGCCCGGTGGCAAGACTGGAGTGGTGCGTGGGCGGCCGAGCCACAGTGCGCCGAGTCCGGCTCCGGTCAATGCCGCCCAGCCGACCACCTTTCCGAGTAACACGATCCCGGCGGCAGCGGCCGAGCCCCCGGACACCGCCAGCCATGCGGTGGTTTTGATTCGGATCCGGGCCAGCGCCCGGCGCTCGGCGATCAGGTCCCGCACCAGGTCCCAGCGTTTGGCTTCGCGAGCGGCGGTAATCAACGGGTGGTACTCGGTGCGCACGCTCACCCACCCCACCCCGGCCGCGATGGCCCGTGCGACGCCGCGCAGGGTCCACCACCCCAGCGCCAACCCGTAGGCCGGGGCGCGCCAGGCGTGGAAGGCCACGTGCCGCCCGGCGTACTCGCCAGCCCAGCGCAGCGTGCTCAGCGCGGTCGCTCGCGAGCGCAGCCACCGGGGTAGCACCACCGGCATCGGTGGCCGGGTGTACTCGGGCTCGTCAGCCGGCTCCCGGTCCACCGCTTCCGGGGCTGGTTGCTCCTGCCCGCCCGCCGGGGCGGGGAACGGGATCACCGTGCCTTCCTGCCCCGAGTCCGGCGCGGCATCAGGGTGCGGCTGCTCAGCGCCAGGCTGGGTGGTGGTGTTCTGATCGGGGTGGTCGGTGCTCATCGCCGGATCTCCTTGCCGCCGTGCACGATCTCGGTCACGGAGAACAAGCGGGCGATCACGCTGCCCGCGAACAGCGCGGGCACGCCGAGTGCGACGGCCCAGGCGCGGAAGTCGGTGGTGAAGGCCACCACCGCCCATTGGATTCCGACGATCACCACGGTCGTGCCCAGCGCGCGGGCCAGGTTGCCGCCCATCCGGGTCACTTCCTGGGTGTGGCGTGCGACCCTGTACGCGCCTCGGGCGCCACTGCGAAACGCCGCCAGCGCACCCAGCCCGGCCAGTACCACCAATCCCACTACCAGCAGATCCACCGGTGTGTGGTTCATCAGGACGCACCCCCGCCCCGATGTTCGGAGCCTGCGCTGATCAGCCACCCGGCCGGGCGGGACTCATGCAGACAGCACCGCCGGCAGTACCGGTACTCGCGGCTAACGGGCTGCCCGCCAGCTGTCGCTGCCCCTTGGGCGGTGTCCGGAACTGGCGCCCACACGGCACCGTGTTCTATCCTTTGCATTGTTCACTCCTGATTGGGTGGACAGCGCAGAAGCGGACAGGTTGGTCGCCAGGATTCCGCTTCTGCGCCTACGTCGGTCTTGCTCTGAATGAGGGCGTGCGGCATTACCGCACCACCCGGGCGCGTTGAATTCCCTTCTGGGCTTTCTTTGTACTGTGGGTGTTATCGCCGACGCAGGCAGCGCTCGCACAACCCGCTCGCACCCAGCCGGTACAAGTACCGCCCGCATCCCTTGCAGGTTCCCCACGTCACCCGCGCCCGCCCCCTGCGTCTGCGCCACACCTCAATCCACGCGGCCCACCACCCGCGTAACCCCATCACCCTCACCTCCCCACCCTGATCGTCTCCCGTGTCAGGCAACGGCACCGCTCACTGAAATAGACGGGACGGCACGAGGTCGCGCCGTTCAATCCGCATACTCCTTAACGTGGGCTTTGACATCCTCAATGGCGAGTGCCCAACGTATCCACCGGGAACCTTTCCACCCGCAACTACAGACCGCCTGGTGCGAGAAGGAGCCCTCACTGCCAGCCTGTCGGGACACGTTCACCTTATGCGCCACTTCGGCTTTCTCGTCCGTCCCACCCGTCTTTTCCATCGCCTCTCCAAGAACGCTCGACAGAGCGCGGAAATTCACGGAATGTGTGCCAGCTGCCGTACCCTGGTTCACCCCAGCCATTCCGTCAGCAGGTCGTGCAGTATCGTGGCGCTCTCCTCATCGATTGTGATCACACAAGCGCCCGTGACATGGGGATCGAACACAATTGACCCGCCCTGCACACTCACCGTCAGATTGGCGAAACCTATCGGTCCCCGGTGCAACCTACACGTCGCCGGGATCGCCTTGCGACGGACACCTCTCGGGTAGTGGTACAGTTCCATGTCAGGTCTTTTTGAGCGTGGAGGGTTCTTCCGGGGACGGTCCGGCGACTCGCCGTGCTTCCAACTCGGCCGCCAACTTCCCCGCTTCACGGGACATCTCCCGCAGGAACCGGATTAGTACCAGATCACCACCAGCGAATGGTGGAAGTTGAATGGTCATGCTCTCTGGGTCCAGGTGGATAACCAGTGTCGGCTGTTTCGAGGCTATCCATCGGACGCTAACCGTTGATTTCGGCCCCGGAGAGCATGTCGCGTTGAGCATCACGCATCCCCCTCATGCGGCTGCTCTGGCCGAGTGACCTGTAGTCGGGGCGGCCTTGCTCTCCGCTTTAGCGGTCGGGACGTGATAGCCATGAGGCTTATGCGAAAGCCTCCTTGAAGAAGTACAGGCCGATGGCGGCACGAAACGAGGACAAGAAGGTCTTCAGTGGCCTTCTGTAATCCGTGAAGAGAATCCGCCACGTCTTCAGATTGGCGACGGCTCGCTCGACGGGCGCAC
>JAFAPC010000113.1 GCA_019247305.1 Pseudonocardiales bacterium
GTGCGCCCGTCGAGCGAGCCGTCGCCAATCTGAAGACGTGGCGGATTCTCTTCACGGATTACAGAAGGCCACTGAAGACCTTCTTGTCCTCGTTTCGTGCCGCCATCGGCCTGTACTTCTTCAAGGAGGCTTTCGCATAAGCCTCAAACTCTCGCGAACACCCTTCCTCATAACATGTATTACATCGACCAACTGGGAGGAGGCGTCGAATACTCCACTTTCGTTGCGGCTGGAACTCGTTTCGCCAGCGCTGGTACCTGGTGGGCGGTCACCGTCAGTTACTGGGTATTCTACGCGGCGCTGACCCTGTTCGTTTCCCACAAGATACCTCCGGTGATGCGCGTGCTCGCTGCGTCCGAGGTCGTGGTCATTATCTACCTCACCAGTCCCGACTGGGCATATGAGTATGCCGAGCGACTCGGGTTGATCGACTTAGTCCGATGGCTGGCAGATCTCCTGGATATGCCGATATCGGAGGAGATTGCCGCCGCCAAGGTGACTCCCGGGATAGGATTCCTTTTCAGCGTGCTCATCGTCGTGGCCGCATGGCGGTGCGTGGTGATCGCGACGTCACTGGTCATGGTGTCACGGCGTGGTCCCAGCGGAGCGCGGATATGTCCGCGGTGAACATGGTGTTGGCGATACCGCCCCTGACCGTTCTGGTCCGGTGTGTGACTCTCTTGGTCGGCCTGTTGATCGTGTTACGCGGCGTCACCAAAGCCGCCGAGCGCATCAAGGCGTACACCGCGTTCACTGATGCCATGACGATCCGCTGGCCACGACCGCGTCGATCAACCCGCCCAACGCCACCGACTACCACCCTCCCGAGCTGAAATCCTGGGAACCGACCATGACGCGCCTGGTGAGGATTGCCGAACGCTTGGGGCCGACAGTAGGACCGGGGTGGTCCGGTGCCTGTTCGCCCGATCCGGCGCTGGACACCACGGCGCTGGCCACGTGCTGTCAGCTATGCGGAAGGCCGTCTGGAGCCCGCGTGCGGGTCTCGCTGTCGCTCGGTGTGTCGTTGGGTTGTGCTGACCAGTTTTCTCTGCCGCGTATGAACGTTGTAGGCTCAGCGTATGAGCGGTAAGAAAGAACGGATCACCGTGAGCCTGGACCCCGCCATCGCTGCGGAGCTGAAGGCCGCCGCCGAACGGGCTGGGGCGGCCAGTGTGTCGGAGTATGTGCAAGGTGCTCTGGACGCCCGGATGGTCCGGGAGCGGTGGCTGGCTCGCTGGCGTGCCGCGGCGGGCGACGTGGATCCCGAGGCGTTGGCCTACGCCCGTCGCGCCCTGCTGGGTGAGCGGGTGCAGCAGCATCCGCAGGCGTCGTGAGCGGCAGGGTCCTGACCTCTTCCGCCATTGTCGACATCGTCACCAACCGCTCCGTATACGGCCGGGCGTTTCTGGTGGCCGCTGTGGAGCTGGGGATGACCTTCCCGACTCCCTCGACCGCACTGCTGGAGACCTGGGCTGCCGTCCCGCCGGAGGCGCGGGCACTGCTAGAGCTGTTTCTGGACGCCCCCGCGATCGTCGTCGAGGACCTGGGTGCATCGGTGGCCGCCCAGGCTGGCGTGCGCGCCCACCCAGCGCAGCAGGCTAGGGGCGTGGATGTGGCTGCCGCCCACGCGGTGGAGGTGGCGATCACCCGCAGGTTAGCCATCCTAACCGCAGAACCTGACCTGCTGCGCGCGATCGACCCGGATGTAGAGATCGAGGAGCTGCCCGCACTGTAGGGCCGAGACGCACCCTGCGGTGCGCGGTCATTCTTGTTGAACGCGGCCACGAGAGGGCCGGTGTCCACGATGAGAATCATCCCCGACCTAGTTCGCGCCGAAGGATTTCCCCGGAGCGCTCAGCGAGGTCGGGCTCGGCGGAAATCATGCCGATGAACGATAGTTGCCGCCGCGATGGGGCCGCAGATTCATCGTCTCGTCGAGGGCGCTGCCGTACCAGGTTGCGCAGTAGCTCAGCGGCTTTGGCGACCTGGTCCTCGTCCAGCTCGTCCAGCAGGCGGTGCGCGTCCTCTCGGATGGCTACGACACCGAGCCCTTTTCGACCACCCAGACTGTATCTTGGCCGGTGATCGAGGAGATGAGGTCATAGTCGTGGTCGTAATGCAGTATCTGTACTCCGGCTTGCTCGGCCGCGGCTGCGATTAGAAGGTCGGGAATTTTTACGCCTCGATGATGACCTCGCAGGACGAGCTGTTCCTGGATTTGCCCAGCTCGCAGTATCGCCGCTTCGGTCAGGGCAACCTTGGGCAGCGCGGCGAACATGACGGCAAGGCGCCGGTAGTGGTCGATATGCCGAGCCGACCGCAGTACTTCGAGCCGTTCGATGTCGGTGTGTCCGACCTCGCCGCGGCGGAGCAGGGTCGTCACCTCCGCAGCCAGGGTCGGTGCCCGGTCTAGTCGGTTCCACACGCTGGTGTCGAGCAGGCAGGTCAGCGCCACGCCGAGTCCCGGTCGGGGTGGTCCAGGTCGCCGCTGACCAGAAGGGCAAGGCCATCCTCGATGGCCGCGGCACGTTGCCGTTCGTCTTCGTGGTGCTGGATGTATTCCTGGAGCGCCTCGATGACGACCTCCTGTTGAGTTCGGCCACGGCTCACGCGGACGGCTTGCTGGAGTAGGTCGTCGGGCACATCGAATGTTCCGGTGGTGGCCATCTGATACTCCTCCCGATGAGCCAGGTCCTGGTGGTCAGCGTGCCATGCGCCGTGTGACTCCGCTCGGGGCATACGGAAGCTCCGCCGAAGGCAGGGGTCATGCCGTCAGCTGGCCTGCCAGGTGTCCCGCCGGGTTACGGTGAGTGATCCATGATCGCACAGGGCGGTGCACCAGCGGTGCGCGGGTGGCGCCCGAGGGGTGACTTTCGGCTGTAGTGTGGTAGTCGGCTACGTCACCGTCGCCAACATCAGCCCCGCCGGCTGACGGCTATTCGGGGTCCGTTGACCTGTCGAGGTTCGTGAGCAGCGCGGTGATCTGCGCCATACCGGTGGCCAGGGTGGCGAAACCCTCGCGCATCTCGCGACGCAGCGCGTCAAATTCGCGCTCCAGCGCGTCCATCCTGCGATCCAGGGCGTCGAGCCTGCGGCCGTGATCGGCCAGCTGACGGCTGAAGTCGACTTGGGTCTCTCGCAGGGCGTTGAGGGCCTGGGTGTGGGCGCGGAGCTCAGCGCGTACCTCGGAGACATCACGGTCGGCACCGGCGGCCAGCACGCGGGCGGCGGCCGCTTCGGAGCTGGTGAGGGCCAGCTGCTGGCGGAGCTCGGCGAGGTCGCCCTCGACGATGCTCAGACGGGTCTCGATGTCATCCCCGGCGGTCGGCATGGCGCGAGGATAGACCCGGCGTGGTCGTCGCGGCGCGCGTGGTGAACTCAGCCGAGGGCGCCGTCGCGTAGAGCGGTGGTGACGGCGCGCCAGGCGGGTGGGGACAGGGCGAGCACGCTGCCGGTGGGGTTTTTGGAGTCGCGCAGCGCGACCACTGGGCCGGCGACGGCCACCTCGACGCAGTTTATGGAGGCACTATGGCTGCTCTTGTGCCAGCGGGCGCGGTCGAGGAAGGCGACCTCGACGCAGTTCATCGTGTCGCTGCTGTGGCTGCTCTTTCGCCAGCGGGCGCCGCTGAGATCCAGCGCAGGCATCCCGCGCTCCTTTCCCGTGTGTACGGCCGGTGCGGCCCGCCAGCTCAGCCGAGGTCGGCGGCGATCTGGGTGATCAGCTCCATCGTTGCAGCGGGTGCAAGGGCTGCGTGCAGTATATTCTCCAGCGCCAGCCGGTAGGACGCCAGATCGACCTCTTCCTCCAGGAACATCCCGATGCTCTGGTTCTCCACGGCCACCAGCGCCGGTTCCTCGGCGAACTCCAGGATCACGAACGACCCGCGTAGCCCGGCTTGCGCGCCGGCTGCTAAGGGCACTACCCGCAGCATCACGTGCGGTTGCTCGGCCACGACCAGCAGGTGCTGGAGCTGCCGGTGCATCACCCCGGGCCCGCCGATCGGGCGGCGCAGCGCCCCCTCGTCCAGCACCGCGCAGAACTGCGGGGCGTCAGAGCGGGTGAGCACCGTCTGGCGGGCCATCCGGGCGGCCACCAGGTTGTTCAGCTCCGAGGGGGTGATGGCGGGCACGATGCCCTGGATGACCGCCCGGGCGTACTCCGCGGTCTGCACCAGCCCGGGCACGAACATCGCCTCGTAGTTGTGCACCCGGGTGGCCTTGGCTTCGAAGTCGATCAGGCTGCGCCACAGCTTGGGCAACCCCGGTTGGCGGGTCCACCAGCCGCGTTCCTCGGAGCGGCGCACCAAATCGAGCAGCTCATCGCGGGTGGCGGCGGGCACTTGGTACAGGCCCAGCAGGGCGGCGACGTCTTCGATCTGCAGGCCGGTGATCCCGGTCTCCAGCCGGCTGATCTTGCTGGGCGACATGCCCAGCAGCTTGGCCGCCTCCGCGCCGGACAGGCCGGCCTGTTCGCGTAGACTGCGTAGCTCCGCAGCGACTTGGCGGGAGCGGATTGAGGTGTGCGGGTTTCCGGACATGGGACGCACTATGCACCCTGCGTGGCGCAAGCGAAACTACACGTTCGAGTTATTGCTTGCACCTACTGCAACGGTCCATGGTCGCCCGATGGAACCAGTACCAGCAGATATCACCGACATCGAACGCAGGATGATGAGCGAGGTCGTGGTCGAGAAGACCTGGCAGGTCCCGGCGTGCTGCGGCAAGGGGCCGGTCACCATCACGCTGCGGTTGCCCGAGGTCACAATCACCGACTCGGAGGGCCGCTACATCGTGATCGCGCCCCAGCAGGCCGAGATCGTGAACTCCCGGCTGAACGACATCTCCTGCTGGATGGACGATATCCCGGACGAGTAGGGGCGGCCTCAGCCATGCTGGTCTGTGCTGATGAGCACGGTGGTCATGGGCAAGGTGGCTTCGAGGCCGGTCAGGGCCAGGACCCGCGCGGGGATGCTGTGGGGAGCGAGCTGGAGCTGCAGCGGGATGTGGTGGCTCTCGGCGTGCTGGGCAGCGTGGATGAGCAGCCCAACCCCGGCGCTGCTGAGGTAGTCCAGGGCGCGCAGGTCGAGGGTGACCGGGCCTGGGGGGTGGAGCTGGTCGAGCAGGTGATCGCGCAGGGTGGCGGCGGCGGTCAGGTCGAGCTCGCCGCGCAGTTGCAGGCGTCGCCCGCCGTCGGGTTGCGGGTCGATGTGCAGCTGCGCGGGTGCTGGTGGCGCGGCCGTGCTGGGCTGCGGCTGGCGGGTCGGCGCCGGTGGTTCGGGGTCGGGGGGTGGTGCGGGCAGGCGGAAGCGGACTTGGGTCCCGGCCGGGCTGGGGTCGATGACGACGTCGGTGGCGATGGCGCGGATCATGGCGAGGCCGCGTCCGCGGTGGTGGTTGTCGGGGGGTTCAGGGCGCCAGCGGCCGAAGTCGCGCATCTCGACCTCGATCGCGCCGTCGCCGCGGCGGGTGAGGCGGTAGGTGAACTCGCCGGGTTCGCTGGCGCTGGCATAAGCGTGTTCGGCCGCGTTCGCGGCGGCTTCACCCAGGGTGATCTGCAGGTCTTCGCTCAGCGCGGTGGGCAGCGCCCCAGCGCGGGTCCAGGCGCGCACCGCGCGGCGCAGCCCGAGTAGCTGCGCGAGGTCAGCGGGTAAGCGCTGGTGCAGCGGCGCGGGCAGGTAGCGCACGGCGATCAGGGCGATGTCATCGGCGGGACCCGCCTCGGGCAGCGCGTGGGCCAGCAGTCCCTCCAGCAGGATGCTCGGCGGCTCGGAACCCAGCGCGGTGGCGGTGGCGGTCAGGTGGTCCAGGCCCTCGTCGAGGATCTGGCCGCGGCGCTCGATGAGCCCGTCGGTATACAGCAGCAGGCAGGTACCGGGCGTGATCTGGGTGGTGGCCTCGGGGTAGGGGGGCCGGCGGGGCACGCCCAGCGGGCCGCCGGCGCCCTCGGTGAGGTAGCAGAGGGCGTCGGGCTCGATCAGCAGCGGCGGGGGGTGCCCGGCGCGGGTCCAGCACAGCTGCCCGCTGCCCAGGTCCAGGATCATCACGGCGGCGGTGGAGGCCAGCGCACCGGGGATGCGCGCGGCGAGACGGTCCAGGCGCTCCAGCGCGGCCGCGGGGCCATGCCCCTCGAGCAGGTAGGCGGCCAGCGCGGTGCGCAGCTGGCCCATCACCGCGGCCGCGACGGCGCCTTTCCCGACTACGTCGCCGACCACGATGGCGAGGCGCTGCTCGTCGAGGGCGAGCACGTCGTACCAGTCCCCACCGGCGGCCCCCTCGAGCGCACCGGGCAGGTAACGCGCCGCCAGCGCCAGTCGGTCGAACTCCGGGAGCTGTCCCGGCAGCAGGCTGCGTTGCAGGGTCTCGGCAATGGTGTGCTCGGCGCGATACAGCCGGGCCCGGTCCAGCGCTTGGGCGCACTGGCCGGCCAGCGACACCGCTGCGGTCCGCTCAGCCTGGGTGAACTGGCGGGGCCGGTCGAACAGTGCCACCAGGACCCCCAGGCAGCGCTGGCCGATCACCAGCGGCAGGCCTGCGTGGGCGGGATAGCCGTCCTGGGCCGCCAGCGCGGCCATTCCCGGGTACGGCTGGCAGTCAGCCAGCGACTCCAGCCACACCGGGCGGTGTCGTCGGGCCGCGTCAGCAAAGGCGATCGGCGAACTCAGCGGCAGCGTGGACCAGGTGCGCGCCAGCTCTGGCGCCACCCCACGCCCGGCGACCCATTCCAGGGCTCCAGGTTCGCGCAGCTCGTAGAGGGTGGTGGCGGGGGCGTCCAGCAGGTATCCCAGGTGGGTGATCGCGACCTGGGATACCTCAGCGGGGGTGGCCGCTGCGGACAGCGCGGCGGTGGCCTGCTGCAGCAACTCCAACCGCCGCTCGCCCTGGCGCCGCAGCTGGTCCAGCTGCAGGTGGGCGCTGACCCGGGCCAGCAGCTCGCCGGCGGTGAAGGGTTTGACCAGATAGTCATCCGCGCCGGCGGCCAAGCCCTCGGCGGCGGCCTCTCCTCCGGCGCGGGCGGACAGCAGCAGCACCGGCACTCGGGCGGTGCGCGGGTCGGCGCGCAGCGCGGCGAGGAGCTCCAGACCGTCCATCCCGGGCATCATCACGTCGGCAATGATCAAATCCGGCGGGTCGGTTCGGGCGGTGTGCAACGCCGCTAGGCCGTCGGGGACGGTCTGCACGTGGTAGCGGGAAGCGAGCAGACGCTGCACATAGTCCCGCATGTCGGCGTTGTCATCGGCGAGGAGCACCCGAGTGCCCGCTGGCCCGAGCGGTTGCGCGCCGGCCAGCCCCGTCCCGGCGTCCTCAGGTACCTGCGGCGCGTCGGCTAGCCAGCGCAGCGCTTCTTCCACAAACGGTGCCGCGCCCTGGCTGGCCCCGGTCACCGTAGAGGCCGCCACGATCTGATCGGCCGGCAGGTGCGCGCTGCCCAGCGGCAGCGTTACGGTGAACGTGGTGCCCACCTCGGGTGTGGAGTTGGCGGTGATGGTGCCGCCGTGCAGGGCGACCAGCTCAGCCACCAACGCCAGCCCGATACCGCTGCCCTCGTGGCTGCGGGCGCGGGCGCCGCGGATCCGGTGGAAGCGCTCGAACAGCCGGGGCAGCTCCTCGGTGGGGATGCCGGTGCCGGTATCGGCCACCGTCACCCCCACCGACTTACCCACACGACGCACCGTGACCGTGATGTGCCCGTCGAAGGTGAACTTCAGCGCGTTGGACAGCAGGTTGAGGATGACCTTTTCCCACATCTCCCGGTCGAGGTAGACCGGTTGCTCGAGATCGGCGCAGTTCACCTCTAACCGCAGCCCGGCGCGCTCGATGGCCGAGCGGAACACGCTGGCCAGTTCCGCGGTGAACGCCCCCACGTCTAGTGGCTCGTAGCGGGCGTGGATGCGGCCGGCTTGGAGGCGGGAAAATTCCAGCAGCGTGTTGACCAGCTTGCCCAGCCGCAGCCCGTTGCGGTGGATCACGTCCAGCTCGGTGCGCAGCCGGCGTGGATCCACCTCCGGGATAGCCCGCAGCTCCGCGACCGGGCCCATGATCAGGGTGAGCGGGGTGCGGAACTCGTGACTAACGTTGGAGAAAAACTCAGTCTTGGCCCGGTCCAGCTCGGCGAGTGCCTGGGCGCGCTGCTGCGCCGAGGCATAGGCGTGGGCGGCGGTGACCGCGGCCGTGAGCTGCCCGGCGAGCACATCGAGGAAGGAGCGGTACGCACCGTCCAGCTCGCGGAGCGGGCTGATTCCGGCGACGAGGAACACGGGCGGCCCGCTGTCCCCACTGGGGCAGACGGGCAGGACCACCACGGCCGGCGCCGGCAGGTCCGGCGGCTGCTCAACGGTCAGGGCCACCTCCCTGGCCTGCGCGTGTCCCAGCGGCAACGCGGCCGCCGGGTCGTCCAGGTCGATCTGCGCGTATTGGGCTGGCACCGGCGTGGGCAGGCCCCAGCTGGCGACCAGGCTGGCGGCCCGGCCCGCCGCCGCGAGGTAGACCAGCCCGTAGGGCACATCGGCGCGGTGGGCATCCATCGCGCAGGCAGCGAGCTCGCAGGCCTGTCGCGCACTGCGCGCACCGGCGGTGTCGGCACCCACATCGCGCAGCGCGGCCAGCCGGCGGGCTCCGATCACCGTGCCGGTCGTCTCGGCCACCGCGCAGAACACCCCACCGACCTCGCCCGAAGCCACCAGGACCGGGCTGTAGGAGAATGTGAAATACGCCTCCTCCACGGTTCCATAGCGCCGCACGTCTAACCGCAGATCCTCATCGAACGTGGACTCACCACGGTCCATCACTCCGGTGAGCATTTCCCCGATCACCGACCAGATCTCCGCCCAGCACACCGCCGCAGGCTGGCCCAGCGCGGCGGGATGCTTAGCCCCCAAGATCTCTCGATAGGAATCGTTGTAGAGCTGCAGGAACTGCGGGCCCCAAAAGATCACCATGGGAAACCGGCACCGCAGACAGATTTCCGCCGCGGTGTGCAGACTCTGCGGCCACCCGTCAAACGGGCCGAGCGCCGTGCCCGCCCAGTCAAACGCGCGTATCCGCGCAGCCATCTCACCGTCGCCGGCAAACGGTGACGCTGGCAGCCGATCGCTGCCGGTACTCATCGGGATGGCCCGTTCACCGCCACCTACTCGTCACGGCGTTGCAGAGAGTGGGCCTTGTCCAGCTCCGGGCGGCGCGCTCGCCACTGGTCTCATCGAGAACAACGTCCGCACACCCGGCCGCGCGCAGCGCGTCGTCCTGTGCTTCGGGATGCTGGTCACGGCCCGGCATCTGTCCGTAACCGATCCACATAACCCAGAGTGTATCGCCCACCCCAACACACCTGACCTAGCCGCGGACGCGACATATGGTACAGATTCCTCCTGCGGAAACGCTCGCTGCCACCGCGTCCGTTATCGTGACGCAGTTCTGTGACGAACCAGTCGCCTCCGGGGTAGCCGTCCACTGTCGTCGGCGGCCTGGTAAGCGGCCCGTTGCAATGTGCCCAGCTGGGTGCCGAACGCGCCGGTCCCAGGCGGGAGGCGCCAAGCAAGGCAGCCAAGCTGGGCTTTGAGCTGACCGACCCGATGGCAGCCACGCTCCCGGTCAGGATCAACACACCGCCGCCACCCGCCGCGCCGGACTCCCCTCATCGTCGACCCGGATCTCGTCGCGCTGGTCGTCGAGGTCACCTCCCCGTCCAACGCCTGGGTTGATCGTCTGATCAAGTCCGGTGCCTATGCGGGCGCTGGCATCCCGTCCTTTCTCCGGGTCGATCTGGACCGCATCGGCACGGAGCTGGGGGCGACCAGCTATTCGTTGACGACAAAGGGATTCGTCGCCTGCACCCAAACCGCCGGAGGCCGACTCACCCTCCTCACGGAGCCCCTCCCAGTCGACTTGAACCTGACTTTGCACGTTCAGCGGGCTCAGCGGGGTTATGAGGGTGCTTTTACCCCGCTGAGCCCGCTGAACGCGGGGAAGCGATGAGGGCGTGCAGGGGGATGGCGAGGAAGTAGGCGGTGGCGGCTAGGAGGAGTAGGTCGGGGGCCCGGCCGGTGGGGGGGACCACGGTGGCGGCGAGGGCAACGGCGAGGACATAGCCGACGTTGAACAGCGTGTCATAGAGCGCGAAGACCCGACCGCGCGCGCTGTCCACGACGTCGGCCTGCACCGTGGCGTCCAGGCTCAGCTTCACCACTTGACCAGCCGTGGCCAGCACAAACGCGGCGAGGAGAAGTGTTGGCATGATCATGGGCGGGCCGAGGGTGGCGAGCGCTGATCCGGCGGTGAGCAGGGCCCCGTGCACGGTGCGCCGCCGGCCGAAGCGGGCCACCAACGCAGGCGTGAGCACTGCCGCGAGCAGCAATCCAGCCGCCCCGGCGGCGAGCAGTTCGCACACTCCGGCCAACCCGGCCCGAAACAGCCCGTGGGGGGTGAAGAAGTTGCGGTAGAGCAGCAGCGCCACCAGGGTCGCGATGCCCAGCGACAGCCGGTGCACCAGCAGCGCCAGCAGGCCCGCGGCGACGCTGGGGACCCGCGCCGCTGCGGCCAGGCCGTCGCGCAGCCCGCTGGCCACCGCGTGGATGGTCCCTGCGGCGGGGCGGCCGGGTTCGCCGGCACCGAGGCGATCCGGACCCAGCGCCCCGCGAGGCAAACCCGCCGCGATCGCCGCCGCGACCAGTGAGCCCAGCACCGCAACGGCCGTCACCCCGGCCGATGCGGTGTTGCCCGGCCCGATCAGGCCGCGCAACCCGATCGCGCACATCCCGCCCAGCGCGGTGACCGCCGCGCCGACGGTAGCGGCCAGCGCGTTAGCCTGGACCAGTTGGTGCGGGGGTGCGACATGCGGCAATCCCGCGGACATCCCGACCAGCACGAACCGACTTAACCCGGTGACCAGCAGGGCGCCGAGATACAACGGCGCCCCCGCTACCCCGACCCCAACCGCCAGCGCCACCGCTACGATCGGAACACCCCGCAGCAGGTTCGCCACCATCAGGATCCGGCGACGGTCCCAGCGGTCCAGCAGCGCCCCCGTGAACGGCCCCACTAAGGAGTACGGCAGCAGCAGCACGGCGAGCCCGGCCGCTATCGCCATCGGGGCGGCTTGGCGCTCCGGGTTGAACAGCACGGCACCGCCCAACCCGGCCTGGAACACCCCGTCGCCCCATTGCGCGGCGAAGCGGGACGCCAGCAACCGGCCCAAGCCGTGGGTGCCCAGCAGTAGCCGCCGCACCCCGGCGCGGTCAGTCACGCTAGTGGCGGTACCAGTTGGGGACAGGGTCACGACCATGCAGGGTAGCGGTGTTAGGTGTCGAGTCGGGATGTTGGCTCGCTGCGACACGATAACGGCGCTGGGGAACGATGACCCGCAAGCCGATGGCACACTGGATGAGGAAGGTGGGCGGAGAGGACACAGTGAACGTGGTGGAACCCGGATCGGCGCTCGTCGCCACCCCGGGACTGCAGGATGACAACTTCCGGCGCACCGTCGTGTTGATCATCGACCACGGGGCGCTGGGCACGCTCGGTGTCGTGCTGAACCGGCCCAGCGAGGTGGCGGTGCGCGACGTGCTGCCCTCCTGGGGGCCGCACGCCACGGTGCCGCGGGCCCTCTACGTCGGCGGGCCGCTGCACCAACGCGCGGCGCTGTGCGTGGCCGCGCTGCCCGCCGGGGTGGACGCCGAGCGTACCCAAGGCATGATCAAAGTACGTGGGCCGCTGGCCCTGGTCGATCTGGATGCCGATCCCGAGCTGATGGCTCCGCGCCTGCGGGGACTGCGGGTGTTCGCCGGATACGCCGGCTGGGTGCAAGGCCAGCTGGACTGTGAGATCGACCGGGGGGACTGGCTGGTAGTGCCCGCGCTGCCCGAGGATGTGCTGGCCGGGCCGGACACCGACCTGTGGGGGGCGATCTTGCGCCGTCAGGGCATGCCATGGGCGTTGCTGGCCACCTACCCGCTTGACCCGACGCTGAACTAAGGAACGCGGTGCCAGGCTGGTTCTCCCCCGTGCGCCTGCCTGCCCGGCCTCCTGATGGTGCGGTGCGCGAGAAACCGGGCTCAGAGATGTGAGTCTCGAGGGGTGGTTCTGCGTTTGTGTCAAGCTGCGTGTTGGCGCACCACGCGTCGAGGTCAATGATCCTCCACGG
The DNA here is from genome assembly GCA_019247305.1 of Pseudonocardiales bacterium. Lineage (GTDB taxonomy): Bacteria > Actinomycetota > Actinomycetes > Mycobacteriales > Pseudonocardiaceae. Next base: position 12,137 of record JAFAPC010000113.1, read on the forward strand.
GAGGACGCCGTTACTGACGCGAGCGAGGTTGTCGAGCGTGTGGCTGTGACGCCGAGGTGTTCTGCCGTCTTCCCAAGTCTGGGTAGCCGTCAAGCACGCGATTGAGTGTAACAGTTATGCGTGCACGGACGAATATGAACTAGTGTAGACGCCGAGTACGCAGACAAGGAGTGCTCGATGGCGCGCTCGACCTGCACCAGGGTCGTCACCGTCATGGCGATCGCCACTGAAGCACACCGTCGTAACGATGATCGTCACGCTCACTACCGTCAGCGCAGGCGACCGATGGGGACCGCAGCTCTCTAGCCTGCTCAGACTAGGCGCGATGTATTAAGTGGCCGACCTCGGTGCTGGAGGGCTGGTTCAGGGAGGAACGTAGTGGTCGATCGTGTCAGCGTTGCCCCCCAGATGCTGGCTTGGGCCCGTCAACGCTCAGGGCGAACTGTCGCGGACCTCGCCGGCCGCTTCCCCAAGCTCGACGATTGGGAGGCTGGGACAAGGCTGCCGACTATGCACCAGCTAGAGGACTATGCGCAGGCTACTTACACCCCTGTAGGCTTCTTTTTCTTGCCGGAGCCACCTGACGAACGTCTGCCTATTCCTGACTTGCGTACCTTTGGTGATGAGCCAGTGTTGACACCAACACCGGACCTGCTTGACACAATTTACGAATGCGAGCACCGCCAAGATTGGTTTAGGAGGTTCGCCGAAGCTGAGGGCGCTGATACGGTGAGCCTCGTCGGGAGCCTCGCCTTGGATGTTGACGCGCGCGTAGCAGCGAGTCAGTTGCGTGATGCGCTCGGGTTTGACTTGACCCGGCGCGTTAAGTTCTCCAACTGGACCGAAGCGTTAAGTGGTCTGGCTGAGCGAGCTGAGGACGCTGGTGTACTTGTTATGATCAGCGGCATTGTTGGTAGTAACACGAGACGCACGCTCAACCCCAAAGAATTTCGCGGCTTCGCTCTCGTCGATGAAATAGCACCGGTAGTGTTCGTTAACGGTGCAGACACAAAGGCAGCCCAGATTTTCACGCTTGCTCACGAACTAGCGCACGTGACTCTTGGTGGTTCTGCTGTCTCCCGACCTGATCTCGGACAGCTTGAGGAGAGTAGCGAGACGGAGCGGTGGTGCAATCAGGTCGCGGCAGAGCTCCTTGTTCCTCTGGGGTCGCTTCAGGAACAGTACTCGACAGACTCCGACCTTACGGTCGAGCTTGAGCGCCTAGCGAAATACTATAAGGTCAGCACGTTAGTAATTCTCAGGCGCATTTTTGATGCAAACATGATAAGCAGGCGGGAGTTTCGACGCGCCTACGACCGTGAATATGCTCGCATTATTGGCCTCCTTGCCGAGAAGTCACCCGGTGGTAATTTTTACAATACTCTACCCGTACGCGTCAGCAAGAAGTTCGCTAGAGTACTCATTACTGATACCATAGAGGGCAACACTCTTCATAGAGAGGCTTTTCGACTACTTGGTTTCAAGAAATTTTCGGCTTTCGAGGAGCTCAGCCGGCGACTCGAGGTTTCCTAAATGTATCTCATCGACTCCGATGTTTTCATTGATGCCAAAAATCGTCATTATGGGTTCGATATTGTGCCAGCCTTCTGGGAATGGATCGTTCGACAACATCAGATGGGACGCGTGTTCACAGTACAGAAGGTAGCCAATGAGGTGTTGGCGGGTTCCGATGACCTAGCGCAGTGGATGAGTGTTCAACCGGAATCGTTCCGCATTACCGCTGGATCTAACGATCAACCGAATTTGCAGAGATTGACACAATGGGTTACCAGCAACAATTTCACACAAGGAGCCATTTCAGACTTCTTGGGGAAAGCTGACTACTATCTCGTGGCACAGGCGGCCACACTGGGTTACAAGGTAGTCACCCAAGAAACCTCTGATCCGACTTCAAGAAGATAGAGTGAAGATCCACGACGCGTGCTGCGCCGTCGGCGTTTTGTCTATTTCGCCATTTAAAATGCTCCGAGATGAACGAGCTCGTTTCGTTCTCTAATAGAGCTGAAATGAAGTGGAAAATCCATCAAGATCGAAAACATCACAGGTCACTGGCGAGCGGCCTGCTGCTCGACGCACACCTCATAGGACCGGTAGGCTCTAGCGGTCGGTGTGCCAGGTCAGCCAGTACCAGCAGCCGGTCCCGCAGCTGCACGTCGATCAGGCCGGGCGCATCGTCGGCCAGGGTTTGAACTGCCCGAGCATCCAGTGCAACCGCCCGAGTTCCTCGACCGTCGGAGCGAGGCGCCTATGATGTGCGGCGGGACGACCGATGCTCACTTTGGGGGCACCACCCGTTCTGCGGCAACGGTATGGACACTCAGGGGCACCTCGACGACCCCGCCAGGGATACCGCTGGCGTCGAAGAGCACCTTATCCCAGGCAAACTTGGACGAGGTAGACGCAGCCGTCCGCTCGGCGCAGTCGTGGCTGGAGTCAGTCCGGTCAGGTACTTAGTGAAGCTACCTGGGAAAACGTGGTCGCCGATTGCAGGGACATTGAGGCTTATTCAGGGCGGCGTTATCGATCTTGTGAGACACCTGCTGAGCTGCAACGATCAGCCGTCGATCAAGATCGCTGAATAAGCCTCATTACTTGTCACCACCAAACACGTATTCAATAGGTCTATTTATCAGCCCTCGCCGAGACGGCCAGGAGGCCCCATCGCCGGGGGGCGGGGCGGATGGGGCCTCCTGGTTTTCTCCGACACAGACCGAATCCCCGTTGTGGGTAGGGAGGCGGGGCTCGGTCTGGTGACCGCGCCGCGGGAAGCTGGGTTGATCCCAGTCGTCAGAGTCCGCGGCGCGGAGCCTTCAGCGACGCCCGAGCTAGTCCTGGGGAGTGCGGAGCCGGGGTATCACCGCGCGAGTGCCCCACCGCGCCGTTACCACCAGTCCCTCCGAGGCCGAGGGCTGCTGGTCTCTCTCGGATGACTGCTTTCCTAAGTTCACCCGGATAAGACTGGTGTTTCGATTACGCTCGGTGTCAGCGGCGGGTTGACCCTGGCCGCCCGAGGCCAAAGCGATTGCACAGGCTGTCTAGCTCCCACACCCGACGCCGCGCCCGGCGGTCCAACACGACCACCAGCTCCCGGGCCCATGGGTCGTTGCGGACCAACACCGGGGCGATACGGTCAGCGCGGTCCAGATGACGGATCGTGTCGGCGTCCCGAGTGCCTTGGGCTTGCGCGAGCGCTCGGGCAGAGTCGATGTGCAAGGTTGCTAGCCGGTTCGCGCTCCCCAGTGCTTCGACATTGATCGGGTGCGCGGTTAGCCGGTCATAGGCCGCCGGTCCATCCCCCAGTTCTACTGCGATGGCGAGTGAGGCGAGTGCCATGTCGGTGGGCCCAAAATGCAGCGCCATCGTGTTGCGCTCACCGGTCCGCCGAGCGATCGCGTCCGCCTCACGCAGGTGATCCCGGGCATCCGCAGCGCGATGCGCCCGCGCGGCATCCAATGCCGCGTACGTGTGCAACAGTCCGTAGGCTTCCGCAGTCGACGGATCCGGCACGGTGGGGTCCGCTTTCTCGGCTAGCGTCTCGATATTAGCGGTGAGCAGATGCGTGACACGGCCACGCGCAGCACCCGAGTTCATCAGCGCGTTAGAGCGAATATATGCGCCGAACCCGATCAGAGCGGGGTCGCCGAGCCGCTGGGCCGCGTCATATCCGCGTCGTCCGGCCAGGACCGCGATGGTGTGCTGGCCGAGGAACTTCGCGGTAGACATCGCCACACGGCACGCTTCTACGAACGTGGCCAGCGCCCTCTGGCGAGTCTCGGTGTCGCCGGTCACGACGTGCACCTGAAGCTCGATCAGCACCATTCCGAGCCCTCGACCGGACAATGCGTAGCGCGTCTGGTCGAGGTGGTCCGTCGCCTGGGCGACGAGCCGCGCGAGTTGCTCGATCGGACGAGCAGGCACATCGGGCACGTCATCGAGGGTGACATCGCTCAACGCCATACCGATCTCCGGCAGGGTGGCTAAGGCCTCAGCGCTAGCACGATCCGGGGCCAGGTCGGGCTGTCCGGTCAGATCCGCCACCGAACAGCCCAGCGCGTTGGCCAGATCCTCGACCAAGCCGCGCCGGTTAAACCCGCGCTTACCCAGTTCCAGCGCGGACAAATACTGCTTGGTGATGCCTGTCAGCCCAGCCACCACTACCAAGCTCAACCCGCGACGACGCCGAATCATCCGGACACGCGCACCAATCACCGACGCTTCCCCAGCATCCACGACAATCCCCCTCCGCACCGAGCCCCCCACCGATGCCCGGGACCGTCCCCCCACGGAGCGGAAACCTCGGTGCGGAGGTGACTCAAGGGTACGTGGCGCGGGGTGGCGTCCCGGCTAGGCGTCGGACGCTGCGTCGCGCTTGCGGTGCTGGTGTGCGTCAGGACGGACTGGGTGATCTCCGTTGGGGCACACTGGGGGCACGCGGCGGCGAGGGACGGCGGGAGAGGGTGACCGGCGATGAGAGGAAAACGCCTAGGTCAGCGGCAGAGTCCGCCCATCGAGGTGTACCCGGTTGGCCCGGGTCAGGAGTCAGTGTGGGATTACCCGCGCCCGCCGCGGGCCGAGCGGGTGTCCCGTCGGGTGCGGATCGTGCACGGCGGGATCCTCCTGCTCGACACCGATGACGTGGTCCGGGTGCTGGAGACCTCGCACCCACCGACCTACTACCTGCCGCGCGCGGAGGTCCGGGTGCCCCTGCGGCCGGCGCCACGGCGCACGATGTGCGAGTGGAAGGGCGAGGCGTACTACGTCGACCTGGAGGTGCCCGATCTCCCGCCGCTGCGCGACGTCGGGTGGTGGTACCCGCAGCCCGAGCTGCGCTACCCACAACTCACCGATCGAGTCGCCCTCTACGCCGGTCGGTTCGACGAGGTAACCCTGGACGGGGAACCGGTGACGCCGCAGCCAGGCGAGTTCTACGGCGGCTGGATCACCGCCGATGTCGTCGGCCCCTTCAAAGGCGGCCCCGGCAGCTGGGACTGGTGAGCCTTCGCCGGCAAAGCATCACAGGTTATCGAAGTAGTTGCACGCGGATGGGCAAATCGAGCTCAGCCCACGCGCGGTCTGCGGTCAGCACCTCGGCGGGAACGCTGCGGACGGTCAGCGCAAGGCAGCAGCGGTCGCCAAGGGACAGCGCTCGTCCGCCGTGCAGACCGCGTAGGGCACCAGCCAGCTCGGCGTCCTGCGCAAGCACGGGTTCTATCGTGACGCCGGCTGCGGTGAGCAGCTCTCGCAGCCGGCGCGCGTCGATGTTCACCTCCACGAGCTTGCCGACGACCTCGGCCAGGTTGGCGGTACCGAGCGAGCCGCGGGGCAGAGCTTCGGCTACCTGATCAGCGCCTGGTTCATCGTGAATGAGGGCCAGGATCGCGGAGGCGTCAAGGACGGTCACTCGGCAGCTGCGGCGGCGCGTCGCTCGGCCAGCAACTCGTCTACCAAGGATCGGGTCTGCGGGATTGTCGTGCCAAGGCGCCGTAACTCGGACACGGCATCTTGGGGTCGCTCCAGGATGAGCCGACCGCCCGCCAGGTGGAGGTGCAGTCGATCGCCGGGAGACAGCCCGAGTGCCGCACGAACCTCAGCCGGGATGACGAGACGACCCTGCTGCCCCAGCACCACCGTGGCATCCACGGTCACATTGTGCCACGCCTTCCCGGCTGCTGCCACACCGCGCGAAGCGGGTGAGGCCGCAGCTGGGACTGGTGAGCTGAGAGGGGTTCTAGTGGGTTGCACCCGGACGTAGGATCTCCCCACGCTTACCTTGCAACCCCTGACCGAGGAGCCGCACCATGGCCGACACTCGGCCCCCCAGGCCGGACTCCGCACTGACCTCCACGATCAGATTTGATGTGCCGCATTCGGCGCGGATCTGGAATTACTGGATGGGCGGCAAGGACAACTACGCGGTGGACCGTGCCGCCGGTGACGCCTTCGCTGAGCTGTTCCCGGACATCGTCACCGTGGCCAAGCAGACCCGGCAGTTCCTCATCCGTGTCGTGCGTTTCTTGGCCGGTGAAGCCGGGGTACGTCAGTTCCTCGACATCGGCACCGGGCTGCCCACGATGCAGAACACCCACGAGGTCGCCCAGCAGGTCGCGCCCGAGTCCCGGATCGTCTACGTCGATAACGACCCGCTGGTGTTGGCGCACGCCCGCGCCCTGCTGCACAACACCACCCCCGAGGGCGTGACCACCTACGTCGAGGCCAACTTCCACGACCCAGAGTTGATCATCTCCGATGCCCGCAACGTGCTGAACTTCCGCCAGCCCATCGCGGTCATGTTCCTGAGCGTGCTTGGCCATGTCGCCGACGTTGAGGAGATGCACTCCATCGTGGCGCGGATGATGGCCGCCGTCCCCTCCGGCAGCTACCTGGCGCTATCTGACACCACCAAGACCAGTGCGGCCCACACCGAGGCCCTCGCGAAGTATGCGGAAACGGGAGCCATCCCTTACCGCCAGAGCAGCGTCGAGCAGATCAGGCAGTGCTTCGAGGGCCTGGAGATGGTGGACCCCGGCTTGGTGCCGATCAACCAGTGGCGGCCGGACACCGTCGAGATCGGCAAGATCAAACCGTTTAAAATCAACTACGGCGCCGTGGCGCGCAAGCCGTGAGCGAGGGAACCTGCACTATCCGCAACCGACTGGTTCGGTTGCCCGCTCCGGTGGCCGGTGTGATGAGGTAAGCCTGGACGGGGCGCGGGTGAGTGCTACGGCGGCTGGTAGCGGGTGATGTGCCGCAGCCACGCGGCGCAGGCCACCGTCAGGGTGGCCATGAGGAGCTGGGCGGCGAACGCTAGCACGTACGGGGTGGGGCTTGCTCCGGGGCCCAGTTCGGCACCGGTAAACAGCACCGCGCCGCACAGGGCCACGCCCACCGCACCGGACATCTGCTGAGCCGCAGTCAGCACGCCACTGCCCGCGCCCGATTGTTCGGTCGGCAGATAGCGGAGCACCGTGCCTGTCACGAGGGGCAGCGTGGTGCCGATGCCGAATCCGAACACCAGCAGGGCACCCAGCAGTGGCCACGTCATCGTGCTGCCGCCTGCCAGCATGATGCTCAGGACTAGCGCGAGTGCCGCAGCGGTGAGCGCGGCGCCCAGCACGACCGCCCCCATGTCCGCCCGAGCGTACAGACGTGGGCCAATCTGGGCGGCGACGATGAAACCAATCCCGGTGGGGGTAAAGGTCAGTCCCGCAGCCAGCTCCGACTCACCCAGGTGACGCTGGAGGTAAATCCCGAGCACAAAAGAGAACGGAATGATGGCAGAGTACAGCGCCGCGTTCAACAGCACGCCGACCGTGAATCCGCGGGTCCGGAACAGCCACGTGGGCACAAGTGGCTGGCCGTCCACATCCCGGGACAACCTCCGTTGCCGGGAGAGAAAACCGGCCAGTAGGAGCGCCCCCGCAGCGACGGAGGCGATGCCCGTGGGCCACCACGGCGTCCGGTGTGCGCCCATCAGGGGAACCAGGACCAGGCCCACGCCAGCGACGGACAACAGCGAACCGGGTAGGTCGATTCGCCTGCGTCCGCTCGAGCGGCTTTCCTGAACCCACCAGCCGCAGCAGACCCACGCGACCAGGCACACCGGCACGTTGAGGTAGAAAATCGGCCGCCAGGCCAACCCGAACACATTCCAGTAGGGAATGGCACCGCCCAGCACCTGCCCAGCGATCTGCCCGACGCCGATGGAGACACCGAACGCGGCCAGCGCGCGGACCCGTTCCTGGTCAGGGAATTGCACCTTGATCAGCGCGAGGACTTGGGGCAGGAGCACGGCCGCCGCGGCTCCTTGCCCTAACCGGGCCACCACAAGTTCCATCGGGCTCAGCGCGAGCCCGCACAGGGCCGATGCCACCGTGAACATCAGCAAGCCCACTCGGTACATCCGCTTTCGGCCATAGGCGTCACCGAGTCGTCCGCCTGTCACCAACCCCAGGGCGTAAACCAACCCGTAGCCGCCGACAATCGCCTCAAGCTGCGGCGCAGACGCCGTGAGGTCGTGGCCGATGGGATCTGCGGCCACGTTAACGACGAACTGATTGAACAGCGACAGGAAAGGCCCGACGAGCAGGAACGGCAGCGCGCGCCACCGATGAGTATGATGTTCACGGACGCCGCAGTTCCGGATAAGCCACTTAGTAGGCACCGTCATCCTCGGGACGGGCGCTGCGGTGTCGGTGGAATTCGGCGAACCACGTTCGGGGGCTGGGTGTGCGCAGCAGGGCCGTACCGATCAGCAGCCCGGCGTAGCCGGAGGTGACCAGGTGAGCGGCGTCCTCGGGGCGGTGGATACCGCTGGCGCTCACCGGGCAGCGGGTACCGCTGCCGGCCACCGCCGGGAGCAGCGCCAGGCTGCGCTCAAGGTCACCGCGATCACGTTCGCGGCCGCGGATGTCCTTGTTGTTCACCGCGACGACGCAGTCCGGGCTGTGACTCACCGCGTCGATCTCCTCTTCGGTGCAGACTTCGACGAACGGGGTTAGGTGCAGCCGCAGCGCCTGCTCAGTCAGCCGCCGCAGCGCTGCGGCGGGTAGCAGCCTCGCGGTGAGCAGCACCGCCGAGGCCCCCAGCTCGCTGGCTCGGCGCAGCTGGGATTCCCGGGTGAGGAAGTCCTTCTGGAGCAGGGGGGCATCGGTCAGCGCCGCCACCTCGCGCAGCAACTGGTTGCTGCCGCCGAACCAGCCCCCAGTGACCACGGACATGCAGGGAGCGCCGGCGTCGTGGTAGGCGTCGATCACCTCGGCGACCGTGCGCCCACCCAGGAGGTCGGCGCCAGCCCCGTCGGTGCGCTTCACCTCAGTGATCACCGGGATGGGTGCGGTGAGCAGCGCCTCAAGGAAGGTCGGGGGCATCAGGCGGTTCCCCCTGTGGGGGGCGTCGGCCACGCCCGGCGGATCTCCGCGATGCGCGTCGGGTCTAGATGCGCATTGCTGTCCCGGGCGCCGGTGTCCACATCGACCCCGCGGAAGCAGGGATGGCCGCTGATCTCCCGCAGCTGCCCCGCCCGGTCCGCGGTGATCCCCCCGGCCAGCAGAAACGGCCGGCTGATGCGCTCGGCCAGGGCCAGCACGACGGGGACGTCCAGGGGGCGGGCGGTGCTGCCGAGCCCGCCGTGCTCGGTCACCGAATCCAGCAGAAAGTAATCCGCGCCGGCCCGCTCGTAGGCTCCGATCAGGGCCCGTTCCGGGCAGTCGCCCGCGCGCACGTGCAGCACCTTGATCACGCGCAGGCTCTCGTCCGCGGTTTTCAGGGCGTGCACGGTGCCCGGCGGCTGGTATCCGTGCAGCTGCACCCAGCCCAGCCGAGCCGCCGAGAGCACCGGGCGAATGGCGGCCGCGGTGCTCTGGAGCGTGACCAGGACCGGCCGCAACCCGGCGCTCGCCGCCGCGTGCACCAGCGCGGCCAGCGCCCCGACGCCGAGCTCGGCATGCCCGCCGGGTACCCCGTGCCACAGCCCCACCAAATCGACGCCAGCAGCGGCCAGCAGGTCAATGTCCGCGGGCCGGGTTGCCCCGCAGATCTTCACCCAGGGCGTCATGATCGGGCCTGGGCGGTGTGAGCGTCAGCGACCAGCGATCCCTCAACCAGGTGCTCGGTGTCGCCGAAAAGGCGGGGGTGTGCTTCTCGGAGGCCGGTGACGACCAGGTCGTAGGGCAGGTCGGCGAATTCACCGTGGGTGTGCAGGAACTCCAGGTGTCGGCGGCCCTGGAGGTCGTATGGATGGTGCAGGCTGTCGGTGCGCCCATCGAATTCTAGCGGCGCGATTTTGTAGAGTCTGCACAGTAGTGTGGGAAACACCGGAGTTGCTTTGACCCAGCGGCCGTTCAGGTAGACCGAGGTGAGGCAGTGGTACCGGAAGACGTCCCCGCCCACCAATGCCCGCAGGCGCTCCGAGGCCAGGTGGTTGCGCACGTCGGTGAAGACCAGCCTGCTGGGTACCGCGATGGCCCGTAGGGCCGCTGCGTAGAGCACGGACTTGTGGATGCACATGCCCGATCCGGCGCGCAGTATTCGACTCGCCCGCAGTCCTGATCGGGAGAAGTCGGCGCCGTACACCTCATACCGCACGCGCTCGCGCACCGCGTAGTAGAGCGACACCGCGCGCTCGGTTTTTGTGCTGCCCGCCGCGGGCGCCCAGCGCTCGACGAAGTCCTGGACCTCCGCGGCGCGGTAGTCGAGGAAATCCGTGGGCACAAGGTCCGAAGTTTTCACGTTCATGGCTGCTTCTTCCTGTCGATTCTTCCTGCCGGCCTACAGGCCGAGCATCGACGCAATCCGGTTGCGTTGGATCTCTGAGGTGCCGGAGTAGATTGTTCCGGCGACAGCGTTCCGCAGGTCTTTTTCCAGGCCGTATTCGACCATGTAGCCGTTACCGCCGAAGATCTGGACGGCGGCGGCTGCGGACGCGAGGTTGTGCTCACTGGCCACCAGTTTGGCGATCGCGACATCGATCGTCGCTTCCCTCTTATGGGTGACGGCTTCAGCGGCGTCGAACAGGCATTTCCTGGTGATCTCTATCCCCACCTTCATATCGGCGATCTTGTGTGAGATCGCCTGGTATGACCCGATGGGAGCGCCGAACTGGGTGCGGGTGCGGGCGTAGTTGATGCACCGTTCGAGGCGATGCTCCATCTCACCAAGATTGATCGCAAATGAGCACAGGATCTCCCATTTCATGACGTGGTCTAAGACGATGAAGCCGCCGCCAGGCCGACCGATGACGTTGCCGGCCGGAACCCGGCAGTCGTGGAAGAACAGCTCGGTCAGCGGCGATGTCCGCAGGCCCATCTTGGCGATCGGGTTGCTGATCTGGAATCCGGGGGTGCCGCGCTCCACCAGGAAGGGGGTGAGGCCTAGCGGACCAGCGTCGGGATGGGTTCTGGCGTAGACCACGAACAGATCCGCCACCGCACCGTTGCTCACGAAGGTCTTGCTCCCGTTGAGCACGTAGTGCTCGCCGTCCCGGTGGGCGTGGGTGCGCATGGCCAGCGCATCGGAGCCGCCGTCCGGCTCGGTGATCGCATGCGCCCCGATCGTCTCCCCCGCGCAGATGCCCGGCAGGTAGCGCGCTGTGAGCTCGGCCGAACCGAAGGTCTGGAGAGGTATTCCGGTGCTGACCAGATGTGTGGAGACCGAGAAGTTCAGGCCACCGTCGCGACAGCCATACCCGAGACCCTCCAGGAGGTACATGGTGGTGCGCAGGTCCTGCCCGAGCCCGCCCCAGCGCTCCTCGAAGGGCAGTCGCAGAATCCCGCATTCCTGGATGAGCTTCCACTTGTCCCAGGGGAACATGCCGCTGGCGTCGTACTCGAGGTGGCCGACGCTGAGCGCGTCGCACCATTCGGCCAGACCAGCGCGCAGCGCGCGCTGGTCGGCGTTCCAATTGATCATCGTCGTGCTCCTGATTTTCTCAGGCGGCCGAAATTCGTCGCTGGTAGGTGGAGAACCCGTTCGCATCGAAGCTGTGGTGCTCGTCGCCATACAGCGCGGGAGCGAACACGCAGACCAGCCGCAGGTCAGTATCTGGTGCCGCGATGAGGAAATGCGGATCGTTCTTGTCAAGCGCGTACATCGTTCCCGGCCGTATCGGGTATGAATTCCCGTCGAGATCCCGGACCTCACCCTTGCCTGCAATGCAGTAGCATGCCTCGAAGTGGTGGCGATACTCCATCCGGGATGTGGTGCCGGCCCGGACAGTGGTCTCCGTCAGCGTGTATCCCATGTTGTCGGAGTGCAGCAGGAACCGGCGGCTCAGGCCGTTGCCCCAGTCGATTGACGGCACAGCGTCGAGCGTGCGGATAATCATCTTGTTTCCTTCTTTCTATCAGATAGTCAGCCCCGCGCCGGGGCCATAGTCGTTTCAAGATCGGGTGCGCCTCGGAGGTGCACAAGCATCCATAAGGCCGTGTGGGGGCGGTTCTGGAGGTGCATATGCATCCATGAGACCGTGCGGGGCGGCTCGGAGGGTGCGTCGTGGGTCAGGGGTCGATGCGGGCGAGGGGGTCGGGATGGGTGCTGGCACCGCAGCGGACCGCTGACCCCAGATTTATGCGATCTTGAAACGGCCGTGGCGCCGGGGCAGGCCGCAGCGTGTGCAGAAAATCGGCGAGTGCTTGCACGGGATCGGTGTGCTGGGTGAGTGCGTGTTCGACCTTCTCGACGCCGGCGCTCCCGATGATCACTGCGTCGGCTCCGATTTTGGTTAACGCCTTAACGTCGCGATAGTCTCGAACGCCGAAACCGACGGCTATTGGGACCCTGGTCTGGGCGCGCAGCGCGCTAATGACTGGCGCGAGCTCGCCGAATCCCACCGCGGGTCGGCCTCCGCTGCGGCCGTAGTGCGAGACCAGGTAGAGGTAGGCGCTGGCGTGAGCGGCCGCGTGCGCCTGCACGGCGACGCCGGAGCGGGGATAGCAGGTGGTGATGATTGGTACCCCGTGCTCGCGGGCGGCGCGGTAGTACCCGGAGCGCAGCCGGGGCGGCAGGCCGTGGACGAGCAGCGCGTCGGGGGCGCAGGCGGCGAGCCGGGCGAGCGCCTCCGGCATCGGGACCGGTTTGATGGTGTGGTTCCAGTCAAGCAGCAGGGCCACCCGCAGGTGGGTGAGCTCAGCGCGGACGGCCTCCAGCGCCCTGAGCACGGCCGCGAGGTCGACGCCGGTGCGCAGCGCCCGGGCGGCCGAGCGCCGGATCACCGGTCCATCGGTGCAGGAGTCGGGGAAGGGCACGGCAAGCTCCAGGCAGTCCACCCGAAGCTCCTCGAGCATCTGGACGATGTCGCGGAAGGCGCCCAGCGGCGGGTCGCCGGCGTTGAGGAACACCGCCAGGCCCGGCTCTCCCGGGCGACGCCGGGGAAAGAAGCCCCGGGCCGCAGCGGATTCGACACGATTGATCATGTGGCTGGCCCTACCCGGGGCGTGGTGACCATCGCTGTTCCAGGGCTGAGCACCCTGGCCTGGTCTCGGTCGCGTCGAATGCGGTGAATCAGCTCCAGGGCGCCGCCGCCCTTCAGGGCCTCGCGTGCCATGCTCACCGCACTTGCCCAGTCCTCGGTGGTGCCGGCGGCCACCGCCAGGGCGGCCGCATTGAGACACACCGTGGCGATCGCCGCAGGCGGTCCCTGCCCCCCGAGCACGCCCAGGAAGTGCTCCACCGTCGCGGCGCCTTCGGCGGCGGCGCGCAGGTCCGACAGGCTGCCCCCGCCCAGCCCCCAGGTGGCGGGCCGGATCGGGAACGGTCCGCCGCCCACGTCGTGCAGCGTGTTGTCCGTGACGCTGAGGAGCTCATCGGCGCCGAGAGCATTGGTGCACAGCCAGATCCGCTTGGGCGCCTGCTGGGCGGCGAGGCGCCGCAGCGTCGCCAGATAGGAGCGCTCGGAGACGCCAGTGAGCTGGGCCGATACCGGCATGGCCGCCAGAAACGGACCGACCGTGTTCACGAAGCGGCCCAGGGTACGCATCCGCAGCGGTGCCACCGCCCGACTCAGCGCGGCGAGCTCGAGGGGGTAGACGAAGTAGCCAGTGCAGGCGAGGTGGTAACGGTCCAGCATCTCGCCGGTCTGCTGGTAGCTCGTGGTCAGCGGGATCCCGAGCTCATCCAGCAGGTCCAGGGATCCCGCCCGGCTGGTGTATCCGCGGGAGCCGGTCTTCACCACCGGCACACCCATGGCGGCGGCGACGAACGCCGCCGCGGTGGAGATGTTGAACGTGCGCGGTCCCCCGCCGGTACCGACAATGTTGACCGCACCCGCAAACTCCTGGCTCGGTTGGGCTCGCCGCTCGGTGAGCGACCGGACGAGGATCTCCGTGGTGGAGGCCGACGGCATGCGGGTGGACAGGCAGCTCAGCACGGCAGCGGCCTCGCCCGGGTGGAGTTGCCGGCGCTCCAGGCGATTCCAGAACGCCCGGCACATGTCCAGGTCGACCAGATGCCGGCAGTTGACTAGGGCGTCGAGTAGCTCGGTCACGGTGTGCTCGCTCACGCGGTTCGCTGGGCGCTGCGCACGAACGCGTTGATGGCGGCCACGGTGCGGAAGTTGTCTGGTTCAATCTCGATGTCGTCGATTACGACGTTGAATCGGTCCTCCAGCCAGACGATGACCTTCAACAGTCCGAGACTGTCGAGGACTCCGCCGGAGAGCAGGTCGTAGTCGGCGGTCAGTGAGTCGGCTGGGACGTCGGGGAGGAACTCCTCGACGAGGAATGTCGTGATTGCCTGGGTGTGATCCATCATCAGCTTTCTTTTCTGCTTAGGCGGGCGATCAGGTGGCGGTCGGGTTTTCCGTTTGCGGTCCGCGGCAGCGGGTCGTCGGTAATCTGGAAAGTCGACGGAACGGCGATCCGATGCAGTCGGTCGACGCAAAACCGTCGGAGGGAGAGAGTGTTGAGCGTCGCCCCTGGGGCCCGCCGCGTTTCGGCATGCAGAAGGTGCCCGGCGACCACGTCGGGCACGGCCACCACAGCCACTTCGGCGATCTCGGGGTGCGTGCGCAGCACCCGCTCGACTTCTTCAATGTTGAGTCGGACACCGCGGATCTTTACCTGGAAATCGGTGCGTCCCTGCAGGGTGAGCGAGCCATTCTCATGGCGGTACACGAGGTCGCCGGTGCGGAAATAGCGCCGCGTGTCGGTCCCGTACGGATGCGCGACGAAGCGGCTCTCGTACTGCGGGTGATCGAGGTAGCCGGAGGTCTGGAACGGTGTCGACACATACAGCTCACCCGTTCCCGAACCGTCGCGGACAGTGCCGTCCTCGTTGACCAGCAGCGCCCGCACCCCGGGCAGCGGGGCACCCAAGGGCAGCGCGCCGGTGGGCAGGTTCGTGGGATCGATCTCGTGCAGCAGGCTGTCGTTGGTTTCCGTGCAGCCATACAGGTTGTAGAGCCGAGCGCGGGGAAACAACCCGGGAAGCTGCGCCAGGCACTGGGGCGCGATGCTGTCCCCGGTCACGATGACATGGCGCACGCTAGCGAATTCGCTGGCGTTGTCCCGGTGTGCCTGTGCCTGGATGAGGAGCTGATAGAACATCGGGACAGCTTGCACCAGCTCGACTGGATGACCGGTGAGCAAGTCACGAAGGTAGTGGCCATTGGTGGCCCGCGCGGGGTCCACCAACACAACGCATCCGCCGTGTTTGAGGGTGGCCCAGATATCCAGCAGGCACAGGTCAAAGTTCAGCGGGCTGAAGTTGAGGACCACCCGGCCCACTCCCAGCTCGAACTGCTCGCCCGCCCAGTCGGTGAACCGATCCACCGCGCCCTCACTCAACGGCACGATTTTCGGTAGTCCGGTGGAACCGGAGGTGGTGAGCATGAACGTCACCGCCTCGGGATCAGCTGAGAATGACCGGACGCCCTCGGCGGCTCCGCGGTCACGGCGGGTGCCAGCTGCCCTCGGCGGGGCTACCCAGGAATATCGGCCGGAGGAGCCGGAGACGGTGAGCGCGTGGGCGCATCCGGCGCGACGGAAGAGTTCCTCAAGGGTGTGCTCGGGGAGCGTGGCGGCGGGCAACAGGAAGGAACGCTGATCCATCAGGCACGCGAGAATGAGGGCGATGGAGTCCGGGGATTTCGCGCACCGCAGGCCGATCGGTGCCGCGCCAAGGTCCGCGCCGCTCAGTTCCGCACGGGCGCGCAGCGCCCGGTCGTTCAATTCTCGATAACTGACCGGCTCACCCCACCAGACGAGAGCGGGACTGTCCGGGAAACGTTGCGCGTTCGCGGAAAATGCTGCCACGAACGACTGGGCAGACCGCTGCGCCCCGACGGTCTGGGCGGGCGTCACCATAGCTAACCTCTCTCCAGAAAAAAACCGGTCCAGCTCTGCTCCCGACCCGACCCGGCGCCATCACGCACCCGCCGGATACGGCTCTCACCGACTAGATAGGGACCGGGGTTACTGACCGGAACGCCTCCGGTTCGGCGTGGCTGCGCCCGTCGCCGTGAGCTCAGGGGCGCGAGCCTGCGGGTCTGCCCTACGGCGCTGCCCGGGTACTGACGGTAACCGCTGGTCGGCGTCCTGTGGTCGCTGCTGGCCGGTGGCGCGCCCTGACCGATCTGCGGTATCTCATCCCACCCGCCGGGGCTCTCTTGTCCAGAAGACCACCCGTGGGTGGAAAGGATCGCCGATGGCACCCCCCACCTTGATGCGCAGGCGAACTCGTGCCCAGCCAGCGCCCAGGCTCGGTGCCCGGTCCCAGGCGGACTCGTCGGGGAACTCACCTCGCAGCACTCCTTCAGCATTGTGGGCGGTCGAGGGAGCGACCTTGCCACCGCGACCTGCTCCACGGTGGCATTCGACCAGCGAGGATCGCTATTCGTTGTTTGACGTATGTCATATGTCATACGCTCTTTCGCGTACGCCGCTTTGGATCATGGGGTTGCTATGGCGCACACACGTCTGACTGAGCTTGATCTCAGTTACCACACCGAGGGGTTACCCGACCGTGATACCTATCTCACAGTCGCGTCGGCATGCCTGAATGACATCCTGCCCGGCGACCTCACCGGGTGGAGGAGCGCCGACCTCGCCAACCCACCAATAAAGGTGTGGCTCAACGACGCGAGCGCATACCTCATGCAGGACGTGCTTGATGCGGTGATACCTGAACACCCCATTGTGATGCACCAGTTGGCACATCCTGACTCCGAACCGGTCTTGCGCGTGAGCGACTGCATCTCCGATCGCGAATTCCGATCAAGTCGGGTGTACCGCGAGATGTATGCACCCGTAGGCAGTCGCTACCAGCTGAACATCGCCACCGATGGGGACAATGCCGTAGCCAGCACCTGGTTAATTAAGCGCTCAATCCGAGATTTCACCGAGGCCGATGTGCACCACGCTCGTCGCTTGCAGCCTTTGCTGGCTCTTCTGGATACCGTCTACTCATCGTCCCGGATATGCCAGGCTGACAGCGCGGACATCGACGAAGCTCGGACACGCGCGCGCCTCACCGTCCGCGAGCTGGACGTCCTCACCCTTCTCGCGGACGGGTTGAGTGCCCATCAGATCGCGCGACTGCGCCGGATCAGCGTCCGCACAGTGCGGAAACACCTCGAAAACATCTACGACAAACTGGACTGCCACGACCGCCTACTCGCGATCAACAAAGCTCGACAACTAGGACTCCTGCCCAGCACGGGACCACGTGTCGCTCGATAGGAACCGGGATTACCCGCCGCGCCGCCACCCTCTGGTAGGGGGCGGTAGCCGCTGGTGGGCATCTACTGGCGGCTGACGGCCAGTGGGACACCCCGACGACGATCCGCGGTATCTACACCGCCCATCCGGGACTCTCTATCTCGACACGACCACCTGGGGGTGGATGGAGGGAACGCCGATACGCCACGGTGGCAGTCGACCGGCGAGCATCGACATGCGTTCTTTCCCGCACGCCGATTTTGGATTATGGAATAGTCATGGCACGCGCACGTCTGACTGAGCTTGATCTCAGTTACCACGCCCAGGGGTTACCCGACCGTGATACCTATCTCACAGTCGCGTCGACGTGCCTGAGCGACGCCCTGCCTGGCGACATTATATCGTGGGCCGGTGTCGACCCCGCCAAGCCAACGGTGATAAAGATGTGGCATAACGAACCGGAAATGTACCGCATACATGATGTGTTCAGTGCGGTAATAGCTGAACACCCCTTCATGGTGCACTGGCAGGCACATCCCGACTCCGAACCGGTCCTGCGCCTCAGCGACTGTATTTCCGATCGCGAATTCCGATCGAGTCGGGTGTACCACGAGCTGTATGTACCCGTAGGCAGTCGCTACGAGTTGGCCATCATGACCGCCCCGGACAATCCCCCAACCAGCGGCTGGGGCATCCGCCGCTCAACCCAAGATTTCACCGAGGCCGATTTGTGGTATACTTGCCGCCTGCAGCCCATGCTTGCTGTTTTGGACGCCGTTTACCCGCCCTTCCGGATACGCCAGGCTGACCGTACGCACACTGACGAAGCGCGGACACGCGTGGGCCTCACCGTCCGCGAGCTGGACATCCTCACCCTCCTTGCGGACGGGTTAAGTGCCCAACAGATCGCGCTCCTGCGCCGGATCAGCGTCCGCACGGTGCGGAAACACCTCGAAAACATCTACGACAAACTGGACTGCCACGACCGCCTACTCGCCGTCAACAAAGCTCGCCAACTAGGGCTCCTGGACAGCTAGCGTGGCCAGCGCCGTGAACTCGACCAGACCGACCTCAAGGGGGTCTGCGCACGTCGGTCCTGTCGAGTTCACGGACGCCGGCGGCGTCACTCAGGTGCTACCCGGCTGGGCGCAGCCCCGACCGAGGCAGGTGCACCCGGCGCAGTGGCCCGTTGGTGGTGGCAGGGCGGCAGCGGCTCGGTGACCGAGGAGGCCGCCGGCGAGCAGCAGAGCCAGCGCGCCGACCCCGACTACCGCGACGATCACCGGGAGCGCCGGGCCGGCCGTCCCGAACGCCAGCGCGCCGCCGAGGGCGCAGACCGCGCCGGCGGCGAGCACCGGCGGGGCGGCCACCCGGTTGGCCGTGCTGAAAGCGGCCGCTGAGCGCAGTGTCGCGGGGGTGCGGATGCCGGCGAACCGGTTGCGTGGCAACCGTCGCTGCCAGCCGAGCAGCCCGACGGTGAGCAGCGCGACGCCCGCGAGGAGCAGCAGCACCCCGAGCCGCGCGGACACCGACACGGCGGCCAGGATACCGGCGCCGCCAGGCCGTTAGTCAGCCCGTGCCGTTGGTCAGCCCGCAAGGTTACGCCTCTGCGGTGGCGGCAGCCGGGGGCGCCAGCCGGTGCGCCACCTCCTGGACGTCACTGCGGCCGTGCCACCGGTCCACCAACAGGGGCAGGGCCCGGCGCAGCTCGCTGCGGGCGGATTGCGAGTCGATCTGCTCGATGGCCTCCAAGGTCTCCCACGCCAGGCGGCACGCCTGCTCAGGCTGGCCGGCGTTCGCGTAGGCCCGGGCCAGCTTGGCCCGGGTGATGGTGGCTCGCCGGAACGACGATGTGGCCAGCGACGCCAGGCGGGGTTCCAGCACCGGGATGACCCGGGCACCGTAGCCGAGGTAGACATCACATGTCGCCTGGTAGGTCGCCAGGAGGTCATCACTTGCCACGTGGAGCTGGCTGAGCGCGGCGTCGTCTTCGCGAACCGGCTGAGCGAGGTAGTCCATCGCCGCATCCATAGCACGGCGGCTCTCATCCCGCTGGCCGGCCAGCGCGTACCCAGACGCCATCCGATTAGCCGCGAACCCCTTCATCCGCGGTGAGGCCTGAGGCATCTCGAGCACCGGCCGTACTTGATCGACCACCCGAAGCCCGTCATTGGAGAAGCTCGTCACCATCGAGCGCCGGACGAACATGAACGCCGTCATGTTTATCCAGCCGGCGGCCTGGGCCCAGTGCGACGCCCGGTCGATCCACCACAGCGCGCTCGGCAGGTCCCCGGCCTCCTCGCTCAACCAGCTCAGCGATTCGGCGTAGTGGGCCGCCAGCGTGCTGTACTGGCGCCGCTGCGCACCGTCCGTCCGGCGGCGCAACCCATCCAGCACCGCGACCTGGCCCGTCATCGCGTCCATGAGCCGGGCGGGGGGAGAGACCCGAATCGCTTCTTTGAAACCGTCCAACGCGGCCTGGGACGAGGCCAGCACATCACCGTCGAGCTTAATACTATCCAGCGCGCGCTCGAACTGGCTCTGTAATGGGCCGGCCACAATTCCGAGGCCGAGAGACGCCGTCACCTCACGCCGGGATACGGGCATGGTGACACCTCCTTGCGGCAGTATTACCACAAACAGGTCGGGGCGGGGTATCCCGGAACCGGGGCTGTCCCGCGGCGTGCCACCGCTGGTCGGTACCAGGGAGGCGATCATGGTCCCCGTCGCGTAGAGGCGATCCAGCGCTGTGGCCAACCAGGGCGACAGCCGACGGTGCCCGGTCTCCACCCGCGAGAGCACCGAGGGGTTGCATCCGACCTGCCGGGTCACCGCACGCAGGCTCAACCCGCGCGTGGTCCGCAGGTCGCAGAGCACCACTCCGAGTCTGCTATCACCCCGCACGCCGGACCCGCCTTGTCAGCAGTTGTTGACAACGCCGCACAGCCACTCGACTACTGACCGTGAAGTATCTGATGCTATCGCATGGCACCCGGAACCGGGTTGAGCGCAAGCCGGTGTCCCCCGCGGACGGGCCCGTCCGTCCGGCCGGTCTTCCTGGCTCCCCGGCGCCGGGTGCCGCCACGAGAGATGAAGCGTCAGGTATCGATGAGGCCGCATACGAGATCGACCAGCTCATGGCGATCGGTGTACTCGATCGACCAGGACTCCGTCCGTGCGGCCAGGTGCAGCAGGGTCTGCATCGCATCGCCGATCGAGGCGCCGGCCTCCCGATGGTGCGGCAGCAATTCTCGCAGTGCGTCGGAGCGCGATCGCCGACAGACTCGTGACGCGGACGCTCCCGGCTTGAGGAACAGCATCCGGTTAATCGGCGCGGCCTCATGAGCAATCCGGGTGCAGACCTCGGTGATCGGTGTCTGGACCTTGCGGCCGCTGCGCCACACTCCGACGGAGTGCGGGAACGGTTCCGCCAAGGTAGTGCGGCAGTGAATCAGGGTGGTCTCGTCACAGAGCACCTGCGCGCCGAGTCGCTCGGACACGCGCAGCGCCGCTGTCGATTTACCAGACCCGCGGTCGCCTGCGATGAGGACGCCCTCGCCTGCAGCGGTGCGAATCATGGCCGCGTGCAGCGCGACGAAGCGGTCCCTGAATGGCCAGGACGCCAGCGGAGGGATCGGTGGGAGCGTCCACGTCCAGGGCTCCCGTGCGGACCGCAGCGTCTGGACAAAAACACCCTGAAGGGGAACCCCAGCGCAGTCGTCTGGTCGTGACCGAAACAGGTACCTGCCGGGGCGCGCCCAGTCGCACCAGATGACCACCTCAGGGCTGGACAACCCACCAGGGACGGTCGAGGCCGAGTAGAACGCCACTATGCCCGCCGCGCATGCCGCGTGCCCACATCGCACGTCAACCCGCACGCCGAGCAGCGACAGCGACGTAACCGAGGGCTGTCTGATTGCCGGCTCGGCCGACGTCGTGTCGGCACCCACGCTGGGCGGCTCGGTATCCGGCCGCTGCGCAGCCATACCCGCCAGTACTGCACGCAACGAACCGACTGTGGCCGAGGCCGAACCCAGCACCGCGGCGGCATCGGGCAGCTGCCGCGCGATGCGTTCGTCGACCCGCGCCAGGTATTCCGATCGCTCGTCGAAGAGGAATGTCTCCTCATCCAGCCGGAAATACCGCCACCCGTGCTCGACGCACGACAGCGACAGCCGGCTGTCTTCCTCATCCACGGGCGTTCCCCGGCCTCCTACCGGACGACGAAATTCACGATTTTTCCTGGCACGACCACTACCCGGACGATCTCTTTGCCCTCGACCAGCTTTGCCACCGCCTCCAGGGCCAACCCGGCATCGGTCACCTCAGCCTGGCTCGCCTGCCGGTCGACGGTGATCTCGCCACGCGGCTTCCCGTTGACGGTGACGGGCAGGACGATGTGGGTCTGGACCAGAGCCTCAGGGTCTGCGGTCGGGAACGGGGCGTCGTCGATCGCCTCGTCGTGCCCCATCTGCTCCCACAGCTCCGAGGCCACGTGAGGGGCAAGCGGAAACACCATCAGGACCAGCGCCTGCGCTACGTGGCGCGGGCTTACACCGTGCTGCTGGACATACCTGCTCAACGCGTTATTCAGCTCAGCGATACGCGCAACCGCGACGTTGTACCGCAGCTCGGTGTATAACCGATCGACCGCGTCAATCGTCCGGTGCAGGACCGTGAAAAGTGGCTCGGTCCGTGGCAACTCGCCCGCCGAGATTCTCAGCTGGCCGGTCTGCTCGTTGACAATGTTGCGCCAGAGGCGTTGCAGTAGCCGGAATACGCCCACGATGTCGTCCTGCTGCCACGGCCGGTCCACGTCCAGTGGGCCCATCGCCATCTCGTACATGCGTAATGTGTCCGCACCGTAGGAGTCATAGATATCGTCCGGCGCCACCGCGTTCTTCAGGCTTTTGCCCATTTTGCCGTGTATCCGGCTGACCGGCTCCCCGTGGTAGACGAATCCGTCTTCTGTCGCGGTGACCTCGGCCGCCGGGACGTAGCGTCCGTTCGCGTTGGTGAACGCGTCCGCCAGAATGTAGCCCTGGTTATAGAGACGCTGGAATGGCTCGCGCGTCGACACGTGACCCAGGTCGAACAGGATCTTGTGCCAGAAACGAGCGTACAGCAGGTGCAACACGGCATGCTCGACGCCACCGATATAAAGGTCGGCTCCGCCGATCCGCTCGATGTCCTCGCAGCTGCCCATCCAGTACCGCTCGATCTTCGGGTCCACAAACTGCTCGTCGTTTGTCGGATCCAGGTAACGCAGGTAGTACCAACACGAGCCGGCCCACTGCGGCATAGTGTTGGTCTCGCGCCGGTACCTTGTGGTGCCCTGCCCCAAATCCAGCTCGACGTCCTCGAAGCCCGTCGCCCGTGACAGTGGCGGCTTCGGTTCATCGTCCTCCTCAGTCGGTTGTGGGCGGAAGTCGGTCATCGGTGGCAGCTCGACGGGCAGCATCGACTCGGGCAACGCGATCGGCAGGCCCATCTCGTCGTAGACGATCGGGAACGGCTCACCCCAGTACCGCTGCCGTGAAAAGAGCCAGTCGCGCAGCCGGTACGACGTGCGGCGTACGCCGCGACCAGCGGATTCCAGCCAGCGCACGATGTCCTGTGTCGCGTCGGCGGTGGACAATCCGGTGAGTGCCACGTCAACACCCGTTGAGTTGATCGCCCTACCGGCCCCCTCGAACGCCTCCCCCCAGCTGCGCGGGTCATCGGTGGTCGCGCCCAGGTGCTCGGCCAGCCACGCCTTATCTGGACGCACCACAGCGCGCATCGGCAGATCCAGCGCGCTCGCCAACTCGTAGTCCCGCTGGTCGTGGGCGGGCACCGCCATCACCGCGCCGCTGCCGTAAATGGCCAGGACGTAATCGGCGATGAAGATCGGTATGTGGTCCCCGGAGACCGGGTTTACCGCATAACTACCAGTAAAAACTGCCGTTTTGGTGGTCTGTTCCTGCCGCTGTCGGTCGCTACGCGACGAGGCCCACCGGACGTAGGCAGCAACTGCCCCCTGCGGCGAATCTGACGGGCCACCGGTGAGCGAGGGACCGCGCCAGGCAGCGGGGGTATCGGCCGGCCACTCGTCCGTGGTCAGCTCGCCCACCAGCGGGTGTTCGGGTGCCAGCACAATGGAGGTGACGCCGAACACCGTGTCCGGTCGAGTGGTGTACACCTCAAGACGGTGCTGTGTGCCGTCGGCGGCCCGCGTGGTAAAGTACACATCGGCGCCCTCGCTGCGGCCGATCCAGTTGCGCTGCATCAGCTTGAGTGAATCCGGCCAGTCGAGCGGGTCAAGGTCGGTCAACAGCCGGTCGGCGAACGCGGTGATCCGCAGCATCCATTGCCGCATTCGACGTCGGTACACCGGGTAGTTTCCGACGTCGGAGCGCCCGTTCGCGGTAATTTCTTCATTCGCCAGGACCGTGCCCAGGCCGGGACACCAATTGACTGGCGCCTCGTTCAGATAGGCTAGCCGGTAGGAGTCGACGACCCGGCGCTGAGCGATCGTGTCCAGATCACCCCAGGGCAGGCCGTCCGGGTTCGCCGACGAGGCGGGTTCCCGGATACCGGCCTCAAACTCGCTGATCAGATCCGCAATTGAGCGGGCGCGGCCGGTCGCTGGGTCGCACCAGGAATTGAATATCTGAAGGAAGATCCACTGAGTCCAGCGGTAGTATGCCGGATCCGCGGTCGAAATTTCGCGGCGCGGATCGTGCGTGAAGCCCAGGCGCCTGAGCTGGCAGCGCATGTTGTCAATGTTCTGCGTTGTCGTGATGGCCGGGTGCTGGCCGGTTTCGATGGCGTACTGCTCCGCCGGCAGGCCGAACGCGTCGAATCCAAGGGGATGCAGGACGTTGTACCCCTTCATACGCAGGAAGCGTGCGTAGACATCGGAGCCGATGTAACCCAGTGGATGCCCAACGTGCAGGCCGACTCCGGATGTGTACGGGAACATGTCGAGTACGTAAAATTTGCGGTCGCGCGGCTTCAGTGAACCGCCGGACAGCTTGCCGACTGGATTGGCCACCTCGAATGTTCCGCTCTCAGCCCAGGCCCTTTGCCACTTCGACTCGATGTCGCGTGCCAGGGCCGCCGAGTAACGGTGCTGGTTGGTGTTGGTGATGTCGTCAGAATCCATGACTCGCAGTCTCCGCAGGGACATTGTCAATTTTGTGCAGCGCCGGCCAGCGCTCCCGGCTACACAGCGTCGCTCAGTCGCGCTCGATCGTGCACACCTCGTACGGATCCGTGGCGGCGAACGGCATGGGCTACGCGCCAGAGGTCCGCGGCCGCGGCAAGCCGACCACGTGCGGCGGCGGGTCACCGCCCGGCACCAACCGAGCGATGAGACCCGACATCGGTGATCCTAGTCCATCGACCTCAGTACTGAGCGCACGCCTCAGGTACGGTTTCGCCGGTATGTCTGACCCGATTTCGCGAGTAGCGCGTTGAGTTGATCTTAATCGGTTTTGTGGATCTTTGAGTGGGGTGTTGGCGGTGTGAGCGTGGTGGAGGACGGGGTGTCGCCTCGGGTGGCGGGTTCCGGTGGTCGGGCCGGTGGTGACCGAAGTCGCTACAGACCGGACACCGGCCTACCCTCGAGTGCTCGATGAGCTGCTGCCCACCGCCTGCCACGTCACCGAGCAGGACGCGAACGACCCGATCGAAGCCGATCACGGGCGTCTGAAAACCCGGCTGCGGCCGATGCGCCGCAACACTGCCCCCCAGGTCTCCCGGCCTCCTACGGTTTGCCCCACGTCTCCCACTAAATGGAAGGCCTCTTCGATAAACCGAAAGAGTGAAGAATATATGACGTTCTGTTGCTAAAAGCACCGCACCCTTGATTGACGGCGGGACGGTGACGTTCGTCATCCCGGGCGGTGATGCCGTTGAGGAGATGCCGCCGTTTCGCCAGCAGGCCGACCTCGACCCGTCAGTTCTCATCCAGCACCAGGCGGCAGGGAAAGCCTACCATCTGACGTTCGACCAACTCCAGACCTACCGCACTGCGGAATCCGTGGCCGGTCGGTACGGGATCAGCTTTGTCATCCCCCACTCGACCGAGCTCATCGAGGAGCTACCGGCGCTGAGAGCGGCCCTCCTCCAGACCCAGGAGGCGGGCACGAAGCCATCTCCTACCGGTAGTCAGTAGTCCCATCCCATGCGAACCCCCATTAGACCGATGCCTTGCACCGGCGATCAGTCCGTCGGCGAGCTGGACGCGCGTCTTCTGCGAGACCGCGACTGGGCGGCTGTGGAGCGGTCGTTCCGCTCGAGTCACCCGTTCGACTTTGTCGTCCTCGACGACTTCCTTGAGGATGCCGCGAGGAGTTCGCTGCACGCCGAGCTGGTGCAGCACTGAGCTTGGCGGCAGAAGAGCCCCCTGAGCCCCCATCTCCACAACGACAAGCCCGACTTGCCCGCCATCTCGCTGCTCGCCGAGGAACTTCGAGTCGGGCTGCCCACGATCATCGGAGACCTCGACCTCGTCTTCTGGTGGGCGATCATGTACCACCGCAACGTTGGAGGGACGGCCCACTCCGACCACGGTGCCGTCACCTTGAACCTGTGGCTCACGCCGGACGCGTGCAACCTCGACCCGTCGAGTGGTGGTCTGGTCCTCCTCGACGTGAAGCGCACAGCGGACATGGCCGTGCATGAGTTCTCAGCCCCGCCGTATTGCGTCGATTACGCTGAACGGCTCACTCGGGGCGAGCAGCGGGTGGTGCCGTACCGCTGCAATCGGGCGCTTGTGTTCGATTCGAGGACGTTCCATCGTCCCCAGGCGATGGCATTCGACTCGACCTCCGCGTGGACCTACCGCCTCGGCTTGACGATGACGTTCGACCGCCTCGACGTGGTCCGGGCCAGACTCGCCCAGTACTTCGCCGACGATCCGGAGGCAGCGTTCAGGGACGCACGTCCGTGAACGTATTGTCACTGTCGGACCGGCCCGTGTTGCGGACGGCGCCCGGGCTCGTGGCCGTCCAGGCCCGGCTCTTTGCCCCCCACGTCCAGGGCAGCGGACGCTGGGTGCTGTTCGACCCGACCACCCGGAGGTCGTTCGCTGCGGTGGGTAAGGACGTCGTCCCCGATGTGATCCGTGTCCTGGCCCGGGCAGCCGGCATGGGAGTCTTTGTCCACGAGTTGGACGATCTCCTCGGCCTCGACGGAGCGGAGCAGCGCGAGCGTCTCTGCCATGCTGGCTTGTTGGTCGAAGCGAGGCCCCCTTCGTCGCGCGTCGCGTCTGGGGCGACCTCTCCGCCGACGTTCGTTTCCCGCTACCACGAGGCCAACTTCGACTACCCGTTCCTCGACTACTCCGGGACTGACTGGCGCGAGAAAGATCGCCGTATCATGGCCGCGTACAACTGGGTGCAGCCCCCGCCGGCCAACGTCGTCGAGCGGCCGGGTCCGATGATTTCGCTCCCTGAGGTCGGCGACGCCGACCTGTTCGCCGAGGGGGAGTTGGAGGAGCGGGGCCTCGCCACCGTCCTCCGCTACACGTTCGGTCCCCTTGAGGTCCTGTCCGGTGCCTTCAAGGACCATCTGCGGAAGACGAGCCCATCGGGCGGCGCCCGTCATCCGACCGAAGGCGTCGTCGTCCTCCTGCGGGCGCTACGGCCGACCGTCCTTGACGCCGGCCACATCGCCGAGACGCTTGCCATCCTCCTTGCTCGCCGGCAGATGGCCACGGCCGTCGTCCCGCTCCCGGCGTCGGACGCCGCCGACTGGGTGAGCGAGCCGGAGTTCGCGCTCGTGGTCGCCGCCCCGGGTTCCAGGGGAGTGCCTGGAGCGGCGGCCGCCTCGACCATCGGAGGGCCGGGGGCTTTTTCCGATCGCCGGACGGTGCCCCCCGGGCGAGCGGAAGCGATGCTCACCAATCCCTTCGCTTACGTGTCGTTCACGGAGTCCAGCGGCATGGCCGTCGAAATCCCCTGGCCCACGCCGTCCCGGGTGGACCTTGGCCTCGGTGGGTTCCGGATCTTATCGCACTGCCAGCCGTCCTCCCGTGGAGATCGGGACACCACCGCGACCGGTGTCCTCGCCGCCATCCCCGAAGCGGGGCCGGCCGAACTGGCCTCACTGCGCACCTCCGGAGCGCTGCTGGCAGCCGCGCAGGCCCGGTCGCTCTATCGCCAGGCGTCTCCATGGTGCCAGCACGACTGGTACCTCTCGCTGCTCGCCCACGCAGAGGTACGCGGTCACGCCCCGAAATGTCTCGAAGCGCTCCGTCTCCGAGTCGCCGCGCACCGTGGTGAGACCACTGCATGGGCCATGCTGCAGCGTCGCACGACGCGTGCCTTCGCCGATCGACCTATCGCCTGGGACACCCTCTGCGACCTCATCAGCGTCCTCGCGCTCCCAGCTCGCCCGACCGTGCGGGTGCTCGTCTCGGCGCTGGCGGTCGACCAGAGGCGCCCCGCTACCTTTGAGGTACAGAGCGGGTCGAGCGAAGCCGTCGTCGTTTGCGACGGACCTGACCGCGGCGCGGTCCAGGAGATCTGCGTCGGCCAGCTCCCTGCCGCCCGGGGAGCGGCCGTTATCTGGCTCCTCGGCCGCGTCGACCCAGTCGACGTGGCGCGCTACGAGACGGACCTGATCGAGCTCGGACGGATCGGGCAACGGATCTGCCTGCGGGCCACCGAACTCGGTCTCGGCGTGTTCCAGTCACCGGCCGTCGTCGATCGCGCGCTGCAGCGGACCCTGCCAGTCGGCAACGCCCGACTGTTCGTGACCTACGCCTTCACCGTCGGGCATCCAGAGCGCGGATGAACCAGGCGAACCTCATTTGGGACGGCGATCCCGAGAGTCAAAGGCTTGAACAGGACGCCTTCTTCGCCCACGGCTGGCGCGTGTATTCGCTGGCAGACGAGCGTTACCTGTGGGAGCCGACGTCAGAGTGCTTAATCCGGCAGTGTTGCGTTGATGGAAAGCGGGCAGGGGCCTTGGTGTCATAGGGTGAGTGCATCCCCGGACACTGAACGCGGCCATGAGCTGACTCGCGACGTGCACGCCACCATCAAGAAGGTCACGGACGACATGTCCGGCCAGTTCGCCTTCAACACGGCAATCGCGGCGCTCATGAAGCTGAACAACAGCTGCAGTAAAACGATTCAGGAAGGTATTTCACGCGACGAGATCACCTTTGCGCTGCAAAATATCGCGTCGCTCTTGTTTCCCTTTGCGCCACACGTCGCCAGCGAAGTCTACTACCTCCTGACGGGAAAGTATGTCTGGCAGCGCCGTGGCCAGTGGCCGATGAAGCCTGGCTGCAGGTCGACACGGTGGAGCTGATGCTGCAGATCAACGCCAAGAACCGCGGCCGGCTGGTGGTACCCTCCGCAGCGTCCACAGACGATATCCGCGCCGCCGCACTGAGCACCGACGCCGTCCAGGACGCACTAGGCACCGGCACCATCCGCCAGGTCATCGTCGTGCCGGACCGCCTGGTTAATGTCGTTGTTAGTTGACTCAGCGAGAAAAATAGCGGGCCACCGCCCGCGGTGGTGTGGTTGCTGTGGGTGACCGGCGAGGGCGTACTCTGCGACCGCCGGTGGCGTCCAGCAGAGACCGTCCACCCGTTAGAGGTGTATTTGCGAGGGGGTATGTCGTTCTTTACACCATGAGGAATCATAGGGTAAGCGTCCCGCCGAGGCCTCCCGACCCGTCGTTCCTCCCAGGTTCGGTGTGGTGGATCGAGGTGTCGAGCACTGACCTTGCGCGCAGCCGAAACTTTTATACCCGGTTGTTCGGCTGGACCTACCAGAGCGACCGGGGCCCCGGCCGCGGGCGGCACCTTACCGCGCGGCCTGCGGGTCGGCCGGTGGCGGGCCTGGCGGGTGTCGCGGTGCCGGAGGGGCAATCGGTGGCGTGGAGGTTGTATCTGGCCAGCGCCAATATTGAGCACACCGCCCAGATCGTCACTCGCTGCGGCGGGCGGGTGCTGCAGGGGCCGGGGGATGCTCCCGGGCCAGGCCGGGCGCTCATCGGGCAGGACCCGACCGGCGCTGTGGTCGGTTTCTGGCAGCCTGCGGCGCCGAGGAGGCTGCGCACCACAGCCCCCGGGTCGCTGGCCTGGGCGGAGTTGAACACCTGGGACGGTCCGCGGGCTGATGCGTTCTTCGCGACGGTGTTGGGCTACCACCAGCAGCAGATCGGGGACGGCGCCCTGGTGGACTACACCGTCTGGTCCCGGGGTGGGCGCACGATGCTGGGCAGGCTCCAGATGAACGAGGACTGGGCCTTCCCCGACGACGATGCGCACTGGATGCTGTACTTCGCGGTGGATCCGCGGACCGGCACCGACGCTACGGTCGAGCGGGTCCTGCAGCTGGGCGGGCAGGTGGACTTTGATCCCTACGACAGCGAGTTGGGCCGCATCGCGCGGGTCGCCGACCCCTGCGGGGCGGCTTTCGCGCTGATCGATCCCACTCAGCGGCTAGACCCACCCATCGACCTCCCCCCGGGGCCATCCCGAGTGGACGACCCCTACGACGACTGACCGTAACGATCAGGTGCGCACCACCACGGGCGAGCATTACTTCTTGGAGGCCAACGCCAACGGCGAGTGGGGGTGGCTCACCGATGCCCTCGATCTGCCCATCGCCGCGGCGATCGCCGAGTTGCTGCTGGGCGAGGGCGCGCCGTGACAAGCGCGGGCCCGCTGGTGACTGACACCGAGTGGCGAGCTCACGCTGCGGCGTTGGCCGCCACCGTAGCGGAGGCGCTCGCCGACTCTGAGTGGACGCAGGCGTTCGCTGTGGTGCCCCGCCACGTCTTCGTCCCCCGTTTTTTCCGCCGCGACGCCGCCGGAGAACTGGTCGCGATCGAGGGCAGCAACCCAGCGCAACGGGCCCAGTGGCTGGCAGAGGTGTACTCCGATACCGCGTTGACCACCCAACTCGGGCAGATTGATCCCGGCAGCACCCTGCGCCCGCTGACCATCTCGGCCAGCTCCTCCACCCAACCCACCCTGATGGCCCGGATGCTCACCGACCTGGACGCTCACCCCAGCCACCGGGTGTTGGAGATCGGTACCGGCACTGGCTATAACGCCGCCCTCCTCTGCCACCGTCTCCACGATGGCCACGTCCACTCAGTCGACATCCACCCCGACCTCATCAGGACCGCGCAGACCCGGTTGGCCAGCCTGGGGTACCAGCCGCGCTTGGGCTGCCGCGACGGGGCCCACGGATGGGTCGAGCACGCCCCCTACGACCGGATCATCGCCACCTGTGGGATCTCCACCGTCCCGTATGCCTGGGTCGCCCAGACCCGGCCCGGTGGGCTGATCCTCACCGAGGCACTCGCCGGGGGCCACGGCATGCTGGCTCGGCTCACCGTCGCCACCGACGGCACCGCCTGCGGGCCTTTCCTGAACTACCCTGGCCTGTTCATGGCCCTGCGACGCACACCCCATCGGATCACCCGGCCCGCTGAGCTCATACCCGAGCAGCTACACGGTGCCCGCCACGCCCCCACCACGCTGGACCCCGCAGTGCTGGCCGAACCGGCGTTCGCCTTCTTCTGCCAGCTACACCTGGGCTCCGGCCGCAGCCACCACTACGTCGTCGAGGGCACCACCACGGCCACTGTGGTCGCCCCCGACGGTTCCTGGGCCCAGACCACCAGCGGCACCCACGGTGTGCTTGTCACCTTCGACGGCACCCACAACCCCTGGCACACCGTCGAAACCGCCCACCACATCTGGACCCAGCTCGGCCGACCCCCACCCTGCGCACTCGGGCTGACCGTCACTCCCCACACTCAATACGTGTGGTGCCAACACCCCGACAGCACCTGGACTCACCCCCTGACCTGACAGTCCCGCCGGGAGGCCTCCTGGTGAACAGCCGGCTGCGGTGTGTTGCTTGCTGGGACAGCGGCACGGCACGATGCGGGGGATGGCCTGATAGCCAGAGGAGATCCGATGTCCGAGTACCCCGCCCCGCTGTGGCGTGACCCGTTGTTCAGTCCCGGCGATCGGTTCCCGCTCGGCCCGCCGCGCGGGATCCTGGAGGACTGTCAGGAAGCGCCGAGCGGTCCGGCCACCCGCCCGTTCTCGCTGCGCCACCTGGTGCCCGGCGCGCGGCTGGACACCCCGCCGACCCGGCGCTACACCTACTGCCACGAGCGGCAGATCGCGCTGGTGTACGACGAGGACGGCTCGCTGGTCCCGCTGCTGCGGCACACCAAGCCCGGCGTCACTCCACCGGACACGTCCTACGTCACCGACGCGGACCCGAACAATCCTCCTCCGGAGGAGATGATGCCTCCGGACTACCAGACCGATTAGGATGACCGTCCTGGTGCTCGCTCGAGAGGTCGATCCGTCGGCGGACCGGCTTGTCGAGGAGCTGGGCAGGCGTGGGGTACCGGTGTTCCGCACCGACCTGGTGGCCTTCCCGCAAGCGCTGACGCTGGATGCCTGGCTGGGTGTGGACGGCTGGGACGGCGTGCTGGCCACGCCGCACCGCGAAGTGCGCCTGAGCGAGATCCGCTCGGTGTGGTACCGCCACCCCTCGCACTTCGAGTTCCCGGAGGGCTTGTCCGCACCAGAGCGGCGGCACGCCGCCGCGGAGGCCCGATGCGGGTTCGCTGGGGTACTGTCCAGTTTGGACGGGGTGGTGTGGGTGAATTATCCCTCGCGGGAGTCCGATGCTCTCAAGCCACGGCAGTTGCACGTGGCCCGCCGCTGTGGGCTGCGGGTGCCCGACTCGGTGGTGACTAACAAACCGGAAGGGGTACGCAAGTTCGCCCGCCATGTTGGCGAGCCGCTAGCCGGCAAGGCCCTGGCCAGGGCGTTGCTGGTCGAGTCGGGCCAGATCCAGATCGCCTACACCCGCCGCCTTGAGCCGGCCGAGCTGGACGATCTGGCCGGGATCGAGACCACCCTGCATTTCTTCCAGCCGTTTGTCGCGAAGGCCTGGGAAGCTAGAGTGACCGTGGTCGGCGAGCGGATCTTTGCAGTGGCGATCCACGCCGGCTCGGAAGCCGCCCGGGTGGACTGGAGATCGGACTACGACAGCCTCGACTACGAGATTGTCGAGCCACCCGAGCCCGTTGTCACCGGCATCCAACGGTTCATGCGGGCTTTCGGGTTGTCGTTCGGTGCGTTTGACTTCGCGGTGACTCCCGATCATGAGTGGATCATGTTTGAGTGCAATCCCTTCGGCGCCTATGGCTGGCTGGAGGACGCGCTGGACCTACCCATCACCTCGGCATTAGCCGACTTGCTCACGAACGGAGCCGTGGCATGCCGTCCTACCCCACCGACCTCAACCCCAGCGAGCAGCGCTTAGCCCAGACCCGGCTGCGGGAGCTGGCCGAGACGTTCACCGAGGCCGGCGCG
Source organism: Pseudonocardiales bacterium (assembly GCA_019247305.1). Classification (GTDB taxonomy): domain Bacteria; phylum Actinomycetota; class Actinomycetes; order Mycobacteriales; family Pseudonocardiaceae. The sequence goes on from JAFAPC010000113.1 coordinate 44,672, forward strand.
CTGCGCACCCCGGCGTGGCGGGAGGTGTTCCAACGCACCTGGCGGCACCCCTACATTCCCAGCTACTACCCCGATCCCGCAGGGCCGTGCCTGCTGTCGATCGACCCGCAGCGGCGCGGTGAGTGGCTGGCGGCGGTGTACAGCGACCAGACGTTGGGCACCAAGGTGGTGCAGGTGCCGATGCCCCGGGCGCTGCGGCCGGGCACCGCACCAATCCTGACCAGCTCCTCGACCCTGCCTTCGCTGGTGCTCCGCATGCTGGAGGAGCTGGACGTCACCGACGGGCATCGGGTGCTGGAGATCGGCACCGGCACCGGCTACAACGCCGCGCTGCTATGCGAGCGGCTCGGCAGCGAGTACGTCACCAGCGTGGATATCGACCCGGAGCTCATCGAGCTGGCCGCTGAGCGGCTGGCCGCCAACGGCTACACCCCGACCCTGGCCGCCGTGGACGGCGCCGGTGGCTACCCGCCCGGCGCCCCCTACGACCGGATCATCGCCACCTGCAGCGTGCCAGCCATCCCCCCGGCGTGGCTGGAGCAAACCAGCCCCGGCGCCGTGATCCTGGCTGACGTGCACGGCAAGATCGGAGGCACCCTGGCCCGGCTGATCATCGACGGCGAGGGAATCGCAACCGGACGGTTCCTGCCGCTGGGCACCGCGTTCATGTGGCTTCGGCACGCTCTGGACTTTTCGCCTCCCCCGATGCGGGAACCCGAGGGCGAGCCGATGCACTCGGTCACCACCGTGGACCCCACCCTGCTGCACACCAGCAGTCTGTTCGGCTTCGTCGCGCAGTGGCATCTGCTGGGGGGGGCATCTGCTGAGGGGCACCTGCCGGAGGTCGCCTGGAGCATGCTGACCGACAACGGCGCATCTAGCGTCCACCTGCAGGCATCGGATGGCTCCCGCGCCTCGGTCCATGCCACTGCCGTGAACGGGGAGTTCCCGGTCACCCAATACGGCCCCAGCCGACTGTGGGACCGAGTCGAGGACGCCCACGAATTCTGGCACCAGACCGGGCAACCCCCCTACAGCCGCTTCGGCATCACCGCCACCGCCACCGAACAATACGTCTGGTACGACCACCCCGACAGCGAACACCGCTGGCGACTGCCCACCCCGACCCTGCCACGCACAACCGGCTACGAGGCATCGGTCGCTCGATAGGCGGCGATCACCTCGCCGAGCGGCTCCAGGCTTGGCTGATGAGTCGTCACGCTGTCGAAGCCGTACACCTGCTGGCGCCGTCGCAGCTGCGCCACGGCGTCGCCCGCGTCCTGGGCTAGCAGGACGAACGGGGTGTCCAACAGCTGCGCCACACTAAGCTGCCCGCCAGCCGCTGCCGCGAGCTCCGCAGCAGCGTCCTCGGGATCACGGCCGATCACCACCCACTGCAGCAACACGTCAGAGCGGTACGGGCGACCACCGGCTTGGCGGCGCACCTCCGCCACCCGCTGCGCCGTCTCAGCCGCCGAGCACACGGTGAAGGTGCCCGCGGGGGCGCCCCTGATGTGGCGGAGCCCGGCGAAGCCGACGACCTCAGCGTGCCGAGCCGCGACCGACAGGGCCGGATTCGACATCGCACCAACCAGCAACGGCACCGGCTGCTGCACCGGCCGTGGTCGGTGGGCGTCGTCGGCCAACCGGCGGCGCACCTGGAGGACCATCGTCTCCAGCGCCCGCACCCGCGCCGGCAGCGGCAGCCAGGGCAGCTGGGCGTCCTCGTGCTCGCTTTTCATGTGCCCAGCCCCGAGCCCGAGCTCAGCCCGGCCCTGCGAGAGCACATCGAGAGTGGCGATGTCCCGGGCCAGCAGCGCCGGGTTCCAGAACCCGACGTTCAGCACGTACGTGCGCAACCGGAGCCGTTCGCTGATCATGCCCGCCGCGGTCAACGCGGCGAAGGGGGCGAGACCGCCGAGGTGGTCGGGCGCGGCGAACACGTCGTACCCCAGCGTCTCAGCGCGACGCACCAACTGCGTGAAGTCCTGCTGGGACGACACGGCACGAACGTTGATTCCGAACTGAACTCCTGGCATGCTCCCGATGCTGCCTCAGCCGGGTCGGTGAGTGCAGCTGTCGGGCACGGTGCCCCGTTCGTTATCCATCCGGCGCCGGAACCGTGACAGGCGCCGGGATGGGTGCCCCGAAGAGCAGGGCAACGACGTCACTGACGGTGTGCACGCCAGCGTCCAGGGTACCGCTGGGAGCCACCTGGTACATCACGGCGATCAGGTAGCGCTCCTCAGGGCCGGCGAAGCCGACGGTGTTGGTGACCCAGTGCTTGCCGTAGGAATCGGTCTCATACGACCAGCCGTCCTTATTCCCGGGCCGTTGGGTGGCGCCGGCCGCCCAGATTCCCCACTGCTGGTTGGGCGCGACCCCGCGCAGCGCACTGACCAGATAGGCCTGGTCAGCCGCGTGCAGGCGGGTGAAGACGTAACTCGCCAGGGCGGCGAGGTCATCGGTGGTGCACTTGACGAAACCCCAGTACGTCCGGGTGGTGAAACCGGGCACGAAGTGCAGGCCGACCATGCCGTACTCACTGCGGAACCGGGCCAGCATGTCCTCACCGCCGAATTTCGCCCACAGCCGGTCAGAGGCCTGCTCGTCGGAGAAGTTGAGCATGGTGGCCATGTCGTGGCGGTCCGCGGCGCTCAGCGTGAGCTGGCCGCCGCGGTGCCGGCGCAGCAGGTCGGTGGCGATCGCGAGCTTGATGGTGGACGCCGTCCACCCCTCATGCTGCGTCGGGCCGAACCGCCAGGTGTGCCCGGTCTGCCGATCAGTGAACACCACGCCCACATAGCCCTGGCCGCTGACGTGGCGGCTGATGTAGGCACGGGCGGCGGCGAACCTCTGCTGCTGAGTGCAGCTCCACTCCGCCGCATCCCGGGCCGCACCGCGGCACTCGGCCGGTGGCGATGGCGGCACTGCCCCGTTCGGGGCCAGCGGCACTGCCCCGCCACTGCTAGCGAGCGGACTCGCGACGACCGGCTGCGCCAACGCCCTCCGGGCCGTAGGCGGATCGACGGCGCGGCCTGCGCAGCTGACGACGGTGAGCGCCGCGCAGGCGAGCAGCGGCGCAACAGCGAGACGCAGACGGCGCGGTGCGTTCATGACGGCGAGACGGTACTCCCCGACCCCCAGAGCAGCAGGTAGCGCCTCCCGGTCGACCGCCCGCACGGTGACCGGTGGAGGGCCAAATAACATTCTCGACTCTGACCCGCGAAGTAGCGTCTCCAGAATCTTTTAGCATACTCAGACGCATGGTTGAGTGCTGCGGGAGCAAGGATATCTGAAATGGCAAACCATGCCGCAGAGACGTTACAGAACGTGGTGCCAGGTGTAAGGACCACAAGTTCGTGGCGCTACTCTTCCGTAAAGGACCCCCAAAACAAAGCGTAAGCGTTAAGGATGGGGCTGAGTTCCTGCCCTGAGTGGGGCCAAGGGGGCCAGCGAGGCTTGTCCTACTCCCGAGTCCCGGTGCTGTCCGTGAACTCGACGCTACCGACGTTGTGGGGCCCGCTCCGCGTCGGTAGCGTCGAGTTCACGGCTGTGGGCCGCGGGAGTACAACATGGACTTGTAGAAGTGTCCATAGTAGTTGATCCATCCTCGCACGACGTTATTGACCATCCGTGCGAGGCTGTTGATGCCGAGGTCGCTGCGGCGGCCGATGCGCCAGGACCGGATGTCCCGTCCCATGGCGATGACGGCGTCCCGGCTGACCGCGGGCAGGAAGCCGACAAAGTACTGTCCTCGTGCGCCCTTGGCCCAATGCCACTTAGCTTAAATTGATCATGCTGCGGTTCTGTTCGTTCCGAGGTTGGCGAGGGTGATGGTGGCTGGGCCGTCGTGGCGGGTGCCGATGTCGGTGGTCTTTTTGACTCGGTAGGAGTTGTGGCGTCCTCGTTTGATGGCGCGGGGGTAGGTGCGGTGGCGTTGAGCCTGTCCCCGTAGCACGGACACCCGCGGTGTGGTGATGGAGAATAACCAGGTGGTCGCGTCTGTGTCGCCGTTCGGCCCGAAGATCGATGTCCGACCGGTGTTCGAGCACGACCGAGCGGTGCTGATCGACCTCCTCACGGATCTGCAGCCGCAGGAGTGGCAACGGCCCACCGCGTGCGCGCCGTGGCTGGTCCGTGATGTGGTGGCCCACCTGCTCGGTGCCGATCTGAGCCGGCTCGCCCGCACCCGCGATGGCCACACCGGCAACTCCCCCGTACCCGGAGAACCGCTACCCGCTTTCATCCACCGCTTCAACCAGGACTGGGTGTCGGCAGCCAGCCGAGTCAGCCCCGCGATGTTGATCGACTTGTTCACCACCACCTCGCCCCACGTGCTGCGGATGTGGCGCGATCTCGACCTCGACGTCCTGGGCGAACCGGTCAGCTGGGCCGGCCCCGACCCGGCTCCGCGGTGGCTGGACTGCGCACGGGACTTCACCGAGTACTGGGTGCATCAGCAGCAGATCCGCGACGCGACCCGCAGGCCCGACACCGATCGCCCGACCGTGGTCCACACCGTGCTGGACACCTTCCTGCGTGCCCTCCCGCACACGCTGGCCCACCGTGACGACGCCGAGGGCACGATCGTCACGATCGAGGTGGACGGGCCGGGCGGTGGAACCTGGAGCTGGCGCAGATCAGGACAGCACTGGCGGCCGAGCAGCGACGGCTCGGCCGCCATGACGACCCTCACCACGGACCCTGACACCCTGTGGCGGCTGTGCGTCCGGGGGATCGAACCGCACCAAGCCCGTCCGCGCGTCGCCGTCCGCGGCAACGCCGAGCTAGCCGACGCCGCGCTCCACATCGTGTCGATCATCCGATGACGACGGGGGCAACCGCAGATGCTGACCACCTGTCCGCCTCGCCAGCCCCCCAACCAACCTCCCAAACTGGCCCCAAATGGGTGAATATCGGTTACTCGCTTGCCCCTGTCACGATCGGTAGGGCAACATACTCCCCGTCCTTGATCGGCGCATCCTGCCGTACATCACATACGGGGGTTAGTCAGGGTTTGCGGTTTCTCATTATTCTTCCGTGACTGCACCTCAAAGAGGCTAGTTAACGACTACTGAGACACCGCCACATAAGGACACCTGAGGATAGCACAGACAGGAAGGTTCAGGGTGTCGCAGGAAACATTTCAGCAGGCGCTTGGGAAATTGGTGAGCGACCCCGCTTTCAGGGCGGAGGTCCAGGCCGATCCGAGCGCCTTAACCAGTCAGTTCACTCTTGACGAGAACGAGCTGCAGACCTTGGTGAGCGTTGGCCAGGCCTGCACTGGAATGGTCACGGCAGAGGATACATACTGCTGTTGTTGCTGCTGCCCGTAAGCCATCATCACTCGTCCACCCGGGGGAACCCTGAATGTCTGGAAACGGCGATGCGGCAGCGAGGTCTCTCGCTATGTACGCGGGGATAGACGTTCCGGACCAGCCTAGCTTGGTTTCCTGGGCGAGCCTCGTGGAGCTCGGTGACGGTCGGGTTCAGTTCCGCTGCGCTGACTTCGCCTTCACCCTGGCGCACCCCGTTTTCGTCACGGCACTGCGCCGGATCACCGCGCGGCTCGACGGTCAGCACACGATCAGTGAGATTGCTGCCAGTGCCGGTTCGGACATCGCACCGACCACCGTCGTCTTCCTGATTAAGATTCTGCGGGCGAACGGGTTGATCCAGGCGGGTGGCGTCGGCGTGTCCGGCCATGACCCGCGGTACACCGAGTTTCTGTCTCATTTCGGGGATGCCGACGTCCTGCATCGAGCCCTAGCGCACGCTCAGGTGGACGTGGTCGGTGCGGGAGAACTCGCCGACTGCACCAGAGGCGCCCTGAAATCGGTGGGTATCGGTCAGCTACGGAGCTTCGACTCGATAACGGACTGGGGGGACGCGGTCCTGGCTGGGCCGCCTCCCCCAGCCCCCGATACGCCAGCCCCCGATACCCCAGGTCCCGCGCTGCTCGTCGCGGTCGCTGACGGACCAGCTCACGGGTTGTTCGACGCGGTCAACGATACCTGCCTCGACGCCGGCATTCGATGGCTGCGCCTGTGTGCCCAGGGAACGCGTATCCTCCTGGGGCCGACCGTCCTGCCGCACCAAAGCGCGTGTTATACCTGCTATGAACTCCGCGCGGAAGCGTCAATTACCGAACGGGAAGGTTACCACCTCTACCGCGATGAGATACGACGCGGCGTTCGGGACGGCGACGAGGGAATGCTCACCGCCCTGGCTCAGGTCGCGGCGCACCAGACGGCCATGGAGGTCATGCGGTTGCTGACAGGGATGTCTGCCCCCGCAACTATCGGAAAGGTCTACGAATTGACGGCGCTGTCCCCAAAGGCTGCCGCTGAAGACGTACTCCGAGTTCCGCGCTGCCGAAGCTGCGGGCGGGCCAGGGTCCATCGCGACGCGTGGGGCCCCCAGCACACCGGATAGGTTCGCCATGTCAGAATTTCTTGCCGACTGCGTCCTTCGGGATCCGCCGCAGATCTCGCTGGAGGAGGCGCTTAGGAGAGCGGCTCGGTTTGTGGGTCCCCGATTGGGTATCATCTCCGCCGTTGTCTACGCCGAACTCACCCCCGACGATCCCGACGTGCACATCGTCCATAGCATTCCCGCCGACACCGCACCGTGGGCCGGGCAGACAGCGCTCAACGCGGGCACGGCGGCCTCCGCCGACCCGCGCCGGGCCGTGATGAAAGCTATCGGCGAGAGCGTCGAGCGGTATTGCTCAGCATTCTACGACGCCGAGGAATTAGTCACCGCCTCCTACGCGCAGCTGACCACACTGGGCCGGCCGGCCATCGACCCACAGCGGTTCGCGCTCTACTCACCACGCCAGTACGGCCTGCCGGATTTCCCGTTCACGCCCCTCACCGCGGATACTCGGCTGCGCTGGGCGCCAGGATATTCGTTGACCGCGGGTACCCCGATGTTGGTGCCCGCCACCGCGACCTACATCCCCTACCGCCGGGACCCGGCCGTCGAGCCGCGGGTCTGCGACCTCATCTCCACCGGGCTGGCCTGCGCTGATTCCTACGCTGGGGCGGTGTACCGCGGGGCGATGGAATGCGTGGAGCGAGACGCCTTCTCCATCGTCTGGCATCACCGGCTGGCCTGCCCGCACGTGGCGCTGCCACCGGCGGCAGCCCGAGATCCCTTTCTCCGGCGGCACCTGGAGGCGATCGACGGCGCCGGCATGGACTGCGCCGCCGTCCTGCTGACCCAGGACCTGCCCGTGCCCGTGATCCTCGCGGTGCTGACCAGCCGCACGGGCAAGCCGCCAGCAACCGTGATCGGGATGGGCGTCGACCTCTCCCCGCAGCGTGCGCTGGTCCTGGCGGTGGAGGAGGCCTGCCTGGGTCTCTATGGGATGGACCGGCGGGCCGCCGAACGGCCGGACTACCGACCACGTCCGCCCTACCACGACATCACTACCCTCGGCGAGCACGGCCTGGCCTACGCGCTGCACCCAGAGTTTAAGGCGATGACAGACTTCCTCCGTGAGCCGACCGAGGTGCTGGAGGTAGGGCAGCTGCCGGAGCGCTCCAGCACCAGCGTCCGAGCACACCTGCGCACCACCATTGACCTGCTGAGCGAGGGTGGGCTGGAGCTGATCGCCGTTGACCTGACGACTCCAGACGTCGACGAGGTGGGCTTTAAGGTCGTCCGCGCGGTGATTCCCGGACTGCACCCGCTGGACAACGACCACCGCTACCGCTATCTGGGCGGACGCCGGTTATTCGAGGTTCCGGTGCGCACCGGCGCTCGGGTCGCGCCGGCCGAGGAACGCGACCTCAACCCCGACCCGCACCCGTTCCCGTGACACGAAGGTCACGGAGGAAGGACGGAGGATGACGCAGATCCTGCCGCGCCGGGCCGCGCTCGGCGAGGCGGCGTCTCCGAACCAGGACACCGACCGCCGAGGGGACCTGGCTGCGCTGTACCACGAGCACAGCAAGCTGCACGCGCTGCCCGGCCAGCAGGTCGCCTCGACGGATATGTACTCCTCGGCGGAGATCGCCGCCATGAGCCGCGGCCACAAAAGATACCGGCGTGCTCCGGTGACACCGCTGCCGACGGATCCGCCGCTGGCGCATCGGGAGTTCGCTGAGCTGGTGGCCCGGCGCCGAACCGTCCGCCACTTCGGTGACCAGCCGCTGGAGTGCGCCAGCCTGGCCGCTGTGCTCCAGCTGACCTACGGGATCACCGGATCGGTGAGCGGGCAGGGGCACACCCAGCCGCTACGCGCCGCGCCCTCGGCAGGCGGGCTGTATCCCGGTGAGCTGTATCTGGGCATCCGGTCGGTGACGGGAATCGCCCCCGGTCTCTATCACTACCAGGTGATCGGCCATGAGCTGGAGCTGCTGCGGGCCGGTGACCTCACCGACGAATACTACCGGGTGTGCTGCCAGCAGGATGGCGCCCGCACGGCCGCGGTCATCCTGTTCATCGGCGCGGTAGTGGAGCGGACGCGACGGAAATACGGCCTGCGCGGCTACCGCTACGCGCTGCTCGACATCGGCCATCTCGCCCAGAACTTCTCCCTCGCCTGCACCGCGCTCGACCTTGCGGCCATGACGACCTGTGGTTTCTACGACGACGACGTCAACTCGCTACTCCGGCTGGACGGCGTCGACGAGACAATCATGTATGTGGGGTTTTTCGGCACGCGAGCCGAAGGCCCGGCGCCCCCTCCGCCGTCGCGGCAGACGTTTATGCGCGCCGAATACGGATCCTGATAACTCCACGGTACGCACCTCGCAGCACCCCGCGCACGGCGTCCGATGTTCTCCCCCAGGAAGGAGCCCCTGTGAACAGCACCGCGGAATCGAGTGCCCAGCACGGTTCACGACGGTCTTTTGTGGTCAACATTACGGTGAATATGGTTCTGCCGTACCTCACCTACCGCGTGCTCACCGGACATGGATTCACTGACCTGACCGCGCTCACCATCGGCGCGATCTTCCCGGCCGCGCTCGCGGTCATCGAACTGCTCGCCCACCGCAGCCTGGACATTCTGGCGCTGCTGTCGTTGTGCACCCTCGCCATCGGCATCGTCGGCTCCGAGATCACCGGCGACGCTCGGTTGGCGATCGCCAAGGACTCCCTGTTCACCGGTGGGTTCGGGATCGTGCTGCTGGCGTCACTGCTCGCCGCGAGACCGTTGATGTTCTTCTTCGGCCGCAAGTTCGGTGCCCGCCACGATCCGGTGGCCGAGGCGCGGTGGGACGACTCGTGGCGCAAATCCCCGAACTTCCGCCGCACCATGCAGCTGACCACGGCCCTGTGGGGCGGAGTATTCCTCCTCGAGGCCGCGGTACGGGTCGTCGTCGCCTACAGCATGCCCGTTCCCACCGCCGCCGCCTTCAGTCAGACATCCTCCGTCGTCGTGCTGGGAGCATTGATCTTCCTGACGATTGTTTCCGTCCGCCGGTCAAGCCCGATCACCCGGCGGGAGGTCGAGGAGTATGACTCAGCATCCGTCGCGACTAATCCCCGACCGTGACCTGGCACCGTCCATGATGAGAGACCACCGATGACGGACCCAACGCAGGTATTTCCGGAGCTTGTGTACGCCCATGCCTCACCTCATTCCGTGGGCGGCATCTCGCTGTTCGAGGCGGATTCCCCCGTCCGCGCCAGCAATGTCACGAATTTTCACTCACTCGAGTCTCTCCGGCAGCAGGCCGCGCAGCGACTTGCCGCAGCGGGGTTCACGATCCTGCAGGTGTCCCCGGTCACCATCAATATCGCTGGACCGCTGTCCCTGTACGAGCGGGTTTTCCACACCACGGTGTGCGCCCAGGAGCGTCCGGTGCTCAAGTCCGGAGCCCGCGCCAGCACTGCGATTTTCCTGGATTCACCCGACACCGAGCAACGTGGGCTGATTTCCACCGCAGGCACCGATTTCGCCGATCTCCTGGAAGGAGTGGCGCTTGACGAGCCCCGCTGGCCGATGGCCCTCGCCGCCAGCCCACCCGAGGTGCCCTACTGGCACCTGAGCGTCCCCGATGCCCTCAGCACGGCCCTGCGGGCCGACACCGTCCACGCCCAAGGCGTCACCGGGCGAGGGGTGAACGTGGTGATGACCGACACCGGCCATTACTCCGCCCACCCCTATTTCCAGACCCACGGCTACCACATCGCTCCCGTAGTGCTGGCTCCCGGCGCGACCGAGCCCGACCAGGACGCCTCGGGGCACGGCACCGCCCAGTCCGCCAACCTGCTGGCGGTGGCGCCAGACTGCGCGTTCACGATGGTCAAAATGTCCTTCGTCAACGCGATCGGAGCGCTACACGCCGCCATCGCGCGCCAACCGCGGATCATCAGTTGCAGCTGGGGCTCCGATGTCCCGCAGGGTCCCTTGAGCGCGGCGGACCAGGCCCTGGCCGCCGCGGTGGCCACCGCCGTCGCCTCGGGGATCGTGGTGGTCGCCTCCGCCGGTGACGGTCAGCGCTCCTTGCCCGGTCAGTGTCCGGATGTGCTCTCGGCCGGTGGCGTGTTCCTGCACCCCGACGGCGCGCTGGAGGCATCCGACTACTCCAGCGGGTTTACCAGCCAGGTATACCTGGACCGCATCGTGCCCGACGTCTGCGGTCTGGTCGGGATGCGACCGCGCGGCGTCTACCTCATGCTGCCCACGGCACCGGGTGGCGTGCTGGATCACGAGGTGGCGACGCTAGGCGGCTATCCCGCCGGCGATGAGACCGCGGCCGACGACGGATGGGTGGCCTTGAGCGGAACCTCGGCGGCAGCACCCCAACTCGCCGGAGTCCTCGCGCTGCTGCTGCAGGTGAACCCCGCACTGCGGCCGGATCAGCTCATCGACGTGCTGCGCCGCACCGCACGGCCCGTACAGGCAGGCCACAGCTACCAGAACGTCCCCGCCGCACCCGGCCCCGACGGCGCGAGCGGCTGCGGACTCGTCGACGCCCAGGCCGCCCTCGATCTTGTTCTCGATCGTGCTCGGGTCTCCAGCGAGGTGCGGTATGCCTGAGCGGTACGACGTGATCGTGGTGGGAGCTCGCTGCGCGGGTGCGCCGACCGCCATGTTGCTGGCCCGTCAGGGACATCGCGTCCTGCTCCTGGACAAGGCCCGGTTTCCCAGCGACAAGCTCTCCGCACCGTACCTGCACGCCAACGGCGTCGAGCGGTTGCGCCGCTGGGGTTTGCTCGACCAGCTACTGCGCAGCGGGGCTCCGGCGCTGCGGCGGCTGCTGGTCGACCTCGGCAACGGGCTGGAGTTCGTCATCGACCACGACACAGGGTCCGTCCTGCTGCACGGGGTGGTGGTCTCCCGACTGGCCGGGGACGAGTCCGACTCGGTGGCGTACGCGCCCCGTCGGCTGGTGTTAGACCAGATCCTGGTGGAGGCCGCGGTGCAGGCCGGGGCGGAGTTGCACCCGGGGTGTGTGGTCGAGGACCTGGTGTGGGAGGCCGATCGGGTCGTCGGTGTGCTCAGCCGCACGGGTAGCCAGCGGCGAGCGGCGCGAGCTGAGATCGTGGTGGGCGCCGACGGGGTCAATTCGGTGGTCGCTCGGGCGGTGCGGGCGCCGATGGTGGTCTGCGCGCCGGTGGCGACCTGCGCCTACCACACCTGCTTCCGCGGCATCGACGCCGAGGGGATGGAGGTGTACCTGCGCGAGGGACTGGCCATCATGGTGCTGCCGACCAACGACGGACTGCTCCACATCGGCGTCGCCCGGCCCCGCGCTGCGTTCAGCGCGCTGCGCACCGACGTCACCGGCACGTTCTTTCGAGCCCTGGATGCCGTGCCCCGGCTGGCGCAGCGAGTGCTTACGGGCGTGCAGGCAGAACCGATCACCGGTACCGGCATGCTGCCCAACTACTTCCGTCAGTCCTTCGGACCCGGTTGGGTACTCCTCGGCGACGCCGGCTACGCCCACGACCCCATCACCGGCCTCGGGATAAGCGATGCGTTCCGGGACGCGGAGCTGGTATCTGCGGCGATCCACCGTCATCTCGGCACTGATGCCGTCCTCGATTCGGCCTTCGCCGACTACCAGCGGGACCGCGACGCATCCTCCCGAGTCGCCTTCGACATCGGCAACCGCCTGGCGGCGCTCGCACCCCCCGGCCTGGACACCCTGATGCTCATGGCCACCGTAGGCCGCGGACGTCCACCGAGCCAGCCCGTATCCGCTGCCCTCCCCTCCTCAAGCAGCGAGCTGGAGGCGGCGCCCCTGCCGATCGACGATCATTGAATGAGCCCGCCTGAGGTCCGTATCACAGAGGTGCCCAGCAAATTCTGTGGTGAGAGCCTGCGCCGCGGAGGACGATGGTGAGGAGGTGGACCTGCGTCATCGGGAGGGGACTGTGAAAGTCGAAGAGATCCTGAAGTCGAAAGGCCGATGGGTTGAGACCATCGAAACCGATGCCAGCATTGCCGAAGCGATAGGTCGACTGAACGGCCCTCCTCAGATCGGGGCGCTGGTCGTCCGCGACGATGACGAGCCGCAACCGATCGTGGGCACGCTCACCGAGCGGGACATCATCCGCGGTCTCGGCAAGTACGGCGCCAAACTGCTGACCATGCAGGTCACCAAGGTGATGTCGCGCAATGTTCCGGTCTGCTCTCCAGGGGACAGCATCACGCGGCTCATGCACCAGATGACGGCGTCCCGTTACCGTCACCTGCCAGTCGTGGATCACGGCAAGCTGGCCGGCCTGGTCAGCATCGGCGATGTGGTCAAGGCCCGGATCGCGGACATGGAGCTGGAGACCAACCTGCTCCGGGACCTCTACATCGCGCGCGGATAACGTCGCTGATCAGGCCGCAATCGCCGACGATGCGTCACTGGGCACCGACGAACGTGAACTCCAGAATCGCTCCAGGATTGTCGAGTTTCTCCGTCGGGGGGCCGAACTTGGGGCCGGCCCGGCCGCTGCTGTCAGTGGCAATATAGACAGTTCGGTGGTCCGGGCTCAGCGCCAGGTCCCGGTAGCGGTTTGTCGTCTTGAAGAACTGAGTGATATCACCCTGGACTGAGCCACCGTCCTGGGTGAGCCGCAAGCAGTACAGCGCACCATTTTTCAGGCTCGTGACCAGCAGAGAGTTACGCCAGCCAGCGAACACGCCCGCCTCAGCCGGTACGTAGTCGATGCTGGACGGCGCGACCGACGGCCAGCAGATGTACGACTGCTCCCCACAGGCTGGGTCCTGGAAGTTATAACCATTGGGGACGGTGTAGAGCGTCTTCAGCGGATCCACATAGTCTGGGCTGCTCCAGGCGGTCTCCCGCTGCTGGGGAACCGAGGGCGGGATCGTGAAGCTGCTGTAGTGCAGGCTGGTGCACGGCGGCGTGGTCGATCCAGACCAGTTCGCATACACATAGGACTGGTCGTCTTTGAAACCGGACACATACGGCCAGCCGTAGTTCTTTCCGGCCTGGATCAGGTTGATCTCATCGTCGGCCTTGGGGCCGTGCTCCGCAGAGAACAACCGGCCTCCTGGCCCGAAGACCAGACCCTGCGGGTTCCGGTGCCCATACGAGTAGATATGGCTCCGCACCCCCCGGATCACCGGATTGTCCGCGGGAACACTGCCGTCGAGATTGAGCCTCAGGATCTTGCCGACGTAGGTTGCCCAGTTTCGGGTGCGGACGTCGTCCGCGGTGGGCAGGTCCTGAGCCCGAATCGGATTACAGAACCGTTCGAACTGGTTGTTCCCCTGATCCCCAATCGAGTAGTAGAGTTTCTGGTCGGGACCGAGCACCAGGCGTCCGGCGTTGTGGTCCGTGCTCGCCGACAAACCGGTGATGACGTCAACGGGATGACCCAACGTGTGTGTTGCGGGATCGTAGGTGTAGCGGGCTATCTTGGTGCGGCGGTCGACCGCTGGGCCAGGGTCGGCGTCGTAGGTATATGCGAGATAGACGTCATGGCTGCCGTTCAGGAAGTTCGGCCCGAATGCCATGCCGAGCAGGCCGTCCTGACTCTCGGTGGAGTACACGTCAGCGATGGTGATCACGGTGGTCTTCGAGCCGTCCGACGGGTTCACCCGGGTTACTCTCTTGCCGCTCTTCTCAGTAACCCAGAGGAAACCATCAGGGCCCCAGGTGATTTCCCACGGGTCCGCCAAACCGGTAGCCAGCACACGAAAGGTGAACGGCTCACTCACATTCCTCGCATCTGATGGTTTCGCTGGGCTAGCCAGACACCCTGTCGTTGACAACGCGAGCAGGGTGGCCAGCGCCAGAAATCGCCTCACGCGTCGCTTTGTGGACTCAGCTCGGTGGGGGTGGGGTTCATGGGACACCGCGCTATCCTGCCCGGCCGCGGTGGCCGCCCCGCTGGCGGGGCTCGGTGCTCAGGGTGTCCGCTTCGCACCGTTGTCCCGTGCCTGACGGCTTTCGTAGAGCTCCCAGGCTCGTCGGCGCGCCTCGTCAGCGCGGCGCTGCGCATCCTCACGCACCAGCTGTTCCTGTTCTGGCGTGGCGTGTCCCTCGGCGACCGCTGCCTCAGCGGCCACCCAGCGATCGATTTCCTCATCGCGGTGGCGCTCTCTGGCCCCGACACTCGGATCGTCGCGATGCCGACGCTGGTAGTAGGGATTGTCTTCCGACAAGCCCCCGCTGAACCGCCCGTAGGCACCCAGGAACAGCAACAGCATCCCGGCGATGAAGCTGAAGATCACATTTGACATCCGGAACGCCAGCAGGTTGAACCTGGTGTCCAGCACGGTGAGGTTGAGCAAGCCGGAGAGCAGGAACAGCACGCCGATCACCACGGTGATCGTGGACGAGATCCGACCACCGCGCACCGCAGCGCCAATCAGGACCCCGCCGACGATCAGCGAGATCGTCGCGAGCAGGCCGTTGGAAGACAGTCCGAGCACCATTTTGCCGTGGACGGCGAGAAACCTCAGCCGATCGACAAACCCGAGAGTCCCGAAGATGCACAACCCGACACCGAGCACCGCTGCTCCAGTACGGTGCACAAGATCCACTTTACTCCCAGACGGGGAGCACAACACCTATACCACAGTACTCCAATCCTCAGCAGCTAGTAGATCTTGCCAGTGAGGATCAGTCAGCGCAGCTTCGCGCCAACGCTGATCAGCTTCTCGCGGAAGTTCTCGTAGCCGCGGTCCAGCAGGGAGACTCCGGTCACCGTTGAGTCACCCTGCGCGGCGAGCGCGGCCAGCACGTAGGAGAAGCCCGCGCGCAGATCCGGGACATGCACGGTCGTTCCCTGCAGCTTCGTCGGCCCGACCACGACGGCAGAGTGTTGGTGATTTCGCGACCCGAAACGGCACGGGGTGCGCCCGAGGCATTCGGTGAAGACCTGCATCTGGGCCCCGAGCGCCTGGAGCGCCTTCCCGTATCCCAACCGGTTTTCGTGCACCGTCTCGTGCAGCACGGTCACCCCGTCTGCCTGGGTGAGCGCGGTGACCATCGGCGACTGCCAGTCCGTCATGAAGCCCGGATGCACGTCCGTCTCGATGACCAGCGGGCGCGGCATGGACTTCGCCCGCCAAAACGTCACCTCGTTGCCGTCGCTGGAGAAGTCAAACTCGCCACCGGCGCGCCGGTAGACGTTGAGATAGGTTCCCAGATCGGCCTGCCGAACGCCGTGCACCGTGATCCGGCCGTCGGTCGCCAGCGCGAGGCTCGCCCAGGACGCCGCTTCAAGCCGGTCCGGGATGGCGGTATGAGCGGTCCCCCGCAGGCGGGAGACACCGGTGACCTGAATGACGCGGTCGGGCTGCACGGTGATCAGTGCACCCATGCGCTGGAGCAGACAGATCAGGTCGATGATCTCCGGCTCGATCGCGGCGTTGCGCAGCTCGGAGTCACCCACCGCGGCGACCGCCCCGAGCAGGAACTGCTCAGTCGCCCCCACGCTCGGGTATTTCAGCTCGACGACTGCGCCTTTCAGGCGGCCCACCTCGGCGGTCAACGTGAAGCCGGTGTCCGTCCGCTCGCTCACCGCGCCGAACGCACGAAGCACATCCAGGTGCAGATTGACCGGACGCTCCCCAATGCTGCAGCCACCGGGTTTCCAGAGCTCCGCGTGACCGGTGCGATGCAGCAGCGGCGCGCAGGTGAGGACCGGGATCCGGCTGCGCACGTGGAAGTACTCCAGATCGCGCGTCGCGGCGGTGTGCACGTCGCGTGCCTCGATCCGCAGCTGGCCATCCACCGGTTGGGCGGTGCTGCATCCCAACACCTGGAGCAGCTCGGCCACCAGCCGGGTGTCCACGATCTGCGGGGTGTTGTGGATGAACACCGGCTCCTCGGTCAGCAGCGCCGCGACCATCAGCTTGGGAACCGCGTTCTTCGAGCCGCGGATCTTGACCGTTCCGCCGAGCGGGCTGCCGCCGGTCAGGTGTAGCGCGTCAGCGTCGTCAGTCATGAGGAAGAAAAGCTCCTTGAGTGAAGGTCAGGTCCTACTGGCGTGGACGCGCGATGCGTCCGTCGGTTGTCCGGCTGGGCCACGGTAGCGCTCACCTGGCTGGCTCCGTCTCCGGTAGCGCCAGTCGTCGTGCCGTGACGAGGGGGGTGGATGAGGGCACACGGCCGATCGCGGATGGGTTATGAGAAGGGAGCGGGAGGGTATCACTAGTTCTTGTGGTGAAGGGAGACGCTGTGCAGGCGACGCGGGAGATGGAGCGCAAGTACGAGGCGATCGAGGGGCTGGAGTTGCTCGACCCGGCGAAGTTGCTCGGGTTCGACGCGGTGAGCGGGTCGGAGGAACAGGATCTGGCGGCGGTGTATTTTGATACCGCCGATCTGCGCCTGATCAGTGCGGGGGTGACGTTGCGGCGTCGGGAAGGGGGAGCTGACGCAGGCTGGCACTTGAAGCTGCCAGCGGGTAAGGACACTCGCGAGGAGCTGCGGCTCCCGCTGGGAGGCTCCCCGCACCGCCCGCCCGCGGAACTGGTCGCCTTGACCCGGGTGTACGCCCGCGGTGCGGTGTTGGGCCCGGTTGCTGAGTTGATCACGCGGCGACGCCGCTGGGTGCTCACCGATGCTACCGGGCGCTCACTAGCGGAAGTGGTGGATGACCACGTGAAGGCGCGGACTCTGGGTGCGCAGACCACGACCGTGGCCTGGCGTGAGGTGGAGGTCGAGCTCGGCGAGCATGGTCAGCGGAAGTTGCTGGATCGGATCGAGCGCCGGCTGCTGAAGGTGGGGGCCCAGCGTGCGGGGTCCTCCTCGAAAGTGGGCCGGCTGCTGGCTGACCGGCTGCCCCCCGCTGTGACGACGTCGAGGCCTGATTCTGCTCACTCTGCTCGGTCGGCGGGGGACGTGGTGCTGGCCTACCTCAGGACGCAGGCCCAACAGTTGCGCCACTATGACCCGCTGGTGCGACAGGACGCCCCGGACGCGGTCCACCAGATGCGGGTGAGCGCCCGCCGGATGCGCAGCGCGTTGCAGGCATTCGGTCGCGTCCTCGATCGGGAGGCGACCCGGGAGCTGGTCGCGGAGCTGAAATGGGTGGCCGGCGAGCTGAGCGGCGCCCGAGACACCGAAGTGATGGCCAAGCGGTTCGCGGCGCTGCTCACCGAGGTGCCCGACGAGCTCAAGCTGGGACCCATCGACGCCGGGTTCACCCGCTCCTTCCAGCGTCGCGGGGCCGACGCCCGCGACGTCGCCCTCGCTGCCCTCGACAGTGACCGCTACCTGGCCCTGCAGGACCGGATCGACGCGTTGTTCACCGAGGCGCCCTTCACTGCCCGTGCTACCCGCAAGGCCAAGCGTGAGCTGCCCAAGAGCATCCGGCGAGCCTATCGCCGGGTGGAATCGCGGATGGCTGACGCGACAAACCAACCCGCCGGCGAGAAACGCGACCGTGCCCTGCACGAGGCCCGCAAAGCGGCCAAACGGCTGCGGTATGCCACCGAGGCCGTCAAACCCACGCTCGGCAAGCCCGCCGGGAGGCTGCGCAAGCACCTCAAATCCGTCCAGAACCTCCTGGGCGAGCACCAGGACGCCGTCGTGTCCCGGCCCGTGCTACGCGAACTCGCTGCCCGGGCTCACCTAGAGGGCGGAAACGGCTTCACCTACGGCCTGCTGTACGCCGCCGAGGCGACGCGCGCTAAGCGGGCCGAACACGACCTCCCGTTAGCGTGGAAACGGATGCGCAAACCCAAGAACACCGCCTGGCTCACCAGCTGACTGGCGCCGGCAGCCGGTGCATGGGCTGTTGCGACGCCGTGCGTTAGCCGATGGGGCCATCCCGACGCCGGTGCTGGTTTCGCTGCTCGCGTAAGTGGGCCTGGCGTTCACCAAAGAATTCGTGTTTCAGGCTGTAGGCGAACGTCACTACCATGCCGCCCGTTCCGATGAAGAACGATCCGGCTAGCACCAACACGCCGAGAACGGTCAATCGTGCCAGGCCCACCAATCCCGTCGCGACACCGAGCAGTGTTCCGGTGGCGCGTCTGATCCGGCCCGCCCGCACTCCGGCTTCGGCCCTGCTGTACGCCCGGGCCGTCACCACGCCGGAGCCTACGACACAGGCCGCCACGATCACAGTGAATGTGACCTTGAATGCCCCGGGCGAGGCCGAATTCTTCCAGACCACACTCACGATGAGCGTTGTCATCGCACCGCAACCGACAGCCAGCGCCAGATAGAGCAACGACAGGGCGGCACGGCGAGCCCAATAAGAGGTGCCACGCGTGTACCAGGTCGTGCCGAGAAGGTAGATTGACTCGACCGGCCGCGTCACGTGATCCGTCGACTCTCCGCTAGCCGAAGATTCCATGCCAGATGTGTTCCGCCGCGTCACCGATCTTCTCTCCCAGCTCCACGTTAGCCGTGACGACGGCGCTGCCGGCGTCAGCAAAACTGTGTCCGACACCGCCGAGCAGGCCGTACTTGTGGATGTTGTCCGCCCAGTGCGCCTCGTGAGTCAGGGCGGTGACCGCCTCGGTGGCCTCGTAACCCACGGCCATCCCGACCCCGGCGACCACGACGGCTGGCGCTGCCTCCGGTGCCAGCGCGATGATGCCCGCAGCGGCGCCAACACCAGTGAGGGTGGCGGCGCTGTCTGCGACAACCGCGTTGGGTACCGACCAACCCCCGTTGTGCACGTCGTCGTAGACGTTGTACGCGGTAGCGGCGAGGTCGACCAGCGGCGCCGCTCTGAGGATCTTCAGCTTGGAGATGTCCGGGCCGGCGGCCTCGAGGCCCTCCTCAAGGTCGGTGGCCGCCAGCCGCGAGCCGGGGAACTTGCTCGCCAACGCCTCAACATCGGCCAGCTCGCCGCGGGCGGCCTTGAGCCTAGCTAGCGCGTCCTTCTTGGCCGCCTTGAGCTCGGCGTACGCGGAATGTTCGGCGCTCTTGCCGCCGGCCAGGGCGTATGCCTCCTTGGCCTGGCGGTAAGCCGTGCCCAGCTCGGCCACGCGCGCACTCTGGAGCTTCACGGCCGCTCCGGGCACCGCATAGAGGTCGGCTGCCGCGGCGCTGAGCTTGACCCAGTCGGTGAGGCCGAGCTGCTTGGCCTCAGCCGCTTCCTGCGGCGTCACGGCTGCGGGACCTATGGTGGCGTTGTTCGGGTCCAGGGCGGCGAAGAGCGGTTCGAGTTCGGCGAGGGCCTGCCGGCGGGCGATGTCCGCCAGCTGCGCTGCGGCATTGGCTTCGGCGCTGAGCTGCTCGGACTGCGCCCGCAGGTGGTCCGGCACAGTGATGGTCTGACCGGGAGCGGCGAGGGGAACGTTATGCTCACGGGCGGTCGCGACAGCGTTGTCGTACTCCCTCTTCGCGTTGCCCAGCGCTGCCGCGAGCCGGTCCACTGTGCCACTGAGGTGGGTCAGGCAGTCGCTGATGGCCCGGGCGCCGTTGGTGTCCTTGTGCCACGCGCCGCTAAATGCCCGCGCCGCCTGGCCTGTCCACGCCTCGCTGACTAAATTGTTGACCTTCGTGTCAAGCACTCTCCCCGCGGTGTCGAAATCCGGACTATTCTTGGCCGCAGACATGGTCAATTCGTGCAGTCCGGCGATGTCTCCAAAATTCGCTTCACCCATCGTGGGGCTATCGGGTCAACTCGTCGAATAGGTGCTTGTTGGCCCGATCGGTTCGGGTGTACGTCTCGTGCGCAGCGTAGAGCTTGTTCCCGTGGTCAGTTACCCGCTGTGCTAACGACGCGGCCAGAAGCTGGATCGACTGCAAGACCGCCCCCAACTCGGCATTCAGCGCAGCATCGCCGGTGTCTGGTGCGCTGCCAGGTAGCCCGGCCGCGAGGCCCTGCAACAACCTGCCCTCGCTGCTGAAGGCGGATGCGGCAGCAGCGAGTTCGTCGAGCACAACCCGGTAGCCATCGTCACCGCTCATGCCGACTGCCGCGCCAAGGCCCGCATCGAGTCCCGTTGCCAGCGCCACGTCTGCGGCGCCACGTTGGAGTCGATGAAGAGTGCGGTCACTCCGGTGCGAATTAATTCCTGCTCCACAACGCTCTCAGGTAGCCCTACCCACGGTTGGAACTCACCCAGCACCTCGACAAGCTGCGCGAGGCTGGTGAACGCCAGACACCCGTACTCACCACTGGCCAGCTGCCGAACCTCCAACCCGAAACTAGGCGACGCATCACTATCCCGACGAATAGGACAAGCCGGAACGAAAAGGATGGAACTAGGCGTCTCGATCATGTGGCTGGGTACGAGACCAGGGCTCTGCTGTCGTAGTCCCACGGCGGTTGGACTCCCTCGGTGGTCGATCAGTCGCGGGCACATTACCGGCTGAATGCAGACTCGGCACGCTCGGAGTCCGGGTCAACCCGTCGACGTGCGAGGTAGCCCGGTACAGGCAGACATAGCCAGGGAGGGCGTCGGACGGTCTGACCGGTACTCGGTCGACTGGGGTGAGGTGGCTGAGGAGCTGATGCGGGAGGTGGTCACGACAAGGCGGCGCGACTGACCGCTCGGATTAGCCGCACCGCCCCATCGTGACTCATAGATTCTTCCGTCGGAGCTAGGTGAGTGGCCCCGACACACGATCCATTGCCCGGGCTGGCCGCTGTAGGTCAGGCGGTTGGTCTCATCCGCTCCACGACTCCGATTGCCCACCGATCGATGACCTCTCGATTAGTGGCGGATGGTTTATGCTGCGTCGGGAGCGGGAGCGGTGGCACGACGACGGGCTTGCCGCCGCCTCTGCGGGTACCGCGCCGAATACGTGGGGGGAGGCTCGTATCGCAGCGGAAGTGGCACGACCAGGTCCGCCAGATACCGAACTTGAGCGGCACGGCGCAGTTGGATTTATGCACGTAGTTCCTCGTTCCTTGAGTACGAATACATCGGGTTGTCGCCGGCTCAGTCCCGTCGACACGACCCTACTCCGAATATCGTCAAGTCGACGCCCGGGGTCGGGGCGCCGGACGTACGCAGTGTGTCAGACCGGCGTGCGGGTGGGTCGCTACGAACGTGAGGGAAACGTGAGAACCGGGGATGGACACCTATGGGAGGATTCCGTTCGTGGACCAGGAGGGCCTGCGGGTGCCGCCCGGTCCGCTTGGTCGAACCCCCGGTCGAGAAAGGGCAAGAAATGGAGTTTCGACTGCTGGGGCCGGTAGAGGTCATCGAGGACGACCAGCTGGTGCAGGTGGGTTCGGTGAAAGCTCTTGGACTGCTCACCGTCCTCTTGCTGGCCCCCAGCCTGAGCGCGCCTCAGGAGACGATCGCCCGTCATCTATGGCCTGGTGCCAGATGGGACCGGCAAACCATTCGCAGGTACGCTGCCGACCTGCGCAAGCAGATCGGCCTGAAGGCGCTGCCCCGGAGTGGGGCAGGGTGGTACCGACTGGACATCGCCCGAGAACAGGTCGACTACTTGCGGTTTCTCGATGCGATGGAGCAGGCCCGGGTACAGTGCGTCATCGAGCGGGCTGCCACCCTGCGCCGGTCGCTGACGGAATGGCGTGGGACCCCGCTCGATGGCTTGGTGAGCATGGATTTCGCACTCGAGAAAACTATGCTTGTCACCCAGTGGCGTGAGGCGTGGGCTGAGTCTTTGCAGGCCGAATTGGATGCGGGCGACCCGGCCTCCGTGCTCGATCGGATCCAGATCCCCACCACGCACTGGCCAGGTGACGAACGGCTGCTGGAAATCCAGCTGAAAGCGTTGGCCGCAGATGGCCGAAAGACAGAGGTCAAGGAGATTTTCCACAGTTACGTGGACGGGCTTGGCAGACCCCCAGGTGACTCACTGACGAAAACTTTCGAGGAACTGACCACCAATAAGCGAACGCCGACAACACATCCGAGCAAGTCCACCTCGCCAGGACTCCTCCAGCAACTGCCCGCGCACCGCGCGATACTCGTCGGCCGTGAGAAAGAGATGCGCGAACTCGACGAGGTACTGCTCGACAACACTGCCACGACGACGCGGATCGCTGTCCTCAGCGGCATGGCGGGCGTCGGCAAGACGGAGCTGACCCTGCACTGGGCGACGGCAGCCAAAAGCGCCTTCGCCGATGGCATCCTCTACGCTAATCTGAACGGCTTCGCCTCAAGCGAGCCAGAACGCCCCGAGCAGGTCCTGGTCAGGTTCCTCAACGACCTCGGGGTCGAGGCACCAACCGCGACCACGGACGGCATGGCCACCGCCTACCGCTCGGCCCTCGCGACGCGGTCCGTCCTCGTTGTACTGGACAATGCACGTGACGTCGACCAGGTGCGTCCGCTGCTGCCTGGGACACGGTCGTGCGCGACGGTCATCACCAGTCGCGACCGCCTGGACAGCATAATCGTTAGGGAGGGCGCCCGACCCATCAAGGTCGCCCCCTTGAGGCAGGCGGACTGCGCGGCGCTGTTGACCGCGATCCTCGGCGAAGCCCGAGTCCGAGCGGAGCAGTGCTACGTGAACGAACTCGTGACCCTCTGCGGCCGGCTGCCCCTCGCGGTGACTATCGTGGCCGCGCGGGCACATGCGCGACCGACCCTGCGGCTGGGCGCCATCGTCACCGAGCTGCGGGAGGAAAAGACCAAGCTGAATGCCCTCGCGCACAGCGAGCCGGACCTGGACATGCGAACAGTGCTGAAAACATCGCACCGCACGGTGTCGCCGGAAGCGGCGCGCCTGTTCTGGCAGCTCGGTGTTCACCCCGGACCGACGATCAGTCGTTCCGCGCTTGCCACGCTCATGGGGCAGCACGACCACGTCGTGCAGCAGACCCTTGCCGAATTGCTGAGGGCACACCTACTTGAGGAAGTGTCGTTCAACCGTTTCGCATTCCACGACCTACTTCGTTCCTACGCCGAGGAATGGGCCGCGACCGTGGAGACCGCCGAGCGGGAGCTGGCCGCCCGCCGCGCGGTCGACTACCTGCTGCACACTGCCTGGGCCTGCGACCAGGTCTTGGTGCCTGGTCGGGCCCTTCCGATCGGTGCTCCGCCGCAGGGCATAGAGATATTCGTGCCATCCAGTACGGCGGAGGCGATGGCATGGTTCGACGCCGAGTACACGACGATGCTGGCCGCGATCGAGCGCGCGGAAAAGCGGGGATGGCACCGATACACCTGGCTGATGGCGATGACCCTGGTGACCTTCCAGTGGCGGCGTAGCCGATATCTGGACGCGGAGCGGTACCTGCGCGCCGCGGTCACACCGGCCGAACAGGCTGGTGACGAGCGCGACCAGGCCATGCTCCACCGGATGATCGCGGGCACGTTCCGCGGGCTCGGGAGGACGGAACAAGCCAAAGCACATCTCAACCGCGCAATCATGCTGTGCACACGCAGCGAGGATGAGCTGGGGCTGGCCCATGGCCACCATGCGCTGGCAATCATGCATCGCGAATCGGGCGAGAGTGTCAAAGCTGTCGAGCACTACAACCAGGCATTGCCACACTTCCGGCGGCTCGGCGACAAGCAAGGCGAGGCGGGCGTGCTCAACGGTCTCGGATGCACCCTGCTCGACCAAGGTGAACACGTACGGGCCCTGACCCACTGCACCGAAGCTCTGAGACTCTTCGAGTCCACTGAGGACTACAACGGCCAGGCTAGCGCGCTGGACAGCTTGGGGCAGATTCATCTGGTGCAGGGGCACCACGACCTCGGTATCGCCGACTTCAGGTCGGCTGTGGCTCGGTACCGCGATCTCGAATACGCCAAAAATGAGGCGGCAAGCCTCGTTCGCTTGGCTGACGCGCTGACGACGGCTGGACAGAGCGCGGAAGTTCGCGAGGTACTGCAGCGAGCGGTGCACCTACTGCAGGAGTTGAACGACCCGACCGCGAGTGAGGTTGCGACCCGGCTCGAGGCCCTCGAATGACTGAGGTGACCGAGGGCGCGTCGTCCACTACGGACAAAACCGCACCGGACTCAGCCGTCGCTTGGTCGAGACCGGTCCCGAAACCACGCCGTCGGATCAGGACGAGGAGCTTTCGGATCAGACGGCGATCCGGGAATCGGAAGCAAGTGCGCCAACCGGTCCACGATCTCCGTCGTGCTCGCCGGCCTCACCGAGGGATCCCGGGACACCATCGACACGACAAGGTCCCGAAGTCCGACGGGCAATGTCGCGACCAACTCCGGAGACACCGGATATTCCTGTTTACCGATGTTCCATTCTTGCTCCTGGGCGAACGGCAGACGCATGGTCACCATCTCACACAACAAGCACCCGAGGGCGTAGATGTCAGTGCGCGCTGTGACGCTGCTGCCCCGAATTTGTTCATACGGTGCGTAGCCGGGGGTGCCGAAGACGTCGCCCGACGTGATTTCCGACTCGGCAACGACGGCGATCCCGAGGTCCAACAGCAACACTTCTCCACGCAGCGTGATGATGATGTTCTCCGGCTTGACATCCCGGTGCA
This sequence comes from Pseudonocardiales bacterium, assembly GCA_019247305.1. GTDB lineage: Bacteria > Actinomycetota > Actinomycetes > Mycobacteriales > Pseudonocardiaceae. Next base: position 69,461 of record JAFAPC010000113.1, read on the forward strand.
CGAAGTGCCGATCGTGAATGACACCGAGAATGTCGCAGAGTTGCGCGATTACCGCGACCGCCACCTGAGATTTCAAAGGCCTATAGGTTAAAATGAAATCCCTCAGCGTGCACCCATCAATCAACTCCATGACAAAATATCGACGGCCAAGGTGCCTACCATGATCGTAAACGACAGGAATACCACGTACATCCGTGAAAGACTGGCCAATTTTCGCCTCGATGACCAAATTTTGACCAATAAGACTATAAGATGTAGTCGATTCGAAAAATCGAGGGTGTTGGAGCTTGACCGCGACTTTCCGCTTCCGCTCCTCGTCGAAGGCCACCACCAACTCGCCCTCTCCGCCGCTGCCCAGTGGGCACAGCACACGGTAGCGGCCATCAATCATCATTCCTTTCTGCAAGGTCGCGTCCTCCTTCCGAGGTACATCACAGACGACGGCACGGGCGCTGGAGTGACACACCGCACCAAGTTCACCGATCGATTCAGACCAATTCTGCCATGATCCGTCCAACCCGAAGGGGGAAGCATGTCATCATGGCGTGTGCCCGAAGGAGTCGTGGGCAAGCCCACCGGAATCAAGGTCTCCGTCGCCGTGCTCGGCCCCGGCGACTACCACTGCCCGATGGCGGACGCGCTGAAGGCCCGACAGGGCCTTCAGCCGATGATTCGTCGGCCCTGGAAGCCGGAAATTCTTGAGCAGTTCACCCTCGGCCCGTTCATGTCCGTGATGGATCTCATCGAACACAAGGGGAAGTCCCTCCACGAGGCGTTGTCCACTGTCGGCACGGGAGGTGGAGGCACCCGGGAATGCCAGGTGCACGAGGGGTTGCGCTGCTGGACCGCGCACTCTGTCGCCGAGTATCTACGGGTATTCTCGCAGGGCTCTCCCGGAATGAATGGGGAACGTCTGCTGCCTGTCAAGCAGCAATGGTCCTATCGACAAGAATTGACAATACCGGATCACCGGGGCGTGCACCGCTACGAGATCCGTGCATGGGGTCGGTGCTATCAGTCGGCGGACGGGCGGACACGAGAACTCCGGATGCTCACCAACCGCTCAGACGCTCGGGAGCGAACCGATGCGGAGATCGCTGTCGCCGCGCTGGTCGTGGCCGAAGGCGAGCCGGGGCCGAGACCAGAGCACGTGCGGATCGTGCAGTTCGCCTGCGCGGATGGTGGTGTTCGACCGTTGTTCGAGGGGACGCGCTCGGCGGCTATCCAGCGATACATCGAACAGGGCAAGGAGGCCCTGAGCGTCGCCGTCGACGGGCGGGAGTACCGGCCGGGCGCCACCTGCGCGAGCTGCGCGTACTCGATCACCTGTCCAGCATTGCCGCGGGCACCGGGGTTGCTCGGGATCAGTGACCAAACCCGCCCTCGCCGAACCTGGTCGGTGACGAACGGGCGCTCGTACGGCAAGTGCCCGGCCCGTGAGCATCTTCGTCGCCATCACCTCCCCACGGACCGCACGATCGAGCACGGACGCGCCCCCGAGCGGGGCCGAGCCGTGCACGCCCACCTGCGTCGCCGCCATGCGAGTTCTCCCCTTGTTCAGTGCGTCCCGGACGTCGGGCACATCTGGATCACCGATGGCCACGACCTCGCCGAGGAGGACATACACATCGGCAGGCAGCTGCTGCACCATCACGCCGAGGTGTGCCCCCTCCAGCATCTGCCACCCGACGCTGAGGTCCGGGTCGAGCCTCTCCTGACCTTCGACGACACCGACGCAGACGTGGTGGTGCTCGCTGAGCCGGATCTGCTGTACCGCGACGGCGACTCCTGGGTGTGGCGGGAGGTGAAGACGTCGGGCAGCGACTTCCGATGGTCGTCCGACCTGCTGACGGAGTTTCCCCAACTGGCACTCGCCGTGATGATGCTGAGCCGAGGGGACCTGGGTGGTAGCCGTACCCGGAGCCGGGTCGAGCTGGAGGTCCTCCGGCCGACCGGCGTCGACCTGGAAATCATCGACCCGTTTGCGACTGCTAGCCGCGCACACGCTGCGGAGGTGCTGCGCGACCTGGTCCGCGACTGGCACGCCGACGATCACTTCCGTCCGCGGCCAGGTGCGGAATGCGCCAGGTGCGAAGTGGCCCGATGGTGTCCGACAAAATCCACGACGGAGGTGACCGAATGACTGTCACCATGCCGGACGCCGTCGAACGGGGCGGCGTGGAGATTCTGCGTGCCCTCGCTCGGGGCATCATCGATCTCGGGTCCCAGAACAGGTTGTCGTCATTCACTTTGCCTTATCCGGCCAGCGCTCAGCGCGCGCTGGACCAAGTGGTGTTCACCTGCCTCGCGCAGGAACACACACCACCCCAGGGCATCCCGGAACTGGTCTTTTGGTGCCGCGCACGAGCACTATCGGCGTGGCCTTTGGCGCTACCGCCGGATCTTATCGGGCCCGAGATTTTCCTCGTCGACGATCGCGTGTGCCTGCCGACCCAGACCTGTGCAGAATGGGCGTCTGACGGGCCATCCGGCGTCATGGAGCAACAAGCCCAAGCACTTCTGCGCGACGTGATGGCGGGGTGCTCCTCGAGGGAGAGCTACCAGGCATGCCGCGACTTCCTCATCAGCCGACCTGTCCTCACCCGACAGGATGTGACTGCCGTGCTGGCCAGTCCCCGCGACGGAATGGCCTGGAACCGAGTCAAGCACCTGTATAGCGATGTTCCCGACGCGTACATCCTCGATGGTCGGTTCGCTGTCTGCCCCACCTGTCAGTCACTTGCGATCCCGCCTGCGGGCGGTGGTCCGTGGTGCGAAAGTGAGGCGTGCCCGCGTTCCAGCCCGATCGAACCAACCTACGAGGCTGTGACTTCCCAGGTGTTGCGGAACCCTCTAAGAGTTTTCGTCGGATTACCCGGAAGAACCGAGCAGACGGTACGTCGCGAACTCACTGCGGTTGGGGTGGATGTCCAGATCCTGCCCGACGACATCCATCGATATCGGCTCACCTGGCCAAGTGGCGAGACGTGGACCATGCAGGTCCATGATCGTGTCCAGCCCGCGATGCTGGCCACGAAGGTCAACGAATCAGCGACATCTGCCGGGGACGGCCGGACGTTCGTGGTGGTCCCGAAGCGCGTCATGATTCACCGTCCGAACTACAGGTCCGTGTTCGAACGACTCACTCCTCCACACACCGGCATCGAGCTCGTCACCGACGACGAACTGGTCAGGCTGGCAAGGAGCCCGAACGATCACAATGCGCGAAGGAGGGATGACCATGCGTAGTACGGCAAGCATCCTCAACACGGGCATGGCGGAGCTGTCCGCTTCCCGGCCCGTTAAACGGTCCGACCTGGAGCTGTTGTGCAGTGTCGAGATCGGCCTGCACTTGGCGGACCGGCTGATGCCTCGCGCGCCGGCGGTCGATGCCTGGACGCTGTTCAGCGGGTACCCGTTCGCCCGTGACCGTGGTGTCGTCACCGACGAGGATCAGGAAAGCCTGCTGCGAGCCGCGCGCTACTCGCTCTGGACCCTGCGCAGGCGACGGACTTGGACAGACGCGCTGGAGACATACCAGGAAATCGACCCCCACCTACGTGGGTATGACTGCCGCGACTGGAGTCAACCCGCGCAGAGACGGGCCGTGTCGGTCGCGCCGGACCGGTGGGATGTCTACACGCGACTTCTGCGCCAGGCGCCCCCACTGGCGGGAGAACCATTGCCGCAGGCACAACCGGGCATCCACCGGTTCCCCGAAGGTCGGGATTTCGCCACGGTGCGTCTACCGGAACTGACCGTTTCCGCACCGGTGGGCCATGACCTTGACCTGCTGCCCAGTGGCGGAGGCAAGCCAATTTCGGTCCCCTGGAACGAGTTGCTCGCGACGGCCCGCACAATGGACGAGAAAGAATATCGAGACCGGGTCAAGATACTTACCAAAGCTCAGCTGTTCACCGAACAGAATGGATCATTCGAGGAAAGCCACGACTTCTCTGTGGCAGGCGTGCAGCACCTTCTCGGCATCGTCGGAGTAGGCAAGAGCACTCTCCGGGATGTTCTGACGGTGCACGCGGTGAAGACGCTTGGGCTGCGGGTGACGTTGGTGGTTGGTGATGTCGCTGAGATTCTTAAGTTGGTGAAACTGTTCACGATGCACGGTTGCCGAGCTGCCCCGGTACTGGGTGCGTCCAGCCGGGAGCGACATGCCCAACGCCTGCACCGCAGGCTGGCAGGTGCGGGCAAGCACAATCTGCTGAGCCACGATGACCCCGGGTTCGCCTATCTCAGCACCTCTTGCGCGTTAAACGCCCTGCGCACCGGAGAAAATCAAGGGCCCCTGGCATTCTCCGACGCGCCCTGCACGAGGCTGCAACCGCGCTCGCAATGGCGTCAGGCTGCGACGGAGGAGGGGAACATGGCGCTAAGGTATGCCATCAAACGGGTGGCGTGCCCCTATTGGTCCCAATGTCCTCGTCATCACGGAGCACGGGAACTGGTGAAGGCCGACATCTGGGTGGCCACCCCCGCCAGTCTCGTCGCTGCGGCAGTCCCGTGGCCACAGAACGCCGAACGTATCCGCTATATGGAGCTAGCGTGCCGGCGCAGCGACCTGATTGTGGTGGACGAGGCGGATCGGGTACAGATCCAGCTTGACCGGATGTTCGCGCCCGCTATCACCCTGGTTGGACAGGAAACCACGTCCTGGCTCGATAACGTGGGTGCGCACAAGATCCAGGAATTGGCCAGCGGTCAGCGCACTCAGCTGTCTGATCGGGACGTGGAGAACTGGACGGCGGCGGTCAACACGGCGACCACTGCGACCGACCGGCTGTACGCCATGCTGGTGCAACAACCCGAGCTGCGGAAGTGGGTTCGTTCGGGCTACTTCAGTGCATGGATCCTGCAGCACAAGCTTGTGCACATGCGGTACCCCATACCGGCCGGGAAAGATGAGACGGATGGAGAGGTCGACGTGCATCGCGATGAGCGGGACGAGTTGACCAAGATCTTGGACGAGTTCCGGGACAACCCTTTTGGAGACAAGGAAAGACCGCGGGACGCGGTGGCGGATCTCGTCGTTCTGACCAACGAGCTGTTGCATACGACCTACCAGCGTCGGACCAGAAAACGCGTCCGCGACAAGCTGGTCGAGCTGTTCGCGCTCGCTAAGGAGACCGAAAACACCTACCAAGAGACGAAAGAGCAGGAGAGGAAGCGGTGGCTCGAAGAGCAGACCAGCCGGTTCGAGTTCACTCTGCTGCTATCCGCCCTGGAGCCCACGTTGGCGTTGATAACGGCGATGTGGCCCAGGGTCGAGGCCGCGCTCAACCTCAACTTCAACGACATGTATCTCAGGCCGCCGCAGGACTACGGGCCGATGGTGCCGGAGTCGCCGATGGGGAACGTCCTCGGTTTCCAGTTCCTGGTGAAAGGACGCGACGAAGGCGGAGTCCGCAGCGGCGAACTGCGGTTCTTCCGCTGCAGCGGTATCGGCCGGGAACTTTTGCGGGCGATGGCTATCCTACCCACCGTCGATGATCGGCCGGGCACCAACGTCCTACTCATGTCCGGAAGCAGCTGGGCGGGCAGCTCCAGCAGATACCACATCCCCGTCCCGGTCGGCATCATCCTCAAGCCGCCGCCCGCCGAGATCAAGCGGATCGCGGACAGCAGCGAGCTGCGCTTCGAGTTCGTCAAAACCGAAGCGTGTGCGTTGCAGGTTTCCGGTGCGCGGTTAGACGACCGGCCGGTAATCCTGCAACGAATGGCCACGGCACTGGGCGAATCGGTGGACAAGGAACCCAGTCGACTCGAGCAGGAATTGCTCAGGCTCGATGAGGATCGGCGGCATATCCTGCTGCTGGTCGGCAGCTATGAGGAAGCTGAACTGGTCGCGGACACCTTGCACAGCATACGGCGTTGGCGGGACAGGGTGCTCCGTCTGATCTCCGACGACGCGGACGCTGACGTCGCACCTGCCTCGATGGACAGGGACGACAACCGTGCGGGCGTACTCCGCCGCGGCGATGTCGACACCCTCGCCGACACTCCCGCCCAGATTCTGGTCGCGCCGCTGCTGGCCGTGGAGCGCGGGCACAACATCCTGAACGCTGGCGGCCAGGCCGCCATCGGATCGGTGTACTTCCTCGCGCGCCCGAATCCTCGCCCGGACGATCTCGGACTCGCCGTACACGCGATCAACGACTGGATCACCCGCGCGATCGAGCACGGCAGGTTCAGGAAGTGGGTGCGTGGCGAGCCCACCCTGGACGCCGCAGGCCGGAAAATCCGGTCCTACGCCCGCGAGGAATGGTACCGGGTACTTGCCCGCAGCCTGGCCTGGCGCAGGCTCGGCGACGACCGCGAGTCCGTCACCTGGGACATGCTCGTGTTGACGTGGCAGGTGATCGGCAGGCTGGTCCGCGGGGGCGTGCCCGCGCGAGTCGCCTTCGTCGATGCGGCGTTCGCGCCGAATCTGGCAGCTGGATCGCCGGTCCCGGACACCCCGAAAACCAGTCTTCTGCACAGCATGCATGACGTCCTCCAGCGCTACTGCGCCGACAACGCGGATCCCGACTCCACCGTAACGGCGCAGGACCGGCAGCTCGTCCAAGCGTTGTACGGACCATTGTGGACAGCACTCGGCCGGTGCCTGCAGCAGGCCGTCACCGAAGGAGACCCGACATGAATCCCTTGATCCGTGTCACCGCCTACGAACCAGACCCGGCCGCAGGCCCGTGGATCGAGGAGTACCAGGTGATCAAATTCGCCGAGCAGTGGCGTGCGGAACTTACGGCCCTGTGCGAGCTCGGATGGAAGGGCCGGGACACGCCGGTCGCCGTGCCGATCCGCCAGTTGAACTCCCTGCTGCAGGCGGCTGCTCCCGGCGTGGTCGCGACCGCACGCGGCGCGGGTTCAGACGCGAGCGTGCCGTGGCTCTACGCCCGGGAAGAAGTGCCGACCGACGTGATCGCGGCGCTGGTCAACACGTGGGTAATGGGGCTGCGCCGCGAGCCCAAACACGAGGACGCGGTACGGCGGGTCCTCGATTCGTTGAACGCGAGTGCCCCCACGTGGGCCCCAGAGGGGGTTAACCTGTCAGCCGCCGTCGTCTCATCGGGCGGGACGGCGGAACCCGACAGACGGCTCTATCAGCTGCTGCCGGAACTGCTGGCCGCCCGCATTGCCGTGCGCCCGTTCCGGTCCGAGGGTGTCGACCTGTGGTTCCGGGTGGTCGGCAGCAACCAGGGAACCGAGCTGGTGTCCTGGCCGCCGCGCACGTACGTCCGGTCCGGCCGCACGTGGTTCTATTCGGGCACCGTCACGATCACGGTGCAAACCGTCCCGTTCGCGGAACGGTTCCGGGTGCATGCCTCGACCGGAATCCGGCGGTGGATGTCAGGCGAGTTGGTCAGGCTGGCGGGAAGCCGGGGGGCCACCGTTCTCCTCGACGCGGAGCTGCCGTGGCTGCGCGGTCCGGGGCACACTCCCCGATTGGTCAGCAATATGATCAAATATGACTCACAACTCAAACGAATCACTTGGCAGAGGCGCAGCCTCGTAGAGATCCTGCCAGACCTCGACATCATGCGCGGCTACCCAACCCCGGAGGAGTTGCTGGTCGACCCAGACCAATGGCTGCGCGGCAGGAATGGGATATCGGCGGGAATCGTCTACAGCACGGCGCTCGGCAAGCATAAGGTCGGCGATGGACTCATGCCCGCCGAACGGGCCCGGCTCGACAAGTGGGTCGAAGATGCGCTCCGACCCTGGTTCCGCCGGGTGCCCGATCTCACCCGCACCACTCTGAAATCCAAGCCCGTCCTGCGAGCGAAGACCGACACCAAAGACGATGCCAAACGCAGGCTCGCGGAACAGCAGGCAGCTCGTGAGCGACGTGCCGCCTTGGCCACGGCACTCGACGGAGAACCACTGGAGATCGACGTCGTCTGGCAGTATCCCGAGACCAGGGACCAACTTATCACCAGCCTGTGCGAGCTGCTGGAGCTGCCACGGGTGTCGAGCAACAACCAAGTTCACTGTCTGTGGGAGTCGGGACCATTGCGGATCCGGGTGCATGCCACGGAGCTGGGGGCGCTGGGTTCGGCGCTGGACGTGGGTAAGCAATCCGGAAAATCTCGTGCCCAAGTACTGACGGAGGCGATCAGACGTCGGCGAGCGGCTGTGCGGGCCCATTTCAGGTCGGCGGCCGATCAGGCCGAGACAGTGAGACTGGCGGTTGTGGAACTGGACGGTCCCGACGGGTTCACCGTCACCGGCTCGGATCCGAAGTTCGCCATTCGCCTCGGCTGCGCGGACGCAGGCAGGCTCAGCCAGTTCATCCAGGTGCCCGGCACGTTGACGGCTGATCTCGCGCTCCGGGCCAAGTCGACGTGGCTGGATGGGTTACGCCAGCTCGGCGCGGTCACCACCCCGCCACACCAGGTCGGTAACGACTTGACCGTCGACCCACAGTACGTCGCGCTCTGGATGGTCAGGCGCCGAGCGGACGGACCGACCCGCCGAGCCCACCACCAAATGGTCGCCCTGCGTATTCGCCGTGTTGATGGTGTCCAACGGGTGCAGGGGTGGGACGAGGAGAACAAGGAATGGCTCGGCTATCGGCGGTTCTTGCTTCGGATGGCCCAGAACGCGGAGATTCCAGTCACCGACCCGGTCGAAGGCACAATGTCGGTTCTCCGCCGTTGGCCTACGTTACAGGAGCAACGGCAGGAGGCCGAGCAGCGGATCAGGTCCGTGCTCTTCCAGGTGCGTGATCGGCCGACGCTGTTGTTGGTGAGCGCGGGGAACATACGCAACTCCTGGCCGTGGCTGCGCAACGGGGCGATGATCCGGGACATGATCGGGTTCGGTGCAAATCCTGCCTACCGGCTCGCCGTGCTGGGTCCGGACCTGCGCTTGGTTCAGGTCCGGGACCGTAACGACCGCGAAGAAGAGGTACCACAGTGGTACGCGCCTAAGGGTGAAGACGGCACCCCCGGATTCGCGAGCGGCGTCTGGCAGCCTATCGATGCCCTAGTGGACAACCGCGTGTTCGCGAGTACGGCGGACGTGCCCGCTTCAGCTGGGAAAGTAAACCGTGGCTTGTTGAAGCTGGTTCCCAGCACCGATTGGCCCCATGCGCCGAGTATATCTGCGCGAAATCCCCAGTACTTGGAGATCACGGTGGTCGGCTGCCTCTCCGAGGCAGCCCTGGCCGGCTCGGGACGCGACGACGTACCGCCGGACAAACCCGCTGCTTGGGCGGCACTCACCCACCAGCTTCGCTTCGTTGACGACTACGTGCCCCTGTCCCGACCGCTGCCGCTTCACCTGGCGAAACTTGTCGAGGAATACGTGTTGCCCACCGAAGCAGTCTCGACAGCGGCCGAGGGTCCGAGAAATCACGAGGAGTACTGATCCCTAGGGACCGAAGATCACTAGGCATCCCATCCCCACCGATGCGTTTGCCAGCATGGCCGTCGTGATCACCAGCGGTGCATCGGGCATGGGCCAGGCGACTGGAAACCCACGGACTCAAGCTCACCACCACCCCGCACTGGCAGCCCGGAAGTTCCGGTCCGCGCAGCTGAACGACTGCGACGTCTGGTACTGGTTGGGTCTGACTGTTGGCCGGCCCGTCGCCGCGTCTGTTGATCAGTACGTCTCGGAAGCCCGAGGCACGAATGGGAAACCACACGGCAGGGGCTGAGGTAGATCCGCATCGCGATGCCAACGCCGAGGTGTGGTGTCTGATGATTCCCGTAGTCATCTAAGCTGCTCGGCACCGACCGAGGATGGTGAGGTGCCCGATGGCCAAGAACCCCAGCTGGGTGCCGTACGGCATCGACGCGACCGTGCCCAATGCGGCTCGAATGTACGACTACTGGCTGGATGGCGCCCACAACTTCGCGGCCGATCGGAAGCTGGCGAACAAGGTCCAACAGATCGTTCCAGCGACCCGGGACGCCGTTCGGATCAATCGGTCCTTCCTGCGTAGAGTCGTTCTCTTCATGGTCCACTCCGGAATCCGCCAGTTCTTGGACATCGGCTCTGGTATCCCGACCGTCGGCAATGTGCACGAGATCGCCCAGCGAGCCGACCCCGAGTGCCGGATCGTGTACGTCGACAAGGAACCGGTCGCGGTCGCGCACAGTGAACTGCTGCTCCAGGACAACGACCGGGCCGCGGTAGTCCAGGCAAACGTGCGCGATGTCGAGGGCGTTCTCGACCATCCGCAGACCAGGCGCTTGGTGAATTTCGATCAGCCGATCGGCCTGCTGATGCTGTGGGTGCTGCACTTCGTTCCGGATTCCTGGGACCCGGTCGGCGTCGTGGCTCGATACCGGGACAGGTTCGCGCCCGGCAGCTACCTGGCGGTCTCCCACGTCACGGCCGACGGCAACCCCACGGGGCACGCCGAGGTCAATGAGCTTTACGCGAAGACCCCCGACCCGCTGTACTTCCGCAGCCACCAGGAGGTGCTGCGTTTGTTCACCGGGTTCAAGCTGGTCGAACCGGGACTGGTTGGCAGCGCTTTCTGGCGGCCCTCCGGATCGGGCGACATTTCCGGCAACGCCGAGATAAACACGGGCTCCTACGGTGGAGTCGGCCGCAAACTGTGACGAACGGACCAGGCTGAGCGAGATCATGAGTGCCGCTTCCCCTCTCGAGCCTGACCTGACCACGGCCGGGCTGGCTCAGGCGTGGGCGCAAGCGACGGGCCAGACCACCTATCTGGCGATGTCCGGAGATGAGACCGAGCAGCTCCTCGAGCAGCTGATCACCCGGCTGGTCGCGGCGGTGGCTGCGACACCTGTCGATGAGCAGGCCGCCATGGAGGTGGCCGCTGAGCTGGTCACCCACGATCTCACCGGGTCGCGCAGCATCGGACGCAGCATCGAGGTTCTCGCCCACGGCCTGCCGCGACTACCGCAGCTACGAGACGTCGAGCGGGCCGAAGCCGCCGTGCTGCGAGTGCTCGCGGCGTTGTCCGATGGGTACGCCGAGGCACTGCGGCGACGCACCCTCGACGAGCAGGAGCAGGTCGCGCAGGCTCTGGTGCAAGCCAGGTTGGACGCTGAGGCCCGATTCCGAGATGGCTTCCTGTCCTCAACGGTCGGTATCGCCATCAGCACCCTCGACGGCATCGTGGTCGACGCCAACCACGCGTTCGCCCAGATCGTCGGCCTGCCTTCGGCAGATCTCATCGGTGTCGCGCTGCCGGAACTGTTGCAAGCCGAGGACGACACGGCACTGGCGGAGGCGTACCGCAAGATCACCGAGGGTGAGCTGCCGCGCTTTTGGTACCGGCGAGCGCTCATGGACGCCAGCGGCGAAGTCGCCTGGACTCACCTGGGCGGTTCGCTGCTGCACGACGCCTATGGGGTGCCAACCCACCTCCTCACCATCGTGGAGAACATCACCGAGCTGCAGTTGCTACGGCAGGAGTTGTCCAGGCAGGCGCTCTACGACGTCCTCACGGGGTTGCCCAACGAACACCATGTGACCTCCCGCCTCCAGGAGGTGCTCGAAAGGGCCGGGCCGTCCACCCAGGTCACGCTGTGCCGGCTGAACCTGGATAACTTCTCGGTGATCAACGATGGGATCGGCCGGACGGCCGGCGATGCGCTCCTGCGCGCGGTCGCCGAGCGGCTGAGCGAGGTGGTTCAGGGGCAGCCGGCAATGGTGGCGCGGATGGGCGGCGACGACTTCGCGATCCTGATCGAGGATGGCCCGGACAGTCCAGAACCCGGCGTGCTCGCCCCGAGCATCATCGAGGCGCTCAGCGAGCCCGTGTATCACGAGGGCTGCGGTCTGGCCCTCTCGGCCGGTGTCGGCGTTGTTCGCCGGCTCGCCAGCGGGATGTCTCCGGCCGAGCTGCTCCGCTGCGCGGACACCACCCTGCACCGGGCCAAGCGCACCGGCGGCGGGCAGTGGAGTCTCCACGATCCGCAGGCGGACGCCCGGGATTGGGCGATCTACCGGCTGGCAGCCGAGATGCCGGGCGCCTTCGAGATCGGCGAGATCACGCTGCGCTATCAACCGGTATGCGAGCTGGAGGGCGGGCGGATCGTCGCGATCCAGGCAGTGCTGCACTGGGGACGGACCGACGACACCGTGGTGGCGCACCCCACCTGCCTCGCGCTGGCCGAGCAGAGCGGGCTGCTGGGTCACCTGGGGCGCTGGATGGTCCAGGAATCCTGCCGCACGGCGATCGCGCTAGGGCAGGACATGGCCTACGGGGCACCGCTGCTCCGCGTCGACCTCACCACGCCGCTCAGCCAGGATCCCGATCTCGTCGGGATGGTGCGCGACGCGCTGTCCGCCACCGGATTGCCGGCCGAGCGACTCCGGCTCGGGGTGCCGCTGCTGTCCCTGATCCGCGGTCGCGGTGACGTGCTGGACAGCATAGGTGTGCTGGCTGAGCTGGGCATCGAGATGGTGATGCTCGCTAACGCGGCCGGTCCCGAATACCTGGCCTATCTTGAGGACCTTCCGCTGCGCGCCGTGGAGATCTCTCCTGACGTCGTCGCCCGGATCGCTGCCCGGCCCGGAGCAGACTCGGTCGTCGCCCAAGCCCTTCGCCACACCATCCCGCTGCTGCACAGCACTGGCGCCACCGTCATCGTTCCCGGGGTCGACACCCCCGAGCAGGCGCAGTGGTGGCGCAGCGCCGGAGCGAACAGCGCCCGAGGCGCGTACTTCAGTCCGCCGGTGCCAGCCTCCGAGCTACCGAAGTTGCTCACCACCGGCTTCCTCGACCCCAACTGATCCGAGCACAACCGCAGCTCCCCTAGCTGGCAGGTGGCTGACAACGTCACAGCGTCAGCCCGGCACCAGATGCGGGACACACTGTGACAGGCGGGAGTCCAGCGACGGGAGGCAGTGGCCCACCTCGGATGGTCACGTGGGCCACTCCTGTTGGCCACCCCGTTAGGATCATGGACCATGACAGTCGATAAGGGGGAGCTAGCGGCTGATCGGATCCGACTGAGGATCCTGCGACGCAACCTCGGGGAGCACCTGGCCATTTACCGCAGGGCCGCCGGGGTCTCCCAACCCGAACTGAGTCGGGCGATGCGCCGCACTCGGACCACGGTGTCCAAAGTCGAACACGGCACCCGGGGCATGCCCGAAGCGTCCTGGCGGATCGCTGACGAGGTCTGCGGTGCTGACGGGGCGCTGATCGCCGAGTACCAGGCGTTGGCGGAGGCTGAGCAGGACTATCGTAGACGCTGGCGGGCCCACCAACGCCACGCACGTCAGGCGGCGGCGCAGCCTGCCGCGGATGTCCTGCGCGCGGCACCCGTACCGTCACTGATGGCGCGGGAACGCGGCCAGGCGGGTGAGCGCGAGGGGCACTCGGAGATCAGCGGTGTGGAGACTGAGCTGGCGGAGGAACTCATGCGAGAGCTAGTCGAGACCTTGGCACGATCGTTGGGCCGTCGCAGGGCACTGCAGGTCGCCAGGTGGTCGCTGGGGATCGTAGGCCTGGCCGGCCTGGACGCTGACGAGTGCACCCGGATGGCCCTAGCGGTGCGCTCTCCCCGCCGGGTAGACGCCCGGGTGGTGAAAAACCTGGCGACCACACTGGCTTATTGCAAACGTCAGGAAGACACCCTCGGACCGGCTGAGGTGCTGGATACCGTGATGGCGCAGCGGGAGATCGTGCGCCATCTCCTCGACGGCGACTGCCCAGAGAACGTGCGCCGACCACTGAGCACCGTGGATAGCGACATGGCCACCACCATCGGTGGCTACCTCGTCGATATGAGCCAGCACGACATGGCTCGGCGCTACCTTGAGCACGGTCGCCGGGCTGCTCATAAGGCCCGCAACCCAGCGTGCGCCGCCTACGCAGCAAGCAGAACCAACTTTGCGGCATTCGTGCGGGGTGACACACCCACCGCCCTGGACACCGCCGCCGCCGCACGCAGCCTGGCTGCGCGCACCGATGCCCCCCGACTCAAGGCCCTCGCCGAACTGTCCGCCGCCTGTGCCTACGCGCTCGACGGCCAGTACGGGCCGTGTATGGCCGCGTGGGAGCGAGCGGGTGAGTTCTTAGCCGGCGCGAGCGGGACTGGCGCGGAGTCCTTGGCGTACTGGTTCCACGACGGCTCGCTCAACAACAGTCTCAGCAAGTGCCTCTCCTTGCTGGGCAGACCGCAGGACGCCGTCGAGGCCGCCACCACAGGGCTGGCCCGCTACGATCGCACTCTCTATGTGCGCAACTACGCGCTGTGTGAAGTGAGATTGGGTACCGCGCTCGTCCTCGCCGAAGACATCACTGAGGCCGCGCGAGTCCTGGGTGACGCAGCCAGCCTCGCCAGCCTCTCCCCCCGGCTCACCACAGAACTGCACGCCGCCCGGGCATTGATGCACCCCTGGGCGGGCACTCCGGCCGTCGCCACCCTCGACGCCCAACTCGAAGCCCACGGACTCAAGCCCACCACCACACCGTCCTAGTGATCTTTAGTCGCTAGCGACTAAAGATCACTAGGCGCCTACAGGTCGAGGGCGGCTTGTACGGCACCGGTGAGGCGGGCCCACGCCTGTATGATGCCTACCGGCAGACCATGGAGGCCGCCCCGGCGTCCGGCGAGCGCCGTGTCTTCCAGATTGATTTGATCCGGCGCAGCCGGGGATTGCGGTGCGGGCGTCGCTGGGGTTTGTGGACGAAGGCGCGGACATGCTGCTTCTGGAACCGGCACTGTTCTGTGCGGACGTGCTGATCGCCCTCAAGCAGGCGTGCCGAGTGTCGATCGTCCCGTTCTCGGTGTCCGGCGAGTACCTGAGGCTGGGGTCAAGAGGCGATTTTCGACTGCTCGTCGAGCTGTTCACCATGCTCAAACGGTCCGGGGCGGATCAGATCATTACCTATGCTGCCGCCGACGTCGCCCGGAGCCTTGGCTAGACAGTTACCCTGATCTGTCGCAGGATCGCCTCCGCGCCCTGCTCCAGCATCGTGCGGGCCAGCGCTGCCCCTAGCAATTGAGGGTCAGCACCGGTCGTGGAGGAAACCACGCGCTGGGTCCCATCCAGCGACGTCACCTGTGCCGTTAGCGTCAGCCCGGCTCCAGAGGGCACCGCGTACGCGCCTACCGGCACCGAACAGCCGCCGTGCAACTCGGCCAGCAGCGCTCTCTCGGCGCGCACGGCGGCATCCGTGGCGGGGTCGCCGTAGGAGTTCAGCATCTCCCGCAGCTCAGTGTCAGTGGCACGCAGCTGAATGCCGATGGCTCCCTGCCCGGGAGACGGAGGGAAATCATCAAGCGAGAGCAGCTCCGTGATGCTGTCTTCCAGCCCCAGGCGCCGCAGGCCAGCCGCTGCCAAGACGACCGTGTCCATTCCAGTCTTCACTTTCGCGAGCCGCCCCGGCACGTTCCCCCGAATAGGGACAACCGTGAGATCCGGGCGCAGCGCCTTCAGCTGGGCAATCCGCCTTGGCGACCCGGTGCCCACCCGAGCACCACGCCGGAGCCCGGCCAGTGTCGAACCGCACACAGCGTCATGGATGTCTGCCCGCGGTGGCGTCACCGCAAGTACCAAGCCCTCAGGCATCGCGGTCGGCAGGTCCTTCAGGCTGTGCACCGCGATGTCGATCCGGCCTTCCAGCAACTCCTGCCCCAGCTGGTTGGTGAACGCGCCACTCCCGTTCCCACTCGCGCTACTGACCTCGCGCAGCGAGCTCTTGCGGTCCCGGTCCCCGTCGGTCATCACGACCCGGTTCTTGAACTTCACCACCGGACACTCGCCCAACCGGGCCAGGAACTCAGCCACCATCGCCTGCGCGAGACGGCTGCCACGGGCGCCCACGATCACGGTTTCCACGCCCGAAGGCTACAGGGTGAGCCGTGGTCATGACTGAGTTGGCCGGAATGTCACAGGTCCCACCGGTCGTCGTGCCTCGCCTCCGCACCGAGGTGTCCGTCCCATCCGCTCGTCGTGCGTGGGTGGGTTCCCAAGGTTCGGGGGCGTTGTGGCGCAACTAGCGTTATGCCTCTAATGCCGACCGACTTGAGCATGTGCAGCAGGATGTCGGTGTTGTCGATCGCGGTCTGCAACGAGTCCCGAGCCGCCCGCAGCAACCCGGCCTGCGCGGCGAGGGTCTCCACGTCGCCGGCGGCGACCGCCTGGTAACTGGAGCCGATCACCCCCAGCAGCACGTGCAGCCCCTCGGCGGCGTGCGCGGCGGCCACCGGAATCGGTCCGGTCTCTGGATTCTGCGCGATCAGCCGAAGCGGGATGCCAGCCCGCAGAACCTGCCAGCGGATGAAGCCAACCCGCACGGCCGGGTCGTCGAAGGCCCCGGCCGAGGTCAACTGCTCACGCCGCGCGGCGTGCCGGGCCTCCTCGTCCAGCCCGACGGCGTCGGCGAGCATCGCCTGGGTCTGGACGGCGCCCAGCAAGGCGTTGACCATCCTCACCCGGTACGCATCGGTCCCGCCCAGGCGCGCAGCCTCCGCCGTGTGCTCAGAGGAGGTGTTGCTCCCGTCGTACAAACCCAACGCGGCCAACGCCGCACCGACCTGCTCCACCGTCACCGACTCGCTGCGCTGGTCTTCCTCGCGCGTCACGCCGGGCACGCTACCGGCCCCACACACCACCCGAGCACATCGCCGCCAGGACCGAGAACCTATAGCCGCAAGCTAGCCAACCCGCCCACCTCAGGTTGGTTCTTCTGACGTTGTTTTTGCACCGGTTGGACCTGCTACCCGATCTCGGCGGCCTATTTCACTTGACGGGGGAAGCTGGAAACGGAGTCTTCGACCACCGCGCCAGCTTCCCACCCTACTCCTGGTCGATAGCAATATGGCCGCAAGCATCGGTGGCTACCTGGTCAATATGGGCCACCCCGACGAGGGCAAAAGCTACTTCGAGCACGCCCGCAAAGTCGCTCACGACGCCGGCAGCCCAGGTTCCTGACTCGTGCCCGCACCAGCCTATCGAGGTCGATGTCCCGCTGCTCGACGCCAGCGTTCGACCCGGGCTACTGGCGAGGCGCAACCTCAGGCCGAGGATCGCCCCGGCGAGAGCGGGGGGCGAGCACGCCAGTGTGGCTCAGCGACTTGCCGGTGGTCTCCGGGGCGTACAGCTGAGAAACCCCGGCGCCGATCACGCACATCGCCGCCCCGGCCACCATGCACCACGGCAGGCCGATGGCCGCGATCCCGACCGGGAGCAGGAACGTGCCCACCGCAGCCCCGATCCGGCTGAACGCATTGGCGATGCCCACACCGGTGGCCCGCACGTCGGTCGGGAACACCTCGACCGGGTATACGGCGGTGAGGTTGCCGGTCACGGCGTTGAGGAACGCGAAGACCGCGATGGCACCGACCAGCACCGTCGGCGGCGCACCGGCCCACAGCCCGAGCCCGAGGACCAGCAATGCCACCGTCATGACCCAGAACGGGCCGATCAGCTGCTTGCGGCGCCCGATGAACTCGATGGTTAGCATACCGACGATCGCCCCGATGAACGCGAAGCCGTTGAGGAAGATCGAGGTCAGTGACCCAAATACCTCCGGGGCGAATGTGGCGATCGCGAAGTACGGCGTCACCACGCAGATATAGAAAGTGCTGGCGAAGAAGATGCGCGAGCGCATCCCCCGGGCGAACAGCTGCCGCCAGCCGGCCTCGTTCGTGGTGTCCAAGTCGTAGTTGGCCTCGGCCATGTGCTTCTCGCCACCGAGGTAGCGGTCGATGATCGCGCGGGCGTCGTCGGTGCGCCCGTGCAGCATCAGCCAGCGCGGCGACTCAGGCAGCCCGATGCGCAGCCCCAGCACCACCAGCGCCGGGACCGCACTGGTGATGAGCGTCCAGCGCCAGCTCCAGCCCAGACCGTCCAGCAGGCCATAGGCGGCCGCCACCGAGACCAGATAGCCGCCGTACCAGAAGACGATCATGTAGGACACCCGGCGGCCACGCCCGCGCGCCGGCACGAACTCCGAGAGCATCGACGAGCCGATGGAGTACTCGGCCCCGATGGCGATGCCCAGCAGCAGCCGCACGACAAACAGCTGCCAGCTCTCGGTGACAAACGCCTGCAGCACACCGAAGACGACGAACAGGCAGATGTCGATCAAAAACAGCTGCTTGCGGCCGAAGCGGTCGGTGAGCACACCGCCGATCGGCGCGCCGAAGAAGATACCGATCAGCGACGACGCCCCGATCAGACCAGCCCACAACGGCGAGATCCCGAACGCCTTCGACAGCGGCACCAGCACCACGCTGAGCAGCCCAAGGTCGAACCCGTCGAGGCCTTCACCCCACGCCGTGGCCAGCGTCAGTTGCCGCAGGAAGCCCTTGTCGACGTACTGCTTCGTGCTCTTCGTGGCCTGCGCCATGTCGCACCCGCTCTCGCCTCGGCCGTCGCCGGTTAGCCGGTTATCAGCGTTTCCCCAAGCCAGGAGCTTCCGGCGTGAGACGGCCTACGCGGAGGCGTCCAATCCTGGTCTGGTTCGTACCGATGAGACATGGACAGCTCCAGCTACGTGCTACGTGTCGTCATGAAAACGGTTGTCCTCACTCTGAAGAGCCGGATCAACGAGGTGCTGATACTATGCGATATCCTGCGCGTGCCCATGAGCCCCAAACGGGTGATGCAACCAGCCCCAAAATAACTCAGAGTAATCGATCTCGCGTGTCTGTAGGGTTCACGTTGCCGGTGACGCGCCTAAACGCTTGCAGGACCCCGATCGACACAATGTTGTCTATGCTGCCGCGGTGTCTGTGGTGATGCCGAGGTCGTGGAAGAGGGTGTGCATGTTGATGCGGAGGGTTTCGTAGTCGCGGTCGATGCGGGTCCAGTGAGCGGGCTTGCGGCCCATCCGGGGGCTTCGGATGCCGGCCAGGATGGGTGCGATGACGTGCTCGCGGAGCGTGATCAGCGCGGCGATGGTGCGGGCGGCATGGGATGGCACCTGGTAGCGGTGGGACCGATCGGGTTTGATAACCAGGTCCTTGCCACGGAGCTTGCGGAGGTCGTAAGCGGCTTCGCGGATGGTGTAATCGGTGTGCCCGGTCATCGCGTGAACCTTGAGGGCTAGGTCTTTGACGGTGAAGCCGGCGGGTGTGGCGGCGAGGGCGAACACCGCGGCCAGGGTGGCGCGCCTCCGTGGTGTATTCAGGTTGATTCCGCCGATGCGGGTTGCTCCGAGTGGGGAGGGCGGTGGCAGCTCGTCGAGGGTGCAGCCTCACTGGTTTACGGTGAGCGTGGACCTCAGGTCGGCGCCGGGGAAGGTTGGCGCGGGCGGCGGCTCAGATAACGTGGATGTTGCCCTTTTTGGCTAGCGCCCAGACGTAGTACCACTTGTCCTGACGAAGATCCCATGTGCTGTTCTCTGATGCGGCGTGGATGATGCCCCATACGCCGCCGCTTGCGCCGATGGCCGCGACTGCCTTTGCTAGCTCCGGTCCATACACAGCGACGAGGATCGCCCCCACAGATCCGATTACGGCGCCGGTTACGGCTACGGCTCTTTTCCTCCGCGCCGTCTCCATCTTAGAGCGCACTGACCGAACCTGGTCCTCGATCTGTAAACCCAGCTTGCGGAGTTCACGGTCCGACTGGACGGCGTTGACTGCCGCGTCCATGCCCAGGAAGCTCTGGCGAAGGAAGCCCCGGAAGGCGGAGTACGAGGCGAATTCCCCAACCGTGATCCTACCGAAATCACGAAGGTTGACTCCTTCGACGAACGGCAGATCGATGCGCAACACGGGGCGTACGAGCTGACTCTTCACTGGTTCTGCGCCAGAAGCGTCCACTGCCCGATCGTCTCGGGTCAAGTAGTCAATCACGGTAACTGGCCTGACTTTATCTTTATCGAAAGGCGCCCTAACTCCGTCTGTTATTTCGTACGTAGCGATCGCGTAGTTGGGTAGATACCAGACCAGACCCGCCGCGAGTAGTGATTCGGCGTCGAGGATCCACCGTCCAAGCTCATCAAGGCTCGGGCAATCCATTACGCACATCTCCGCCAGATCGTCCCGACCCCACCCCGCCTGCTCGCGCCACATTTCTTCGAAACCGATCCGAGAAACGACGACCTGCCCGGTACTCATCGGTAGTGGCGCCGGGCGCGGTAAATCCGGGTTGTAGCTCTCCGTGATATCATGATAATTCCCTGTCTTGTGATGCGAGAGCAGAAGTGTGTCTGAGATGAGTACGGCGCGTTTGGTGAGGTCGGCGAAGCCATAGCCGCTATCACGCATCGGCAGGCTGACATAGAGACGCGACCCAGGTAACTTTTCCTGCAGCACGAGACGCTGGTTCACACTATACCACAGAAATTCTCCGTAGCTCCTCGCGACCGTCTCGGGATCTCGCTGGCGCTCGCTCGGAAGAGTCCCGAAGAATCTCTTCATGTGGCGCGCAATGCTCTCGTTCTGGACTACCTGCTCGCGGCGGAACATGCAACCATGGTAGGCGACGTCGGTACCGGCACGTGGTGTTGTTCCAGCGATGGCTCAGCGACACGCTGGCCGGGATCGCGCGGGTGAGCATCGGCAGGTCGTGGAACGGTTGGCGTCGGGTCGGAGAGCGGAGCAAACCGGTGGGAGGCAGTGCTGAGCTGGGGCTTCAGTGTCGGTGGCCGAGGTCCAGGGCGGCGATGCTGATCCGCATCCGGGTGCTCAACGAGCAACTCACCGGCACGGGACCCACAGACCAACCGCGCTCGTAGCTTGCCTCATGGGTGCTGTCGGACCGTAGTGAAGGCTTGACAGTCGGTGGCCGTGGGTAGGTGAGCGCTCGTCTTGCCTGGACGCTGTGTGAGTCCTAGCCCTGAGTATTCACCGCAAGCTTCAGTCAGGGCGTGTCTTGACGGAGAAAAGTGCTCCTGAGCTGCAATGCCGGTGAGTTAAGACGTTTGGGCTGGTAGGAGCTTCTTCCGGACTATTTTGATCTTGTAGGTGACTTTGCTGGGTCGTCTGGCTTGGTCGCGCTTCTTGGTTGCGAAGGTGTTTTTCGGTGGTTTCTTGACGCGGTCGCAC